>NZ_VUKE01000003.1 GCF_009193175.1 Georgenia ruanii | reverse complement strand
CCGGCGGCGATCACGTCGGCCTTGCGCGGGTCCAGCGCCCCGCGGGCCAGCGCCTCCCCGGTGGCCTGCAGCGGCCCGGTCAGCGCCATCGCGGTGCGCACCAGCCGGGTGGCGCCCGGGCGGGAGATGCCCTGGCGCATGGCCACCTCGGTGGCCACCGCGGTCACGGCGTTGACCCCGTCGCGGTCGATGGCCTGCACGGCCAGGGCCGACAGGGTCTCGGCGCGCTGGTAGTGGGCCCAGGCGATCACCCGCGACCACTGCGCGGCCAGCTCGACCAGGTCGCCCGGGTCCTGCCCGTCCGGGACCACCGCGGCCAGCCCGGCCGCCAGCGGCAACCCCACCAGCGCGGACACCGCCTGAAGCACGCCCGCCAACCCGGCCGGCCCGTCGGCAGCGCTGGCCGCGTCGATGCGATGCTCGGCGTCGCCGGCGGCGCCCGGGACGTCGTCGTGATCCACGGCGTCGGCGTCGTCGCCCACAGCGTCGGAGGCCGGGGCGCCCAGACGGCCCGGAGTGTCGGGGGCGCCGTCGGGGACGGAACCATCGCCACCGGTGGGGCTGTCGTCCTGCTCGTCATCGAACATGCATACAACCTATGACACCCCGCCGACATCGCGCCGGACGCCCGCCCAGGCTGTGGATATGACCGGAATGCAATCCTCAGTCGAACTCACACGAGCCGGGACCCGGGCGGAGCGGCGGCACGGCATCACTAGTTCTAGTACTGGCGTACTAGCCGTCGCCTGCCCATGCGGTTGGACCGTGGCCGCCCTCCACGACGGCGCGACGTCGCCGTCCCCGCACTCGGCTCGTGCTCGCGACGCTGGCATCCCTCCCGAACCGTTCAGGAGGCGCCAGCCCGAAACTGCCCCTAGGAAGGAACACGTGACGACCTACGGCTTCCATGCGTCCCACGAGCAGATCGCCCCGAGCCGGTTGCTCGCCGACGTCCGCGCGGCGGAGCAGGCCGGGTTCGACATGGCGATGTGCTCGGACCACTTCGCCCCGTGGAGCGCGCGACAGGGCCACTCCGGCTTCACCTGGTCCTGGCTCGGCGCCGCCCTGGCAACCACGTCGCTGCCGCTGGGCTGCGTCAACGCGCCCGGGCAGCGCTACCACCCGGCGATCGTGGCCCAGGCCGCGGCGACCCTCGGCGAGATGTTCCCCGGCCGGTTCTGGGTGGCGCTGGGCTCGGGCCAGGCCATGAACGAGCACATCACCGGCGGGCGGTGGCCCGACAAGGAGACGCGCCTGCGGCGGCTCGAGGAGTGCGTCGGGGTCGTTCGCCGCCTGCACGCCGGCGAGGAGGTCACCCACGACGGCCTGGTCACCGTCGACCGCGCCCGGCTGTACGACCTGCCGGTCGAGCCCGTGCCGCTGCGGGCGGCGGCCATCTCCGCCTCCACCGCCGCCCGAGCTGCTCGCTGGGCGGACGGGCTCATCACCATCAACCAGCCGGTCGAGACCCTGCGCGAGGTCGTGGCGGCCTACCGCGGCACCGGCGGCCGCGGCCCGCTGGCGCTGCAGGTGCACCTGTCCTGGGCGCCCACGGAGGAAGAGGCGCTCGCCGTCGCCCGGGACCAGTGGCGCACCAACACCTTCGCCGAGCCCGTGAGCCTCGACCTGCCCACGCCCGAGCACTTCGACGTCGCCAGCAAGGACGTCAGCGACGCCTCTGTCACCGCGGCGGTCAACGTCTCGGCCGACCCCGCCCGCCACGTGGCCTGGCTGCGCGAGTACGCCGAGCTCGGCTTCGAGGAGATCTACCTCCATCACGTCGGCCAGGACCAGCGCGCGTGGCTGGAGAAGGCGGCCACCGCCGTCCTGCCCGCGCTGCGCGCCTGACCGCCCGAGCAGCCCCCGACCCCGAGGAGCAACCGCCGATGAGAATGACCCAGACCTCCGACCTGTGGTGGAAGAACGCCGTCATCTACTGCCTGGACATCGAGACGTTCTTCGACGCCGACGGCGACGGGGTCGGCGACATCGCCGGCCTCACCGAGCGGATCGACTACCTCGCCCAGCTCGGCGTGACGTGCCTGTGGCTCATGCCCTTCTACCCGACGCCGGACCGCGACGACGGCTACGACGTCACCGACTACTACGGGGTGGATCCCCGGCTGGGCACCCACGGGGACGTGGTCGAGCTCATCCGCACCGCCAAGGACCGCGGCATGCGGGTGATCGCCGACCTGCTGATCAACCACACCTCCAGCGAGCACCCGTGGTTCCAGGCCTCCCGTGCCAGCACGGACAACCCCTACCGCGACTACTACGTCTGGCGCGCGGAGCCGCCGCCGGACACCTCCGACCAGGTGATCTTCCCCGACGAGGAGGACTCCATCTGGGAGCTCGACGAGCGGACCGGCGAGTGGTACCTGCACCACTTCTACGCCCACCAGCCGGACCTCAACATCACCAAGGCCAAGGTCCGCGACGAGATCTGGAAGACGATCGGCTTCTGGCTCCAGCTCGGCCTCGACGGCTTCCGGGTGGACGCGGTGCCCTACTTCCTCTCCGACGTCGGGCTCAGCCCGCAGGACAAGGAGGTCGACGACCCCCACACCTACCTGCGCCAGATGCGCGCGTTCCTCGGCCGCCGGCACGGCGACGCGATCCTGCTGGGGGAGGTCAACCTGCCCCACGAGGAGCAGCGGAAGTACTTCGGCGACAACGGCGGCGACCAGCTGCACATGATGTTCGACTTCATCGCCATGCAGAAGACCTACCTCTCCCTCGCCCGGGAGGACGCCGGCCCGCTGGCCGAGGCGCTCACCCAGCGCCCCGCCATCCCCCACGACTGCCAGTGGGCCACCTTCCTGCGCAACCACGACGAGCTGACGCTGGACAAGCTCACCGAGGACGAGCGCGCGGAGGTGTTCGCCGCGTTCGGCCCCGAGGAGCGCATGCAGGTCTACGGCCGCGGGCTCAAGCGGCGGGTGCCGACGATGCTCGACGGCGACCCCCGCCGCATCCGCATGGCGTACTCGCTGCTGTTCTCCCTGCCCGGCACCCCGACGCTGTACTACGGCGAGGAGCTCGGCATGGGCGAGGACCTCGGCGCCGATGGGCGGATGGCCGTGCGCACGCCCATGCAATGGTCCGACGGCGAGAACGGGGGCTTCTCCACCGCGCCACCCGACCGTCTCGTGGGACAGGTGGTCGACGGCGGCTACGGCCCGAAACACGTCAACGCCGCCGCGCAGATGCGCGATGCGGACTCGCTGTGGAACTTCGTGCGCACCCTCGTCCTCACCTATCGCGCCTGCCCGGAGCTGGGCTGGGGCCGGCTGACCGTGCTCGACCAGCCGCACACCCACGTGCTCGCGCACCAGCTGAGCTGGGAGGGCTCGAGCGTCGTCGCGCTGCACAACCTCTCGGCCGAGCCGGTCACCGTGCCGCTGCGTCTCGACGTCCCGCCGGACAGCGCGCTGGTGGACCTGTTGCGCGACGGCACCACGGACCTGGGCGCCGACGGCGCGGCGGACCTCCCGCTCGAGGGCTACGGGTACCGCTGGCTGCGGGTGCGCCGCGACGGCGAGCGGCAGCTGGTGTGACTCGCGACGGCGAGCGGCAGCCGGTCTGACTCACCACTCCGCGACCAGTCCCTAGGGGGAGTCCCTTACGCCTGAGGTCGGAGCCGGCCGGCGGGGATCTTCATTCTCCGGGCTGATGTGGCGGGGGGCCGCCGCGGGCCATCCTCGTCATGGTTGCCCCGCCGCACCCTGCGGCGGTCCGGCCACCGCCGTCTCGAGGAAGGGTCGATCATGCTGCCGAGCACCACGGTGCGCCCGCCCCGCGGGGTCCGCCTCGCACTCCGGCTGGGCTACCCGCTGGCCGGCCTGCTGCTCTTCCTCCTGCTCACGCTCGCCGTGGAGGCGGCCGCCCAGGCCAGCGACTCCTTCGACGGGTTCCTCGGCCGCGCCGACCGCGTGGGCGAGCCGGTCGCGCTCGTCGTCGCCGGCGCGCTCGGCCTGCTCCTCGGCGTGGTGTGGTCCTCCTCGGTGCTCGCCGAGGCGCTGCGCGCCCAGGTCGGCGGGCGGGCGATCACCCTCAGCTGGGACGACGCCCGCGTGAGCGTCCCGCGCGCGCTCGTCGAGGACGTCGTCGTCGGCACCGACGTCGTGCTCCTCGGCGCGGGGACGGTGGAGCTGGCGCGCGTGCGTTGCGACCTCGACCGGCCCGCCCTGCTCGTGGCGCTGGTCGAGCACGGCTACCCGGCGCCGCGCACCGAGGACCCGCACGAGGAGGTCTTCACGCCGTGGGCGCGCACCGCACAGGACCTGCCCCGCCAGGAGCGCCGGCTGCTCGCCGCCCGCGGGGAGGCGCTGACGGACGGCGCGCACGGCGACGCGGAGCTGCTGCGCCGCCAGCTCGCCGCCCGGGGGGTCATGGTGCGCGACGTCCACCGCCCCGGCCGGCGCGCCCGGGTGCAGGAGTGGCGCGTCATCCCCGGCGCCCTCCCGGCGATGAGCGCGAGGGCCGCCCGGGACACCGCGCGCACCGCGCCGGCCCGGCCGCGCGCGGGCGACACGAGCTCCCTGGGGAACGAGCGGCCCGCCGCCCGCCCGCCCTGGCACGAGCCTGAGCCGCTCGAGGCCGGCCGAGCCACGCTGCGCGCCGCGCTCGCCTGACCTCGACGGGCCGGCCGCCTGACCTTCCACGCCGCCTGACCCTCCACGAACTGCCCGACCTCGGCCGCTCCGGAAAGTCCCGCTCCGCCCACCACATCCGGGCAAACCTCCGGTAAAGTCGCCCGCGGACGTGTCGGACGTCACTTTGCCTCGCATTGGAGCGGTGCCCCGGCACGTCGGACGTCGACACGGCCACGCCCCGGGAGCCGCCTTGGACCTGCTCGAGTCCTACCGCGCCAACGGCCCCGGCCACGACGAGATGCTCCAGGCGTCCGGCCCCGCCCGGCTGGCCTGGGAGCAGCTCGCGGAGCAGGCCCGGCTGGGCCGGCCGGACCAGCTCGACGCCAGCCGCGCGGAGGTCATGAGCCTGCTGCAGGACGAGGGCCTCGTCACGGCCGACCCCGCCCACGCCTGGCAGCTCGACCCGCTGCCGGTGCTCGTCGACGAAGGCGAGTGGCACCGCCTCGAGGCGGCGCTGCTGCAGCGCGCGGAGCTGCTCGACGCGATCCTCACCGACCTCTACGGCGAGCGCCGCCTGCTCACCTCCGGGCTGCTGCCGCCGGAGGTGGTCCTGGGCCACCCCGGCTTCGTCCGCGCCGCCGACGGCATCCGCGTGCCCGGCCCCCACCAGCTCTTCCACACCGCGGCGGACCTCGCCCGCAACGCCGACGGCGCCTGGACGGTCCTCGCCGACCGCGTCGACACCCCCGTGGGCCTCGGGTACGTCATGGCCGACCGCCGCGTGGTCTCCGAGGTGCTCGCGGGCGTCTACCGCCAGTCCCGCACCCGCCGCGTCGGCCCCTACTTCCAGGCCCTGCGCGCCGCGCTCCAGGAGGTGGCCCCGGCGGCCGGCCCCGACGGCCCGCGCGTTGCCGTCCTCACCCCCGGCCCGGCGAGCCCGGCGGCGTTCGACCACGGCTACCTCGCGGCCATGCTCGGCCTGCCGCTCGTCGAGGGCGGCGACCTCGTCGTCCAGGACGGGCGGGTGTGGGCGCGCACCCTCGGCCGCCTCGAACCGGTCGACGTCCTCCTGCGCCGCGTCGACGCGGCCGACGTCGACCCGCTCGAGCTCCGGCGCGGCTCGCGCCGCGGCGTCCCCGGGCTCGTCCAGGCCGCCCGCGCCGGCGCCGTCACCGTGGTCAACACCCTCGGCACCGGCGTGCTGGGCAACCCGGCCCTCCTGACCTACCTGCCCCGCCTGGCGCGCGCGCTGCGCGGCGAGGACCTCGCGCTCCCCTCCGCGGTCACCTACTGGTGTGGGGACCGGTCCATGTGCTCGCACGTCATGGCCAACCTCGGCCGGCTCATCGTCCGGCCCACCTCCGACGCCGAGCGGCCCGTGCTCGGCTGGGAGCTCACCCTCGACCAGCGCGCCGACCTGGCCACCCGCATCGCCGGACAGCCCGCAGCCTGGGTCGGGCAGGAGCCCATCGAGGCCTCCACGACCCCGACCGTGCACCACCACGCGCTCGTGCCGCAGCCGACGGCGCTGCGGACCTTCGCCGTCGCCCGTCCCAGCGGCTACGTCGTCCTCAGCGGGGCGCTGGGCCACGTCGGCCCCGCCCCGCAGGCGGCGGGCGGCGTCGTGGGGACCGCCAAGGACGTGTGGGTGCTCGCCCCCGAGCCGGCCGACGCCGCCGTCACCGGCGCCGCGCTGCCCGGCCGCTCCCCCACCGCCGCCGTCTCCGCCCGCGCCGGGGAGGACCTGTTCCACCTGGGGCGGCACGCCGAGCGGGCCGAGTCCACCGTCCGGCTCCTGCTCGCCGTCGCCGACCGCTGGGACGACTTCGCCCGTCCCGCCCTGCCCGGCCCGGCCGCGAGCGCCCCCGGTGCCGGGCCGGCGGCGCTCGCCGTCCTCCTCGAGGCCCTGCACACCCTCGCAGCGGAGGCCTCGCTGGCCGGGCTCGTCACCGACGCCACGGTGCACGGCTCGGTGGCATGGTCGGTGGCGCGGATGGCGCAGGACGCCGCCGGGGTGCGCGACAACCTCTCGCCGGACGTCTGGCGGGCCCTCTCCGCCCTCGAGCGGACCCTGCGCGCCGAGCGCCAGCGTCAGCTCGACGACGGCGAGAACCCGCTCGGGCTCGCGCCCGCCCTCGGCCGCCTGCTGGAGGCGCTCATGGCGCTCACCGGCGGCTTCGCCGAGTCCCTCGTCCGCGACGTCGGCTGGCACCTGCTCGAGGCCGGCCGCCGCCTGGAGCGCGCCCAGCGGCTCGTGGCCACGCTGGAGGCCACCGTGACCGCCCCGCACGACGACGCCGTCGAGCGACTCGTGCTGGAGTCGGTGCTCCTGGCGAACGAGTCGGCCATCACCTACCGGCGCCGCGGCGGCGGCCTGGCCGGCGCGCTCGACCTCCTCCTCGTCGATCCCGCCAACCCGCGCTCGCTGGCCTTCCAGCTTCAGGAGCTGCGCGCCCACCTGGCCGGCCTGCCCGCGACGGGCCGCGGGCCAGCGTCGCGGGACCAGCTCCTCGACGAGGCCCGGGACCTGCTCGGCGAGCTGCGCACGGAACGGGCCGCGCGGGAGCGCGCCGCGGGGCGGCGGGTGCACCTGGAGCAGACGCTGGAGTCGGTCGGGTGGCGCCTGGAGGAGCTCGCCACCGAGATCAGCCGGGTCCACTTCACCCGGCCGGTGGTGGCCCAGTGGCCCGGGGGGTGGCAATGAGCAGGCCCAGCGCGCGCCGCGGCGGCGAGGAACGCCACGTCCGGCTCGTCCACCGCTCGACGTACACCTACCCGGCGCCGGTGACCGGCTCCTACGGGGTGGCCATGCTGCTGCCCCGCGCCGGCGCCGGCCAGCGCGTCCACGCCGCCGACCTCGCCGTCACCCCCGGGCCGGCGGAGGCTTCCGACCACCTGGACCTGCACGGCAACCGGGTCGGCTACTTCCACGTGACCGAGCCACACACCACCCTCGAGGTGTGCGCGACCTCGGTGGTCAGCGTCGCACGCCGGCGCCTCGACCCGGCCGCCGCGCTGCCGGTCACGTGGGAGCGCGCGGCCGCGTCGGTCAGCGGCATGCGGGCCACCGGGATCGGCGAGCACGGCGAGGGGCCGGCGTCGGTGCTCGCCATCGTCGAGTCGGCGCTGCCGTCGGAGCTCATCGCCCCGGAGGAGTCGGTGCGCGAGTACGCCATGTCGTCCTTCGGGCCCGGCACGCCGCTCGTGCACGTGGTGGCCGGGCTGTCCCGGCGCCTCCGGGAGGACGTCGGCGACGCCCCGCCCGGGCGCGAGGGCCCGGCGCCCCTGCCCGAGGTGCTCGCGCGCCGCGCCGGCTCCAGCCACGACCGCGCGCACCTGCTCGTGGCGTGCATGCGCTCGATGGGCCTGGCGGCCCGGTACGTCTCGGGCTACGTGGCCCCGCCGGAGGCCGCGGCGGAGGCCGGCGGCGCGGGGCAGGGTCCGCGGGCGTGGGCGTCGGTCTGGCTGCCCGGCGGCGGATGGATCCACGTCGACCCCACCGCCGACCAGTTCATCGACAACCGCTACGTCATCCTCGGCTGGGGCCGCGACCACCACGACGTCGCGCCGCTGCGCGGGGTGGTCTTCGGCGGCGGCGCGGGCTCGTCGGTGCGCACCGAGGTGCGGATCACCCCCGCCGCCGCGCACGACCTGGCCGCCGCCGTCCGGCCGGCCACCACCTAGGCTCGGGGCATGCCGTCCAGAACCCGTCCTTCCCTCGTGGTGGCCGCCGCCATCGTCGACTCCCTCGCCACGCCGACCCGGGTCCTGTGCGCGCGGCGGTCGGCGCCGCTGGCGCTCGCCGGGCGCTGGGAGCTGCCCGGCGGGAAGGTCGAGCCGGGCGAGGCGGCCGAGGCGGCCCTGCACCGCGAGCTGGACGAGGAGCTGGGCGTCACCGTGCGGCTCGGCGACCAGCTGCCGGGGCCGGAGGAGGGCGACTGGCCGATCCTCGCCGGCCGCACGATGCGGGTGTGGCTGGCCGAGCTGGTCGCGGGCACGCCGCGCCCGCTGGCGGACCACTCCGAGCTGCGCTGGGTCGCCCACGAGGCGCTCGAGGACCTGGACTGGCTGGACCCGGACCGTCCCATCGCCGCGGCGCTGCGCGCCGTGCGGGCCTGAGGGGCGTTCCCTCAGACGCCGCCCGAGGGTCCGGCCTCGTACTTGTCCGCGCACCGCCAGATCCCGTCCGGCTCGCGCCCGCCGCAGGTGTTCCCGAAGTCCTCGTACTCGGAGAAGGACGGCGAGTCCCAGAACAGGTCGTCGCAGGCCTCCCCGTCGCCGGCGTCGCAGGCGTCCCACAGCGCGTCGAGGTGCTCGTCCGAGCCGTACGTGGACTCCGCGCGCGCGACGCTCGCGGCGCGCTCGACGAACCAGTAGCCGACATAGCCCACCCCGACGACGGCGACAAGCACGGCCACGACGAGCCCGACGATCCACGGCGCCCGCGACCGCTTGGGGGCGGCGCCCCACGAGCCCGGCGCCGTCGCATAGCCGGGCGCGTACCCGCCCGCACCCATCGGCGGAGCGTAGGAATTCAGCGTGGGCCCGCCGGGGCCGGCGTACCCCGTCGTGGCCGGCATCGGGAAGTAGGCCGGGCTCCCGTACGCGCCCGCACCCGGCGTCCCGTACCCGCTGGTCCCGTACCCGCTGGTCCCGTAGCCGCTCGTCCCGTACCCGCCCCCGCCCGGGCCGCCGGCGTCCGGCGCGGCGAAGCCGGTCGGGGCCGGCTGGGCGTACCCGCCCGCACCCGGGGCGGCGGGTACGGCCCCACCCGGAGCCGCGAAGGGCCGGGCCCCGGGCTGCTGGTCCCGGCGGGCCAGCGCGGCATTCACCGCGACGTCGCCGAGCCGGGCGAGGCGATCCAGGACGTCGGCCGGCGTCGCCGGGTTGGCGGCGACCAGCGGCCGGAGGTCCGGGCGGTGCTCGGCGATCTGCGCGAGGAGCCCGGGCGTCGACGCGGGGTTGCTCGCGTCGTAGGCGGTGAGCTGCTCGGGGGCAGGCATGCGGGCTCCTTCAAGGATGGGCGCGACGTGCAGCCACATTATCGTCCGGATTCTGGCGCAAATCCCGCCCCTGCGGGGCGCGGCCTCCGGGCGCCGCTGCCCGCTCGGAGGAATGGCTCACTGTTTTCACGACGGTTGGCCAGCGTCTGTCAGCAAGTGGCATGATCTGCAGGTGCCCAAGATCCTCGGTAGCTCTCTCGCCGAACACCGCGAGCGCACGCGCAGCGCCCTGTTCGCCGCCCTGTCGCACCTCATGGGCGAGCGCGGCTTCGACGCCGTCTCCCTCGCCGACATCGCCGCCGAGGCGGGCATCGGGCGCACCGCGGTCTACAACCACTTCCCCGACAAGGAGTCCCTGCTCCTGGCGTTCATCGAGCACGAGACGTCGACCTACGTCCGCGCCCTCGACGCCTCCCTCGCCGAGGTCGACGACCCGGTCGGGCAGCTGCGCGTCTACGTGCGCCAGCAGCTCCAGCTCGAGCGCTCCTACCACTTCGCCCCCGGCCCGGACCTGCGCGAGGTCGTCTCGCGCGAGGCGGCCATGCACCTGCGCGCGCACGTCGGCCAGGTCGAGGCGCTGCTGCGCAAGATCCTCACCCGGGCGATCGAGGCCGGCGACATCCCCGCCCAGCACGTCGACGCCGTCGTCCAGCTCGTCCACGCCTGCCTGAGCGGACGCCGGGTGCCGCGGGCCGAGCCGGAGCGCAGCGAGTTCATCGCGGCGACCGAGCTGTTCGTCCTGCGCGCCGTGGGTGCGCCGGCCGCCTGGCCCGTGCGCGCCGCCGAGGTCGCCTGACCCCGGCGCGTCACCAGGCCTGACCGCTCCCCGTCCCGCCGCCGCGCTGCTGCTCCTGGCGCTGGCGGTCCCGCTCGGCGTCCTGGTTGCGCTGCTCGAGCTGCTCCTGGCGCGGGTCCACCGGCGCCCGCTTCAGCGACTGCTTCTCGTCGCCCTGGCCCGGCTGCCCCGGCGCCTGCCGGCTCCGCTCGGCGCGGCTGGCCTTGGCCTTCTGGCGCTGCTCGGTCTCGTCCGGCTGCGACCGCGCGTCGCTGTGCTGCGGCGGCTGGTCGGCGGCCGAGCGCCCGTCGGACGTGCACGGCCCGATGGCGTCCATCGCGTCCCGGTAGTACGTCACGGCCGCGCCGGCGTCCCCGGCGCCGCGGGCGTCGTCGCCCAGGGACTCCAGGGCGAGGGAGAGGTTGATCCGCACCCGGCACTCCGGCGTGGAGGGATCCGGACGCCCGTCGGCGTCGGTGGTGCCCTTGGGCACGAGCCGGTGCGCCCCGCGCAGCTCCTCGACCGCGCCGGTGTGGTCCCCCGCGCGCACCAGCGCCGTGCCGGTGTTGAACCAGGCCTTCCACGGCTCGACGAGCACGGTGGAGGGCTTCTGGTGCGCGAAGCCGGTGGCCGCGTCGTCGTAGGCCCGGGCCTCGTACGCGGTGCGGGCGTTCCAGCTGCCCAGGGCGATCCCCAGCAGCACCCCGCCGGCCAGCAGCGCCAGCGCGACGACGGGGGCCGACCAGGCCAGCAGCCGCCGGCGGCGCCGCAGGTGGTCCGGCATCGGCGGGCGCGGCGCCGACCGGGTGACCGGTGCCGCCCCGGCGCGGGAACGGGTCGTGACGCTCATGCCGCCTCGCTCAGCCGCAGCCGCCGCCACCGGTCCGCCTGCGCGTACGCCTCCGCCGCCACCAGCGCGGCGAGGACGACGGCGGCCGGCCAGTACACGTCCCGGTAGGTGCGCACCTCGCGGCGCCCGTCCGCGGCGAGCCGCTCGACGTCGATGCCCGCGACGAGGTCGTTCACCGGCGACGGCGCGACCCGGTGGGCGTAGGGCACGCCCAGCTGGCCGGCCAGGCGGCGCAGCGCCGGCTCGTCGATGCGGGAGACGGCCGGCGGCGCGCCCGGCTGGGTCTGGTCGACGATGTACGGCGCGTCCGTGCCCGGCCCGGTGGCGTCGGTGCCGTCGTAGGAGCGCATCCGCCCGCCGGCGCTGGTGCCGTAGCCGAGCACCGCGCCGGCGTCGATCAGCCCGGCGAGGTCGCCGTAGCTGCCCGGCGCGCCGGGCGCGTCGGGGTGGTCGCCGTGGGTGTCCTCGCCGTCGGAGAGGAAGAAGACCAGGCGCACGTCGCCGGGGTTGCGACGCGCGGCACCGGTCAGCGCCTCGGTGAGCGTCGCGCGTGGCCGCTGGATCGAGGAGCCGGCCGAGTAGCGGGTGATCTCCTGGCGCAGCGTCTCGGCCCAGCTGCGCACCGCGCGGGCGTCACTGGTCAGCGGCAGCTGCCGGCTGGCCTGGGAGTCGAACGCGATGACCGAGTACCGCGCCCCGGGCAGCGCCTCCATGAGCGCGACGAGGTCGTGCCGCACCCCCTCCAGGCGCGGGCGGGCGCCGTCGTAGTCCTCCGCTGCCATCGACCCGGTGCGGTCGACGACGAAGAAGACCTCCGCGTTGGTCTCCAGCCGCGTGGTCGCGGCCGGGACGGCCGGCGCCAGGCCGATGCCGGCGGCGGCGAGCACCATCCCCCCGCGCCGGACCCAGGCGCCCGCCGCGTCGCCGCCGCGGCGGGCCCGCCACCAGCCGGCCACGGTCAGGGCGAGCAGCGGCACCAGGACAGCGGCGAGCGCCCAGGCGGGCCAGACGAGGCGGAGGGTCATGCGCGCAGCCTCCACATCGTCACCAGGAGCACGGCCAGGGCCCCCACCAGCCAGCCGAACCAGCGGTCGGGCCGGTCGGTGACGACCGGCTCGGGGGTCGGGTCGAGCGCGACGGCCTGCTGGGCCTCGATGTCGGCGATGATGCCGTCGACGGCGGCGGGGTCGTCGGCCTGGTAGAAGCGGCCGCCGCCGGCGGTGATGACCTGCTCCATCTGGGCGCGGGCGCGACTGGAGCCGGCGTCGCTCTGCGAGGCGTAGAGCCCGTGCACGACGATGCCGCGGTCGGCGGCGAGCCGGGCGGCCTCGGGCAGGGTGTAGATCGGCGTGCCGAGGACGAGGTTGTCCGTCGCGAGGATGATCGAGCGGGACCGGTGGGTGTCGGCGTCGTCGAAGGCGAGGGCGCAGGTGGCCAGGCCGTCGCCGACCAGCGAGGAGGCGTCGCCCTTGAGCGAGACGGTGCCGGTGAGGAACCGCTCGAGGCGCGCCAGCCGGGCGGGGTCGTACACCCAGGAGTCGAGGTTGAAGTCGAGGGCCTGGGCCGCCTCGTCGAGCTCCTGGCGCACCAGCCCGTAGTCGTCGGTGAGGGGGAAGACGGTGCGCGAGGTGTTGTTCCAGATGCTCAGGGCGATCCGCTCGCCCCGGAAGGAGCCCACGAGCCGGGAGAAGGTCGCGACGATCTCGGAGTCGAGCTCGATCATCGAGCCCGAGACGTCCAGGCACAGCACGATGTCCCGGCTGGCGAGGGAGTCGGGCCGCATGTCCTTGTCCACCGGCCGGGCGGTCAGGGCCGCCGCGGCCACGGCCAGCAGCGCCAGGGCCGCCGCGGCCAGCGCCAGGCCGCCGCGCAGGACCCGCAGCCGGCGGCGGTAGCTCGTCAGGGCGCGCACGTAGGCGGAGTTGGCCACCCACCGCACCGCCCGGTCGCGCGAGCCCCGCCCGCGCGCCAGCCAGCCCGCGAGCGCCGCGGCGGCGACCGCGGCCAGGACGAGCGGGACCACCCAGGGCGTCACCACGTCGCGACCACCTCCCGGGCGGCCGCGGCGGCGGCGCCGGCCTCGGCGTCGGAGTCCGGCGCGAAGCTCGGCTCCTCCCACCGGGCCAGCAGGTGCCCGACCCGCCGGGTCGGGTCGTGCCCGGCCACCTCCGCGCGCGTCCAGGACCGCACGTCGGTGCCCAGGCGCTCGGAGGCGAACGCCCGCATGGTGCGCGCCAGCGCCAGGTGCAGGGCGCGCAGGTCCAGGGCGCCGGCGCGGTAGCCGGCGTAGAGCCGGTCGACCTCCGCGGCGTAGCGGGGGCGCAGCCCGGGGCCCGGCGGCGGGGGCGGGGCCGGCCGGGGGGCGCGGGTCAGGCGCCGCACGAGCAGGGCCCAGGCGCCGGCGAGGAGCAGCAGCCCGGCCCCGAGGACCGGCACCCACCAGCCGTAGGGCTCCGGCGGCAGCAGGTCAGCGGCGGGCACGGTGCTGCCTCCCCAGCAGCTCGGCGAGGCGGTCGACGACGTCGTCGGTGCCGGTGACCGTCACGTACCCGACGCCCATGCGGCGCAGCCGGTCACGCACGGCGGCGGCGCGGGCGGCGGCGGCCGCCGCGGCCTCGGCGTGCAGCCCCGGGTCGGCGCGCAGGAACGCCGGCAGGGGCGCGACGCCGTCGACGTCGGCGGTCGGCCCGGCCCCGGTGGGCGGGGCGTCGGCCACGGCGAGGACCATGACCTCGTGGCGGGTGCGCAGCCGGCGCAGGGCCTCCTCGTGGGCCGGCTCGGGCCGGGCGGCGTCGGTGAGGACGACGACGAGCGAGCGGCGGGTCAGCGCCACCACCCGGTCGAGCACCCGGCCCAGGTCGGAGGGTGGGGCGTCGCGGGTGAGCGCGCGCTCGACGAGGCGCAGCAGGGTCTCCAGGTGGGCGGTCCCCCCGCGCCCGGGGAGCTGGACGAGGCGGGCGGCGTCGCCGGCCACGAGCGCGACGAGGTCCCCGCGGGCCCGAGCGAGGTAGGCGACGACGTCGGCGACGAACAGGGCGACCTCGGCCTTCGTCTCGCCCGAGGGGGCGGCGGCCGCCATGTTGCGCCCGGTGTCCACGGCGAGGACGACGGCGAGGTTGGACTCGCGCACGAAGCGGCGGATGATCGGCTGCCCCGCACGGGCGGAGGACTTCCAGTCGATGTCCTTGACGTCGTCGCCGGGGCGGTACTCCACCTGGTCGTCGAAGTCCTGGCCGTGGCCGGTGAAGATCGAGCGGTGCCGCCCGTCGAGCAGCCCGGCGGCGCGGCGCACGGTGGGCAGGTCGAGGCGGGCCCGCACCTGGGCGAGCCGGGAGGCGGGGTCCTGGGCGTCCACGGCGTCAGGGCGCCGGGACGGCCTGGAAGACGGCGTCGATGATGGCCTCCGGGGCGACGTTGTTGGCCAGGGCGTCGTAGGTGCGCACGAGGCGGTGGCGCAGGACGGCGTGGCGCACCCGGCGCACGTCGTCGGGCACGACGTAGCGGCGGCTCTCCTGCAGCGCCACGGCCTGGGCGCCGCGCATGAGGGCGATGGCCCCGCGGGGCGAGGCGCCCACGCGCACGTGCCGGTGCAGCTCGGGCAGCGGGCGGGGCCCGCCGCCGCGGGTGGTGTTGACCAGGGCGACGAGGTACTGCTTGATCGACCGGTCGACGTAGACCCGGTCGGTGAGGTGGCGCAGGAACAGCACGTCCTCCAGGGCGACGGGCTGCCCCTCGAGCGGGGCGGCCAGCGCCCCGGTGGAGGTCAGCTCGAGGATGTCCACCTCCTCGGCCGGGGTGGGATAGCTGAGCACCTCCTTCATGAGGAAGCGGTCCATCTGCGCCTCGGGCAGGACGTAGGTGCCCTCCTCCTCGATGGGGTTCTGCGTGGCGAGCACCATGAACGGGCTCGGCAGCGGGTAGACCTGCCCACCGATGGAGGTCTGCCCCTCCTGCATCGCCTCGAGCATCGCCGACTGGGTCTTGGCCGAGGACCGGTTGATCTCGTCGAGGAGGACGACGTTGGCGTGCACCGGGCCCAGCTGGGTGGAGAACTCGCCGGTGGTGTAGTTGAACACCTGGGTGCCGACGATGTCGTTGGGCATGAGGTCCGGCGTGCACTGGATGCGGTGGAAGGTGCCGGAGACGGCGCTGGCCAGGGTGTGCGCGGCGGTGGTCTTGGCCAGGCCGGGCACCGACTCGAGCAGCACGTGCCCGCCGGCGATGAGGGTGGAGACGAGGGCCGTGCGCAGGCCCTCCTGCCCCACCACCCGCTGGGCGAAGATGTGGGTGACCCGGCGCAACAGGTGGGTGGCCCGCTCGATCTCGGCGTCGGTCAGCGGCGGCCGGGAGTGGTCGGAGCCTGGCGTCGTCGTGGCCGCACCCGTCGGGGTGGTCGCCACCGGCCTCTGAGAAGTGCTCATCGTCCCCCCGGGTGGTCGCCAGTGCCCGCAGCGAGCGTATGTCACGGAGCCCACACGACGCCGCCCGTCGGCTGTCACGGGGGCCACACGACCCCGGCCGTCGGCGCCCGGAACGAACGCCTACCCTGGACGGGTGGCCGATCTTCCCGCGCGTGCGCCGCGAGTGTGGTGGTACGCCCTCGGCGCCCTCCCGCTGGCGCTCGTGGCCCTCGCCGGCGGCCTGCTGCTGACCGGGGCCGCCGCGCCGCTCCCCCTGTTCGACCCCGGGCCCCTCGTGCGCTGGGGCCTGCCGGTGGTCACGGTGCTGACCCACGCCGCGGCGGCGGTGACCCTCGGCGCCTTCGCGCTGTGCGCCGTCGTCCTGCCCCGGCAGGCGCCCGCCCGCCAGCCCGGACACCGGCCGCAGGCCCGGGCCGGGCGGGAGCGGACCCCGCGGGTCGCCGCCGACGGCCGCGCCTGGGCGCTGGCCGCCGGCACGGGCGCGATCGCCGCCGTCGTCTGGGCCCTGGCCCAGCTCGCCCACCTCGTGCTCACCCACGCCTCCGTCATCGGCACCGGTCTGGGCGGCCCGGGCTACGGGGCGCAGCTGGCGCAGTTCGTCACCGAGATCGAGCTGGGCCGCTACCTGGCCTGGTCCACCGTCCTGACCGCCCTGGTCGCGGTGCTGGCGGTCGCCGTCGCCGGCTACACCTCCGCGGCGTGGACGGCGGTCCTCGCCCTGGTCGCCCTCTTCCCGCTGGCGCTCACCGGCCACGCCGCCGGGGCCGCGAGCCACGAGCTGGCCGTCTCCTCGTGGTGGCTGCACCTCGGCGGGGTGGCCCTGTGGGCGGGCGGCCTGGCCGTGATGTGCGTGGTCGCCGGCCGCACCGGCAAGGACCTGCCGGCGTCGGTCGAGCGCTACTCCGCGCTGGCCGTGTGGGCCTTCGCGATCGCCGTGTTCGGCGGCGTCGCCAGCGCGTGGATCCGCCTGAACTCCCCCGCCGACCTGGTCACCCACCCGTACGGCCAGCTCCTGCTGATCAAGATCGTGCTCACGGCGGCGCTGGGCGTGGCGGGCTGGGCGCACCGCAGCGTGACGATCCCGCACATCCGCGCCGCGGCGGCGGACCGCCGGCCCGGGGCCGGGCCGGGCCGGGCGTTCTGGCGGCTCGCCGGCGTCGAGGTGCTCGTCATGGGCGCCGTCGTGGGGGTCGGCGTCGCGCTGGGCTCGTCCGCGCCGCCGGTCCCGCAGGTGCCGCTCCCCGACGCCAGCCCGACGTTCCTCATCACCGGCTACGCGGTGCCGCCCTTCCCGACCGGACTGACCTACCTCACCCAGTGGCGGCTCGACCCGCTCACGGCGCTGGCGGTGGCCGCGGGGCTGCTCGTCTACCTGTCGTGGGTGGTCCGGCTCCGCCGCCGGGGCGACGCCTGGTCCGCGGCGCGCACGGCCGCCTGGGTGGCGGGCATGCTGCTGTTCCTCTGGGTCACCAACGGCGGTCCGGCGGTGTACGGCAAGGTGCTCTTCAGCGGCCACATGCTGCAGCACATGCTGCTCGCCATGGTGGTGCCGATCTTCCTCGTGCTCGGCGCCCCGGTCACCCTCGCCGTCCGGGCCCTGCCGCACCGCGCGGACGGCTCCCGCGGGCCGCGGGAGTGGCTGCTGGCCTTGGTGCACTCGCGGTTGGCGGAATTCTTGTCCAACCCCATCGTCGCGGCGGTGAACTTCGCCGGCTCGCTGGTGGTCTTCTACTTCTCCTCGCTGTTCCTCGGCGCGCTGAACACGCACATCGGGCACGTGCTGATGGTCCTGCACTTCACGCTCGCCGGGTATCTGTTCGCCAACGTGCTCATCGGGATCGACCCCGGCCCGCGCCGGCCGTCCTACCCGCTGCGCCTGCTGCTGCTCTTCGCCACCATGGCGTTCCACGCCTTCTTCGGGCTCTCCCTCATCTCCCTCACCTCGCTGCTGGCGGGCGACTACTTCGGCTGGCTGGGGCTGCCGTGGGGCACGGGCGTCGACGCGCTGGCGGACCAGGAGAAGGGCGGCGCGATCACCTGGGGCATCGGGGAGCTCCCCACGCTCGCCCTGGCCGTCTTCGTCGCGTTCTCCTGGTCCCGGGACGAGGACCGCGCGGCCCGGCGCGCCGACCGTCAGGCCGACCGGGACGACGACGCCGAGCTGCGTGCGTACAACGAGATGCTCGCCGCCCGGGCCGCCCAGTCCGCCGGGGAGCAGGCGGCCGGCCTGTCGCCGTCCGAGGGGCCGCGGGAGCCGCGGCAGGGCTGACGTGCCGGCGCCCGGGTCGCCGCCGGGCGCGGCCTCCGTGGCCTACCGCGGCCAGGCCCAGGTGAAGCCCACGATGTCGCCCTCGAGCTGCGGAAGGAACCGGTGCACGTGCCCGTCGGCGGCCAGCGGCACCTCCTCGACGTCGTCGGGCTCGTCGGCCCAGATGCTGTCCCAGTGCCCCCACCAGACCCGCTCGGGCAGGCGCGCGGGGTGGAACTGGACGTTGATCTCCAGGCTGTTGAGCCGGCGGCGCGCGCCGCGGCGGAAGCTCGGCGGCGGGACCTCGCCGAAGCTGAAGACGGTGCGGTACTCCAGGGACGCCGTCTCGGCCGCCTGCAGCGGGGTGGTCAGCATGATCTCGACGCCGTACAGGCCCGACATCGTCGAGCGGCGCACTGGGCCGGCACGACCGCCGCGCAGCACCTCCACGACGGCGGCGTGGACGTCGAACTGGTAGACGTACCGGTCCATCGGCTCCAGCGCCCGGATCACCTGCAGGGTGCGGTGCTCGGCGGGCAGCCCGTCGGCGCCGACGCGGTGGAACTCGTGGGCCACGAGGGTCTCGTACGCGCCCGGGGCGTCGGCGAGGGGCCGTTCGGCGCCCGACACGGCCGGACGCACCACCGCGAGGTCGGTCGACTCGGCGTTCATGAACAGCGCCCAGAGCTGGTGGCTGTCGGCCGGTGACATGTCGAAGGCCTCGATGAACAGGCGCAGCGTGGCGGGGGCGATGAAGTTTCCGGAGAGCGCCCGGTTCACGCGGTCCTTGAGGCGACGCGGCAGATCGGTCTCGGTCTCGGCGACCTCGCCCGTCTCCCACAGGTAGTCGGCGAGCACCTGGGCGATGGCCCCCTGGTGGATCTCCTGGCCGCTGGCCCGCCGGACGTAGACCTGCCACAGCGAGCGGTACGCCGGCACGCCGCCGAGCAGGCGCCGCAGGAGGCGGCAGGCCCGCGCCGACGGATCCGGCTGGTCGGCGGCTTCGGAGGACATACAGCCATCTTTGACGATGGTTCCGGCATTTGTCCTCGAGACGTTCCGGAAATTCGCGACACATGCGCGACACAGCCCCGGTGAAATGCGCGCACAGGGGAACGAAACGCGGCAAGACGAAGGAGTTGGCATGTCGCTCACCGCGTCATCGAGAGCACGGGCCGACGCCTCGGTCGAGCGGGCGGCGACCATCGCCGTCGTCGACGAGCACCCGGTCGTCGCACTGGGCATCGCCCACTGCCTCAGCGAGGTGGCCGGGCTGGAGGTGGTGGGCGGGTACCCCACGGTCGCCGCGCTGCTGCGCGCGCGGGGCACCGACCATCCCGTCGACCTCGTCCTGCTCGAGCTGTTCTCGCCCGACGCCGCGCCGGACCGCCTCATCAGCCGGCTCACCGGTGCCGGGGTGAAGGTGGTCGTCTTCACCGCCCTGACCGGCTCGTACGTGCCCGAGCTGGCCCTGGCGGCCGGGGCGCTCGCCGTCGTCCACAAGTCCACCCCGCCGGAGCGGCTCGTCGAGGTGCTCGCGGCCGCGGCGCGTGGCCGGCGCGTGGGCCTGGTCCGCACGGGGCTCGACGCCCGGCAGCCGCTGACCACGCTGTCGCCGCGGGAGCGCGAGACGCTGGCGCTGTACGCGGGCGGGGAGAAGTCCGAGAGCGTGGCCCAGCGGCTGGGCATCTCCCGGGAGACCGTCAACGACTACATCGGCCGGATCCGGGCGAAGTACCGCATGGCCGGCCGGGTGGCGGACACCAAGGTGGACCTGTACAAGCGGGCGGTCGAGGACGGCATCCTGCCGCCGCCGGGGACGCTGCCCGGCGCGGGGGCGCCGCCGCACCCCGCGACCGCCGGCCTGGGGCACCCGGGCGGGGCGGGCCCGCTGCACCAGGCCGGGGCGTAGGTGCCACCGCACCGCGCCGCGGCGCAGGTGTCCCGCTCGAGCTAGGCGGGGAGGGCGACGCCCTGCCCCGTGAGGGTGACGCGGACGCCGTCGTCGCGTGGCGTGACCTCGGCGAGCGTCATCCCGAGCGGCAGGTCGCCGAGCGGGATGCCGACGTCGAGCAGGTTGGCACCCAGCAGCGCTCGCACGGTGCCGACGTCGACCGCCTTGTCGCCCAGGGTCACGCCCGCGGGGCGGAGCGTGAGGGTGCCGTCGCTGACCTCGGGGACGGCCAGGAGCTCGAGCGGCTGGCCCAGGACCGTCGTGCCGAGGGTGACGCCGTCGGTGCCGGTGTCCACGGTGAGCGACATGCCGGTGGCCTGGTCGACGAGCCGTTGCAGGTCCGGCTGGCGGAGGGTGCCGGTGAGCCGCACGGTGCGGGCGGTGAGCGGCTGGGCCAGCCCGACGCCGCGGGCGCGGATGTCGACGTCGCCCAGCTCGACGCCCTCGGCGGCCACCCCCTCGGCCCGAACCCGCACGTCGTCGAGGTCGCGGGCCGCGAGCTGGGTGAGGAAGGGGAAGCCGGCGATGGTGACGTCGGGCGTCCCGGCGACGTCGACCTGCCGGGCGATCTCCGTCGCGGCGGCGCGTTCCGCCACGCCCGCCGCCACGCGGTCCGCCGCGACCGCGACGGCGACGAGGAGGACCAGCGTGAGGAGGACGGCGAAGAGTCGGCGCACCGGCCCACCGTAAGGCGTCGACCTGGGGCGCGGCAGCGACTCCCGGGGACTCCGACGTGAACGTCGTGTGTACTGTCGATCTGTCGGACCGAGCCGGAGGAGGGGTACGTGGAGGATCGCGCGGAGCTGGAACGCCTGGCCGCGGACCCGGCGACCCCGCTCACGACCCTCCAGGAGCTCGCCCGCGACCACCCCGAGCTGCGACCCGCGCTGGCGCACAACCCGTCCACCTACCCGGCGCTGCTGGAGTGGCTCGGCCGGCTGGGCTCCCCCGACGTCGACGCCGCGCTCGCCACGCGGGCCGCCCGGGTGGCGGCGCAGGCGTCCGGCGACGCCGAGGCGGCTGCCGGGGTGCAGGCGACAGCGGAGCCGGCCGCTGACGCCGCGCGCCCGGCCGCGGCGCCGGGCGAACCGGCGCGGGTGGACGAGCCCACGGAGCAGCTGCCGGCCATGCCGAAGGCCGCCATGCCGCCGGTCATCCCGCCGGCCACGCCGGCGGCCAGAGCGGAGGCGTCCGGTGCAGCCGCCACGGCGCCCGGCGCAGCCCCCACCCGCGCCGCGGACCCCGTGCCGTCGAACGGGCAGGCCACCGGCGCTCCAGCCTCCCCCGCGGAAGCCCGGCCCCGGCGGCGACCGCCGTGGCTGCTGGTCCTGGCGGCGCTCGTCGTCGTGCTGGCCGTCATCACCTGGGCGATCTTCCAGCGCGGGCACGGGGAGCCCGCCTCGACGCCGACGCCGGCCGGCACGGCCGAGGCGAGCAGCGCGCCGTCGCCGTCCGCCACGGCCAACGCGGCCGAGGCCAAGTCGGCGCTCACCGCCCTGCCCGACACCACCAGCTGCGAGGACCCCGCGGCCGACGCGCAGGCCTTCGACCGCTACGGCACCGCCGCCTCCTCGGGCAAGGGGTGGGCCGACCCGGCCTCGGGCGACGTCGTCGTCCAGACCCTGACGAGGTTGCAGCAGGCGTGCGACCCGGCCTACGCCCTGGCCGTCAACGACGCGCTCGTGAACGGCGCGCACACGCCCCCCGCCGTCGTCGCCACGCTGTCCCACGCCGGGGACTGGCTCAAGCCCGTGCGGCCCGCCCCGTCCGGGGCCCGGCAGGCCTCGACCTTCAGCAGCCCGACCGGCAACATCTCCTGCGCGATCGGGGACGACGCCGCCACGTGCACCATCGGCGAGCACCGGTTCGCCACGCCCGAGGGGTGCTCGGCGGAGCGGGTGACCGCCACCGTCGGCCGCGGCGGCGCGGCGCGCCCCGACTGCAGCGTGTCCCCGCCGGGGAACGCCGGCGCGCTGGCCTACGGGCAGTCCGCCGCCGCCGGGCACTTCGCGTGCACGAGCCGGCAGGACGGCATGGAGTGCTGGAGCACCCTCACCGGCCACGGGTTCACGATCGCCCGCCGCGGATTGCACACGTCCTGACCCGGCTCGCCGTCGTCATCTTGGCCCCTCAGCGGCGCTCGGCCGCCCACTGCTCCAGCCCGGCGACGACCGCCTCGGCGTACCGCTGGCGACCGTCCGAACTCTCGGCCACGGCCGCCTCCGCGGGGTTGCGCATCTCCGCGAGCTCGAGCATCACCGCCGGGCGCTCCGCCAGGTTGAGCGTGGCCAGGTCGGCCCGCTCGCTCAGGGCCTCCGGGTAGGAGGACGACGGCCTGAAGCCGGCCCGCCCGAGCGCGTCGAGCAGCGCCGTCGCCAGCTGGCGGGAGGGCACGCCTTGGGTGTGGTTGAGCGGGGGGTCGGAGACGATGGCGAAGTAGCCCGCCACGTCGGGGTTCTCCGAGCCGTCGGCGTGCAGGGAGACGAGCAGGTCCGCGTCGTGCTCCTGCGCCGAGCGGCCGCGCACGTCGACGCAGGGGCCGATGCCGGCGTCGTCGTCGCGGGTGAGGGTGACCGCGGCGCCCGCCGCCTCGAGCAGTCCGCGGGCGCGCTGGGCGACGTCCCACGCGAAGGCGTGCTCGGGGTAGCCGCCCGCGGTGGAGGTGCCGACGGTGTTGCAGGGCTTGCGGCTCCCCCGCCCGGCGTCCACCTGCTGCGCCATCTCGGCCGCCGCGGCGGCATTGCCGCCGTTGTGGCCGGGGTCCAGCACGATGTGAAGTCCGGCGAGCGCCGGCTGCTCGGTCATCGACACCGAGGGGCTCGGTGCGGCCGTGGGGGTCTGCGCCGCCGGCCGGGGCAGCGGGCGAGACCCCAGGACGAGCCCGACGGCGAGCGCGGCCACGACGACCACGGCCGCCCCGAGGGTCAGCAAGCGGGTCCGTCGGTGATGGTCAGGAGCGTCGGCGGGTGGGACTGGCACGCCTGCCATCCTCGCAGCGTGCGTCGGCAATCTCGCATGGCGCTGTCGGCTTCACGGTCCAAGCGCGTGGGTGGTGCGCGCCAGACATGACGATGCCCCGGAGCACGCAGGTTCTGCTCCGGGGCACCGATGTCGCGGTCATCGACCGCTCTGCACGTGTCAGCGCGTGCCCGGCGTGGGCCAGCAGTAGGCGCACATGGTGGACACGCTGGTCGTCTTGTCGATGCTGGCTGCCGAGGACGGGGCCGCCACCGCGGCGACCAGACCGACGGCAACGAGGATGCTCGCTCCGAGCTTCTTCATTGATCTCACACTCCTGTAGTCATCGAGGCCGGTGCGCCTCGTTGTTGATGATCGACGCTTTCGGACGCGCATGGCAGGATCGGTCAACGGGCAATGCCTGCCATGGCATGAAGTTGCCTCACGTCGGCACCCGACATGGTTAAGAGCCTGCCGCTGTCCGAGATCACCCATCCCGGCATACGATCGGGCGCACGACGACAACTGGGGAGCGTGATGTTCGAAGCGTTGGGACTCGATGGCGACGCCATATCGGTTTACCGCGCGCTTCTCAACGCACCCGCGATGACCCATGAGCAGCTTGTAGAGCGCACGCGATTCGAGCACGACCATCTGCATGAGGTACTCGACCTCCTGGAGCAGAAGGGTCTCCTGCGCCGTTCACACACTGATCCTTCGGGTGTTCGCACTGAGTCTCCTCAGGTCGCATTCGAGCGGTTGTTGAGCGAAGAAGAGACGAAGCTTTACCGCGCCCAGGAACAACTCACCCACATCCGGGCCGAGGCAGCGGTGCTTGTTGACGAGTACCAGCGCTCGGCAACCCGACGTCGCGGCGAAGTTGAGCACTTGACGGGTACCGACGAGATCGTCGCTCGCCTGCTCGAACTCGGTCAGAATCTCACGACGTCGCTCGATTCGATCATCACTGCCACCCCGACCGCTCACCAACTTGACCAGGCGAAGAGCGACGAGGCCCGAGACCTCGCCCGCGGGGTCGCCATTCGCTCCATCTACCCGGCCGCCGCCCGTCATGAGAGCGCAGTTGTCGAGTATGCCGCGTGGCTACGCGACCACGGGGGCTCCGCTCGCGCGGCGATCAGTGTCCCCAATCGCATCCTTATCTACGATCGCGAAGTGGCAGTCGTCATGTTTGACCCCGACGACTTCACGCGCGGCGCGGTGATCATAAATACGCCTGGGGTCGTCGCCGCCCTTCGTGGCCTTTACGAACTTCTCTGGGAGTCAGGCACCGATCTGGCTCCTACTGAGGCCGATGACGCCCTCAAGCCCGAGGAGCGTGAGCTCCTCCAGCTTCTCGCCAAGGGTTTCAAGGATGAGGCGATCGCCCGTCAGCTCGGCATCTCGATCCGCACCGTCCGGCGCATGATCAACATCCTGAGCAACCGGATGGAATCGAGCAGCCGATTCGCCCTGGGGGCGAAGGCCGCCCAGCGGGGCTGGCTGTAAGCGCGCTCGGGACAGCGGGCGCATCGAGCGCACCGCTGCCACAACGGCTCAGTAAAGAGCCGGCCCCGTCACCGCGTCGGGCAGCGCAGCCTCGATCAGCACGACCGGGTGCCGCTGCCCGGGCTCGGTCACCTGCGTGCGCGAGATCACGGAGAAGCCCGCGCGCTCGAGCTCGACCTGCAGCTGTGCCGCACCGAGCACGCGCTGGGTCGTTGTGCACACGGTGACGGGACCGTGACCGGAATCCTTCGACAGAGCGGTGAGCGTCCACGTGGGTGCGCCCCGCTCCCAGTACTCGTACACCCGGTACGAGCGCCCGCTCGGGGCCTGCACCTCGCCGCCGACCTCGGGCGGCAGCACCGCCGCGCCGTGGTCGACCGTGCTCACGAGGAAGCGCCCGCCGGGCATCAGGTGCCGGCGCACCGACCGGTACAGGCCCATGCGATCGGCGCCGTCGAGCAGGCTGACCGAGGCCCCGCCGAGCACCACCGCGGCGAAGGCGCGGTCGATGCGGAAATCGGCCATGTCGGCCTGCACCGTGCTGCAACGCGCCCGCAGGGCGGCGGGAGCCTGCTGCAGCCGGTGCACGAGCCGGGCGATGACGTCGCCCGAGAGCTCGAGCGCGGTGACCTGCTTGCGCAGCGCCAGCAGCGGGACGGTGAGGCGTCCCACGCCGGCCGCGAGGTCCAGCACCGGGCCGTCGACGCCGAGGACCAGCCGCAGCACCGCCCGGACCTCCTGCATCTCGGCGTCGGCGACGTCGGCGAGCATCGCCGAACCGACCGGGTCGCAGGCGGGGTGGAGCTCGACGCGGAGACCGAGGGAGGCGACGAGCTGGCCCGCGTGTCCCGGGATGCCGCGGGTCGCCGCGGTCGTGGCCCGCGGCGCCGTCATCGCGCCCCGGAGCCGGCTCGTCGCCAGCGCGGCGGCCTGCGGTGCGTTCATCGTGCCCCCTCCCCTCGTCTCATCGGGCCGAAGGGCCTGGATGGTCACCAGAAGAGGGGAAGACGACGCTCCCCCTCCCCCAGCAGGTGCTCGAGCGCGAGCAGCACACCGGCCGCCCCGGTGCCCAGGTCGGCGGAGGAGCGAGAGGCGTCGAGCCCGACGAATGGGATCCGTGCGCGGGCCGCCGGGTGGGCCAGCCGCTCGAGGTGCGGCCGGACGACGGCGTGCCGGTCGGCCGGCGGGTCCCAGGGCCGGCTGCGCAGGTAGTGCAGCGCGACGAGCGTGCCCGCCCAGCCGTGCAGCAGCCCGGCGTGCGAGCCAACCCGCCGCTCGCAGGCCTCGGCGATGGCGTCCCGGGCCTGGAGCATCCACGGGGTGTCGAGGTGGTTCAGGGCCTCGTGCAGCACCATGGCCACGCCCGCGCTTCCGCTGCCGAGCAGCGGGCGGGTGCGCCACAGCTCCGGCGCCCCCTCGGCGGCGAGGTCGGCCCAGCCGAGGAAGGCGAGATCGTGCCGCAGTGCCCGCTCGGCCTGCGCGAGCATCCGGCGGTCCGCCGTCATCTCGTAGACGTGCAGCAGGAACAACGCGGCACCCGCCCCGCCATGCAGCAGGCCGGGGCGGCGCAGGTCGTGAGCGCCGTCCTCGAGGCGGCGGACGAGCTCCTCGGCGATGAGGAAGATCCGGTCGCACAGCGCCTCGCCGTCGCTGAACGGTGCGCGCTCGAGCAGGGCCAGGCCCAGCCCGGGCAGGCCGTCGGCCAGCGCGGTGCCCAGCCGGTCCAGCGGCGCCCGCTCCACCTCGTGCCAGATCCTCCCGGCCGCCTCGTGGCGACCGAGCCGGTCGAGCGCCAGCGCGATCCCACCGAGCCCGTCGACAAGCCCCGGTCCCGGGCCCTCCATCCCGGGAACCGCCCCCTCCAACCAGTCGACGAGCTCGGTGGGAACCTTGGTCCCGACGGTCGCGAGCACCCCCAGGACCCCCGCGGCGCCGGAGCCGAGGCTCACGCTGCCGAAGGGTCGCAGGAGCTGCTGCGGGTCGCCGGGGAAGAGTCGCTCCGCCCGCTCGGGCGTCGCCGTCGCAAGGATGCTGTGCACGAGGTGGTCGCGCAGGAGGGGGTAGGTCTCGGCGTCGAGCGAGGCCTCCATGACGCCACCGCGGCGGCTGACCAGATCGATCAGCTGCCCCGTCCGGCTCTCCGAGGCCGTCGCAGCGGTGGCGGCAGTCGTGCGGACGGCAGAGTCGGCGTGACGCCTCTCGAACCGGAGCAGCACCGACGCGTCACCCATGGCCTGCCCCTCTCGCTCGACTGCCTCCGCCCGCGGTTGCGGGCCGGTGTTCCTTGCGGCATGTCGAACTTAACGAGACGCGTGGACCTAATACCAGCCTGCGGGCGGGCATGTAAATGCCATGGCCACAACATGCCACGCCCTTACCGCGGGCGGACGTGCCCGGAGCCGTTGACCTCGCTGGTGACCCGGGGGTTGCCGGCGTAGGTGACCGAGCCGCTGCCGGTGACCGCCGCGTCCACCGTCCGGCTGGCCGTGACGTCGGCGCGGCCGGAGCCCGAGACGGTGACGATGACGGACTCGCTGGCCAGGCCCGCCCCGTCGTAGGTGCCGGACCCGCTGAGGGTGACCCGCTGGGTGGTGGTGGTTCCACCCACCCGCACCCCGCCGGATCCGGAGACCTCGACCTGGACCTCGTCGGCGTCCACCTTGGGGAAGGCGATCCGGCCGGAGCCCCGGGCGGCGAGCCGCAGCGTCGAGGCGGTGGGCACGTCCGCCTCGACGTCGCCGGATCCCCTCACGTCGATGGCGTGGATCTGCGGCGCGATCAGGAGGTACTCGATGTCGCCGGTACCGGTGGGCCGGGCGGTGGTCAGACCCAGCTCGAGCACGCCGTCGCCCACGTCGCTGGTGAGGTGGTCGATGACGTTCTCCCCGGCTGTGACGGTGAGCCGGGCCGGGCTGCCCGTGCGGATCCGCAGCGTCCCGCTCGTGCCCAGGACGACGGCGGAGGTGCCGGCGACGTCCCGTTCCTCGGTGTGGGCGGGGCCGGCGCCCATGCCCGCCGAACAGCTCGTCAGGAGGGCGGCGCCCGCCAGCAGCGCCACCACGCACGTGCGCGCCATCGCGTCTCCCTTCCTGACGCCATGGTGGCAGCGGGACGGCGGCGGCGACAGGGTCCTCCGGCCTGGCGCGGCCTCACCCGGCGAGGCGGCCGATCGCGGAGTCGTCCAGCCGGGCGAGCAGGTCCGATACGTCCCGATACACCTCGACGGCGCCGGCGTCGCGGAGCTCGGCGGAGTCGATGCCGCCGGTACGCACCCCGAGGCACGGCACGCCGGCGCGGCGACAGGCCTCGACGTCCCAGACGGCGTCCCCCACGAAGACGGCCCGGTCGGCGGGCACGCCGGCCTTCTTCAGCGCGGTGCCCACGAGGTCGGGGTCGGGCTTGGCGCTCTCGACGTCCTCGTCGGCGGTGACCGCGTCGAACAGGTCGTCCGCGTCCAGCGCCCGGCGGATGTGGGCGAGCTCGTCCGGCGGCGCGGAGGTGGAGAGGACCACGGTCAGCCCGCGCTCGCGCAGCGCGCGCAGCAGCTCGTGGACGCCGGCGAAGCGGCGGATGCGATCGCTCATCCCGGCGTAGATCTCGGAGTGGGCGTCCTTCGCCGGTCCGCCGACGTCGTCGGCCCGGTCGCCGAGGAGCTCGGCGAGGAGCTTGTCGGAGCCCATGCCGATGCAGCGGTGGACGCGCCAGGCGTCCACCGGGTGCCCGACTTGCGCGAAGGCCTGGGACCAGGCGGAGACGTGCAGGTAGGTGGAGTCCACGAGGGTGCCGTCCGCGTCGAGCAGCACGGCACCGGAGGAAGAGGTCATGCCCCTCTTGCTACCGCGCACCGCGCGGACCCGCACGGCGAAGCCGCCCGGGTCAGCCCCAGACGAGCGCCTGGGCCGGGTCCTCGAGCACGCGGGCGACGTCCGCGAGCACCTTGGAGGCCAGCCCGCCGTCGACGAGGCGGTGGTCCACCGACAGGGCCAGCTGGGTCACCCAGCGCGCCTTGACCTTGCCGCGGTGCACCCACGGCTGCTGCCGGATGGCGCCGAAGGCGAGGATCGCGGACTCGCCGGGGTTGAGGATCGGCGTGCCGGTGTCGATGCCGAAGACGCCGACGTTGGTGATGGTGATGGTGCCGTCGGCCATGTCGGCCGGCTGGGACTTGCCCGCCCGGGCCGTGGCGGTGAGGTCCGCGAGCGCCACGGCCAGCTCGTGCAGGCTCATCCGGTGCGCGTCCTTGATGTTCGGCACCACCAGGCCCCGCGGCGTCGCGGCGGCGATGCCGAGGTTGATGTAGTGCTTGTAGACGATCTCCTTGCGCTCGTCGTCCCAGGCGGCGTTGATCTCCGGGTTGCGCCGCACGGCGGTGATGAGGGCCTTCATCGTGACCAGCAGGGGCGTGACCCGCACGTCGGCGAACTCGCGGTCCGACTTGAGCCGCTCGACCAGCCGCATGCTCCGGGTGACGTCGACCGTGTGGAACACGGTCACGTGCGGGGCGGTGAAGGCCGAGGCCACCATCGCCTCGGCGGTGCGCTTGCGGACGGCCTTGGCCGGCACCCGGGTCTGGCGCCCGTCGGCGGAGACCGTGCCGCCGGCCAGCCAGGGCTCCTCGTCGCCGGCGTAGGTGGCCAGCGGGGCCGGCTCGGCGATGTCACGGAAGCGCTGGACGTCCTCGCGGGTGATGATGCCGCCCGGGCCGGTGCCGGCGACCGCGGCGAGGTCGACGCCGAGGTCCTTGGCGAGCTTGCGCACCGGCGGCTTGGCGAGCACGCGGGCGCGCTGGGATGGCGCCGCGGCCACGGCCGGGGACGCCGGCGCGGCGGGCGTTGGCGGAGCGGGCGTGGGGGCGGGAGACGGCGGAGCGGACGTCGTCGTGCTCGCGTCCCGCGCCTCACCCGGCTGCTTGCGGGGGCGCCGGGTCACCGCGCCGGGCCGGGTCCCGTACCCCACGAGCACGCTGCCGGACCCCTCGCCCGTCCCCGCCTCCTCCGCGGCGGGGGCCGCACCCGCGGGGGCGGTCCCGCCGGGATCGACGTCGATGGAGATGATCGGCGCGCCGACCTCTACCGTGGCCCCCTCGGGGGCGAGCAGCTCGTGCACGACGCCGGCGAAGGGGCTGGGCAGCTCGACGACGGACTTGGCGGTCTCGATCTCGCACAGCGTCTGGTTGACGGCCACGGTGTCCCCGACGGCGACCTGCCACGTCACGATGTCGGCCTCGGTCAGGCCCTCGCCGACGTCCGGCAGGCGGAAGTGCTGGTAGCTCGGCACGATGTGCTCTCCTCCAAGTGGTGCGTGCTGCCCGCGGCGCCCGGGTACCGGGCGCGCGCCGTGCGGTCGGCAGCGGGCTAGTAGGCCATGACCCGGTCGACGGCGTCGAGCACGCGGTCCAGGTTCGGCAGGTACTCCTCCTCGTGGGTGCTCGCCGGGTAGGGCATGTGGAACCCGCCCACCCTCAGCACCGGAGCCTCGAGGGAGTAGAAGCAGCGCTCGGTGACGCGGGCGGCGATCTCGGCGCCCGGGCCGAAGAACACCGGCGCCTCGTGGACCACCACGAGCCGGCCGGTGCGGTTGACCGAGGCGACGACGGCGTCGACGTCGAGCGGGGAGACCGAGCGCAGGTCGATGACCTCCAGGCTCCGGCCCTCCTGGGCCGCGGCCTCGGCGGCGTTGAGCAGCGTCTTGACGGTCGGGCCGTAGCCCACGACCGTGGCGTCGGTGCCGGGGCGTACGGTGCGGGCCGCGTGCAGGCCGGTGGTCAGCCCGGTCTCGGTGAGGTCGACCTCGGCGTCGAGGTCCACCTCGCCCTTGTCCCAGTAGCGCGACTTCGGCTCGAAGAAGAGCACCGGGTCGGGCGAGGCGATGGCCTGCTGGATCATCGTGAAGGCGTCGGCGGCGGTGGACGGCGCGACCACCCGGAGCCCGGCGGTGTGCGCGAACAGCGCCTCGGGGGACTCGCTGTGGTGCTCGACGGCACCGATCCCGCCGCCGAAGGGCACCCGGATGACCACCGGGAGCGAGAGGTCCCCGTGGGAGCGGTAGGTGAGCTTGGCGAGCTGGGTGGTGATCTGGTCGAACGCGGGGAAGATGAACCCGTCGAACTGGATCTCGCACACCGGCCGGTAGCCGGCCATGGCCAGCCCGACCGCGGTGCCGACGATGCCGGACTCCGCGAGCGGGGTGTCCACCACCCGGTCGGGGCCGAAGTCCTTCTGCAGCCCGTCGGTGACGCGGAAGACCCCGCCGAGGGCGCCGATGTCCTCGCCCATGAGCACGACCTTCGGGTCGCGCTCCAGCGCCCGGCGCAGGCCGGCGTTGAGCGCGCGGGCCATCGGGGTGGCGGTCATCGGGCGTCCTCCTCGTCGGCGAAGCCGGCCTCGTAGGCGGCCCGTGCCGCCTTCTCCTCCGTGACGAGCGGGTGGGGCAGGGTGTAGACGTGCTCGAACATCTCCTCGGCCGGGCCGCCGGTCAGGGAGGTGCAGTAGGCGCGGGCGGACTCGGCGAGCTCGCCGGCCTCGGCGTCGACGGCGGCGAAGTACGCCGCGTCGGCGAGGTCCTGGCGCTCGAGGTAGACCCGGAGCCGGGCGATGGGGTCCTTGGCGCGCCAGAGGTCCTCCTCGGCGCGGTCGCGGTAGCGCGTGGGGTCGTCGGAGGTGGTGTGCGCGCCCATGCGGTAGGTGACGGCCTCGATGAAGGTCGGGCCGCCGCCGGCGCGGGCACGCTCGAGCGCCTCGCGGGCCACGGCGTAGCAGGCCAGGGCGTCGTTGCCGTCCACCCGCACCGAGGGGACGCCGAACCCGCCGCCGCGGTGGACCAGCGGCACCCGGCTCTGGGTGGTGGTCGGCACCGAGATGGCCCAGTGGTTGTTCTGGCAGAAGAAGACGACCGGGGCACTGGCGGAGGCGGCGAAGACGAGCGCCTCGTTGGTGTCGCCCTGGGAGGTGGCGCCGTCGCCGAAGTAGGCGACGACGGCGCGGTCGCGGGTGGGGTCGCCGGTGCCGACGTCGCCGTCGCGCTGCACGCCGAGGGCGTAGCCGACGGCGTGCAGGGTGTGCGCGCCGATGACCAGGGTGGGGATCTGCATGTTGTGCGCGTGCGGGTCCCAGCCGCCGTGGCGGACGCCACGGAAGAGCGGGAGCGTCTCGCGCAGGTCCAGCCCGCGCACCTGGGCCACGCCCAGCTCGCGGTAGGACGGGAAGACGAAGTCCCGGGGCGCCAGGGCGTGCGCGGAGCCGACCTGCGCCGCCTCCTGCCCCACGCACGGCGCCCACAGGCCCAGCTCGCCCTTGCGTTGCAGGGCGGTGGCCTCGGCGTCAAACGCGCGCGTGAGCACCATGTCCCGGTACATCGCGCGCAGGTCCCCGGCGTCCAGGTCGACGGCGTAGGCGCTGTACTGCGGGTCCTCGTGCCGACGCCCGTCGGCGTCGAGGATCTGCACCATGTCGTCCAGACGTGGGCCGGAACCCAGCATGGTTTCGAGCTGTTCCATCGAGCGGGACCTCCTCGGCGAGCGTCCGGTCCGGACGCGTGGTGTGCCTGCCAGGTCCGCCGCCGGGGGTGGTGGCGGCGGGCTGGCAGGAAGCGACCCAGGGATGGCCGGTCGCGCAACCTACGCCAGCGTAGGCTACGCAACCGTAAGTTTCAGTTGTGGGCTCTCGACAAAGATCGTGTCAGAACGCTTGGCGCGGCGCATCAGTTTCGTGGGAATCGGCAACGTCCCAGGTGGTGGACGCGGTGCGGGGCCGTTCGTGGCCGACGACGGCCCGGACCCCGGCGCGTGGCGCGTGCCACAGCCGCCGCCTGGGAGGTGATTCGCGGCTGTGGCGGCCGGGACCGTGGGCCCGGCCGGGGCGGCGCCGTCGTGCCTATCCTCGGCGCGTGACCGCCACGACCCCCACCGCCGTCGCGGCCCGGCGCCGCCGGCGGCGCCGGGCCGGGTGGGTCCCGGACCAGCACGGCGCCTGGGCGATGATCGCCGTCCCGGCGCTCGTGGGGGTGGCGCTGTCCGGCCCCGCCTGGGTGCACGTGCCCCTGCTCGGGCTGTGGTGGGTGGGGTACCTGGCCTTCTTCGCGACCGGGCTGTGGCTGCGCTCGTACCGCAAGGCCCGCTACCTGCCGCCGGTGCGGGCGTACGCGCTCGTCACGGCGCCCTTGGCGGTGGCGGTCGTGGTCGCGGCGCCCTACCTGCTGGCGTGGGCGCTGCCGTACGCCCCGCTGGTCGCGATCGCCCTGTGGTGCTCGGCGCACCGCAGGGACCGCTCCCTCCTCAACCCTCAACGACGTCGTCACCGTCGGCGCGGCCGGCCTCATGACCGCCGTCGCCTACGACGCCGGAACCGGCGGGGCCGGCGGGGTGTGGGGCACCGGGTGGCTGCCGGGCACCGGCTGGCTCGGCAGCGCCGTCGGCGGCCCGCTGCCTGGCGCCTCCCCCGACGGCGCCCTGACCGGCTGGGCCTGGGCCTGGCTGGTCACGGCGCTGGTCACCGCGTACTTCCTCGGCACGGTGCCCTACGTCAAGACCAACATCCGCGAGCGGGGCAACCGGGCCTACCTCGTCGGCTCGATCGCCTTCCACGTCGCCGTGACGGCGGCGGTGGCGGCCCTGGCCGCGGCCGGCCTCGTGAGCGGCTGGCACCTGGCGGTGTGGGCGGCGCTGGCCGTGCGGGCCGCGGCGGTGCCGGTGCTGGCCGCGCGGCGTGGTCGGCCGGTGCGGCCCATGCTGCTCGGGCTGGGCGAGATCGTCCTCTCCCTGCTCGTGGCGCTCACGCTGCTCGGCTGAGCGTCGGTGCCGGCGTCCTCCCGGTGCCGGCGAGCGCCGAGAGGACCCGTCGGCGCGCTCGAGGGACTCAGGCCCGCTCGCGGCTTCAGAACGTGCTCAGGCGCGCTCGAGGGTGCGGGCGGAGCGGGCGGCCCACTCGCCGGCGAGGCTGAGGAAGAGGTCGTTGCCCTCCGGCTCGCCGATGGACACGCGCACGCCGTCGCCGGCGAACGCCCGCACCAGCACGCCGCGGGCGCGGGTGTGGTCGGCGAACGCCGTGGCGCGCCGTCCGAGGTCGAGCCAGACGAAGTTGCCCTGGGCGTCGGGGATCGTCCAGCCCTGGTCGCGGAGGGCGGCGACGACGCGGTCGCGCTCCGTGATGACCTCGGCGACCCGGTCGCGGATCTGGGCCTCCGCCTGCAGCGCGGCCAGGGCGGCGGCCATGGCCATGTTGTTGACCCCGAACGGGGTGGACGCGGCCCGGAAGCCGGTGGTGAGGCGTCGGCGGGCGAGGGCGTAGCCGACCCGCAACCCGGCCAGCCCGTAGGCCTTGGAGAAGGTGCGCAGCACGACGAGGTTCTTGTGCTCGCCCAGCAGGGCCGGGCCGTCGGTGGGGTCGGGGGCGGTGACGAAGTCGATGTAGGCCTCGTCGAGCACGACCATCACGGAGGCGGGCACGGCCGCGAGGAAGCCGCGCAGCTCGGACTGGGTCAGCGCCGGCCCCGTGGGGTTGTTGGGGCTGCACAGCAGGACGGCGCGGGTCCGCTCGGTGATGGCGGCGGCCATGGCAGCGAGGTCGTGGCGGCCCTCGCCGTCCACCGGGACCATGACGGCCCGGGCGCCGGCCACCTGCACGGCGATGGGGTAGGCCTCGAAGGAGCGCCAGGCCATCATGACCTCGTCGCCGGGCTCGCAGACCGCCGTGAGGACGTGCTGGAGCACGGCCACGGAGCCGTTGCCGACGGTGACGCGCTCCGCGCCGACGCCGTGCCGGGCGCCGAGCGCCTCCGTGAGCGCGGTGGCGTACATGTCCGGATAGCGGTTGAGGTCCGCCGCGGCGTCGACCAGGGCGGCGCCCACCGCGACGAGCGGCGGGAAGGCGATCTCGTTGCTCGAGAGCTTGTAGACCTGCATCCCTACCGTCGGGCGCTCACCGGGGACGTAAGCCGGGAGGCTCTCGATGTCGGGGCGCAGACGGACCGAGGGGTTCTTCGGGGCCATGTGCAAAGTGTGCACCCCGAACGGCTCCCGGCGGGAGCGCGCCTGCCGCGCTGGGGACGCCGGCCCGCCGACGCCGGGGAGGGACACCGGGGCGCTCGGGGCAGGCCGACCCGGACGGCGCCGGACCGGCGGCGCGGCCGCGCCGTGGCGCCGAGCCCGCGAAACCGCTGGTCAGACGGGCAACCGCCGGGTCCGATCAGTGGCAGGATCAGTGCATGAGCTTCATCGTGCGGTTCCTCGTCGACGCCGCGGCGATCTGGCTGTGCACGCTCATCGTGCCCGGGATCACGCTTCCGCAGACCGGGTCCACGGGCGCGTTCGTCGTCAACCTGGCGGTGGTCGCCCTGATCTTCACGCTCGTGAACACGATCGTGCGCCCGATCGTGGTGCTGCTCTCGCTGCCGCTGTACATCCTCACGCTGGGGCTGTTCTTCGTCGTCGTCAACGCGCTCATGCTGCTGCTCACCGGCTGGCTCAGCCAGTTCACCTCGTACGGCATCCACGTGGACGGGTTCTGGACCGCGGTGATCGGCGGGGTGATCATCGCCATCGCGAGCTGGATCATCCAGCTCATCCTCCCGGGCAACCAGCGCTGACCGACGCGGGGGTTGGGCGTCGGCGCCCCGGCTGGCCCGCTCCGCCGGCGGCGCCGGGACCGCGCCGCGTCACCGGCTGATCTCGAACACGAAGGAGTCGGTGCGCGCCCCCGGCACGGTGGTCCCCATCGCGGCCCGGTTGCGCGCGAGCCACGCCTGGACGCCGTCGTCGTCCAGCTCGGCGAGCAGGTCCGCGGCGGCGGCATAGCGGGCCGCGTGGTGCGGCTCGCCCGCCCTGGCCGGTTCGCCGGAGTTCACCGCCACGGTGACGTGGTGGGCGTCGGGGGCGTTGGCGGCGCCGTCGAGCCCGACGGTGGGGTCGTTGACGTCCTCCAGGCTGAGCACGTCCACCGTGGGCGGCAGGGCGATGCCGGCGATGGGGCTGCCGGCGGTGAGCACGGAGGTGACCCGGAACCGGGCCCGGAAGACCGGGTCCGCGACCAGCCGGGCCGCGACCAGGCCGCCCTGGCTGTGGACCGCCATCGCGACCGGCTCGCCCGGGGCGATCCCGGCCTGACGCATGGCGGCGGCGACGCCGATCTCCATGTCGCTGCCCACGCCGGCCATCGCCCGCAGGTTGGTCCCGTTGTCCATCGGGTTGCGCCCGCCCGCCCACTGCTCCTGGGTGCCCGGCACGACGACGGTCCAGTGCCGCGCGCCGCCGGGGGTGGTGGTGCGCAGCACCTCGACCGCGCCGGTCCCGCGCGCGCGGATGCGCTCCTCCAGCGCGCCGATCCGGCCGAGGGCCTGCCCCGGCGTCACGGGCGGCGCGGCGACCGGGTGCCCGACGGTGGTGGCGACGGTGAGCCCGGCGCGCACCCGGCCGCCGCGCGCGACCCAGGACGCCTGCTCGTGCGTGCCGACCAGGCTCAGCGCGGTGCGCTCGACGGGGGTCATGCGCCGCACGTCCACCCACTCCCGGCCGAGGAACAGCCCGCCCATGACCGACTCGGGCCGGGCCCACTGCATCCGTCCGGCCAGCGAGCGCGCGTGCTGCTGGGCCACGACGGCGTCGAGCAGGCGCGGGTCGCGCATGCGGGAGGTGGCCGCGCCCGCGTGACCGAGCACGGCGGCGGCGTCGAGCCCGGTGACGAGGCCCCGCAGCTTCGGCGGCCCCAGCAGGTGCACCGCGTAGCGCCACAGCGGCGGGCGGAATCCACGCACCGCGCGCTCCTCGGCCTCCTCGTACCACTGCCGTTGGACCTCGAGGTCCGCGGCGAGGGCGCGGATGCGCTCCCCCAGCGCCGGCAGGGACAGCGCCCCGGTCAGGACCGCCGCGAGGCGCGCGACGAGCGCACCGGCGGAGGGAACCAGCGGCACGAAGTAGCCGAGCGTGCTCACGCCGTGGGCCTGCTCGACCGCCGCCTGCGCCAGGTCCGCCGCGCGCAGCAGGCGCGCGCCGAGCGCGCCCAGCTCATCGGCGTCGACGGCGACGGCGACGCCCCCGGTCACCATGAGCCGCAGCCCGACCGCGTGGTCCGGCCCCGGGGCCCACGCGCCGCCGCCATCGGCCCCGGCCGCCGGGCTCATCCCGTCCCCGCCCAGCCGCGCGCGGCCGCCTGCTCGCGGTCGGCCGCCGCCGCGGTGAGGTCTGCCGCCCGCAGGCCCGCGCCCGCGGCGTGGGCGTGGTGGAGCAGCCCGCCGAGCGCCTGCGCGTAGGCGTCGGCGCCGGTGCCGCGCCAGGTCTGGGGGAATGCCGCCGCCAGCTCGGCCTGGGCCAGCGCCAGGGCGGCGAGCGCGCCGAGGAGCTGGCGGCGGGCCGGCGAAAGCCCTCCGGGTGGGCCGCTGCCCGGACCGTGCTCGACGTCCATCGCGCTCCCCCGTCCCGGTGAGTCCCTCGCGACGACGCTAGGCACCGGCGCCGACAGCCCGGCACCGGGCCGGGTCGGGCTGTGGACGGGTGGTCACCGGCGCGCGGTCACCGGCGAGTGGTCACCGGCCGGGGGCTGCCGGCGGGCGCCCGCCGGCGCCTCGCCGGGAGGATGGGGCGGTGAGCGCATTTCGGAAGGACGACCACGGCCTGCCCGGGGCGACCGGGTTCGAGGCCGCCGGGCTGCGGTGGCTGGGGGCGGCCGCCGCCCACGGCGGCGCTCCCGTCGCGGCGGTCGTGGCAGAGGGCCCGGGCTGGATCGAGACCCGCCGCATCGACGGGGGCCGGCCGGACGCCGCCGCGGCCGAGGAGCTGGGCCGGGCGCTGGCCCGCACCCACGCCGCCGGCGCCGGCCACCTCGGCTGCCCGCCGCCGGGCTGGGAGGGCGACGGGTTCATGGGCCGCGCCCCGTTGCCGCTGCACGCGGAGCCGGGCCCGTCCTCGTGGGGCGAGTTCTACGCCGTCGACCGCCTGCTGCCCTACCTGCCTGCCGCCGTCGGGAACGGGGCGATCGACGCGGAGGGCGCGCGGGTGGTGCGCCGGTGTGCCGAGCGGCTCGCCGCTGGCGACCACGACGCCCCGCAGCCGGCGCTGGTCACCGGAGCCGCGGCGCGGCTGCACGGGGACCTGTGGGGCGGCAACGTGCTGTGGGCGACGGGCCCGGTCGGCGTCACCGCAACCCTGATCGACCCCGCGGCCCACGGCGGGCACGCGGAGTCGGACCTGGCACAGCTGGCGGTGTTCGACGCGCCCCATCGCGCGCGGATCGTCGCCGCGTACGACGAGGTCTCGCCGCTCGCGCCGGGGTGGCGCGAGCGGGTCGGGCTGCACCAGCTGCACATGCTCATCGTCCACGCCGCCCTGTTCGGCGGCTCCTACGGGCGGCAGACGGTGGCGACGGCGGCCCGGTACGCCTGACGCCGCCGCCGGGTCTACCGCACGAGCGGCCGCCGGCGGCGCCAGGGGTACGCGAAGCGGCCGCGCTCAGGCGCGCGGCTGGCGCTCCGCCCACGCGGCCAGCGCCACGCGCGGGCCGGTGAAGAAGGGGATCTCCTCGCGCACGTGCCGGCGGGCGCCGACCGCGCGCAGCTCGCGCATCACGTCGACGATGCGGTGCAGGTCGTTCGCCTCGAATGCGAGGATCCACTCGTAGTCGCCCAGCGCGAAGGCCGAGACGGTGTTGGCCCGCACGTCGGGGTAGTCCTTGGCGGCCATGCCGTGCTCGCGGAGCATGTCCCGCCGCTCCTCGTCGGGGAGCAGGTACCACTCGTAGGAGCGGACGAAGGGGTACACGCACAGGTACCCGCCGGGCTCCTCGCCGGCGAGGTAGGCCGGCACGTGCCGCTTGTTGAACTCCGCCGGCCGGTGCAGACCGACCACCGACCACACCGGCTGGAGGAACGCCCCCAGCGCGGAGCCGAGCAGGCGGTGGTAGGCGTCCTGGACCTGCTCGATGGTGGCGGCGTGCCACCACACCATGAGGTCGGCGTCGGCGCGCAGCCCGGCGACGTCGTACCAGCCGCGCACGACGACGCCGGCGCCGGCCACGGCCTCCTCGGCCGCCGCCACGAGCGCGGCGCGGTCGTCGGCGTCGGCGGGCAGCGGCGCGGCCGTGGCGAACACGCTCCACATCGTGTAGTTGATGCCGGCGTTGATCGCCTCGGTGTCGGCGCCCTCGCCGATGCGCGGGATGGTGCTCATGCTCTTCCTCCTGGGATGGGTGGGACCTCGGACGGCGGCAGCCGGGAGCTCAGACGGCGGCGCCGGCGGGCTGCTCGCACGCGGCGGGCACGCCGGAGTCCACCCCGGCGCGCAGGCGGCAGCAGCCGGGCCGGCAGACGTCCGGCCAGGCGCCCAGCGCCCCGACCGCCGCCCGCTCGGGCGCCTCGCCGCGCTCGGTGCCGGCCCGCTCGACGAGCAGGTCCACCAGGCCGGCGACGAACTCCGGCGCGGTGCCGGCGGTGCCGGCCCGCTCCATCCGCATGCCGAGCTCGTCGGCGGTGGCGCGGGCCTCGGTGTCGAGGTCGTAGATGACCTCCATGTGGTCCGAGACGAACCCGATGGGCGCGAGGACCACCCGGGCGGCGCCGTCGGCGTGCAGCGCGTGCAGGGTGCGGTTGACGTCCGGCTCGGTCCACGGGGTCAGCGGGGTGCCCGAGCGCGAGCAGTAGGCCAGCTCCCAGGGCACCGGGTGCCCGAGCCGCTCCCCGGCCGCCTTGGCGACCTCGGCGGCGACGTCGAGGTGCTGCACGGAGTAGCTGCCCGTCGTCCGCGTGCCCGAGGCGACCTCCATCGTCGTGGGGATGGAGTGGGTGACGAAGACCAGCGGCGCGTCCGGGCCCGGCGCGGCGCCGAGGCGCTCGTAGGCGGCGACGACGGCGTCGACGTTGGCGGCGACGAAGCCGGGGTCGTTGAAGTAGGCGCGCACCTTGTCGACGACCAGGTCCACGCCCTCCCCGGCGAGCTCGTCGAGCGAGGCGGCGATGTTCTCGCGGTACTGGCGGCAGCCCGAGTAGGAGGCGTACGCGCTGGTCACGATGGTGAGCACGCGGCGGGCGCCGCCGGCGTGCAGGTCGCGCAGGGCGTCGGTGAGGTAGGGGTCCCAGTTCCGGTTGCCCCAGGCGACCGGCAGGTCCAGGCCGCGGCGCGCCAGCTCCTCGCGCAGGGCGGCGAGCAGCGCCTTGTTCTGGTCGTTGATGGGGCTGCGGCCGCCGAAGTGGTAGTAGTGCTCGCCCACCTCCTCCAGGCGCTCGTCCGGGATCCCGCGCCCGTGGGTGACGTTGCGCAGGAACGGCACGACGTCCTCGGGACGTTCCGGTCCGCCGAAGGAGAGCAGGAGGATCGCGTCGTACGGGGCAAGCGTGGAGGTCATCTGGCTCGTTCTCGTCTCGGCCGGCAAGCCGGCGTGCGGGACCGCCTCGCGGGCGGCGGGGTAGGTGCGGCGGCGGGCGCCGCGGGTCAGGCCGGCGTCGCCACCGGCGGGGGCCCGTCCTGCGGGGCCGGCACGGCCACGCCGAGCACCTGCTCCAGCGCGCGCAGGTGCTCCGCGCCGCGCCCCTCGCGGCCGGCGGCGCGGGCCCGGACGGTCGGCTCGTGCACCAGGCGGGCGGCGAGCCGGCGCAGCGCCTGGGCGGCCTTCTCGGCGCTGACGCTGCCCTCGGCGGGCAGCCGGTCGAGCTCGGCGGCGACGGCGTCGGCCACCCGGGTGCGCAGCGCGACGACGGCGTCGTCCATCTGCCGCTCGGCGGTGTCGTCGGCCAGGGCGCGGATGCCCTCGCCGACGATGTCGCGGGCGCGGGCCACCTCCCCGGCGGTGGCGGCCGGGGCGTGCTCGCGCACGGTGGGCAGGTCCACGAGGACGACGTCGTCGAGGCCGGCCACCGCCGGGTCGACGTCGTGGCGCAGGGCGAGGTCCACGAAGACCACCGGCCCCTCGGCGCCGGCGGCGCGGCGGGCGGCGAGCCCGGCGCGCACGGTGGCGAGGTCGAGGACGGGGGTGCCGGTGCCGCGGCAGGTGACCACCAGGTCGGCGGCGGCGAGGGCGGCGGCGAGGTCCTGCGGGGCGGTGCGCACGCCGTGGGACTCGGCGAAGGCCCGGGCGCGGCCGGACGCGGACCAGACGGCGACGTCGCTCGCGCCCCGCTCGCGCAGCGCGGCCAGCGACGCACCGGCGTAGGAGCCGGTGCCCACGAGCAGCACCCGCCGCCCGGACCAGCTCGCCGTCGGCACCGGGCCGGTATGGGCGTCGGCGGGCCAGGGGCGCTGCTCGCGCTCGCACTCCAGGTGGGCGAGGCGGGCGCCGGCCAGGTCGAGGGCGACGGCGACGACGGAGCGGCCGGCGCGGGCGAGGTCGGTGGCCACGGCCACCTGCCGGGAGGTGCGGGTGGCGTGCTGCAGGGTCGCCTCGAGCAGCGGGGAGGTCAGCCCCTCGGCGCGGGCGGCGGCCAGCGCCCGGCGCACCTGCCCGGTGATCTCCCGCTCGCCGACCACCATGGAGTCCAGCCCGGAGGCCACCTCGAACAGGTGGCGCACGGCGTCCTGGCCGACGGCGGGGGTCATGAGCCGGGCGACGTCCTCCTCGCTCGCGCCGCTGGCCTCGGCCACCGCGTGCCGGGCGGCGCGGGCGGCCTCCTCGGGGTCCGCGTCGGCGTCGAGGTAGACCTCGAAGCGGTTGCAGGTGGCCAGGACGACGGCGCCGCGCACGGCAGCACCGTCGGCCACGACCTGCCGGCCCACCTCGGGTGCGCCGACGCTGAGCCGCTCGATGTCGGCCAGGTCCAGGTCGTGGTGATTCGCAGTCAGGAGAAGGAGCACCACAGCACCCATAGTGAACCATTTCCCCGAGCGCCAGGCACAATGCCCTCGTGACAAATGCTGCCCCCGAGCCAAACGTGCCGGAAATCACCGCGTCCCCGCTCCTCGAGGCGTATTCCGGACGCCGCCCCGACCGGCTGCCGGTGTGGTTCATGCGCCAGGCCGGCCGGTCCCTGCCCGAGTACCGGGCCGCCCGCGAGGGCGTGGCCATGCTCGACTCGTGCCTGCGCCCCGAGCTCGCCGCCGAGATCACCCTGCAGCCGGTGCGCCGCCACGGCGTGGACGCCGCGATCTTCTTCTCCGACATCGTCGTGCCGCTCAAGCTCGCCGGCGTCGACGTCGAGATCGTCCCCGGGGTGGGCCCGGTGGTGGCCGAGCCGGTGCGCACCCGCGCCGACGTCGACCGCCTCGTCGAGCACCGTCCCGGCGACCACGCCGCCATCACCGAGGCGGTGCGCCTGACGGTCGCCGAGCTCGGCGCCACCCCGCTCATCGGCTTCGCCGGCGCGCCCTTCACGCTGGCGGCCTACCTCGTCGAGGGCCGGCCCTCGCGCGACCACCTCGCGGCCCGCACGATGATGCACGCCGACCCCGAGGCGTGGCGCCACCTCATGCGCTGGGCGGCGGACATCACCGGCGCGTTCCTGCGCGCCCAGATGCTCGCCGGGGCCCGCGCGGCCCAGCTCTTCGACTCCTGGGCCGGCGCCCTGTCCCTGGCCGACTACGCCACCCACGCCGCCCCGTTCAGCGCCCGGGCGCTGTCGCGGGTGCGCGACCTCGACGTGCCGGTGGTCCACTTCGGCACCGGCACGAGCGAGCTGCTCGTGGCCATGCGCGACGTGGGCGCCGACGTCGTCGGCGTGGACTACCGCCTGCCCCTGGACGAGGCGAACCGCCGCCTCGGGGGCACCACGCCGCTGCAGGGCAACATCGACCCCGCCCTGCTCGCCGCCCCCTGGGAGGTGCTCGAGGCGCACGTGCGCGCCGTGGTCGAACGCGGCCGCGCCGCGCCGGCGCACGTGGTCAACCTCGGCCACGGCGTCCCGCCGGCCACCGACCCCGCCGTGCTCACCCGCGTCGTCGAGCTGGTCCACTCCCTGTGACCCCCACGCCGGACGTCCTCGTCGTCGGCGCCGGCATGGCGGGGCTCACCGCCGCGCACGCCCTGGCCGCGCGGGGTCTGCGCGCGGTGGTGCTCGAGGCCGGCGCGGACGTCGGCGGGCTGGTCGCCGCCGGCACGGTCGGCGGGTACGAGGTCGACCTGGGGGCGGAGGCGTTCGCGCTGCGCCGGCCCGAGGTGCTCGCCCTCGCCGAGGGCCTGGGCCTGGCCGTCGAGCGTCCCGCGGGCCGGTCGTGGGTGTGGGCGGAGGACGGCGACGCCGTCGGCGCCGTGCCCATCCCGGCCGGCTCGCTCCTGGGCATCCCCGCCAACCCCGACGACGCCGACGTGCGGCTCGCGATCGGCCCCGACGGCGCCGCCCGCGCGGCCCAGGACGCGCACCTGGGCCCGGAGGTGGGCGCCGACGCCGCCGACCTGGCGGCGCTCGTACGCGCCCGGATGGGCGAGGCGGTCCTCGCCCGGCTGGTGCGCCCGGTCGCCGGCGGGATCCACAACGCCGACCCGGCCGACCTCGCGGTGGACTCGGTGGCCCCCGGCCTGCGCGCCGCGCTGGCCCGGGAGGGCTCCCTCGCCGCCGCGGTGCGCGCGCTGCTCGCCGCCGCCCCGCCCGGCGCCGCGGTGGCCACCACCACCGGCGGGCTGTTCCGGCTGCCCCGGGCGCTGCGCGACGCCGTGGTGGCCGCGGGCGGCGAGGTCCGCACCGGCAGCCGCGTCACCGCGCTGCGCCGGGTCGCCGCGCCGGGGCCCGGCGCGGGCGAGCGGGCCGGCGCCAGCCGGGGTGGCTCCGGCGCGGACGGGGCGGAGGCGGCCATCTGGGAGGCCGCCGTCACCGGGCCGGGCGGCCCGGCGACGCTGCGGGCCCCGCGCGTCGTCCTCGCCACCCCCGGCGGCGCCGCGCTGGACCTGCTGCGCGGTCTGGTCGACGTCTCCGACGTCGCCCTGCCGGCGGGCTCGGCCATCACCCACGTCACCCTCGCGGTCCGGGCCACCGCGCTCGACGCCGCCCCGCGCGGCTCCGGCCTGCTCGTCCCGCCGGGCGCCGCCGCGGTGCGGGCCAAGGCCCTCACCCACGCCAGCGCGAAGTGGGCCTGGCTGGCGGCCGCCACGGCGCCGGGCGAGCACGTGCTGCGGGTGTCCTACGGCCGCCCCGGCGAGCGGACCGACGACGTCGAGCCCGCCCTGGCGCTGCGCGACGCCGCGACCCTGCTCGGCGTCCCCCTCCCCCCGGCGTCCCTGCTCGACGCGCGGGTGGTGGCGCGCGCCGGCGCGCTGGCCGCGTCCACCCCGGCCCACCTCGCCCAGGTGGCCCGGCTGGGCGAGCGGGTCCGCGCCCTGCCCGGCCTGCGGGTGACCGGGGCGTGGGTGGCCGGAACCGGGCTCGCCGCCGTCGTCGCACACGCGCAAGCGGTCGCGGGGGAAATCTCACAGTGATGGTGACGCCGTGTCACCATATTTCCGAGGGGCCGGAAAAATGTCGCACAGCGGCCATGGGAAATGCGGCTCCGGTATTTTCTGACGGCCCGTCAGATACCGATCTGACAGCCAGTCAGCAAACGCGGAATCGACATTTCCGGCGGGCCTGGGGAGACTGATCCGGTGAGCACGTCGACCCCTCCCCTGCGCGTCGGAACCCGGGGCAGCGAGCTCGCCCTCACCCAGACGTCCGCCGTGGCGGACGCGCTCGCCCTCGCCGCCGGCCGCGAGGTCGAGCTCGTGCGGATCCGCACCGAGGGCGACCGCTCCACCGCCTCCCTGGCCAGCCTCGGCGGCACCGGCGTCTTCGCCGCCGCCCTGCGCGAGGCCCTGCTCGCCGGCGCGTGCGACGTCGCCGTGCACTCCCTCAAGGACCTGCCCACCGCCCCCACCGCCGGGCTGAGCATCGGCGCCCTGCCCGTCCGCGAGGACCAGCGCGACGTGCTGTGCGCCCGCGAGGGCTGGACGCTGGCCACCCTGCCCGCCGGCGCCCGCGTGGGCACCGGCTCGCCGCGCCGCGCCGCCCAGGTGCGCCTGGCCCGGCCCGACGTCGAGGTCGTGGACATCCGTGGCAACGTCGGCACCCGCCTGGCGCGGGTGGAGACGGACCTCGACGCCGTCGTCCTCGCCCGGGCCGGCCTCGCCCGCCTGGGCCTGCTCGAGAAGGTGACCGACACCCTCGACCCCGACGTCATACTCTCCGCGCCCGGGCAGGGCGCGCTGGCCGTGGAGTGCCGGACCGCGGACCTGGCCGGCCCGCTCGGCGAGGCCCTGCGCGCCATCGACGACCTGCCCACCCGCCTGGCCGTGGTGGCCGAGCGCGCCCTGCTCGCCACCCTCGAGGCCGGCTGCGCCGCCCCGGTGGCCGCCTGGGCCCACGTGGTGCCCGCCACCGCCGCCGCGCCGGCCCGCCTGGAGCTGCGCGGCGGGGCGTTCGACCCGGCCGGCGCCCAGGGCCTGGTCCGCACGGGCGGCGTGGAGCTGCCCGGGCTGGGCGAGGCCACCGAGGACCCGGGCAACGCGCTGGGCCAGGACGTGGCCGTCTCCCTCGCCCGCGAGCTCGGCGAGGCCACCGCCGTCGAGCTCCTCGACGCCGGCGCGGCCGCGATCGCGGGCCTGCCCACCCCCGACGACGTCGGCGCCCCCGACCTGCCGGGCGTCCTCGACGGCGCCGACGGCACCGACGCGCGCCCATGACGGCCACGCCGGTGGGGGGCCCGGCGCCGGACCTGCGCGGCGCCACGGTGCTCCTGCCGCGCACCGGCCCCGACGACCCGCTGCTCGCCGCGGTCGCGGCGGCCGGCGGGGTGCCCCTGGGCACCGAGCTGGTGCGCACCGTCGCCGTCGACCCGCCCCACCAGCTCGACCAGGCGCTGCGCGCGCTGGGCGAGGGCGCGCACACCTGGCTGGCGGTGACCAGCGCGACGACGGTGGAGGTCCTCCTCGCCCGGGCCGCGGCGCTAGGCACCAGCCTGGCCGACCTCGCCCGCGGCGCCCGCGTGGCCGCCGTCGGCCCGGCCACCGCGGCGGCCCTGGAGGCGGCCGGCGTGCCGGTCGACCTGCGCCCGGCCGAGTCGAGCGCCGCCGGCCTGGTCGCCGCCTGGCCCCCGGCCGACGGGCGCGGCATCGTGCTGTTCCCGCACTCCGAGATCGCCGGCCCCACGCTGGCCACCGGCCTGCGCGAGCGGGGCTGGCTCGTCGACGACGTCGTCGCCTACCGGACCCTGCCCGTCCCCGAGCCCGACCCGGCGGTCGCCGCCCGGCTCGCCGCCGGGCAGGTCGCCGTCGTCGTCCTCACCTCCGGCTCCACCGCCCGGGCGCTGGTCGGCCTGTACGGGGTGCCGCCGGCGCACGTGGTGACCATCGGCGCCCCCACCGCCCGGGCCGCGGCCGAGGCGGGGCTCGCGGTGCGCGCGGTGGCCGCGGAGCCCACCCCCGCCGGGGTGGTCGCCGCCGTCGCCCAGGCCCTGGCCGCCCCGCCCCCGCCTTGAGGTGCCGTCTTCCCGGTGAGGCGTCCCGCGACGTCACACCGAGAAGATGACCTCGCGCGCCCCCCAGGCCCGTCCCGCTTGCACCCCGACCGCCACCGACCGTCCCAGGAGCACCGATGACCACGCTCACCTCCGTCCCGCAGCCCCTCGAGCGTCCCCGCCGGCTGCGCACCACCGCCGCGATGCGCCGCCTCGTCGCGGAGCACCGCACCCACCCGGCCGACCTGGTGCTGCCCATGTTCGTCCGCGAGGGCCTCACCGAGCCGGCCCCGCTGGCGTCCATGCCCGGCGTCGTCCAGCACACAATGGACTCCCTGCGCCGCGCCGCCATCGAGGCCGCCGAGGCCGGCGTCGGCGGGCTCATGCTCTTCGGCGTCCCGGCCGCGCGCGACGCCGTCGGCACGGCCGCCAGCGAGCCGGACGGGATCCTCAACGCCGGGCTGCGGGCGCTGGTCGAGGAGGTCGGGGACGCCGTCGTCGTCATGTCCGACCTGTGCCTCGACGAGTTCACCGACCACGGTCACTGCGGCGTGCTCGACGGCGCCGGCCGGGTGGACAACGACGCCACCCTGGTGCGCTACCAGGAGATGGCGCTGGCCCAGGCGGCCACCGGGGCCCACATGCTCGGCCTGAGCGGCATGATGGACGGCCAGGTCGCCGCGGTGCGCGAGGTCCTCGAGCGCGACGGCTACGCCGACACCTCGGTGCTGGCCTATTCGGCCAAGTACGCCTCGGCGTTCTACGGCCCCTTCCGCGACGCCGTCGACTCCCAGCTGCGCGGGGACCGCAAGACCTACCAGATGGACCCGGCGAACGGCCGCGAGGGCCTGCGCGAGGCCACCCTGGACCTGGCCGAGGGCGCCGACGTCGTCATGGTCAAGCCCGCCCTGAGCTACCTCGACGTCCTCGCCGAGGTCGCCGAGCTCTCCCCCGTGCCGGTGGCCGCCTACCAGGTCTCCGGCGAGTACGCGATGATCGAGGCCGCCGCCGCGAACGGCTGGATCGAGCGGCGCCGCGCCATCGAGGAGTCGGTGCTGAGCATCCAGCGCGCCGGCGCCGACTTCGTGCTCACCTACTGGGCCACCGAGCTCGCCGGCTGGCTGCGCTGACCGCGCCCGCCGTGCCGACCCGGTAGCCTCCGCCCACCGCCACCCCAAGGAGCCGTGATGACGACCACCACCTCGACCATGCACGAGATCTTCGAGCGCGCCCACCGCGTGACCCCCGGCGGGGTCAACTCGCCGGTGCGCGCGTTCGGCTCGGTGGGCGGGGACCCGCGGTTCATCGCCTCCGCCCGCGGCCCCTACGTCACCGACGTCGAGGGGCGCGAGTACGTCGACCTCGTCATGTCGTGGGGCCCGGCGCTGCTCGGCCACGCCGCGCCCGAGGTGGTCGCCGCGGTGCAGGAGGCCGCCGCGCGCGGGCTGTCCTTCGGCGCGCCGACGGTGGCGGAGGTCGAGCTCGCCGAGGCGGTGCGGGCCCGGGTACCGGCGGCCGAGAAGGTCCGCTTCGTCTCCACCGGCACCGAGGCGACCATGACCGCGGTGCGCCTGGCCCGCGGCGCCACCGGCCGCGACCTCGTCGTGAAGTTCGCCGGGTGCTACCACGGCCACGTCGACGCCCTGCTCGCCGACGCCGGCTCGGGGGTCGCCACCTTCGGCCTGCCCGGCTCGGCCGGGGTGACGGCCGCGAGCGCGGCCGAGACGATCGTCGTGCCCTACAACGACCTCGCCGCCCTGGAGGCCGTCTTCGCCGAGCGCGGGGACGACATCGCCGCGGTCATCGCCGAGGCCTCGCCGGCCAACATGGGCGTAGTGCCCCCGCGGCCGGGGTTCAACGCCGCGATCCGCCGCCTCACCACCGAGCACCGCGCCCTGTTCATCCTCGACGAGGTCCTCACCGGCTTCCGGGTGGGCCCGGCGGGCTGGTGGGGGCTCGACGGCGTCGCCCGCGACGGCGGGGTGAGCGCCACCGGCTCCGAGGCGTACACCCCGGACCTGTTCGCGTTCGGCAAGGTGGTCGGCGGCGGCATGCCGCTGGCGGGCCTGGGCGGGCGCGCCGCGCTCATGGACCTGCTCAGCCCCTCCGGGCCCGTCTACCAGGCCGGCACCCTCTCCGGGAACCCGCTGGCCACCGCCGCCGGGCTGGCCACCCTGCGGCTGGCCGACGACGCCGTCTACGCCCGGGTGGACGAGGCGGCCCGGGTGATCGGCGACGCCGTGGGCGCGGCCCTGGACGCCGAGGGCGTGCCGCACCGGGTGCAGCGCGCCGGCAACCTCTTCTCGGTGATGTTCGGCGAGACGGCCGCCCGCGACGGCGTGCACAGCTACGCCGACGCCCAGGCGCAGGACACCTTCCGCCACCCGCCGTTCTTCCACGCCATGCTCGACGCCGGCGTCGCCCTGCCGCCCAGCGTGTTCGAGGCCTGGTTCCTCTCCGCGGCGCACGACGACGCCGCGGTGAACCGCATCCTGGAGGCGCTGCCCGCGGCGGCGCAGGCGGCGGCCGCGGCGCGCCCGGCGCGGTAGGAGCGTTGGGCGCCCGGCAAGGGGTTCCCGGTCTGCGCCGTCAGGCGGACAGGGGCACGTTCCAGTGGCCGATGACGGGCAGGGAGTGCTCGTAGGTCAGCACCCCGCGGCGGGCCGCGCCGAGCAGGAACCCCGAGCCGTGCCGCGGGTCGAGCTCGAGCCAGCGCGCCGCCAGAACGCGCAGCACGTGGCTGTGGGCGATGAGGAGCACGTCGCCGCCCTCCATCTCCCGGCGTGCCCGCTCGAGCACTCGGTCCACCCGGACGCCCACCGCGGCGGCGTCCTCCCCGCCCGGCGCCCCGTCGGCGAAGAGCTGCCAGCGAGGCAGGCCGACGGACGTGCGGCGCGCCTCGTACTCGGCGGTGGTGTGCCCCTCGAGCACGCCGTAGTCCCACTCGGCGAGGTCCTCGAGCACCTCGTACTCCGCGATGCCGGCGAGCTCGGCCGTGCGCCGGGCGCGCTGGCGCGGGCTGACCAGGACGACGGCCCAGCTGCGGTTGCCGAGGTCCGCGAGCAGGCGGCGAGTCTGGTCCTCACCCTCGGCCGTCAACGGGATGTCGCTGACACCGGTGTGGCGGCCGGACTTGCTCCACTCGGTCTCGCCGTGGCGCACAACGATCAGCTCGGCCATCGCCGCTCCCTCCCGAGGGGCACGAGCATGCGCCAGGCCCCGCGCCCGCGCACCCCGGAGGCGCCAGGCCCGCGCCCGCGCACCCCGGATGCGTCAGCCCCGCGCCCGCGCACCGGGTCGCGGCGCGGCACGGTCGGGCACCGGCGGGGAAGCCACAGAACGCCACAACCGGTACTGGTGAGACCGGTGTGACGCCTCGCCGCGCCGGGATCGCCTCATCTGCACCAGTTGTGGCGTTCCACGGCCCGCCGGACGCCGACCCCGGGCGCGATGGACAGCCCGGCCCCGCGCGCGGCGCGGCTGGAATGATGACGGGCATGACTGAGCGCGTCGACCTCGCCACCGTGACCCCGCCCGTCGCCCTCGGCCCGCTGGACGGGCGCTACCGCAGGGTCGTCGCCCCGCTCGTCAACCACCTCTCCGAGGCCGCCCTCAACCGGGCCCGCCTGCACGTCGAGGTCGAGTGGCTCATCCACCTCACCGACGCGGGCGTGCTGCCCGGCGCCCCGCGGCTGAGCGAGGGCGACAAGGGCTACCTCCGCGACGTCGTCGACGTCTTCGGCGCCGGCGACGAGCTCGAGGAGCTCGCCGCCATCGAGCGCGAGACCCTCCACGACGTCAAGGCCGTCGAGTACTTCCTCAAGCGCCGCCTGGACGCCGCCCCGGCCGTCCTCGGCGAGGACACCGTGCTGCCCCAGGTGCACGAGATCGTCCACATCTTCTGCACAAGCGAGGACATCAACAACCTCTCCTACGCGCTGACGGTCAAGAGCGCCGTCGAGGACGTCTGGCTGCCCGCCGCCTCCGCGATGGCGGACGACGTCGCCGCCCTCGCCAAGGAGCACGCCGGCGCGGCGATGCTGGCCCGCACCCACGGCCAGCCGGCCACGCCCACCACGCTGGGCAAGGAGCTCGCCGTTCTCGCCCACCGGCTGCGCCGCCAGCTGCGCCGCGTCGAGGGCGCCGAGTACCTGGGCAAGATCAACGGCGCGACCGGCACGTTCGGCGCGCACACCGTCTCCGTCCCCGGCGCCGACTGGGAGGCGGTGTCGCGCGGGTTCGTCGAGCACCTGGGCCTGACGTGGAACCCGCTGACCACCCAGATCGAGTCGCACGACTGGCAGGCCGAGCTCTACGGCGACGTCGCCCGCTTCAACCGGGTGCTGCACAACCTCGCGACCGACGTGTGGACCTACATCTCGCTGGGCTACTTCCACCAGCGCCTCTCCGCGCAGGGCTCGACCGGCTCGTCGACCATGCCGCACAAGGTCAACCCCATCCGCTTCGAGAACGCCGAGGCCAACCTCGAGATCTCCTGCGCGCTGCTCGACACCCTCGCGGCCACGCTCGTGACCTCCCGGCTCCAGCGCGACCTCACCGACTCCTCCACCCAGCGCAACATCGGCGTCGCGTTCGGCCACTCCCTGCTCGCCGTCGACAACGTCCGGCGCGGGCTGGCCGGCCTCGACGTCGACGGCGCCGCCCTGGCCCGCGACCTCGACGCCAACTGGGAGGTGCTCGGCGAGGCGGTCCAGCAGGCCATGCGCGCGGCGTCGATCGCCGGGGCGACGGGCATGGAGGACCCCTACGAGCGGCTCAAGGACCTCACCCGCGGCAAGAAGGTCGACGGACCGGCGATGCGGGAATTCATCGGCGGACTCGGCCTTCCCGACGACGTCGAGGCCCGCCTGCTCGCCCTCGAGCCCGGCACGTACACGGGGCTGGCCGAGCAGCTGGTGGGCCACCTGGACGACTGAGCCTGCGCCGCCAGCGCCGGCGCGGCGCCCGGTTCCGGCGGCCCGGCGCCGCGGGCGTCACAGGCCGTCTTCACGACATTCCCAGGAATCGGCCGTACCGTAGCCGCTCGTGACCCCGATCTTCGCCAGCGCCTCGTCCACCGCCACCGCCTCCCTCGACGGCGTCGCCGCCTGGGCGGTGAGCGTCATGGAGGCGCTCGGCGGCCTCGGCGCCGCCCTGCTCATCGCCCTGGAGAACATCTTCCCGCCGCTGCCCAGCGAGGTCATCCTGCCCCTGGCCGGGTTCACCGCGTCGCAGGGCTCGCTCGGCCTGGTCGAGATGATCGTGTGGTGCACGGCCGGGTCCGTGGTGGGGGCGTGGGTGCTCTACGGCGTCGGTGCGCTGCTGGGGCGCGAGCGCACCCGGGCGATCATGAACTGGCTGCCGCTGGTCAAGATCGAGGACGTCGACAAGACCGAGGCGTGGTTCCACCGGCACGGCAAGGGCACCGTCTTCCTCGGCCGGATGATCCCCATCTTCCGCAGCCTCATCTCCATCCCCGCGGGCATCACCCGCATGCCGCTGGTGCTCTTCACCGTCCTCACGGCGGCCGGGTCCCTCGTGTGGAACACCGCGCTCATCGTGGCCGGCTACGCCCTCGGGGAGAACTGGAGCGTCGTCGAGAACTACGTCGGGGTCTTCACCAAGGTCGTCATCGTCCTCGTCGTGCTGGCCCTGGCGTGGTTCGTCGTGTCCCGCGTGCGGGCCATGCGGGTCGCCCGCCCCTCCGGCGAGACGGGCGACGACGCCGCCTGACCCGCGCGAGGACGACGCCACCGCCTGACCGCGGGACGACGGCGCCTCACCCGCTGGCGACGCCCATCCCGCCGTCCCCGTGGGACACACCGTCCTGGGACTCGGCGCCGCTCGACGCGCTCAGTCCGTCAGGACGTCCAGCCGGCGCAGCAGCACCCCCTCGCGCAGCGCCCAGGGGCACACCTCGATCTCCTCGATGCCCAGGTCCTTCATCGCCCGCTGCGCGACCATCGCGCCGGCGACGATCTGGTATGTGCGCTCCGGCGTGATCCCGGGCAGCTCCATGCGCTGCTCCGCCGGGATCTTCGCGAGCCGCGGGGTCCAGTCCACCAGGTCCGCGAGCTGCATGCGACGCCGTTCCTCGGGGCCGATCACCTCGACCCGCTGACCGGCGAGCCGGGCGAGCGAGCGGAAGGTCTTCGACGTCGCGACCACGTGGTCGGGGGCCGCCTGCTTGCGGATCTCCTTGGCCACCGGCGCCAGCGTCTTCTTGATGTGGGACTTCAGGGCGTCGAGCTGCTTGTCCGTGGCCGGGTCGGAGCGCAGGAAGTCGTGCGTGAGCCGGCCGGCTCCCAGTGGCACGGAGACGGCGTAGTCCGGGAGCTCGTCCATGCCCATGGCGATCTCCAGCGACCCGCCGCCGATGTCGAGCACCAGCAGCCGCCCGGCGGCCCAGCCGTGCCAGCGGCGCGCCGCGAGGAACGTCAGCTCGGCCTCCTCGCTGCCGGTGAGCACCTGCAGCGGCACGCCCGCGATCTCCTCCAGCCGGGCGAGGACCTCGGGGCCGTTGGTCGCCTCGCGGATGGCCGAGGTGGCGATGCCGATCAGCTCCTCCGCCCCGAGCCGCTTGGCGGCCTTCGCGGCCTTGCGCACGGCCTCGGAGAGCGCCGCCACGCCGTCGTTGTCGATGCGGCCCTCGTCGTCGAGGTAGCGCATGAGGCGCACGGTGCTGCGGTCGTCGGCCGCGGGGTCCGGGCGCCCGTCCCGTACGGCGTCGACGACGAGGAGGTGGACGGTGTTGGAGCCGATGTCGAGGACGCCCAGACGCATGGGCACACGGTAGCGGCGCGCGCCGCCGGGCCGGACGGCCGCCCGCGGCGCGGGCGCCTGGCGCGGCCGGGCACGACCGCGCCGATCGGCCGGGCACGGCCGCGCCTGGCAGCCGGGCGGGGCGCGGGCCGTGGCGCGCACCACCTAGAGTCGAGGCAGCCCCGCGTCCCCGACCGACAGGCCCACCATGAGCACCGTCACGCTGCAGAAGGCGATCACGCCGCCGATGTCCGCCGCCTACCTCGAGCGCGGGCTGGATCGGGTCGCCGGGTTCGTCGTCCCGGCCGCGGACGTCGCCGCCGTGACGAGCACCGCAGCGCTGTTCGAGCTGCACGGCCTGGGCTTCCCCGGCTCCCCGTTCGCCCCGGACCGCCCCATCGACATCCTCCACCTGCCCGCCTCCCCCACCGCGAACCTGGTCCGGGCCACCGGCGGCGCGGACGAGGCGGGCCGGCGCGCCACCGGCGGGCCGTTCCTCGACCGGCCACCGTTCACCGGCACCGGCCTGGCCGCCGCCGGCGACGTCGTCGCGCCGCTGTCCTGGCTCGAGCACACCCGGCTGACCCCCGGCGCCCGACTGTGGCGCTTCACCCCCGGCGCGGAGGAGCCCGAGCTGGTCGGCACCTACCACGGCGTCGCCTTCGGCTGGCAGAACCACCTCGCCGGCGACGAGCTGCACGCGCTGGCGCCGTCGAAGTTCGTCGGTCCGCTGGCCAAGCTCGACCTCGGCACCTTCGCGGTGGACGTCCGCACGGACGACGACGGCGCCCCCACCGTGGTCACCCTCGTCACCATGGCCGCGGGCTCGGAGGAGCACGGCTTCACCCGCACGAACGCCGGCACGTGGGCCAAGCAGGTCCCCGCCGCGGACGTCGAGCTCTTCGAGATCCACGCCACCGCCCGGTGGCACGGGCTGCCGGTGCGCATCGTCGACCAGGGCCCCGGTCCCGACGGCGAGGTGATGTGCCGGGTCAGCTCGCTCGCGTACGACGCCGACGCCGCCGAGCGGATGCTCATGGACAAGATCGACGCCGGCGTCTACGAGACCACCGCGGCGCTTAGCGCGCTCACCGACGTCCGCTACACCCAGCGGGTGCCCAACGCCTGGGCCAAGGAGAGCCAGCTCGCCGAGGCGCGTGCCGCCCGCGAGGCGGCCGCGGCGGGTGCGGCCGCAACCGCGACGGGGGCCGGCGCGGCCGCGGCCGGCGTGGGGCCGGCGGGGCCGGCGGGTGGCCCCGTCGGGGCCGGTGCCACGGCGGGCGACGGCGCGGCGCCAGGCGGCGCCGCCCCGTCCCAGGCCCAAGCGACCGCCAGCGGCCCGCTGGCCGCCCACGGTGACCTGCTCGAGCGGGTCGCCCGCGGGCTGGCCACCGGGCTGCCGGCGGGGTGGACCCGGGTGCGGGTGCTGTGCCGGATGGCGGGGTCGCGCGGGGAGATCCTCGGCGCCGTCACCGGCCAGGACGGCAAGGAGGTCGTCCTCCCCCGCCTGGCCGACGACGTCGGCCAGGCGCTCTCGCAGCTGCGCCACGTCAGCTACAACCCCGGCGAGGGCACCTGGTTCACCGCCCTGGCCACCCTCGCGGCCGACGGCACGCTGACGCTGAACGTGGATTCGACGAACGAGCCGAAGTGGAGCACGCCGATCGAGGCCGCCGAGTTCGCCGAGGACGTCCGGCGCTACCCCCGGGACGAGGAGCACACCCCGGACTGGCTCCGCGCCCGGCTGGCCGAGGCCGCTGCCGGCGCCGCCGGCGAGTCCGGCGCGTAAGCAGCCCGTCCGCGCGCGAGCCAGCGGTCTCGAGCGCGAGCCAGTCCTGCGGTCGACACCTCGGCGGGCAGCCCGAGCCAGCCCTGCGGTCGACACCTCGGCGGGCCGCTCGTAGGCGTCGTCGGTGAGCCGGACGTGCGCCGATTCCCCCGGACCGAGAGCCACGCTCCCCCGGGACGGGCAGCCCGGAGGACCTTCGTCCCCGCCCACACATACCCCCGCCGGGTACTCTTGAACTCGATACCCCCAGGGGGTACGTTGTCGTTGTCGCGGCCCGCAGGGGGCCGTGCAGGACCGAAGGAGCCGGCGTGCCCGGATACAGCGGGACCAAGGAGCAGTACCTCAAGCGGCTGCGCCGCATCGAGGGGCAGGTGCGGGGGATCGCCCGCATGGTCGACGAGGACACGTACTGCATCGACGTGCTCACGCAGATCTCGGCGGTGACCAAGGCCCTGCAGGCCGTCGGGATCGGGCTGGTCGAGGACCACCTCGGCCACTGCGTCGTGGACGCCGCCCGCGCCTCGGACGAGGCGGGCCAGGAGAAGGTCGCCGAGGCCGCCCAGGCCATCGCGCGGCTCGTCCGCTCCTGACCCACCGCGCGGTCCCCACCGACCGACGTCGCCGCACCGGCGCCGCCCCCGCTCACACAGAGGAGAACGAGATGAGCACCACCGAGATCGACCGGACCACCGTCGTCGACGTCGAGGGCATGACCTGCGGGCACTGCGTGCAGCACGTGACCACCGAGCTGTCCGCGCTCGAGAACGTCAAGGACGTCTCCGTCCAGCTCAACGCCGGCGGCCTCTCCCCGGTCACCGTCGTCTCCGACGTCGTCCTCGACGACGCCGCCATCCGCGCCGCCGTGGACGAGGCGGGCTACGCCGTCGCCGCGATCCACCGCGACTGACCCGTGGAACGGCCCGGGCCCGCCGGCGCCGTCCACCGCCACTGCCGGGTGGCGCCGCCCGCTGCTGCCGGCGACGCCATCCCCTCCCCACCGAGCGGGGTGCCTCCCGCCACCCGCCCAGGCACCCGGCTCCGGCGTCGCGTACCGTCGACGCCGCGCCACCCGACTCCCGGGAAGAAGAATCCGTGTCCACCGCGACCGACCCCACCGCCCCGTTCGTCCCGCTCGGCGAGGCCGACCTCGCCGTCGAGGGCATGACCTGCGCCTCCTGCGTGAACCGCGTCGAGAAGAAGCTCAACAAGGTCCCCGGCGTGCGCGCCACCGTCAACCTGGCCACCGAGTCCGCCCACGTCGACCTCGCCCAGGACGTCCCCGACGCCGACCTGCTCGCCGCCGTCGAGGCCGCCGGCTACACCGCCCACGTCACGCGCCGGCGCACGACGGCGCCCGAGCCGGCCCCGGCCGCCGCGCGCGACGCCGGCGCCGGCAGCGAGACCGCCGCCGCACGAGACGCCGACACCTCCGCCCCCGCCGACCGCCGCGCCGCCGACCTGCGCCGCCGCCTGATCGTCTCCGCCGTCCTCACCGTGCCGGTCACCGTCCTGTCGATGGTCCCGGCGCTGCAGTTCCCCGGCTGGCAGTGGCTGGTCCTGGTGCTGGCCCTGCCGGTGGTCACCTGGGGCGCCTGGCCCTTCCATACCTCCGCGCTGCGCGCGGCCCGGCACGGGGCCTCGACGATGGACACCCTCGTCGCCCTCGGCGTCGGCGCCGCGAGCCTGTGGTCGCTGTGGGCCATCACGCTCGGCGGCGCCGGCGAGATCGGCCTGCGGATGCAGTTCTCGCTCTTCCCCGCCCAGGGCGCCATGCACGCCGCGCCGGAGATGTACTTCGAGACCGCCGCGGTGGTCACGACGTTCCTGCTCGCCGGCCGCTACGCCGAGTCCCGCTCGCGCCGCCGCGCCGGCGACGCGCTGCGCGCCCTGCTCTCCCTCGGCGCCAAGGACGTCGCCCGGGTGACCCGGGACGCCCAGGGCCACCGCACGGAGACCCGGGTCCCGATCGACGCGCTCGCCGTGGGCGACCTGTTCGTCGTGCGCCCGGGCGAGAAGGTGGCCACCGACGGCGTCGTCGTCGAGGGCCGCTCGGCCGTGGACACCTCCCTGCTCACCGGCGAGCCGGTGCCCGTCGACGTCGGGCCCGGCGACGAGGTCGCCGGCGCGACCGTCAACACCGCCGGCAACCTGCTCGTGCGCGCCACCCGGGTGGGCGAGGAGACCACGCTGGCCCAGATCGGCCGCCTGGTGACCCAGGCGCAGACCGGCAAGGCGCCCGTCCAGCGCCTCGCGGACCGCATCTCCGCGGTGTTCGTCCCCATCGTCATCGTCCTCGCGCTCGCCACGCTGGCGGCGTGGCTGCTGCTGGGCAACCCGGTGCAGTCGGCGTTCACCGCCGCGGTCGCCGTGCTCATCATCGCCTGCCCCTGCGCGCTCGGGCTGGCCACCCCGACGGCGCTGCTCGTCGGCACCGGCCGGGCCGCCCAGCTGGGCATCCTCATCAAGGGCCCGGAGATCCTCGAGTCCACCCGGCAGGTCGACACCATCGTCCTGGACAAGACCGGCACCGTCACCGAGGGCCGCATGCGGCTCGCCGAGGTCCTGACCCCCGCCGGCGACGACCACGCGGCGCACGTCCTCCGCCTGGCCGGCGCCGCCGAGGCCGGCAGCGAGCACCCCATCGCCCGGGCCGTCACCGAGGCCGCCCGCGCGGCCCAGGACGGCAGCCCCCTGCCGCGGTCCACCGACTTCTCCAACCACGCCGGGCAGGGCGTGTCCGCCACGGTGGACGACGGCGGCACCCCTCGTCTCGTGCTCGTCGGGCGCCCGTCCTGGCTCGCCGCGCAGGGCGTCGTCGGCGCCGCGCCGGAGGACGCGGTCACCCGCGAGCACCGCGCCGCCGAGCGCGACGGGGCCACCGCCGTCGTCGCTGCCTGGGACGGCCGGGCCCGGGGGGCGCTCACGCTGCGCGACGAGGTCAAGGACACCTCCCCGGAGGCGATCGCGCAGCTCAGGACTCTGGGCATCACCCCGTACCTGCTCACCGGGGACAACCGCGCCGCGGCCGAGCGGGTGGCCACGCGGGTCGGCATCGCCCCGGACCACGTCGTCGCCGAGGTGCTCCCGGAGCAGAAGCTCGACGTCGTCACGGACCTGCAGGCGCAGGGCAAGGTCGTCGCGATGGTCGGCGACGGCGTCAACGACGCCGCCGCCCTCGCCCAGGCCGGCCGGCGGGGCCTGGGCCTGGCCATGGGCACCGGGACGGACGTGGCGATCGAGGCCTCCGACATCACCCTGGTGCGCGGTGACCTGCGGGCGGCCCCGACGGCGATCCGCATCTCCCGCCGGACGCTGCGGATCATCAAGGAGAACCTGTTCTGGGCCTTCGCCTACAACGTCGCGGCGATCCCGCTCGCCGCGCTCGGGCTGCTCAACCCGATGATCGCCGGCGCCGCGATGGCGGCCAGCTCCGTCATCGTCGTGACGAACTCGCTGCGGCTGCGCCGCGCGGGCTGAGTCGGGGCCGCTCACGCGCCCTCTGCGGTAGGCGCGTCGCCTCCGCAACGACGTGGCCGGCCGGCGGACCGGTCCCAGCGCCCCAGATCCCAGCACCCCATTCAGCGGGCACGGGTGCCAGGTCAGTGGAGATGTGGTGAGTCAGTCGGGTCCGGCCCACTGGCTCACCGCATCGTCCCTGGGTCGATAGGCTGTGCCGCTGCTGGCCGGGCCGTCGCGGCTGGGGTCCAGCGCGCCGCGGGATCAGCGCGGCGGCGCGAGCGCCTCGAGCAGGTCGGGGGTGACGTCGTCCAGGGTGCGCACCTGCGCGGCGGTGACCGCGAGGGCGTCCGGGGCCGGCGGGAACGCCTGGTGGGGGACCGCGACGACGATCATCCCGGCCGCCGAGGCCGACCGCAGGCCGTTGCTCGAGTCCTCGATCGCCACGGTGCGGGCGGGGTCGGCGCCGAGCAGCTCGCAGACCCGCGCGTAGCCGTCGGGGGCCGGCTTGCCGCGGGCCACCTCCTCGGTCGACACCGTCGCCCGGAAGCACGCGGCGATGCCCAGCGCGTCCAGCGAGGCGTCGATGAGGCGACGCGGGGAGGACGAGGCCAGGCCCAGCGGCCAGCGGGCGGCCAGCCGGGTCACGGCCTCGACCGCGCCGGGCAGGGTGGGCAGGTGCTCGTGGTACCGCCGGGCCATCTCGTCGATGACCCGTTCGGCCACCTCCCGCGCGTCCCCGCGGACCCCCACGGTGGCGGCCATGTACTGCGACCACTCCGGCGTGCTCATCCCGAGCATCGCCTCGGACGCGCCGTCCGGCCAGGGCAGGCCGTCGGCCGCGGCGAGGGACCGCCGCACCTCGTCCCAGATGGTCTCGGTGTCGGTGAGCACACCGTCCATGTCGAAGACGACGGCGTCGAGCGGGGAGGGGGGCTGCGGCATGGTCCCATCGTGCCCGACGGAGCCGACCCGGTGCGCGCCCAGCCTCGCCGCGCGGGACCGTGATTTAGTCCGTAAACTTCCCGAAATCAGGAGCCTGCCGAAGGTGCGGGCGAGAGGAGCACCGATGCAACGGCGGACGAACGACGTGGGCTGGGTGTCCGTGCTCGCCTCCGAGGAGCGCACCCGCCTCCTGCTCGCCGGCGAGCTGGACGACAGCCTGACCGCGGACCTCACCGAGGCGGTGGACCTCGCGGTGCGCCGAGGCCTGCCGGTGGACATCGACGCCCGCGGCCTGACGTTCATGGACTCCTCCAGCGTCGCCACCCTCACCCGCCTCGCCGCGCGCCTGCCAGCCCGGGCGCGGCTCATCGAGCCGCCCGAGCTTCTGCTGTTCCTGCTGGAGGTCACCAAGCTCGACCAGGCGATGGACGTGCTGGACAAGGACCCCGGCTTCGAGGGCGTGCCGCTGTCGTCGCGCCCCGCGCCGGACGTGACCCCGGCCTGACGCCCCGCGCCGGACGTGACCCCGGCCTGACCGCCCGCGCCGAGGGCCGCCACCAGCCCGCCTTCGCCGCCCCGGCCGCCGCCGGGGGCACACTGTCGTAGGTGAGCGCGAACGACACCACGGACCCGCCGGACGGCGGCGTCCGCACCGCCGCCGCCCCGGCGGGCGCCGACCACGCCACCGCGGCGCCACCCCGCGCCGTCGGCAGCCCGCCCGTGCCCGCCGGGTGGCAGCGCCGTCGGCTGCGCACCGAGATCTGGATCGTCCTGGGGCTGTCGCTGGGGCAGTCGGCGGTCTACGCCGTCGTCACCATCGTCGCCCGGCTCACCGCCGGCACGCCGCTGGGCGAGCAGGCCGCCGCGCTGAACCCCTCGCGCTCGCCGCGGCCGTACCTCGACCTCACCTACCAGCTGCTGTCCATCGGCTTCGCGCTCGTCCCGGTGGCCCTGGCGCTGTTCCTGCTCTCCGAGCCGGGCCGGCGGGCGACGGCGCGCATCGGCCTGGACGCCCACCGGCCCTGGCGCACGCTCGCCGACGGGGTGGGCCTCGCCGCCCTCATCGGCATCCCCGGCCTGGGGCTGTACCTGCTGGGCCGGGCCCTGGGCGTCACCGTGGAGGTGCACGCCTCGGCGCTCAACGCCCACTGGTGGACCGTGCCGGTGCTCATCCTCGCGGCGCTGCAGAACGCGCTGCTCGAGGAGGTCATCGTGGCCGGGTACCTCGTCGAGCGGCTCGAGCAGCTGGGCTGGCGGCCGGCCGCCGTCGTCGCCACCAGCGCCCTGGTGCGCGGCGCCTACCACCTCTACCAGGGCATCGGCCCGTTCGTGGGCAACGCCGTCATGGGCGTGATCTTCGCGCAGTACTACCGGCGCCGACGGCGCACCATGCCGCTCGTCGTCGCCCACGCCCTCATCGACGTGGTCGCCTTCGTCGGTTACGCGTTGCTGCCGGCCGGGGTGCTGGCGTCCCTCGGCCTGACGTGAGACGGGCGGCGCGCCCGGTCACGCGGCTCAGCGGTGCCGCAGGTCGCTCAGCGGTGCTGCAGGTCCTTCGCCGCGCGGCGCAGCCGGACGCCGTGGACCAGGCCCACGATCCCGGCGGCGCAGGCGGTGAGCCCGACGAGGACGGCCACGGTCGCGACGCTCGTGGCGGGGAAGGCGAGGAGGACGGCGCCCACCAGCGCGAGCAGCACGCCGACCCGGACCTGCCAGCGCCAGGTCGACGGCCCCATGCGGCGGGTCTGGGCGGCGATGACCGCCATGCCCACCCCGACGACGACCAGCGCGACGCCGGCGATCGCCGCCAGGGACACGAGCAGCACCTCCGGCTGCCACATGAGCAGCAGCCCGAGCAGCACGCTCACCACGCCCTGGGCCAGCCGCCAGCCCGAGCCCGCCGCGCCGCGGGCGCGCAGGCCGACGACGAGGGCGACCACGCCGTCGACCACCGCGAGCGCGCCGAGCAGGGCCACCACCGCCACCACGCTGGTCAGCGGCGCGAGGAGGATGACGAGGCCGAGCGCCAGCACGACGACGCCGCGCACGAGGGTCAGTCGCCAGGTCCGCGTGGTGAAGCGCTGGAGCTCGTCCAGCAGCCGGCGACGGTCCGGTCCGCGCATCCAGGTCATCGCCCGCTCCCTCCCGTCGACGAGGCGCACGCCGCCGATTTCCCCGCCGTCCACGATACCTAGCGGACCTGAGCGCGAGGAGACGGCGCGGCCGCCCGCCGCGGGCTGGCGCCGCCCGCTCGCGGCACACCGTATTCCCGCAGGTATGCCCCGTAGACTCCCCGCATGAGGCAGCAGCTGGGCGAGGGCGGCGCCGCCGTGCCCGCGAGCGCCCCGCGCGAGGACTCGCCGCGCCGGCAGGTGCTGCTCGTCGACGCCCCGCAGGCCCGCGTGCGCCGTCCGGCCGACCTCATCGCCCTGATCCTCTGCGCGGTCGGCATCGTCGTCGTGCTGATCCTCGCCGTCTACGCGAACGCCACCACCCAGGGCGTGACCAAGGACGTGCAGTCCGCCGTCGCGGACGTGCTGCGCCAGGTGCTTCTCGTGCCGGTCACGGTCCTGCAGGGCATCGTCACGCTGTTCGTGCCGCTGGCCGTCCTGGCCGACCGCCTCATCCGGCGCAGCTGGCGCTCCGCGCTCGAGGCGGCCATCACCGCCGTCGTCGCCGGACTGCTCGCCGTCGGCGCGGTGTGGCTGCTCGACGCCGTCGGCCCCTCCGCCCTCGTCACCGGCCTGGCGATCACCAACTCCCAGGGCCACACCCACATCGCGCTCAACCCGTTCGTCGCGGCCATCGCCGGGCTGCTCACGGCCGTGGGCGACCGGTCCCACAACCGCACCCTCGGCTGGTCCTGGATCCTGCTGTGGGTGGTGCTCGGCCTCGGGGTCGTCCAGGGCGAGCAGACCCTGCCCGGCGCACTCGTCACCGTGCTCCTCGGCCGCGCCACCGGCCTGGGCATGCGGTACGCGTCCGGCGTGCTGCACGAGCGGGCCACCGGCGTCACGCTCGTCCGGGGGCTCCGGCGCGCCGGCGTCGACGCGGTGCGGGTGGTGCGGGTCGACCCCCTGCTGCCCACCACCCCCGTCCAGGCCTGGACGGTGACCACCTCGTCCCCCATCGGCTACACCGAGCGGCTGCCGGAGGGCGCGCCGGCCCGCGCGGGCGACGCCGCCGCGGCCGCCGGGCACGAGGAGTACCGCTCCTCCCGGCCCGGCCGGGACACCGACCTCTCGCCCGCCGAGCTGCTCGCCGCCGTCGACCAGGAGGGCGGGACGGGCGACACGATCGTCCCCGACGTGCTGACCGACCCCCAGCAGGTCCTCGCCGAGGTGGCCTCCTCCGCGGCCGTCGCCCCCGAGAGCGAGGACACGCCCCGGTTGTACGCGGTCTGGGACACGGACGGGCGCCGGCACGACGTCACCGTCCTCGACGGCGACCGGCACGTCGTCGGCTACCTCTCCGGCCTGTGGGAGAGCATCCGGCTGCGCGGCTTCTCCCGGCGTCCGGCGCGGACCCTGCGCGACGCCGCCGACGGCGCGGCGCTCATGGCGCTGGCCACCCGCGCCGCCGGCGTGCACACCCCGGCCATGACCGGGATCACCGAGGCGCGCGACTCCGTCCTCATCGTCACCGACCACCTGCCCGACAGCCGCCCGCTCGACGAGCTCGCCCCGGAGGAGATCGACGAGGCCCTGCTCGACGAGGTCTGGGCCCAGGTCCGGGCGGCGCACGCGCACGGCATCGCGCACCGCGACCTCCACGCCGGCTCGGTCGTGGTCGACGGCGACCGGCACGTGTGGCTCGTGGGCTGGGAGAACGGGGAGATCATCTCCACCGAGCTCGCCCGCCGCATCGACTTCGCCCAGCTCCTCGCCATGCTCGGCATGCTCGTCGGCACCGAGCGTGCCCTCGCCTCCGCCGCCCGGGTGCTCACCCGCGACCAGATGGCCTCGATGGCGCCCCTGCTGCAGCCGGTGGCGCTGCCCAGCCGCACCCGTGCCGCGGCGAAGGACCACCGCGGCCTGCTCGCGAGCCTGCGCTCCGAGCTCGTCGACCTCATCCCGACGGCGGACGTCCCGCCGGTCCAGCTCGCCCGGTTCTCGCCGCGCACCGTCATCACGGTCACCGTCGGCGTCGTGGCCCTGTGGGTGCTGTTCGGGTCGCTGAACTTCCAGCAGGTCGCCGAGTCGGTCCGCGGGGCGTCGGTCGGGTGGATGGTGGCCGCGTTCCTGCTCGGCATGACGACGTACGTCGGCTCGGCGATGTCCCTGGTGGCCTTCACCCCCGAGAAGCTCGGGCTGTGGCGCACCACGCTGGTGCAGATCGCCGCCTCGGTCATCGCGCTGGTGGCGCCGGCCGGGATCGGGCCGGCCGCGGTCGACCTGCGCTTCCTGACCAAGCAGAAGGTGGCCACCGCGATGGCCGCGGCCACGGTGGGGCTGGTGCAGCTGTCCCGGTTCGTCACCACCGTGCTCCTGCTCGTCGCCGTCGCCCTGGCGACCGGCTCCGCCGGGACCCTGGGGATGCCGTCGAGCTCGGTGGTGGCCGTCGTCGTCGGCGTCCTGGTGGTCGTGGGCGTGCTGTTCCTCATCCCGCGGCTGCGCGAGTGGGTGTGGGAGAAGGTCGCCCCGACGGTGCGCCAGGCGTGGCCCCGGCTGGTGTGGGTGGCGTCGAACCCGCGCCGCCTCCTCGTCGGGATCGCGGGCAACCTCATCCTCACCGCCGGGTACGTCGCCGCGTTCGGCGCCTCGCTGGCGGCGTTCGGCTACCAGCTGCCGCTGACGTCGCTGGCCATCACCTACCTGGCGTCGAACTCCCTGGGCTCGGTCATCCCGTCCCCCGGCGGCATCGGTCCGGTCGAGGCCGCCCTCACCGGTGGGCTGGCCCTGGCCGGCATCCCGGGCGCGACGGCGGTCTCGGTCTCGATCGTCTTCCGGCTGCTGACCTTCTGGCTGTGCGTGCCGCTGGGCTGGGCGGCGCTGCGGCTGGTGCAGCGCCGCGGCATCCTCTGACGCCGGCCGGCACCTCGGCGGCGGGCCGGACCGCTAGGTTGAGCCCAGCACGCCCGACGGAGGGCGGGGACGGACCGAGGGAGCCCCCGGCATGACTGTCGCCAGCGCGTCGCCCGCGGCGCTCACGCCGTCTCCGCCGGCCTCGCCCGCCCTGCTCGCCCTGCGCTGCGTGCTCGCCGCGCTCCTGCTCCTGGGCTGGGCCAGCACGCTGCGCCAGCCCGTGGAGCGCCCGCTCGAGAACCTCCTCGCGGACCTGGCGGCCGGGTCGGTCACCGCGCTGACCCTGGAGCGCCCCGCCGGCCCGGACGACGGCGGCCCCTTCTCCGTCGTGTGGACCACCGCCGGCGGGCACCGCGCGTCCGCGACCTTCCCCTCCCCCGCCGGCCAGGGCGATGTCGGCGCCGACGCCGCGGCCGGCTCCGCCGACGCCGAGCGGATCCTCGCCGCGGCCGACCGGTCCCCGAGCCACGTGGCCGTCACCGTCCAGGACGCGCCCGTGCGCCTCGACGGCGGCCCGCTCGCCTGGCTGACCGGGCTCGCCGCCTTCGCGGCCCTGTGCCTGCTGATCGCCGGGCCACAACCGCACCTGGCGACGAAGTGGGCCTGGTTCTGGCTCGCCGGCGCCACGCCCCTCTGGATCGCGTTCCTCCTCCTCGAGCCCGCCCCCGCCTGGGCCCGGAGCATGCCGCCGCCGCGGCGGCGCCTCACCGGCGGGTGGGCGTTCCTCATCAGCCTCACCCTCCTGCCCCTCCTGCTGTCGATGGTGGGCCTGCGGCACCGCTGACCCGGGCACCCGCCGCTCGACGCGGGCGCGCCGCGGGCGCAGGTACCCTCGGACCGGCGGCCGCGATCGGCGAGAGGACTTCCATGGCTCGGCTGGAGGCGACCCAGGCCCCGCCCGGGCCCGGCGCCGTCCGCACCCGCGCCGACCGGTGGGTGCCGTGGGCACTGGCCGGCACCGTCGCCGGGCTCTACACGCTCTTCGCGGTGCTGCAGTGGCGGCTGCTCGAGTCCCCGTCCTGGGACCTGGGCATCTTCACCCAGCTCGCCCAGGCCTACGCCCACGGCCGGGCACCGATCGTGACGATCAAGGGCGCGGGGTTCAACCTCCTCGGCGACCACTTCCACCCCCTGCTCGTCGTCCTCGGCCCGATCTACCGGATCTTCCCGTCGGGGCTGACGCTGCTGATCCTCCAGGCGCTGCTGCTGGGGCTGTCGGTCGTGCCGGTCGCCGCCGTGGCGCGCGAGCGGCTGGGCTGGCGCCGGGGCACCGTGCTCGGGGTCGCCTACGGCCTGAGCTGGGGCCTGCAGGGCGCGGTGGCGGCGCAGTTCCACGAGATCGCCCTCGCCGTGCCGCTGCTCGCGTGGTCGCTCGCCGCGTTCGTGCGGCGGCGCTGGTGGGCGTGCGCGGCCTGGGCGGCGCCGCTGGTCTTCGTCAAGGAGGACCTGGGCCTGACCGTGGCGGTCCTCGGCCTGGTCATGGCGTGGCGGGGCCGGGTGGCCCCCGTGGCGCCCGACGCGCCCGTGGGGCCCGACGCGCCCGTGGGGCCCGACGGGCCCGACGCGCGAGCGACCGGGCCCGGCTCGCCGCGCCGGGTCGGCCTGGGGCTGGCGGCGTGGGGGGTCGCGTGGGTGGTGCTCGCGATCGGCGTCGTCCTGCCGGCGCTGAACCCCCACGGGCGCTGGGACTACACCGGTCGGCTGGGCTCCGCGGAGTCGGGCGGCCTCCTCGATCTGCTCCTCGGCGCCGTCGTCCCGGCGGAGAAGTACCTCACGCTCCTGCTGCTCGTCGGCGTCGCGGGCGTCGTCGGGCTGCGCTCACCGCTGGCCTGGCTGGCGGTGCCCACGCTGGCGTGGCGGTTCCTCGGCAACGTCGAGTACTACTGGGGCTGGCAGTGGCACTACTCGGCGATCCTCATGCCGGTGGCCGCCATCGCCCTGGTCGACGCCGTGACCGCCCGCGCCCCCGGCCCGCGGCGGCCCGCACGGTCGACGACGGCGACCCTCGCCGTCGGCGTCTCCCTCGCCACCACGCTGGTCATGCTGCCGTCGCTGCCGCTCGCGCGGCTCGCCGACCCCGACACCTGGCGGCTGCCGGCCCGGCACGACGCCGCCATGGGCGCGCTGGCGGCCGTCGCCCCCGGCGCCACCGTGGAGACGGACATCTACCTCATGGCCTACCTCGTGCCCCGGGCGCAGGTGTACTGGGTGGGCAACTCCGGCAACCCGTCGCCGGACTTCGTCGAGCTCGACACCTGGCGGCGGACCTGGTCGGACCGGAACATCACCGACGCCGCGGCGTTCGCCGAGGAGCGCCACCCGGGCACCGACTACCGGCTCGTGTTCGACGCGGAGGGCTACCAGGTGGCCGAGCGGGTGCACTGAGCCGCCGACGCCAGGGGTGACCGCCGCGACCGGATAGCGTTACCCGACGTGAGCGTCCCCGACGGGCCGGTGCCTGTGCACCGACCGACCTACCTGCGGGCGGGGGCGTGGGCGGCCGTCGGCGTGGGCGGCGCCGCCGGGACGCTGGCGCGCTTCGGGACGGACAGGCTCGCCGGGCCCGCCGAGGTGCCGTGGTCGACGTTCGCCGTCAACATCGTCGGCGCCTTCCTGCTCGGGCTGCTGCTCGAGGTCTACGCCGCCCGCCGGCCCAGCCGGCGCGGAGACCGGCTGCGCCTGCTGCTGGGCACGGGCTTCCTCGGCGGCTTCACGACCTACAGCACGTTCGCACGCCAGGTCGGCGTGCTGCTCCACGGCGGCGCCCTGGCCGGCCTCGGCTACGCGGCCGCCATGGTCCTCACGGGCCTGGGGGCGGCGGCGCTCGGCGTCAAGCTCGCCGAGGTCCTGCTCCGCCGGAGGCCGTCGTGACGGTGCTGCTGCTCGCGCTCGCCGGCGGCCTCGGCGCCGTCTGCCGGTTCGTCGTCGACGGCGTCGTGCGGGCCCACACCTCGCTGGCCGACCCCGACGGCATCACGGTGGTCAACGTCACCGGCTCGTTCCTGCTGGGCCTGCTCACCGGTCTGCTCACCGCCCCCGGCGGCGCCCTGCTCGTCCTCGGGACCGGGTTCTGCGGCGGGTACACCACCTTCTCGACCGCCATGGTCGACGGCGTCAACCTCCTGCGCGACGGACGCCTGGCCCGGGCGCTGGCGACCGTGGGGGGCACGCTGGTGCTTACCGTGGCCGCGGCGGCGCTGGGCGCCGCGGCGGGCGCGGCGCTGGTCTGAGACGGCGTGCGAGGGCGCCTCGTCCGGTGGCTTACGGTGGCTCCATGTCGTTCCGTCGTCCCCGCGTGCCCGCCGTGCTCGCCGGCCTGCTGGTCGGTCTCCTCACCCTCGTCGCCGCCCCGGCCCAGGCGCACGACGTCCTGCTGAGCACCTCGCCCGCGGCCGACCAGACGCTCGGCGAGCGGCCCACCGAGATCGTCCTGACGTTCAACAACGACCTGCTCGACAGCACCCAGGCCGTCGTCGTGGCCGACGCCGCCGGGCAGAAGGTGGCGGAGGTCGCCGGCGTCGTCGCCGGGCCCGCGGCCACCTTCGCGCTGCCCACGCCGCTCGGGGACGGGAGCTACCGGGTCACGTGGTCGGTGGTCTCCTCGGACGGGCACCGGATCGACGGCGAGTACGGCTTCAGCGTGGCCGGCACCGGCGCGGCGACGCCGACCCCCGAGCCGACCGCCGCGGCGACGCCAAGCCCGGCCGGGGGCGACGTGGTCACCACACCGCAGCCCACGACGCAGCCCGAGCAGGGCAAGGACCAGGGCGGGTTCCCGGGATGGGTCGCCGTCGTCCTGGCGCTGGGCGTGGCCGGCGGGGTCATCGCGATCGCCATCCGGAACTGGCCGCGGAAGGGCTGAGCCCGGCCGCTGCGGCGCGCGCCCCCGATGCATCGACGGCCGCGAGCTCGTCAGGGTGACGAGCTCGCGGCCGTCGTCGTGGTCGAGCGGCGCGGCCCGGCTCAGTGGTCCTTGAGCTGGCCCAGCACCTCGGCGAGGATCTCGGGCGGGGTGCCGCCGGAGGTGACCTTGAAGCCGGCCTCGTCGTCCTCCAGCTCCTCGAGCGTCGCCACCTGGGAGTTCAGCAGGCTCGCGGGCATGTAGTGGCCCTTGCGGGTGGCGAGCCGCTCGGCGGTGAGGTCGACGGGCGGGGCCATGTGCACGAAGATCGTGCTCCCCTCCGCGCCGCGCAGCACGTCGCGGTAGCGCCGCTTCAGCGCCGAGCAGGTCACCACGGTCGACCGGCCGGCGCGGGCCTCGGCGGTCATCCAGTCCTGGATGGACTGCAGCCAGGGCGCGCGGTCGTCGTCGTCGAGCGGGGTGCCCGAGTGCATCTTGTCCCGGTTCGCCTGGCTGTGGAACTCGTCGCCCTCGGCGAAGACGTAGCCGAGCTTGCCGGCGAGCATCATCGCCAGCGTGGTCTTGCCGCCGCCGGAGACGCCCATGACGACGACGTGGCGCGGCCCGCGCGAGCGCTTGGGCAGCGGGGAGAGCTCGGGGACAGGAATCTGGGTCATGCTGGAACGCTCCTCAGGACTGGGCTGAAGGGACGGTACCGAGCCGTCGACGGCGCGATCCACGCCTTGCCAGCAGTTGCCGCTCGTCCAGGCGGGCGAGATGGGTCACACCCGGTGACGCGCCGTCAGCAGTCAGTCACCGGTTCCGCGTGGGTGCGGTGCCCCGCGAGCGGGTCGTATGGTGGAGGGGCGCGTTCGCACCGCGGCGTCACGCGCGCCGGGGCTGCCCCGAACGCCGATCCCGCAGGCCACGGCGACACACACCAGGAGATTTCCATGGATGTCGTGATCAGGCACTACAAGGGCGCCTCCGAGCTCATCGACGAGCTGGCACGCCGATCGGGCGAGGTCGAGCAGCTGATCCGGGGGGTCCCGGGCTTTGTCGCCTACCACCTGGTGAAGACCGCCGACGGCGGGTTCAGCGTCAGCGTCTACCAGGACGCGTCCGGCACCGAGGAGTCGGTGAGGGCGGCCGCCGACTTCATCCGCACGAACGTGCCTCAGCTGAGCGTCGCCCCGCCGGAGGTCATCACGGGCACGTCGGTCATCTCGTTCACTGCGTGACCACAGCTGTCGCTGCGCTGCCCGGCCGGTTCGCGGGCGGCCGCGGTGCCGGCCCGGCGCCGGACGGGTGCGCGCCCTCGCCCGTCAGCTCCCCAGCCACCCGGGCGGGAGCAGCTCGGGGGACAGCACCAGGAGCCAGAAGCGCAGGAAGCGCCCCACCAGCGACACGACCACGAAGAGCCACCACCGCATGCCCACCGTCCCGGCCAGCACCGAGACCACCGCGTACGGCGGCACCCCGGCGAAGGCGCTCACGGCGGTGACGGCGCTGGTCCCCCAGGTGTGCCGGCGGCACCACTGCTCCACCGCCGTCATCCGCGCGGCCCAGCGGCCCTCCGTGCGCCCGCCGCGGCGCAGCCGCGTGACGTCGAGCAGGCCCCGGCCCATGAGGTAGTACGCCATCTTCCCCGCCACCTGGCCCGCGGCACCGGCGAACGCCAGCGCGAGCGCGGGGACGTCGGAGAGCAGCGCGGCACCGACGAGGTACGCCTCGGCGGGCAGGACGACGGCGACGGCGGCGAGCAGGCAGTAGAGGAAGGCCGAGAGGAGGACGGCCATGTCACGCCCCGCACGCGGGGACGGTGGCGCAGGACGACGGCAGGGCGCGGGCAGGCACGGCCGCCATCATGGCGGACCCGGGGACGTGCGAGGCGTCGGCGCCACGACCGGCGCGGCGCCGACCACCTCGGGGTGAGACCGTGCCGACAAGGGGCTGACGTTGCCCCGCCCGCCACACCGAGGAGGTGCCCGCTTGCTCCTCACCGTGGGGCACGGCCGGCTGGACCGGCCCGCCCTGGTCGCGCTGCTGCGCGGCGCGTCGGTGGCCGAGGTGGTCGACGTGCGCCGCTTCCCGGGCTCGCGGGCGAACCCGGACGTGCGCCGCGAGGCGCTGGAGGCGTGGCTGCCGGCGGCCGGGATCGGCTACCGGTGGGAGGACCGCCTCGGCGGCCGGCGGCACCTGCGCCGGGCGGACCCCGCCCCCGACACCTGGTGGGACGTCGACGCGTTCCGTGCCTACGCGGCCTGGACGCGCACCGCCGACTTCCGCGCGGCGCTCGCCGACCTCCTGGCCGAGGCGGCGCAGCGGCGCGTGGCCATCATGTGCTCGGAGACCGTGTGGTGGCGCTGCCACCGCCGGCTCATCTGCGACGTCGCGGTCCTCGCTCACGGGGTGGAGGTCTGGCACCTCATGCCCGACGGCGCGCGCCGGGCTCACGTCGTCGCCGCGGGTGCGCGCCTCGCCGGTCCGGAGGAGGTCGTGTGGGACGGCCCGCCCGAGGCGGCGCCGTCGTAGCCGCCGGGTACGCACGGCCATCGCCGTGCGCGCCGCGTCGCCGCAGGGCTGCGGGGCCGCGGGGGCGCGTCGCCGCGGGGCCGCGGTCAGAACGTGATGCCGTGCTCCGCGCGGTAGACCGCGAGCACGGTGTCGACGAACCGGGCGGTGCGCAGCGCGCTCGCCCCGGTGCTCGGGCAGTTGCCCCGCCCGGTCAGCTCGTCGACGACCGTCTGGATGAGGGGCTGCTGGACCACCTCCGGGTAGGGCGCCTCGATGCGGCGCTCGCCGTCGGCGGTGCGCAGCACGAGCGGCTCGGTGCCGAAGGAGGAGAAGGTCAGCGACCCGGCGCTGCCGACGATCTCGACCTCGTCGCGCTGCTCGGTCGCGTCGAAGGCCCACAGGCCCACCCCCTGCACCCCGGAGGTGAAGACGAAGGTGGCCGTGACGGTGTCCTCGGCGGGGTAGCGGCCCGCGTGGTTGGCGGCCACGCCGCTGACGGCGCCGATGGGGCCGAGGAGGTGGTCGAGCAGGTCCAGGGTGTGCGAGCCGAGGTCGACGAAGAGCCCGCCGCCGGAGATCTCCGGCTGCACCCGCCAGGGCAGGTGCCCGGGCTCCCACATGCCGGGCACGCCCTGGGTGCGCACGCTGACGGCGCGCGGGGTGCCGATGGCGCCGTCGTCCAGGAGCCCCTTGACCGTGACGAACCGGGGCATGGCGCGGCGGTAGTACGCCACGAACAGCGGCACCCCGGCCCGCTCGCAGGCGGCGATCATCTCCTCGCCCTCGGCGGCGGTGCGGGCCATGGGCTTCTCGACGTAGACCGGCTTGCCGGCGGCGGCCACCTTCAGGGTGAGGTCGCGGTGGCTGTCCGGCGGGGTGGCGATGTAGACGGCGTCGACCTCGGGGTCGGCGATGAGCGCGTCGGCGTCGTCGTACCAGCGCGGCACCCCGTGGCGCCGCGCGTAGTCCGCCGCCTTGGCGCCGTCGCGGCGCATGACGGCGACGAGCTCGGACCGGTCGGCGCGCCGGAGCCCGGGCCCGCTCTTGCGCTCGGTGACGTCACCGACGCCGAGGATCCCCCAGCGGACGGTTGTGGGCTGGTGGCGGGAGGAGCGGCGCATGCCCCGAAACTACCTGCTCAGTACGCGTCGACCGGCTCGCCGGCGGGGCCGTCGGTGGCGGAGGTGTCCAGCGCGGGCCCGCCGAGCGCCTGCCCCTCCCAGGTGAGGGCCGTCCAGCCCTCCGCCGGGGATCCCTCGAGCACGATCGCGCCGGTGTTGCTCACCGGGTTGGCGGCGACGAACTCCACCGGGAGGTTGTCGGTGCGGGCCGAGGTCCACGCGCGGATCGCCGCGCCGTGGCTGACGAGGACCGCCGTGCCCACGCCCGAGGCGGCGACCTCGGCGACGACCTCGTCGTAGCGGCCGAGGAACTCCTCGCCGCTCTCCCCGCCCGGCACGCGCACGTCGGTGTCGCCGGCGGGCCAGGCGAAGACGGCCTCCAGGTAGGCGCGGACCGAGGCGTCGTCCCCGAGCATCTCCAGGTGACCGGCCGTCACCTCGCGGATGCCGTCGCGCACGACGACCTCGAGGTCGCGCGCCTCGGCGAGCGGGGCGGCCGTCTGCTGGGTCCGCACGAGCGTGGAGGCCCACAGCGCCTCGATCCGCTCGCCGCCGAGCGCCGCCGGCAGGGCGGCGGCCTGGCGGCGCCCGAGGTCGGTCAGGTCAGCGCCCGGTGCGCCGGTGTCGAGGAGCCCGCCGAGGTTGGAGGTGGTCTGGCCGTGCCGGACGAGGATCAGTCGCATGCCGCCATCCTGTCATCCGTCGCGAGGCCGGCCCGGGGCCCGGCGGCGGCCCCGGGGCGTCCGGGCGCACCCGCGCGGGCCGTGCCCGGCGCGCCGTGGACCTGGTCCGGCACCACCATGGCCGCATGGCCGACGGCGCACCCGAGGACCCCGCCGCCGCGCGCGTCGCCGCGGCGATGCACGCCGTCGACCGCCGCGACTTCCTCCCGTCCTCCCAGCAACGCTTCGCCCATGCCGACCAGGCCCTGCGCATCGGCCACGGCGCCACCTGCACCCAGCCGAGCACCGTCGCGGTCATGCTCCGCCTCCTCGACGCGTGCCCCGGCCAGCGGGTGCTCGACGTCGGCTCCGGCTCCGGCTGGACGACGGCGCTGCTCGCCCGCCTGGTGGCGCCCGGCGGCACGGTGGTCGGTGTGGAGATCGAGCCCGCGCTCGTCACGCTGGGCCGGGCGAACCTCCTGGCCGCGGGCCTGCCGGCGCGCATCGAGCCGGCGGTGCCGGGCCGGCTGGGCCGCCCCGAGGACGGCCCCTACGACCGCATCCTCGTCTCCGCCGAGGCCCGGCGGGTGCCGCGCGGCCTCGTCGAGCAGCTCACCGAGGCGGGCCGGATGGTGGTGCCGGTGCGCGGCGACCTCGTCGTCGTCGAGCGGGCCGGGCCGGACCCGCATCAGGTGCGCACCCGGGCCTACGGCACCTACTCCTTCGTGCGGCTGCGCGCGACCGGCGAGGACTGATCGGCCAGCGCCTGCCCCAGCCGCTGCCCGAACGCCGCGAGCGCGCCCGCGACCTCCGGGGAACAGGAGATCGTCCACTCGTACTCCGCCGGGATCCACAGCAGCGCGGCGACCACCTCGGGCACCGACCCGCCGGCGATCTCCCAGTCCACGGTGCCGTCCGGGCCCTCCGTCGCCGCCTGCGCCCACACCCCGAAGTACGCGCGCACCTGGTGCAGCGGCGCCCTGAGGTGGACGACGGCGGTGTGCCGGCGGGCGAGCGCGCCGTGGGCGGCCCGGACGAACTCGGCGGCGTCCTCGGCGGGCAGGTCGCGCGGCGCGACGCGGACGCCGGTGGGCAGCAGCGCGCTCATCCGGTCGATGCGGAAGGTGCGCCAGTCCGCCCGGTCCACGTCCCAGGCGACGACGTACCAGCGCCGCCCGTACGGCACGAGCGCGTGCGGCTCGACGTGCCGGGCGGTCTCCGCGCCGGCGCGGTCGGTGTAGCGGAACCGCAGCCGCTCGTGGTCGCGGCAGGTCAGGGCGAGCTGGGCGAGCAGGTCCGCGGCCACCCGCGCGCCGGGCCGGACTGCGGGGATGGTGTGCTCCTGGAGGGCCGAGACGCGGCGGCGCAGGTGGCGCGGGAGCACCTGCTCGAGCTTGGCCAGCGCGCTGAGCGAGGTCTGCTCGCCCGCGCCCACGCCCTGGATCGCCGCGGTGCGCAGGCCGACGGCGATGGCCACGGCCTCGTCGTCGTCGAGGAGCAGCGGGGGCACCGCCCCGCCGCTCTCGAGCTGGTAGCCGCCCGCGCCGCCGGGCCGGGCGGCCACCCGGTAGCCGAGCTCGCGCAGCCGGTCCACGTCCCGGCGCAGCGTCCGGTCGCTGACCTCCAGCCGGGCGGCCAGCTCGGGACCGGACCAGAAGCGATGGGTCTGGAGCAGCGAGAGGAGCCGCAGCGCCCGCGCGGTGGGATCGGACATGCCCGCCAAACTACGCCCCGTCGCGGACAGGATCTGACCGCATAGGTTCCTAGCGTGGCGCCATGGCCACTCCCCCGATCATCAGCGCCCGGCACCTCCGCAAGCACTTCCGCGGCCCGGGCGGCGCCCGCGTCGAGGCGGTGCGCGACCTCACCATGGACATCGCGGAGGGCTCGCTCACCGCCTTTCTCGGCCCCAACGGCGCGGGGAAGTCCACCTCCCTGCGCCTGCTCACCACCCTGCTCGAGCCCTCCGGCGGCACGGCGACGGTGTGCGGCTTCGACGTCGTGACCCAGCCGGCGCAGGTGCGGGCGCGGCTGGGCTACATCGGCCAGAAGAACGGCGCGGGCCTGTACCAGCGCGTGCGCGACGAGCTGACGAGCCAGGGCGCCCTGTACGGGCTCGGCCGGGCCAAGACCCGGCGGCGGGTGGACGAGCTGATCGAGGCCCTCGACCTCGGCGAGGTCGCGGACCGCAAGACCATGCAACTCTCCGGCGGCCAGAAGCGCCGGGTCGACATCGCGCTCGGGCTCGTCCCCGCCCCGCGGCTGCTCTTCCTCGACGAGCCGTCCACCGGCCTGGACCCCCAGTCGCGCGCCCACCTGTGGGAGCACATCCTCGACCTGCGCCGCCGCTACGGCATGACCCTGCTGCTGACCACCCACTACCTCGACGAGGCCGACCAGTTCGCCGAGCGGGTCATGGTGGTCGACCAGGGCCGGATCATCGCCGACGACACCGCCCCGCGGCTCAAGGCGGACCTCGCCGGCGACCGGATCACCCTGACGCTCGCCGGGCCGTGGGACGGGGCCGACGCCGTCGTCCGCCGCGCCGCCGCCCGCGCCGGCGTGGGCGAGCCCGAGATCGAGGCGAACCCGACCACGGAGGGCACCCGCGTCGTCGTCCGCCTGGACTCCGGGGACCGGGTGCTCCCCGGGCTGATCACCGCGCTGCACGCGGCCGGGCACCGGGTCCTCGCCGCCGAGCTCGCCCGCCCGACCCTCGACGACGTCTTCCTCGGCCTGACCGGGCGCAGCCTGCGCGAGGAGGGCCAGGACAGCGACGTCCCCACCCCCGAGACCGCAGGAGCGATCCGATGACCACCGCGACTCATTCCGACCCCCGCCCGTCCGGCCCGGACCAGGCCGGCCCCCGTCCGTCGGGCGTGCTGCGCGACTCGCGCAGCGTGTTCGTCCGCGAGATCCACCCGCTGCTGCGCGACCCGCTCAACATCGTCTTCTCGCTCATGCAGCCGCTGATGTTCGTCGCGCTCTACGCCCCGCTGCTCGGCGGCATGACCGGCGCGCCCATCGGGCAGGCGTTCCAGTGGTTCATCCCCGGGATCATCGTGATGATCGCACTGTTCGGCACCGCCATGACGGGGTCGAACCTGCTCTACGAGATCCAGAGCGGCGCGCACGAGCGGATGCTCGTCGCCCCGGTCGCCCGCTCGGCGCTGCTGGTGGGCCGGGCGTGCAAGGAGATGGTCCCGCTGGTGCTGCAGGCGGTGGTCATCACGGCGATCGCGGCGCTCTGGGGGTTCCGTCCCTCGCTGCCCGGGATGGTCGCCGGGCTCGTCGTGCTCGCGGTGTTCGGGCTCGGCCTCGGGGCGCTGAGCTACGCGCTGGGCATCGCCTCCCGGGAGCGGGACTGGATGTTCTGGACCGTGCAGCAGGGCCTGCTGTTCCCGCTGATGCTGCTCTCGGGGATGCTGCTGCCGCTGGAGAACGGGCCGCGGTGGATGCAGGTCCTCTCCGCCTTCAACCCGCTGAAGTACATGGTCGAGGCGGAACGGGCGCTGTTCAACGGCGCGTTCGGCGACCCGGCCGTGTGGCACGGCGCGCTGGCCGCGGTGCTCACCGCCGTCGTCGGGCTCTGGGTGGGCATCCGTCAGATGCGGCACAGCATCTGAGCGGTGAAGGGGCGGCGTGCCGTGCCGGCCTTGCTACCGGCACGGCACGCCGCGCCTCTGCCCGCGCGACGCGCCGTCCCTCTGCCCGCGCGGGGTCAGCCCTGGGCGAGCGCCGCGTCGGAGGAGAAGACCAGCCCGAAGGTGATCTGACCCGACTTCAGCGCCTGCTTCGTCAGGGGCCCGCCGGCATCGAGCGAGACGAACTGGGTGACGTCCAAGCCGTAGGTCTGCTTGAGGCCGGGCTCGCAGAACGGCCGGTCCGGGCACTCGGCCGGCCCGCCCAGGACGAGTCCGCCGCACGCACCGGCAAGGTCGGACAGCGTCTTGACGTCGTGCTCCTTGGCGAAGGCCGTGGTGACCGCGAAGGCGTTCTCGTCCGCCGCCTTCGACGCCGCGCCGAAGGTCAGCCCGACCTTCTCGCCGAGCGTCTGGAGGTTCTTGACCGTGCTGTCCAGGTCCGCACTGGCCTGGGGGTTGTTGGTGGTGGCGTCGGGGCCGTTGATCTTCTTGTTGAGGAACTCTGTCAGGGTGCCGGCGTACTCGGGCACCACGGTGAGCTCGCCGGACTCCAGCGCGGGCTCGTACGTCTCGCGGTTGCCGATCGTGCGGACCTCGGCGTCGTAGCCCGCATCGCGCAGGGCCAGGGCGTACAGCTCGGCGAGGGTGGCGGACTCGGAGAAGTTGCCGGCGCCGACGACGACCTTGCCCGACCCCTTCTCGCTGACCGTGATGCCGGCGTCCTTGTAGTACTGCTGCGCGGCCTGGCTCGACGTGGTGCGCTCGACGTCGACCTGCTTGTTCAGGGCGATGAGCGCGGGGGTGTCGAGCGTGGCGGAGACGGCGTCGAGGGCCGCGATCATCGCCGGCTGGGCTTCCTTGGCGTTGACGGCCGGGATGATGTTGTCCACCGTCTGCAGGTGCTTGTCGTCCTCGAGCACCACGAGCTGGTCACCGGCCACCGGCTTGCAGGCGGCGAGCGTGGAGGAGCCGGACGCCGAGCCCGACGGCGCGGCGCTGCCACCACCACCGGACGAACCCGGCGCGCCGCACCCGGCGAGCGTGAGGGCCGCGAGGGCGGCCAGGGCGGCGATGATGCGTGTCCTGCGCATGGGGACCTCCGTTGTGGGCACGCCGCACCCGGCGACGACGACGGGGGTCATTCGACCGTGACGAGGACCCCATCCGCAACCCGATTGGGGCGAAAGAGCCAATTCGGCCGACTCCACCACGCCCGCTCCGCACCGGGCAGAAGGACCGTCCGAGGGGCACGCCGGCCCCGCACCCACCGATCCGGACCGGCCGGAGCGCTGTCCACAGGCCTCCAGCGGATGTCGGTGGTCGAACGTATGTTGGACGCATGGACGAGCCAACGGAGGATCGCCAGCCCGACGAGGACGGCGCGGCAGACAACGAGGTCTGCCTGCACTGCTCCCTCGGGGTCTGCGAGAAGCACCCCGACCTCTCTCGCAGCAGCGAGGTCCTCGACCAGTCGCACCTCAAGCCGCTGGCGCGTGACATCGCGCCGCTGTTCCATGTCGACGGGCCGCCCGGGGCGGACCGGAAGGCGGTCGCCGCCCTGCGCGAGATGCCTCCGGGCCCGCGCCTGGCGGCCGTGCTGGAGAGCATCGACCCCACGACGGTGGACGACTACGTCGCCGTCGAGGTGATCGCCGGCTACCACCGGATGGAGGCGTGGTCCGCCGCCCGTACCGCCGAGGCGGCCGCCCAGCTGGCCTCCCGGGACGTCATGTTCCCGTTCCTGCACGACCCAGACCCCAGCCGGAGGGACGTCAACGTCGCCGCCGAGGAGCTGTCGATGCGGATGGGCCTCACCCGCGCCGAGAGCCGCCGCCTCATCTCCGTCGGCGGCGCCTTCGACGGCGTCATGGCCCCGACGGCGGAGGCGCTCGAGGCGGGCCTGCTCGACTGGCGCAAGGCCGCGACGATCATCACCACGCTCGACCACCAGCCGGCTCCCGTTGCATGGGCCGTGCAGGAAGAGGTGCTTCCCCGCGCCCCCTTGCGCTCCCACCCTCAGGTGGTCCGGGACCTCAACAAGGCCCTCATCGCCGTCGACCACCACGACGCCGACCAGCGTCAGCATCGAGCTTCCGCGCGGCGGCACGTGCAGCGGCTGACCCCGCTGCCCGACGGGCAGGCCGCCATGCGCCTGGTCGGCCCGGCGCAGGAGCTCATCGCGCTGGACCTGGCCGCCGAGGCCGGCGCGCGGGCCGCGAAGGGTGCCGGGGATTCGCGCAGCACCGACCAGCTGCGCTTCGACACCCTGGTCACGCTCGCCCAGCACGCCCTGGTCACCGGGTGGGCGGGGACCCCACCGAACGAGGCGGGCGGCCCTGCCTCGTCCCCCGCGGGTGCCTCCGGAGCGGCGACCGTGTCGGCCGACGGCCCCGCGGCGCCCGCCCGCGGCGCGGACCCCTTCCCCGGCTGGCCTGGCCCGGCGATGCGGTTGTCGCCCGCCCACGTCCGGGTACGGCTCACCGTGCCCCTGTCGGTGGCCCTGCCACCGGAGGACGACGACTGCGGCGGGAGCCTCGAGCGCGTCGGTGCCCGTGCCTCGGTGAGCGAGGGCTCTGCCGTCGCGACGACGGCCCTGCCCGGTTCGCCGCCGCCGGGCAGTGGCCCACCAGGAGGCGACCCGCCCGCTGGTGCTCCACCAGGAAGTGCTCCGCCCAGCGATGCCCCACCAGGCAATCCGCCCGACAACGCTGCGCCGGGCGAGCTGCCAGCCCACGGCACTGCGCCGGGCGAGCTGCCGCCCGACAACACTCCGCCGGGCGAGCTGCCACCCCACGGGCGGCCCACCGACCTGGTGCCCGCGTGCGACCTGCCCACCGCCGAGGTCGCCGAGCTCGACGGCTACGGCCCGATCACCCCGTCGGTCGCCCGCGCCCTGGCGGCCGGTGGCACCTGGCGCCGCATCGTCACCGACCCGCTCTCCGGCGCCGTGCTCGACGTCGGGCGCACCACGTACCGCCCGCCCGCGGACCTCGTCCGCCACCTCGCCGCACGCGACCGCGGCTGCGTCTTCACCACCTGCCAGGTCCCGCCCGGCAGCTGCCAGATCGACCACACGGTGCCGTGGTCCCAGGGCGGCGCCACCGCCGACTGGAACACCGAGCTGCTCTGCGGCCGCGAGCACCCGCTCAAGTCCTCCGGCGCCTTCAAGCTCGACCAGCCCACCCCCGGCACCTTCGTGTGGACCACCCCGACGGGCCACCGGTACGACCTGGCCCCGGACGGCACCGTCACCCCGCTCGACCCGCCAGACGACCCGCCGCCCTTCTAAGGACGCCGACCTCAGGCGTCCACGGCGTCGCGCCGCGTCCGGCGGAGCCCCTCGCCGGACGCGGCCCGCAGCGGCGCCGGGGTCAGCACCCGCTGCGCCACCGCCAGCAGTCCCTCCAGCCCCAGGCAGACCACGACCACGAGGAGCGCGCCGGCCAGCGCCTGGCCGTACCGCTGGGTGGCGATGCCGTTGGAGATGATGAGTCCGAGGCCCCCGCCGCCGACGAGCGAGGCGAGCGTCACCGTCGCGACGACCTGCACCACGGCGGTGCGCAGGCCGGCGGCGATGAGCGGCATGGCGAGCGGGAGCTCGACGGCGGTCAGCAGCCGCGTGGGGGACATGCCCATCCCGGCCCCGGCCTCACGCGCGGCCGGCGAGACGTCCTGGATGCCGGTGTAGGAGTTCGACAAGATGGGCGGCACCGCGAAGATGGCCACCGCGAGGATGGTCGGGAGCTGCCCGAGCCCGAGCCCGGCGGTGAAGACGAACAGCAGCGCCAGCGTCGGGATTGCCCGGGTCAGGTTCGCGACGGCGACCACCAGCGTCCCGCGGCGCCCGGTGTGTCCCAGCCACAGCCCCAGCGGCAGCGCGACGACGGCGGCGAGCACCACGGCGACGAGGGTCATCCACAGGTGGTCGCGCAGCAGCGCCAGGATGCCCGTGGGGCCCATCCAGCTCAGCGGGTCGTTGAGGTAGCGCAGCGCGTCCCCGATGACGCCGTTCATGCCTGCCTCCGTCGCACCCAGGGCGTCATGGCCCGACCCACGGCGAGCAGCAGCAGGTCCGCCGCCAGGGCGATGAGCAGGCACAGCACGGCCGCCGTCATGATCTCCGCCCGGTAGCCGGAGTTGAACCCGCGGTACATGAGCTGCCCCAGCCCGCCGTAGCCGACCACCACGCCGACGGTCACGAGCGCCACCGTCGACACCGTCGCCAGCCGCACGCCCGTGATGATGGCGGGCAGGGCCAGCGGCAGCTCCACCGTGAGCAGGCGGCGCGTCGAGGAGTAGCCCATGCCACGCGCGGCGTCGCTGACCTCCGCCGGCACGCCCTGCAGGCCGACGATCGCGTTGCGCACCAGCACGAGCAGGGCATAGGCCGTCAGCCCGATGAGCACCGTCGTGCGACCGATCCCGGTGAACGGCACCAGCAGGCCGAACAGCGCCAGCGAGGGAACCGTGTAGAGCACCGCGGACCCGCCGACGGCGGCCGTGCCCAACGCCGGGACGCGCCGGGCGAGCAGCGCCAGCGGCAGGGCGATGACCAGGGCGAACACCATCGCCTCGACCGTGAGGCTCACGTGCTGACTGGTGTACTTGGTGATGTCCGCCCAGTTGTTCTGGAGGTAGCTCCAGGAGAACCACGGGTTCGCCACGGCGGCGGTCGACATCGTTCTCACCGGGGTGACGCTACCTGTGCGCCCCGTGCGCCGCGTCCCGGTAGCGTCAGAGGATGCCGTCCAGCGCCGAGCCCCTCATCCGCTTCGAGGGCACCGCCAAGACCTATCCCGACGGGACGGTCGCGGTCGGCGATCTCGATCTCGACGTCCGCGAGCACGAGCTTCTCACGCTCGTGGGCCCGTCGGGCTCGGGCAAGTCCACCCTCCTGCGCATGGTCAACCGGCTCGTGGAGCCCACCGCCGGCCGGGTGCTCGTCGACGGCCGCGACGTCGCCACCCAGGACCCGGTGCTGCTGCGCCGCGGCATCGGCTACGTCATCCAGGACATCGGCCTCTTCCCGCACCGTACCGTCGCCCAGAACGTCGCCACCGTCCCCGGGCTGCTGGGCTGGGACCGCCGCCGCACCCAGGACCGGGTGGCCGAGCTGCTCCGCCTGGTCGGCCTCGACCCCACGGTCCACGGGCCGCGCTACCCGCACGAGCTCTCCGGCGGGCAGCGCCAGCGGGTCGGGGTGGCCCGGGCGCTGGCCGCCAACCCGCGGGTCATGCTCATGGACGAGCCGTTCGGCGCCGTCGACCCCGAGGGACGGCGGGCGCTGCAGGAGGAGTTCAGCCGCATCCACGACGAGCTGGGCACCACCGTCCTGTTCGTCACGCACGACATCGACGAGGCGGTTCTCCTGGGCGATCGCGTGGCGGTCTTCAGCCAGGGCGGCCGCCTCGAGCAGGTGGACAGCCCGATCCGGGTGCTCACCCGCCCGGCGTCCCCCTTCGTCGAGAAGTTCATCGGTGCCTCGAGCGCCGTTCGCCTCCTCTCGCTGACGACTCTCTCCCCCGCGGACCTCACCCCGGGCAGCGCACCCGCCCCGGCCCGCGCCTTGCGGGTGGGCGACAGCCTGGAGGAGGCGTTCGCGGCGCTGGCCACCAGCCCGGACGGCGTCGTCGCGGTCGACGGCGACGACGGCGCACCCGCGGGCACCCTGACCCTCGCCGGTCTGCACGCGGCCCTGCGTCGCTCGGTCCGGGAGGAGGCGGCGGCGCCCGCCTAGGCTTCGCCCCGCCCTGCCGCCCGGCGCAGGTTCCCCCCGACGACCATCCCGACGACGGCGACCATCCCGACGACCTGGCGCCGGGGTGTCAGCGGCGCAGCCGGGCGAGGCCCCGCGCCGCCTCGGCGAGGGTGGCCTCCTGCTTGACGTAGGTGAACCGCACCCAGGAGCGCAGCTTCTCGGCGACGGCGCCTCCCGGCGCGCAGAACGCGCTCACCGGGATGCCCACCACCCCGGCCCGGTCGGGCAGGTCGCGGCACAGGTCGACGGCGTCCGCGTACCCCAGCCCGGCGCCGTCGGCCACGACGAAGTACGTCCCGCGCGGCACGACCGGCGCGAACCCGGCGGCGACCAGGGCCTCGCACAGCACGTCCCGGCGGCGCTGGAGCGAGCGCGCGAGGCCGGCGACGTACTCGCCGGTGCGCCCGTCCTCGTCGGCCAGCCCGACGGCCACGGCGTGCTGGAACGGTCCGGAGGCCACGTAGGTGAGGAACTGCTTGACCGTGCGCACGGCGGCGACCAGGTCGGCGCGGGCGTGGAGCCAACCCACCTTCCACCCGGTGAAGGAGAGGCTCTTCCCGGCCGACGAGATCGTGATGGTGCGCTCCGCCATGCCGGGCAGGGTCGCCATCGGGACGTGCTCGACGCCCTCGTAGGTGAGGTGCTCGTAGACCTCGTCGGTGACGACCAGGGCGTCGTGGCGCACCGCGGCGCGCGCGATGGCCCCGAGCTCGTCCCGGGTGAGCACCGTGCCGGTGGGGTTGTGCGGCGAGTTGACGAGGACGAGACGGGTGCGAGGGGTCACCGCGCCGTCGAGGTCGGCGGGGTCGAGCCGGAACCCCTCCGACGTCGGGCGCAACGCGATCGTCCGGTGGGTGGCGCCGCTCAGCGCGATGGCCGCGGTGTAGGAGTCGTAGTAGGGCTCGAGGGTGACGACCTCGTCGCCCGGGCCGGCGAGCGCCAGGACCGTCGCGGTGATCGCCTCGGTGGCCCCGGCCGTCACCAGCACCTCGGTCCGGGGATCCGCCTCGAGGCCGTAGTGACGCCGCTGGTGCGCGGCGACCGCATCGAGCAGCGCCGGGATGCCTGGCCCCGGCGGGTACTGGTTGTGCCCGGCCTCGATCGCGGCCACCGCCGCGTCCTTGAGATGGGCCGGTCCGTCGACGTCGGGGAAGCCCTGCCCAAGGTTGATCGCCCCGGTGCGGCTGGCCAGCGCCGACATCTCCGCGAAGATCGTCGAGGAGACGGCGCCGTCGGCGGCCAGCAGGCCCACCGCGTGAGCCACGTCCCTCCAGTGCCCGTGTGCCATGGGGAGATTCTCGACGCCGCGACGTGCCGGGGCCCGGGCCGACCGAGCGGCGGACGCACCGGTCACCCCTGGTGCGCCCCGCCCTGGCCCGCCCCGCCGGCGCCCCCGGACGGGCCCGCCCCGCCGGCGCCCCCGGACCGGGCCGCCTCGCCGGAGCCACCCGAACCCGGCCCGGTCTGGCGGGCGCGCTCGAACCCGATGCCTCGGGGGGCACCGGTGACGACGGCGAACGGCTTGCTGTCGGCGGTCACGACTCCCCCTCGTCGACGGCGATCGGCGGGCACGCGGCCCAGCCCCCGTCCACGGTAGGCGGCGGGAAGCGGGGGTGCACGGCCGCGAAGGGGATCAGGCGCGGTCGGTGATCCCCCGCTCACCGCTGCGCCGGGCGCAGTTCGCGCAGCAGTAGATGTCGCCCTCGGCCTCCACACCGTGCCCGAGGATCCGCACCCGGCACCAGGCGCACATCGGCGCCATCGCCTGGGCGGCGCACTCGAAGCTGTCGAAGTAACCGGTGCGGTCGCCCCGGGTCACGGTGATGAGCTTGTCGTAGTCGTTGCCGCAGGTCTCGCATCGCGCCATGCCGGCCTCCTCGGGCTCCAGGACCGGGCGCCGACCGGACGTCGGCGTCCGGTCCCGCCCGCCCGGTCGCGGGTGCCCAACAGGGTCGTGCAGCGCGGGCGGCGGCGCATCTTGGTGGCGGCCCGACCGCGCGGGGCGGTGGCGCGTCAGCCCTTGACGCCCGTGGTCGCGATGCCCTCGGTGAAGTGCCGCTGGCCAAGGAAGAACAGGATGATCATCGGCACCGTGGTGATGACCGAGGCCGTCACGACGATCTCCCAGTGCCAGTTCCCGCCGAAGCCGAACTGGTCGAGCACGGCCTTGAGCCCGCGCGGGATGGTGAACTTCTCCGAGTCGCGCAGGTAGATGAGCGGGCGCATGAGATCCGTCCACGCCGCCTGGAACTCGAAGATCAGCGTGACGATGAGCGCCGGCCGGGTCAGAGGCAGCGCGATGCGCCGGAACATGGTCCAGTTGCCGGCGCCGTCGAGCTTGGCCGCCTCGAACACGTCCCGGGGCAGACTGAGGAAGAACTGGCGTAGCAGGAAGATGTAGAACGCGCTGCCGAACATGTTGCCCGCCCACAACGGGGTCAGCGTGTCGACCTGGCCGAGGGTGTTCCAGATGAGGAAGGTCGGCACCATCGTCACGGCGCCGGGCAGCATCATCGTGGCCAGCACGACCCCGAACAGCATTCCGCGGCCGGGGAACCGGAAGTAGGCGAACCCCCACGCCACCAGCGCGCTGGAGAAGGTCACCGTCACCGCCGCGAGCACGGTGACGAGCACGGTGTTGCCCAGCCACAGCAGCATCGGCGCCTCGTGCCAGACGCTGAGGTAGTTCTCGACGGTGAACGTCTCGGGGATCAGCCTGTTGTCGAAGACCTCGCCCTGGGGCTTGAAGGACGCGCTCACCAGCCACACGAACGGGTAGATGAACACGACCGTGAGGGCGACCAGCGCCGCGAGGACGACGACGCGGCTCACCGTCACCCGGCGCCGTGGTCGTGCCTCTGCCCGGCCGGCAGGCCGGGCCGGCGGGCCGGGATGGCCGGTGCCGCTCACTAGCGGGGTGAGTGCGGTCGTCGGGGTTGAGGTCTCCGCCGCCGCCGTGGCCGGCGTCGGGGTCGAGGTCTGAGCGGTCCCCGGCGGCGCCGTCTCGGCGGCCTGGCGGGTGGAGGTCGCGCTCACCGTTGCTCCCCCTCCAGGTACACGAACCGTTTGGAGACCTTCAGCTGGACGAGCGTGATGGCGAGGACGATGACGAACAGCACCCAGGCCATGGCCGAGGCGTAGCCCATGTTGAGGAACTCGAAGGCCTGCTGGAACAGGTAGATGACGTAGAACAGGGCCGCCTCGTTCTTGTACCCCGCTCCCCAGAACGCCGTGTAGGTCTCGGTGAAGGTCTGGAACGCGGCGATGGTGTTGACGATGGTGACGAAGAACAGGGCGCCGGAGATCATCGGCACGGTGATGTGCCGGAAGCGGTGCCAGCGGCCCGCCCCGTCCACCCGCGCGGCGTCGTAGAGGTCCGGGGGCACGTCACGCAGTGCGGCGAGCAGGATGATCACCGAGCCGCCCACGGACCACAGGCTCATGAGGATGATCGAGGGCTTGACCCACGCCCCGTCCGTGGTCCAGTTCGGCCCGGTGATCCCGAACCACCCCAGCGCCTCGTTGATGAGCCCGTTCTGGCCGTTGAACACCAGCAGGAGCATCACGCCGACGGCCACCGGCGGGGTCATGTTGGGCAGATAGAAGGCGGTGCGGAAGAACCCCGCCGCCCGCCCCGCCTGGTTGAGCAGCACCGCCACCCCCAGCGAGACCAGGACGTACAGGGGCACCTGCACCATCGTGTAGAACAGCGTGTTGCCCAGGGACCGGGCGATCTTCGGGTCCTCGAACAGCTGCCGGTAGTTCTCCCACCCGACGAAGCTCGGGTCGTTGATGACGTCGTAGTCGGTGAAGGACAGGTAGGCGCTGTAGAGCAGCGGCCAGGCGGTGAAGACCAGGAAGCCCACGATCCACGGGCTGATGAACACCAACGCCGCCCGGGTGTCCCGCCGCTGGCTCGCCGTGCGCGGGGGCCGCTCCCGCCGGGCGAGTGGGTTCCGGCGGCGGGTGCGGGCGACGGTCGCGATGGCCACCGCTAGTCCTTCTGGTCCCAGTCCGCCCAGGCCTTGTCGAGGGCAGCCTGCGCCTCCTCCTGCGCCTGCTCGAGGGAGGCCTGCGGCTCGGCCCTTCCGTTGAGGACCCGGTTGACGGCGTCCTCCCAGGCGGTCTTGAACTCCGCGTCGGCGGGGTTGGCGGGGAGGGAGACGGCGTTCTCGTTCGCCTCGTACATCGCCGCCACGGCGCTGTCCCAGCTCTCGTTGCCGCTGGGCTGGACGAGCTCGCGCACGGCCTCGTCGGCGGCTTCGTTGCCGGTCAGCAGGCCGGTGAACGGCTTGCCCTCGGCGTCGCGGACGGACTTGCGCGCCTCGGCGGCCGCCGTCCAGGCGTCGACCTCGGTCATCGCCCGGGCCCACCGGCAGGCCGCGGCGGGGTTGTCGGTGCCCGCGGGGATGGCCCAGGCGGACCCGCCCGCGAAGGCGAACGGCTGGCCCTGCCGGTCCTTGAGGGTGTCGAAGGCCATCGGGGCGTCCGGGGAGACGTCGTTGAGGACGTTGATGTACCACTGCTCCATCGGCATGGCGCCGAGGGTGCCGGCGGCGAACTGGTTGCCGGAGCCGAAGAAGTCGGCGGAGTCCTTGAGCGCCTTCACACCCGCGAAGCCGCCCTGGTCGTCGTAGACGCTCACCGCCCACTCGAGCGCCTCGACCACCTTGGGGTCGTCGAGCTGGGCCGTGCGCCCGTCCGCCGAGAGCAGGTCCGCGCCGTTCGCGTGGGCCCACAGCGGGAAGAACTCGGGCATCTTCGAGTCGTAGCCGATGACGGACGGCGAGCCGCCGTCGGCCTGGTGCATGGCCCGGTTCGCGGCGGAGACGGCCTCCCAGCTCGAGCCGTCGACGTCCGCGACGCTCAGGCCGGCGGCGGCGAGCAGGTCGGCGTTGGCCATGGTCACCGCGATGGTGCTGAACTCCGGGATGCCGTAGACCTCGCCGTCGAAGGTGACCTGGTCGAGGGCGAAGTCGCGGAAGTCCTCGGTGCGGATGCCCTCGCCGTCGACGCAGCGGGTCAGCGGGATGATGGCCCCGCGGGAGGCGAAGGTGCCGATCTGGTCCCGGGTGGCGTAGATGAGCTCGGGCGGGTCGCCGGCGGCGACGGCGGAGAGGAACTGCTGGATGTCGAGGTCGCCCTGGGTGAGGGAGACCTCGACGTCGCCGAGGGCCTCCTCGGCGTGCTGGACGCGGGCGGTGGCCACCTCGTCGTCGGTGCCGAACCCCATGACGTCGAGGCTGCCGCTGAGCGTCGCCGCCGAGTCGTAGGTCGTCTCGTCCTCCGCCGCGTCACCGCCGCCACCTCCGGTGCCCTGGGCGCAGGCCGCGAGCACCAGTCCCGTCACCGCCGCCATCGCCGACACGCGCACCGCACGCCTCACCACTGCAACCCCCCCCCGTCACGCGCGCCCACCGGCGCCAATTCCAGACCGCTTCGCTGCGGATTTTTTTGACCGTAAACGGCTTCCTGTCTTCCCGCGACCGGAAGACGCACCGTATTTGGCGTGCTATCGCGCCGCTCCTGGCGCGATCATCGTCAGCCGTGACGGGCCCCACGTTCGCCGGTCCGACTCGGATGCGGCCCCTCGGCGCCGGCCCTACGGTGGGTCGCGGGCCCGCGACCGACGGCGGAACGGAGCGCACGATGACCTCGCTGTGGCTGGACCGGCCCGACCTTCCCACCTTCCCGCGGGTGCCCGGCGGGCGCGGGTTCGGGGTGGTGGTCGTCGGCGGCGGGCTCACCGGGCTGACCACCGCGCTGCTGCTCGCCCGGGCCGGGTGCTCGGTCGCCGTCCTCGAGGCGCGCACCCTCGGCGCGGTGACCACAGGCAACACCACCGGCAAGATCACCGTGCTCCAGGGCACCAAGCTCGCCCGGATCGCGCGCCGGCACTCCCGGCGCACGCTCGGGGCCTATGTCGAGGCCAACACCGAGGGCCAGCAGTGGCTGCTGCGCTACTGCGCCGAGCACGACGTGCCCGTCCAGCGCCGCCCGGACCTCACCTTCGCCCAGACCGAGGAGGGCCGCGACGTCGTCGGGGCCGTGCAGGACGCCGCCCGCGAGGCGGGGTTGCCCGTCGAGTGGGTGGAGGACCCCGGCCTGCCGTTCCCCACGCGCGGCGCGGTGCGCCTGGCGAACCAGGCACAGCTCAACGCCGGGGACCTCCTCGTGGCCCTCGCCCGCGACCTCGAGCGCCACGGCGGGGAGATCTTCGAGCACTCCCGGGTGCTGGGCGTGCGCGGCGACCGGCCGGCCCGCCTGCGCCTGGCCGACGGCGAGGTCCGCGCCGACCGCGTGGTGCTGGCCACCGGCACCCCCGTGCTCGACCGCGGCGGGTTCTTCGCCCGGCTCGCGCCGTCGCGCACCCACGCCCTGGCGCTGGCGGTGCCCGGCCCGCTCCCCCAGGTCATGGCCATCGCCGCCGACGCGCCGTCGCACTCCCTGCGCACCGCCCAGGTCACCGGCGGCGAGCGGCTCGTCGTCGCCGGCGGCAGCCACCCCGGCGGCCGGGCCGTCTCCGCCCGGGAGCACGTGGCCGAGCTGACCCGGTGGGCGACCACGCACTTCCCCGGCGCCACGGTCACGCACCGGTGGTCGGCGCAGGACTACCGGGGCACCGACGAGCTGCCGTCGGTCGGCCCGCTGATGCCCGGCTCGGACCGGTTGTTCGTGGCGACCGGGTTCGACAAGTGGGGGCTGGCCATGGGGGTCGCCGCCGCGCTGGCGCTCTCGAGCGCCGTCCTCGAGGGGCACATGCCCTGGGCCCGGGCGGTGCGCACGTGGCGGCCGAACGCGGTGACCGGGCTGGACCGCGCGGTGCGGCTCAACGCCGGGCTCGCGGTCCGCCTCGTCGCCGACCACGCCAGCCCCCGGGTGCGCAGCACCGCCGTGGTGCCGCCCGAGGGCCAGGGCAGGGTCGAGCTGCGCGGGCGGCGGCTGGTCGCGGTGAGCACCGTCGACGGCGTCGTCCGGCGGGTCTCGGCCACCTGCACCCACCTGGGCGGCGTCGTGAGCTGGAACGACGCCGAGATGTCCTGGGACTGCCCGCTGCACGGCTCGCGCTTCGCCGCCGACGGCACCGTGCTCGAGGGCCCGGCCACGTGCGCCCTGGGGGCGCCCGCGGAGCGGTGACGGCACCGTCGGTGCCGGGAGCCCCGGGCAGACGCCCAGGCGCGGCGCTCGCTACGTCGCGACTGCTCGGGGCCGAGCCCGGCCCGGAGCGGGAGCTAGAGCTCGGCGAGCGCCCGCACAAGCAGACTCCCCCACGCGTCCGCGATCGCGCGCTGCTCGGCCACTCCCTCCGGTGTGGGCACGATCCGGGTGACGCGCCGGTCGTCCGGGCCCTTGACCCGGGCGACCCAGCGGCGCCGGCCCCGGATGACGGCGCTGGTGCTGGGCTGGCGCAGGCCGGGCGCCTGGGAGAGCTCGCCGACGGGGTCGACGGTCAACGCGTTCGATCCGGTGGTCTCGCGGGTCTACCTCGATGCCGGCGCGACGTTCGCGCCGGTCGGCGCGGACCTCGCCATGCTGGCCCGGACGTCGGAGGCCCGGCCCCCCGGTGCTCTCGCCGGGCCGCCCATCCCAGCGCAGGGGGAGCAGCATGCGCCGGGGCGGGCAGCGCCGGCGGGTCGCGGGCACACTGGACCATGAGCCACCGGAGCCGCGTGGTCAAGGTCGGCTCCGACAGGAACCGAGAGGACCCGCGTGCCCAATCGTCTCGCCGCCGCGACCAGCCCGTACCTGCTGCAGCACAAGGACAACCCCGTGCACTGGCAGGAGTGGGGCGAGGCGGCCTTCGCCGAGGCCCGCGAGCGCGGCGTGCCGATCCTGCTCTCGGTCGGCTACGCCGCCTGCCACTGGTGCCACGTCATGGCCCACGAGTCCTTCGAGGACGAGGCGGTGGCGGCGGCGGTCAACCGCGACTTTGTCGCCGTCAAGGTCGACCGGGAGGAGCGCCCGGACGTCGACGCGGTGTACATGCAGGCCACCACCGCCCTGACCGGCCAGGGCGGCTGGCCCATGACCTGCTTCCTCACCCCCGACGGCGAGCCGTTCTACTGCGGCACCTACTTCCCCCGCGCCCAGTTCCTCCAGCTGCTCGCCGGCGTCACCGAGGCGTGGACCCGCCGCCGCCACGAGGTGCTGGCCTCGGGCGGGCGCATCGCGGCGTTCCTCGACGCCGGCCTCGACGCGGGCAGCCCGGCCGCGCTCGACGCCGCCGCCCTGGACGCCGCCGCGGCCCGGCTCGGGGCCGGGTTCGACGCCCGGCACGGCGGGTTCGGCGGGGCGCCGAAGTTCCCGCCGTCGATGGTTCTCGAGTTCCTCCTGCGCCACCACGCCCGCACCGGCGCTGCGGCGTCCCTGGCGATGGTCGCCCGGACCGGCGAGGCGATGGCGCGCGGCGGGATCTACGACCAGCTCGCCGGCGGCTTCGCCCGCTACTCCGTGGACGCCGGCTGGGTGGTGCCGCACTTCGAGAAGATGCTCTACGACAACGCCCAGCTGCTGCGCGTGTACGTGCACCTGTGGCGCGCCACGGGCAGCGCGCTGGCGGCGCGGGTCGCGCGCGAGACGGCGGATTTCCTGCTTCGCGACCTGACCACGCCCGAGGGTGGTCTCGCCTCCTCCCTCGACGCCGACGCCGGCGGCCACGAGGGCCTGACGTACGTGTGGACCACCGCCCAGCTCGTCGACGCGCTCGGCCGGGAGGACGGCATCCGGGCCGCCCGCCTCCTCGCCGTGAGCGACCACGGCTCCTTCGAGCGCGGCACCTCCACCCTCCGGCTGCCCGAGGACCCCGACGACGGCGCCTGGTGGGCCGACGCGCGGGGCCGGCTGCTCGCCGCCCGCGCCGGCCGGGCCCAGCCCGCCCGTGACGACAAGGTCGTCACCTCGTGGAACGGGCTGGCGATCGCCGCCCTCGCCGAGGCCGGCACGCTGCTGGCCGAGCCGCGCTACCTCGCCGCGGCGCGCCGGTGCGCCGACGTCGTGCTGGCCACCCACCTGGTCGACGGCCGGCTGCGGCGCGCCTCCCGGGGCGGCGTCGTGGGTCACGCGGCCGGCGTCGCGGACGACCACGGCGACCTGGCCGAGGGGCTCCTGGCCCTGCACCAGGCCACCGGCGAGCCGCGCTGGCTGGAGGCGGCCGGGGCGATCCTCGAGACGGCGCTGACGCGCTTCGCCGACCCGGCGGGCGGGTTCTTCGACGTCGCCGACGACGCCGAGCGGCTCGTGGCCCGGCCGAAGAACCTGGCGGACAACGCAGAGCCGGCCGGCACCTCCGCGCTCGCGGGGGCGCTGGTCGGCCACGCCGCGCTGACCGGCTCGCCGCGCCACCGCGAGGCGGCCGAGGGCGCGCTGGCCGCCGCCGGCACGCTGGCCCGGCAGGAGCCGCGCTTCGCGGGCTGGACCCTCGCGGTGGCGGAGGCGGCGCTCGCCGGCCCGCTGCAGGTCGCCGTCGTCGGCGGGGACGACGCCCGAAAGCTGACCGCGGTGGCGCGGGCCGGCACCTCCCCCGGCATGGTGGTCGTCGCCGGGGCGCCGGACACGCCCGGCGTCCCGCTGCTGGCGGACCGCCCGCTGGTCGACGGGCGCGCCGCGGCGTACGTGTGCCGCGGGTTCGTCTGCGACCGGCCGGTGACGACCACCGCGGCGCTGGAGGCGGCCCTCGTCGCGGTTCGCTCGTCCTGAGGCGCCGCCATGCACCGCGGCACGGTGCATCCTGGTGCCCGACGGCAAGGAAGGGACATCGACGTGCTGACGCTCCCCCACATCGACCTCGGCGAGCTCGTCGCCGCCCGCGACCACCGCGACGACGAGTCCTCGTTCTGGATCGACCCGCGCACCGGCGCGATCGAGTTCTGCTCGGTCGACGACAGCGCGGAGGACTTCGACGAGCGCGGCCTGGTGCCCGTCGAGCCCATCGACACGCACGAGTCCTACGAGATCATGGAGGACTTCGTCGCGTCCGTGAGCTCGCGCGAGGCGCGCGAGAAGCTCGGCCAGGCGATCCGGGGCCGCGGGGCGTTCGGCCGGTTCCGGGACCGGATGTACGACTACCCCGACCTCAAGGAGCCGTGGTTCGCCTTCCGGGACCGCCGGATGGAGCAGCTCGCGCTCGAGTGGCTCGCGTTCGCGGGCCTGGTCGCCGAGGAGGAGGTCGACGCGGCGATCGAGGCCCTGCGGCGCTCCGCCCAGCCGCCGCTCCGGGCGGTGCTGCTCGACGTCGACGGCGTCCTCACCGTCTCGTGGACGGCGCTGCCCGGCGCCGTGGAGGCCTTCGCCGCGCTGCGCGCCTCCGGCGTGCCGCTCGCCCTGGTCACCAGCACGACGTCGCGCACCCGCGCCGCGGTGGGCGAGGCGCTGCGCGCGGCCGGCTTCGACGTCGCGGACGAGGAGATCGTCACCGCCCCCGTCGCCACGGCGGCCTATCTCGCCGAGCACCACCCCGGCGCCCGGTGCCTGCTGCTGAGCAGCGGGGACGTCACGGCGGACCTGACCGGGGTGATGCTGGTCGGCCCGGACGCGGAGCAGGTCGACGTCGTCCTCGTCGGCGGCGCCGGCCCCGAGCTCGGCTACCCCGCGCTCAACCGGGCGTTCGGCCACCTGCTGCGCGGGGCCCGCCTGGTGGCGATGCACCGGTCGATGTTCTGGCGCACCGACGCCGGGCTCGCGCTCGACGCCGGGGCGTTCGTCGCCGCCCTCGAGGCGGCGTCGGGCACGACGGCGGAGGTCGTCGGCAAGCCCGCGGCCGGGCTCTTCACCGCCGCGCTGGCCCGCCTCGGGATCGAGCCGGCGGAGGCCGTCATGGTGGGCGACGACGTCGACGCGGACGTCCTCGCGGCGCAGCGGGCGGGGCTGGCCGGGGTGCTCGTGCGGACGGGCAAGTTCCTGCCCGAGACGCTCGAGAACGCCGACGGCGAGCCGGACGCCGTCCTCGACAGCGTCGCCGACCTGCCGGCGTGGCTCGAGCGGCGGCGCTGACCGGCCGCGGACGGCGCGGACCGCCGACCGGCGGCACGGCACTCCGGATGCGGGCCGCGCGGGCGGCTCGCATCCTGGCTGGGTCACGGCACTGGGAGGTGACATGAGCACCGATCGCACGACGCCGCTCGCCGGCGTCACCCGGGGCATCGAGGAGAACCGCAAGCTCGACGGTGCGGTCCGCGCCCTCCAGCCGCTCGCCGGCGGCCTGGTCTCGAACCCCTCGGTCCGGGACCTCCTCCACGGCCGGTGGCTCGGCCACGCCCTGCACCCGCTGCTCACCGACCTGCCGCTCGGGATGTGGATGAGCTCCATGGCGCTCGACCTGACCGGCGGCCCCTCCGCCCGGCCCGCGGCGTCGCGGCTGCTCGGCCTCGGCGTCCTCACGGCGGTTCCGACGGCCATCACCGGGCTGGCCGAGTGGGCCGTGACGGACACCCGCAGCCAGCGGGTCGGCGTCACCCATGCGACCGCCAACTCGGTGGCGCTGACGTGCTTCGCCGCCTCCTGGGTGGCGCGACGGGCCGGCCGCCACGACCAGGGCGTCGCGCTCAGCCTGGCGGGCGGGCTGGTGTCGGTCTGGGGCGGCTACCTCGGCGGGCACCTCACCCTGGCCCGCAAGGTGGGCACCTTCGACCCGGCGGCCGCCGGTGCCGGCGAGGCCCCGGTGACCGCGTCGACGCCCGGCACCGAGACCGACTCAGGGATCGAGATCGGTGTCAGCTGAGGAGCTGCGGGTCGTGGGCCGCGGCCCGGTCTGCGGGCCGCTCGTCGGCGGGATCACCGCGCTCGCGTCGCTGGCCCCCGAGGTCGTGAACGAGGCCGAGCGGGTCTCTCACGCGGCGTTCGACCGGGAGCGCTCTGGCGCCAGTCGGGGCCTGGCCCCTGCCACGGTCAGTCGGCGAGGACGGCCAGGGAGAGGTCGGGGCAGGGGAACCGGCGCAGCGTGAGGAGCGTCGGGTCGCTACGCAGGGAGTCTCCCGTAGCCCGGCTGGGATCGGTCGACAGCACCACCCTGTCGAGCCCGTTGACGATCGTGAAGTCGCCCTCCTCGTCCTCGAGCAGCGGGACGAGCTCCCGCTCGATGCCGTCGACGAGGAGGTCGAGGCCGGCGACGCCGGCGAACTCGCCGTCGAGGTGCACGGGCACCGCCGCGGTGACGGTGTACTCGTCGCTGCACAGGTAGTCGACGTAGGGACCGGCGATGTGGGCGGCGCCGGTGCTCATCGGCACCCGGTACCACTCGAGGCCGCTGTAGTCGATGTGCTCCTTGTCGATCGCCTGGGCGGCCAGGGTGAGCTGGGACTGCTGCGGGCCCTGCCACCAGGCGAGGTGGCTGTTGGCGTCGAGGAGGAGGCCTCGTGCCGCCACGAACCCCGCGCCGTACACGGGGAGCCCAGGCACCGAGAAGCAGGTGCGCGCGTAGGGCTCGACCAGCCCGTCCGTCTGCGCGACGGTGAGTCGACCGGCACCGCCCGCCGCAGCAAGGTCCGCGGCGAGCTCGTGACGCCAGGACTCGACGGCCTCCAGCGCGGCGGCGAAGAAGGAGGTGACCAGGCCGACGGCACGGGGCGCGTCGGCGTGCCGGGCCCCTCCCACGGGGGCGGTGAGTGCCATGGGATTCTCCTCTGCGCGACGTCGCCCCAGCGGAAAGCTATGCCCGCGCAATGTACGGCATGACGTGCTCCTACGCTCCCTCCTGCTGCAGGACGCGGTGCCGGCGCACCAACCAGTCCACCTTGTGCTGCACGTCGGCGTCGAAGGCCGACACTGCGGCCTGCGCGTCGCCGGCACGGACGGCGGCCAGCACCCGCTCGAGCGCCGCGGCCTGCCCGGCACGAAACTCCTCGACGTCGTCGGCCAGGGCGAGCAGGGGGGAGATCTCGGCCTGGAGCGTCATGTACTCGCGGGTCAGTCGTGCCGACTGGCTCAGCGCCGCCACCTCGACGCGCAGCTCGTCGAGCGTCCGGCTCCAGCCCACGAGGTCGAGGTGCTCCAGCCGTTCCACCAGGAGGTCTACCTCGCTCGGGTGCGCGCGGGCGGCAGCCAGGCGCAGGCAGGCCTCGCCGATCGCCAGGTAGTGGGCGGCGAGGTCACGCAGCGCCGTGCGCGTCATGTCGCCGAGCCGGCGGGTTGCCAGCTCCGTCCGGTCGGCACGGGCGGTGACGAAGCTGCCGCCGTTGCGTCCCCGGCGGGTGACGACCAGGCCGCGCCGGCGCAGGGCCACGAGCGCCTCGCGCACCGTCATGAGGGCCACGCGCATCGAGCGGGCCATCTCCGCCTCCGACGGCAGGCGCTCACCGGCGGCGAGCACCCCTCCGGTGATGGCGTCGGCGATCCGCCGCTCGACCAGCTCCGCGCGCCCCTCGTCGCCGAGCGGCAGGAAGACGGCGTTGTGGACCCGGGAGGGCCGGCCCCGCGCGGGCCCGCGAACGCCCTCGGCCCGAACCGGGTCGTCCTGGCGCACCAGGCCCCCTTCCCTCCCGCGTGCAGTTCCGCTACCTTACGCGAGCGAAACATTACCTATGGAACTGTATGTTTTGTGGTTTTCCCGGACTGCCGGTGAGGAGAGGCCGATATGACGCAGACCAGCACAGATCGCTCGGAGCAGGCCCGCCCCGGCCCGGCCGGCGTCTCCGGTGCGCCGGCCGCGGTCGCGCTGCGTGGCGTGCACAAGCGCTTCGGCGACTTCACCGCGGTGGCCGACCTCGATCTCGACGTCCCCGCCGGGGAGTTCTTCTCGATGCTCGGCCCCTCGGGGTCCGGGAAGACGACGGTGCTCCGGATGATCGCCGGCTTCGAGCGCCCCACCGCCGGCACCATCCTGCTCGACGGCGCCGACGTCACCCGGACGGCGCCGTTCGACCGTGACGTCAACACGGTGTTCCAGGACTACGCGCTCTTCCCCCACCTGAGCATCGCGGCGAACGTCGCCTACGGGTTGCGGGTCCGCAAGGTCGGCAAGGCCGCGCGGGCCGAGCGCGTGACCAGGGCCCTCGAGAAGGTGCGCCTGGCGCACCTGGCCGAGCGCATGCCGCACCAGCTCTCCGGCGGCCAGCGGCAGCGCGTGGCCCTCGCCCGCGCCCTGATCCTCGAGCCCAAGGTGCTCCTCCTGGACGAGCCGCTCGGGGCACTGGACAAGCAGCTGCGCGAGGAGATGCAGGTCGAGCTCAAGCAGATCCAGCGCGATGTGGGCATCACCTTCGTCTTCGTCACCCACGACCAGGAGGAGGCCCTCACCCTCAGCGACCGGGTGGCGGTGTTCGACAACGGCCGGATCGAGCAGGTCGGCAGCCCCGGCGACGTGTACGAGTTCCCGGCCACGGAGTTCGTCGCCGGCTTCCTCGGGGTCTCCAACCTCATCCCCGCCGAGCAGGCGCGTCAGCTGCTCGGGGTCGACGCGGCGATCAGCATCCGGCCCGAGCGCGTGCGGCTCGTGCCCGCCGGCACCGCGGCCGCGCCGGCGGAGACCGCCGTCCCGGGCACCGTCGTCGAGACCGTCTACACCGGTCCCTCCACCCGGTACATCGTGCAGAGCCGCTCAGGTCTGCGGCTGATCGCGGCCGTCCACAACGACCACCGGCCGGGCTCGCGGGCGCCGATCGCCCGCGGCGAGGAGGTCCTCGCCGTCTGGACGAGCGACCACGTGGCCACCATCCCGTCGTCCTGACCGCGGTCAGGCACCGGGCGGGCCGAGACCGGCGCCCGCCGACACCGTCCCACCGAACGGAGCCCCCTATGAAAGTGCGCACGATCGTCCCCGCCCTGGCAGCGGCCGTCGTCCTGGGCCTGGCAGGCTGCTCGTCGTCGTCCTCGTCCTCGGACTCCCCGAGCGGCGGCCTCACGGTCCCCGACGTCCCGGCCCTGGAGAAGCTGGGTGAGTCCGAGGACGAGCTGAACATCATCGCCTGGCCCGGCTACGTCGAGGACGGCACGACCAACCCCGACGTCGACTGGGTCACGACGTTCACCGAGGAGACCGGCTGCAAGGTCAACCGCAAGATCGGTGAGACCAGCGACCAGATGGTGTCCCTCATGCGCACGGGCGACTACGACGTCATCTCCGCCTCAGGCGACGCCAGCCTGCGCCTCATCGTCGGCGGCGACGCCGCCCCGCTCAACACCGACCTCATCCCCAACTTCGCCAATGTCGTCGAGGGGATGAAGGAGCAGACCTACAACAGCCTCAACGGCAAGACGTACGGCATCCCGCTCGGCCGCGGGGCGAACATCCTGCAGTACAACACCGACGTCGTCACCGAGGCGCCGACGAGCTGGGACGTCGTCTGGGAGAAGGACTCCCCGTACGCCGGGAAGGTCATCGCCTACGACTCCCCCATCTACATCGCGGACGCCGCCCTGTACCTCATGGCGCACCAGCCGGAGCTGGGCATCACGAACCCCTACGCCCTCGACGAGGAGCAGCTGCAGGCGGCCGTCGACCTGCTGAAGCAGCAGAACGAGCTGGTCAGCGAGTACTGGGCGCTCTACACCAACAACGTCTCCTCCTTCCAGAGCGGGTCCTCCGTGCTGGGCACGAGCTGGCAGGTGATCCTCAACGAGCTCGGCGACGGCTTCGCCGGCACCGTTCCCGAGGAAGGCGCCACGGGCTGGGCCGACACATGGATGGTCTCGGCCAAGGCGCAGCACCCGAACTGCGCCTACAAGTGGATCGACTACGCGACCTCGCCCGATGTCGACGCCGCCATCGCCCAGAACTTCGGCATGGCCCCTGCCAATGCGCTCTCCTGCGAGGGCTCGCCGGAGAACGCGGCGCACTGCGAGACGTACCACGCCACCGACGAGGAGTACTTCAAGAACGTGTGGTTCTGGACGACCCCGATCGAGCAGTGCCTGGACGGACGCAAGGACGTCACCTGCACCACCTACCAGCAATGGACCGAGGCCTGGGCCTCGGTCAAGGGCTGACCGCGCGGCGGTGGGGTCCGGCAGGACCCCACCGCCGACAGGAAGGATCACACGTGACGACGGCCGCACACCCGCCGCGCCCCAGCCGCGCCCCGCTCTCCTCGCTGCTCTACCGCAGGCCCGGCCTTCGCCTGGCCGGCCTGCTCACCGCGCCTCTGCTCTGGCTGGTCGTGATCTACATCTTCGCGCTGGTGATGCTCCTGGCGACGGCCTTCTGGACGACGAACTCCTTCACCTCGAAGGTCGAGCCGGGCTTCACCCTGGACAACTTCGCCACCGTGGTCAGCAGCCCGGCCTACACCGCGACCGCCCTGCGCACGGTCGTCATCGCCGCGGTGGTCACGCTGTTGTGCACCGCGTTCGCGCTGCCCCTGGCGGTGTTCCTGGCGAAGGTGGCGCCCCCCGCGTGGCGCCCCGTGCTCGTCATGGCCATCACCCTGCCGCTCTGGGGCGGCTACCTCGTCAAGGTCTTCGCCATGCGCGTCAGCTTCGGGGAGAGCGGCCCGGTCAACTGGCTGCTCGCGCCGCTGGGCCTGCACGGGCCCGGCTACAGCGAGGCCACCGTGGTCATCACCCTCGCGTACCTGTGGTTCCCCTACATGGCGGTCCCGGTGTACACCGCGCTCGAGCAGATCCCCGAGAACCTCTTCGACGCCGCGGCCGACATGGGGGCGCGCACGTGGACGACCGTGCGCACCGTCGTCCTGCCCCTCCTCGTGCCGTCGATCCTGGCCGGATCGGTGTTCACGTTCTCCTTGAGCCTGGGGGACTACATCTCTGCCCAGTTCGTCGGCGGCAAGACGCAGCTCATCGGCAGCGTCATCGCGGCCAACATCAACCTCAACCCGCCGCTGGCCGCCACGCTGTCGGTCGTGCCGATCGCCGTCGTCATCCTGTACCTCGTCGCCGTGCGCCGCACGGGCGCCCTGAAGAACCTGTAGGAGCTCGCGATGCTCAGGCTCTCCCGTCCGGCCAAGATCGCTCTCGCGGTCGTGGTGGCCGTGGTGCTGCTCTTCCTCTACGCACCGCTCGGGCTCGTCGTGCTCAACTCGTTCAACGGCGCGCGAGTCGCCGGCTGGCCCATCGACGACTGGTCGCTGCGCTGGTGGGGCGCGGCGTTCGGCAACGACGGCGTCCGGGCGGCGCTCGGCACGTCGCTCGTCACCGCGGCGGGGGCCACGGCCGTGGCCATGGTGCTCGGCACGCTGGCCGCGTTCGCGCTCCAGCGTCATGAGTTCTTCGGCAGAAGCTCCGTCAACCTCATGCTCGTCCTGCCGATCGCGCTGCCCGGCATCGTCACCGGCGTCGCCCTGAGCAACACCTACAAGAACGTCCTCGAGCCGATCGGCATCCAGCTCGGGTTCTTCGGTCTCGTCGTGGCCCACGCGACGTTCTGCATCGTCATGGTGTTCAACAACGTCCAGGCCCGGCTCGGCCGGATCTCGCCGAGCCTGGAGGAGGCCTCGGCCGACCTGGGCGCCGGCCTGGGTCAGACCTTCCGGCTCGTCACGTTCCCGGCGTTCCGCACCGCCTTCGTCGCCGGCGCACTGCTCGCCTTCGCGCTGAGCTTCGACGAGATCGTCGTGACGATCTTCACCGCGCCGCCGGGCGTCGAGACCCTGCCGATCTGGATGTACAACAACATGGCCCGCCCCACCCAGGCGTCGATCCTCAACGTCGTCGCCACCGTGGTCATCGCGTTCTCGATGATTCCCGTCTATCTCTCGCAGCGGCTCGCGCGCAGCATCCACCTCCGGTGATCGCCCGGGCGGGCGGCGCGGGCGCGGGCGACCCCCTCCCGCGCGAGGACCCGGGCGCACGCCCGGGTCCCCGCACCGACGTGGCCGTCCCGTCAGGAGAGCCCCTCGGTCCCGGGCGGTCCCTCGTCGTGGTGCTTGCGCTCGACCCGCTCGCGCACGACCGCGGCCCGGCCCTTGGCCTCCGGTCCGGCGTAGGCGGACTGGAGCACGTTCTGGTTGGGCGGGGTGACGTCCAGGGCGGCGACCTCCGGGTGGTGCAGGTCGAAGGCCGGGCGCTCGGAGCGGATGCGCGGCAGGAAGTGGAAGTTGTGCCGCGGGAACGGCGAGTCGGTCGCCCACTCGAGGGAGTTGCCGAACCCCCACGGGTCGGCGACGAACACCGTGCGCGGGCCACGCTGCGTGATGTAGACGTTCCACAGGAACGGCAGGGTGGACAGGGCGATGATGAACGCCCCCACGGTCGAGATCTGGTTGTAGAGCGTGAACCCGTCCTCCGGCAGGTAGTCGGCGTACCGCCGCGGCATGCCCTGCACGCCCAGCCAGTGCTGGACGAGGAACGTCATCCAGAACCCGATGAACAACAGCCAGAAGTTGATCTTGCCGAGCCTCTCGTTGAGCATCCGGCCGGTGAACTTCGGCCACCAGAAGTAGAAGCCGGAGTACATCGCGAACACCACGGTGCCGAAGACGACGTAGTGGAAGTGGGCGACGACGAAGTAGGTGTCCTGGACCTGGAAGTCCATCGTCGGGCTCGACAGGATCACCCCGGTCAGGCCGCCGAAGAGGAACGTGACCAGGAAGCCCAGCGCGAAGAGCATCGCCGACTCGAACGTGACCTTGCCGCGCCACATGGTGCCGATCCAGTTGAAGAACTTCACCCCGGTGGGCACCGCGATCGCCATGGTCAGCAGCGAGAAGAAGTTCAGCATCACCGCGCCCGTGGTGAACATGTGGTGCGCCCACACGGTCATCGACAAGGAGGCGATGGCGATCGTGGCGAAGACCAGGCCCTTGTACCCGAAGACCGGCTTGCGGGAGAACACCGGCAGGACCTCGGTGATGATCCCGAAGAACGGCAGGGCGATGACGTAGACCTCCGGGTGCCCGAAGAACCAGAACAGGTGCTGCCACAGCAGCGCCCCGCCGTAGTCCGGGTTGTAGATCTGCGCGCCGACCACCCGCTCGAGGCCCAGCCCGAACAGGGCCGCCGCCAGCACCGGGAAGGCCATGAGCACGAGCAGCGAGGTGATGAGCGTGTTCCAGGTGAAGATCGGCATCCGGAACATGGTCATGCCCGGGGCGCGCAGGGTGACGATCGTGGTGATGAAGTTGACCGCGCCGAAGATCGTGCCGAAGCCGGTCATCGCCAGCCCGAACACCCACAGGTCGCCGCCGAGCCCCGGGGAGAACATGACGGTCGAGAGCGGGGTGTACGCCGTCCACCCGAAGGACGCGGCGCCCTTGGGGGTGAGGAACCCGCCGACGACGAGCAGGCCGCCGAACAGGTACAGCCAGTAGGCGAACATGTTCAGCCGGGGGAAGGCCACGTCCGGCGCGCCGATCTGGATCGGCATGATGACGTTCGCGAATCCGCTGAACAGCGACGTCGCGAACAGGAACATCATGATCGTGCCGTGCATCGTGAAGAGCTGGTTGTACTGCTCGTGCGACTGCACGATCTGGAGCCCGGGCTCGAACAGCTCCATGCGGATGAGCAGCGCGAGCACCCCGCCGATCATGAAGAAGATGAACGAGGTGGTGAGGTACAGGTAGCCGACGACCTTGTGGTCGGTGGAGGTGACCCACTTGACGAGCAGCTTGCCCAGGTTCTGCCGCTGGGGCGGGAGCCCCGGCACGGCCTCGATCCGCGGACCGGTGATGGTGGCCATCAGCGCACCCTCCGGCGCTCGACGGGCGGAGTCGCGACAGCTGCCATGCTGATCACCTCGCGGTGTGGCGCGCCCCCGGCACCGTGGTGCCGAGCCACCCGCCACGGTTGGGCGAATGCTCAGGTCTTCCCACTGTACGAGCCGCGAGGTGCCCCGCAACGTGGGGCCGCGGTCCGTTGACGCGAGCGTAGCGCCGCCGGCCGGCCGGCGAAACGGGCATCGCGGATCCCCGCGAAAACTGCCGTTCCCGCCCGGGAACGCGGCCGGGCCGTCACGCCGGGCCGGGCGCCGCGGCCCGCGCGGGCCGGGCGCCGCTCACGCCGGCCGGGCCAGCTGCGCGACGGCGCCGGCGAACACGCCGGGCAGCGCCCGGGCGGCCGGCACGATCGCCCGGCGCACCGGCCCGACGGCGCTCGCCGTCACCAGCACCCGGGTCAGCAGCCGGTAGCGCCGGACGATCCGGCGCCAGTCCGCCTCGTACGCCGCCGGGCGGCCGGCGGCCACCGCGGCGACGGCCGCCTCCGCCTGCGCCAGGGCCAGGGAGACGCCCTCGCCGGTGAGCGCGTCGACGTACCCGGCCGCGTCCCCGACGAGCAGCACCCGCCCCGCGACCCGGGCCCGCGCCCGCTGGTGCAGCGGCCCGGCCCCGCGCACCGTCGAGGTCGGCTCCCCCAGCCGCTCGCGCAGCGCCGGGAACGCCGCGAGCTGGGCGGCGTAGGGCTCCCGCCGGGTGGTGAGGAGCGCGACGCCGACCTCGCCGGGCCCGACTGGGGTCACGTACGCCTCGGCGTGCTCGGCCCAGTGGACCTCCACGTGGTCGGTCCAGGGGGCGACGGCGACGTGGCGGCGCAGCCCGTAGCGGCGCCGGCCCGCCGCCGGGGCGTCCAGGCCCAGGCCACGGCGCAGCGGGGAGTGCAGCCCGTCGGCGGCCACGAGGTAGCGCGCCCGGGTGCCGTCGACCAGGACGCCGTCGTCGTCCTGGCGCACCTGGCTCACCCGCCGCTCCTCCACCACCACCCCGGCCGCGGCCACCGCCGCGCGCAGGGCCTCGTGCAGCGCGGTGCGCCGCACCCCGCGCCCGGGCGGGCCGGGGAAGCGCGCCTCGGCCGCGGTGGTCCCGGCGACGTACCGGATGCCGCGCAGCGGCTGGCCGGGCGGGTCGAGCCCGAGCCGGGCGAGGCGGTCGACGGCGCCGGGCATGAGGCCCTCGCCGCAGGCCTTGTCGATGGCGCCCGGCCGCGGTTCGCGCACGACGACGGTCAGGCCCGCGGCGGCGGCGTGCAGCGCGGTGGCCAGGCCGGCCGGGCCGCCCCCGGCGACGACGACGTCGGGGGTCACGCCGGCCCCCGCGCCGGGGCCGGGCCGCCGGGTGCCGCCGCGGGGGCCGCGGCGCCCAGCGCCCGGTTCTCGGCGCGGACCCGGACGGTGAGCAGCACGGCGTTCGCGGCGGTGAACACGGCGGCGGTGACCCAGGCCGAGTGGACGAGCGGCAGCGCGAAGCCCTCCACGACCACCGCGACGTAGTTGGGGTGGCGGAACCACCGGTACGGGCCCCGCCCCACCAGCGGCAGGCCGGGCACGACGATGATCCGGGTGTTCCAGCGGGGCCCGAGGGTGGCGATGCACCACCAGCGCAGCCCCTGGGCGGCGAGGGTCAGCGCCAGCATGGACCAGCCCAGCGCCGGGACGAAGCCGGGATGGCGCCACCACACCTCGGCCACCGCGCCCACGAGCAGCGCGGTGTGCAGGGCCACCATGACGGGGTAGTGCCCGCGCCCGGTCTCCACCCCGCCGCGGGCGAAGCTCCACCGGGCGTTGCGGGTGGCAACGACGAGCTCGGCCAGCCGCTCGAGCCCGACGAGCAGCACGAGCGCGGTGAACCACGCGGCCGACGTCATGCCTGCAGCAGGACGAGCTCGGCGCTGAAGCCCGGGCCCATCGCCATCATCACGCCCGGCGAGCCGGGCTCGGGCGGGCGGTGGTCGAGGGTGTCGCGCAGGATGTGCAGCACCGACGCGGAGGACAGGTTGCCCACCCGGCGCAGGGACTCGGTGGTCAGGGCGAGCGCGTCGGCGTCGACGCCGAGGGTCTCGGCGAGGGAGTCGATGACCTTCGGCCCGCCCGGGTGGCACACCCACCAGCCGACGTCGTCCACGCCGAGCCCGTGCTCGCCCAGGAAGGCGGCGACGTCGGCGCCCACCCGGTCGCGCACGAGCGCGGGGACCTCCGCGCCGAGGACGATCTTGAAGCCGCTGCCGCCCACGTCCCAGCCCATCACCGCCTCGGTGCCCGGGTAGAGGTGGCTGCGGCTGGCCCGCACCGCCGGGACGGGCGCCCCGGCGGCGCGTTCGCCGGGCGCGGCGAGCGGGTGCTCGGCCCCGACGGCGAGGAGCGCGCCGGCGCCGTCGCCGAACAGCCCGGAGGCCACCAGGTTGGCCGGGGAGGTGTCCTGGCGCTGGATGGTGAGCGAGCACAGCTCGACGGCGACCAGCGCGGCCACGGCGCGCGGGTGGCCGAGGAGGTAGTCGTGCAGGCGGGCCGTGCCGGCCGCCCCGGCCATGCAGCCCAGCCCCAGCATCGGCACCCGCACGACGTCCCCGCGCAGCCCCACCCGGGCGGCGATGCGGGCCTCGAGGGAGGGCACCGCCAGGCCGGTGATCGTCGTCGAGACGATGAGATCGACGTCGCCCGGGGCCAGCCCGGCCCGGTCGAGGGCGCCGGTGAGGGCGCGCGTGCCCAGGTCCACGGCCGCCTCGATGAAGGCGTCGTTGGCGGCGGTGAAGCCCGCGAGGGCGGCATAGCGCTCCAGCGGCAGGGCGAGGTGGCGGTGGTCGACGCCGGCGCTGGCGTGCACCCGGCGCAGCAGCGCGTGGGTGGGGCCCTCGGCGCCGATCATCGCGGCGACGGCGTCGGTGACATCGCCCTGGGCGTAGCGGTGCTCGGGCAGCACCGCCTCGACCGCCACGAGGTGCGTCATCCCGGCAGCGTATGGGCGCGGGGCGCCGGGCGCGCCGCGAACGCGAGTCACACCCGGCGGGGGGCCGGGCCCCGGGCCATCATCCGCGGGCGGCGAGCATGACGACGTCGACCACGGCGAGGACCATCGCGGCCCGGAACGGGGCCTTGCCCCCGAGGCGCAGCGCGCCGGCGGCGCCCGCGACGCCCCCGGCGAGCACCGCCCACGCCCAGCCCGGCGTCGGCCCGGCGGGGCCGAGGACGATGACGGCGGTGGCGGCCACCAGGCAGCCGACCGCCAGGAGCCCGCTGGCCCGGGCGCCCAGGCGGTGCGGCAACCCGCGCACCCCGGTGGCGGCGTCGTCGGCCAGGTCGGGCAGCACGTTGAGCAGGTGCGCGCCCAGGCCGAGCAGGCTGCCCGCCGCGACCATCCACGCCGGCGGCAGCCGGGCCGGGTCGCCGGCCAGCCACACCAGCACCGGCAGCGCGCCGAAGGCCACGGCATAGGGCAGGAACGACCACACGGTGCGCTTGAGGCCGAGGTTGTACGCCCAGCCCGAGCCGACGCCGAGCACGAGGTGGACCAGCCCGGACAGCAGCCCGGCGGCCAGCGAGGCCACCGCGCACACCGCCAGGACGACCGCGAGCGCGCGGCGCACGACGGCGCGGGGCAGCGCGCCGGTGGCGACCGGCTTGTCGGTGCGGCCGACCAGGGCGTCGCGGTCGGCGTCCAGCAGGTCGTTGGACCAGCCGATGGACAGCTGCCCGGCGAGCACCGCGGCGGTGAGCACCACGCCGGTGACCGGGGGCAGCCCGGCAACGACGACGAGCACGGCCACCACCGCGGTCACCGCCAGCGTGGGCGCGAGGTGGCACGCCCGCAGCAGCGCCAGCGTCGTGGCCATGGCGGCAACCCTGGCACCGCCGCGCCCCGGCGGGAAGGGGCGGCCGCGTCAGAGGGACGCGGGGTCGAGCACGACGATCCGGTCGTCGCCCGGCCGGGGCCGGCCGCGGAAGGTGTTGTCGGTCAGCACCCACAGCTTCCCGGTGGGGTCGACCGCGACCGTCCGCAGCCGGCCGTACGTGCCGTCGAGCAGACGCTCGGGCTGCCCGGCGACGCCGCCGTGGATCGGCACCCGCCACAGCGACTGCCCCCGCAGCGCCGCGACGTACACGGCGTCGTCGAGCACGGCGATGCCGCTGGGCGAGGCCTCGGCGGGGCGCCACTGCACGAGCGGGTCGACGAACCTGGGGGCGCCGCCGCGGCCCTCGACCACCGGCCAGCCGTAGTTGGACCCGGGCGTGATGAGGTTGAGCTCGTCCCAGGTGTCCTGCCCGAACTCGCTGGCGTACATGCGGCCGTCGGCGTCCCAGGCGATGCCCTGGACGTTGCGGTGCCCCAGCGTCCACACCGGCGAGCCGGGGAACGGGTTGCCCGGGGCGGGGTGGCCGTCCTGGTCGATGCGGAGGATCTTGCCGCCGAGGGAGTGCAGGTCCTGCGCGGGGGTGCGGGTACCGGCCTCGCCGGTGGTGACGTAGAGGTAGCCGTCGGGGCCGAAGGCGAGGCGGCCGCCGTCGTGGATGCTCCCGCGCGGGATGCCGCCGAGAATGACGGTGTCCGGGGTGAGCGTCTCGCCGGTGAGGTGCATGCGCAGCACCCGGTTCTCGCGGGCGGCGCTGAGGTAGACGAACACCCGGCCGTCCTGGGCGAACGTCGGGGAGACCGCGATGCCGAGCAGGCCGCCCTCGCCGCCGGGGGCGACGCCCGGCACGGTGCCGAGGGGGTGTGGCCGCTCGCCGCCGACCAGGTGGAGGACCTCGCCGCGGTCGCGCAGCGTGACCAGGGCCGAGCCGTCGGGCAGGAACGCGAGCCCCCAGGGCACGTCGAGGTCGGTGGCCACGACCCGGGGCGCGGCGGGGGCCGGAGGCGTCGGCGGCGTCGGCGTGGTGGGCGGCGCCGCGGTGGGGGCCGGGGCCGTCGTCGTCGGGCCCGGCTCGGTGCCCCCGCTGCCGGCGCAGCCGGCCAGGGCCAGCACGGTGGCGAGGACGACGGCGAGCCGCGACCGGTTCGCGAGCCCGCCCGTGTGCGCACGCATGCCTCATTGTCCCGGGCGGCACGGCTGGGTGGGAGGATCTGGCGGTGAGGATCTGGTCCCTGCACCCGCGCTACCTGGACCGGCAGGGGCTGACGGCGTGCTGGCGCGAGAGCCTTCTGGCGCAGGCGGTGCTCGCCGGCCGGACCCGGGGCTACCGCCGGCACAGCCAGCTCGAGCGCTTTCGCGCCCAGTCCGACCCGCTCGCCGCCGTCGGCGCCTATCTCGTGGTGGTCGCCGAGGAGGCCGCGGGGCGCGGGTACCGCTTCGACACCGGGCGCATCGACCGGCCCGCCGCGATCGCCCCCGCCGACGGGGCCGACGGGGCCGACCGGCTCGTCGGCGTCGGGCCCCCGCCGGTGCCGCGTGTACCGGTGACCGAGGGGCAGGTCGGGCACGAGTGGGGACACCTGGCCGCCAAGCTGGCCGTCCGCAGCCCGGAACGGGCCGCCGCGCAGCGCGCCGCGACCCCGGCGGTGCACCCGCTCTTCGTCGTCGTCCCCGGGCCCGTGGAGGCGTGGGAACGGGTCTGAGGGCCGGGCGCCCGCGGGCGCGTCCTCGCCTTGCCGGGACAACCGCGGCGGCGCGCGGTACAGGGGTCCGCGGCGCTTCACCGCCGACGGCACCCAGATGCGGTGGACCTGTCAGCGCCGCTGCGGCTCCGGGCGGCTCCAAGACCAATTTCCACGGCGGTAGGCGCGCCCGTCAGGCCAGCGCTGCCCAGATGAGCAGCTGGGTGACGCAGAAGCCGGTGACGAGGTTGAGCCAGAGGAAGCGGCGCCAGCCCGCGTGCGCCTCCTCGCAGCGCTCGTCCGGCAGGGACCGGAACGGGGCGATGCTGACGATGTAGGGCACCACGAGCACCGTGGCGAGCCGGGCCGGCCAGCCCGCGGCGAGCAGGACGAGCCCGGCGGCGGCGTACAGGACCATGGCGGCCCGGACCGTCCGCGCGGCGCCCAGCCACGTGGCCACGGAGCCGATGCCGGCGGCCCGGTCGGCGCCGACGTCCTGCACCGCGCCGAAGGCCTGGGACGCCATGCCCCACAGGAAGAACGCCAGCAGCGCCGCGGCCGCCGTCGTCGTGGCCGGCGCGCCGACCAGGGCGAGCCCGAACAGGGCGGGGCTGACGAAGTGGGTGCTCGAGGTGATCGAGTCCAGCCCCGGCCGCTCCTTGAACCGCAGCCCGGGCGCCGAGTAGGCGATGACCGCGAACACGCTCACCACGAGCACCGCCGTCGAGGCCGGCGAGCCGAGCGCGACGAGCGCGACGAGGAACGGCACGTTCGTCACCGTGGCGGCAAGGAGGGTGAGCCGGTGCAGGCGGCGGTCGAGGACGACGCCCTCGATGCCGCCCTTGCGCGGGTTGCGCAGGTCGGACTCGTAGTCGAAGACGTCGTTGACCCCGTACATGAGCAGGTTGTACGGGACGAGGAAGTACACCGTGCCGACCACCCACGCCGCCGTGACCCCGCCGCCGGAGGCGAGGTAGGCGGCGGCGAAGGGGTAGGCGGTGTTGATCCAGCTCACCGGGCGCGAGGCGCCGAGCAGCTGCCGGAGCGCCGCCCGGGGGGCCTGGCCGGCGCGGGCCGTGTCCGCCCGGGTCTCCTCGGCGCCGCTCATGATTCCTCCTCTGCCGCGGCCGTCGCCGGCCGCAGCAGCTCCGCGAGCGCGGGCAGCAGCAGGGCGGCGGCCAGCGGCCAGGCGAGGTCCTCGACGGGCGCGAGCAGCAGCCGCGGCCCGGCCAGGGCGGCGGGGTCGTAGCGGAACAGGTCGGCGGCGATCATGACGCTGTCGAAGACGACCGTCAGGACCAGCAGGACGACGGCGACGACGCCGGTGCGCGCCCACCAGGCCGGCCCGAGCCGGCGGCGCCACGTGGCCACCGCCGCCACCGCCGCCGCGGCCGGCAGGAACAGGCCGGCGATCCCGACGTACGTCACCGGACCTCCTCCTCGGCCCGTACGGCCCCGGCGCCGGGCAGCGCCCGGGAGCCCCGCGCCCGCGCGACGACGTCGACCAGGCCCCGCAGCACCAGGGTGAGGTAGCACAGGAACACGACGAAGAACAGCTCCTCGAGCGGCAGCTCGGGCGCGAGGAGGACGCCGGTCATCGCGGCGCTGCCGCCGCGCTCGTAGACGCCCGCCGCGATGGCGGCGGCGTCCCACAGGAGGAACAGCACCGCGCCGGCCAGGAGGACGACGGCGCCGCGCCGGGCGTCGGCCCACAGCACTAGCCGCCACCGGCGGTCGAGGAGCGCCAGGCAGCCCAGCGCCACCAGCAGCGCGGCGAGGTAGAGCCAGCCGGTCATCGTGCCACCACCGCCCGCGCGGCGGGCGGGCGCGTCGCGGCGCGCACCCGCGCGGCCATGATCTCGGCGCTGATGAGGCACATCGGCAGCCCGACGCCGGGGATGGTGCTCGACCCGGCGTAGTACAGCCCGGCGACCTTGCGCGAAGCGTTGCCGGCCCGGAACATCGCGCTCTGGCGCAGGGTGTGCGCCGGCCCGAGCATCCCCCCGCGCCAGGCGTTGAGCCCGGCGGCGAAGTCCGCGGGGCCGATGGTGCGGCGCACGACGACGCGCTCGCGCAGGTCCGGCACGCCGGCCCAGTCGGCGATCTGGTCGATGGCCGCGTCGGCGATGGCCTCGACCACCGGCCCGCCCCGGCCGGCGATGCCGCCGCCGCCGATCCCGACGTCGGCGGGCACGGGCACCAGGACGAAGAGGTTCTCGTCCCCCGGCGGGGCCACGGAGGGGTCCGTCGCCGACGGCTTGCACACGTACGCCGAGGCCGGGGCGGGCACCCGACCGCCGAAGACGGCGTCGAAGTTCGCCCGCCAGTCGCGGGTGAAGAACAGCGAGTGGTGGGCCAGCCCGGGCAGCCGCCCCCGCACGCCGAGCAGGACGAGCACCGCGCCGGGCCCGGAGGTGCGCCGGTCCCACCACTCCTGCGGGTAGGTCCGCAGCCACGGGGGCAGCAGCGCGGTCTCGACGTGGTGGAGGTCGGCGGCCCCGACGACGACGTCCGCGCCGAGCTCGAGCTCGTCCCCGGTGGGGCCCGTGTACCGGACGCCGGCGACCCGGGGCCGCCCGTCCCCGGCGCGGGTGGTGATGGCGGTGGCGGTGCACCCGGTGTGCAGCCGCGCGCCCCGGGCTGTCGCGAGCGCGGCGACGACCTCGATGAGCCGGGCGAAGCCGCCCCGGGGGTAGAGCACGCCCCCGGTCAGGTCGAGGGCGCTCATGAGGTGGTACATGCTCGGGGCCCGGTCCGGGGAGGAGCCGAGGAAGACGGCCGGGTAGCCGAGGATCTGGCGCAGCCGCGGGTCGGTGACGTGCGCGGCGGCGAGGTCCTCCAGCGGGCGCAGCAGCAGCGGCGCCAGCCGGTGGGCGTGGCGCAGCACCTCGGGCGCGAGGAAGGGCCGGACCGAGGTGAAGCTCGTGTAGAGGAACCGGTCCAGGGCCAGGTCGTAGGTGCGCCGGGCCGAGGCGAGGTAGCGCTCGAGCTGGGCGCCGGCGCCCGGCTCCAGGCGCTCGAAGGTGGCGACGTTCGCGGCGGCGTCGGCGACGATGTCCACCGGCTCGGCCTGCCCCTCGAAGAAGACGCGGTACGCCGGGTCGAGGGGCACGAGGTCGAGCTGTTCGGCGGCGCTGGTGCCCAGCTGCCGGAAGAAGTGGTCGAACACCTCCGGCATGAGGTACCAGGACGGGCCGGTGTCGAACCGGAAGCCGCCCGCGCTCCACGACCCGGCGCGCCCGCCCAGCTCGCCGCGCTGCTCGAGCAGGTCGACGGCGTAGCCGTCGCGGGCGAGCAGGGCCGCGCCGGCGAGGCCGGCGATGCCGCCGCCGACGACGACGGCGCGGGGGGCTTGCGCGGTCATCGGCGTCCCTCCAGGACGGCCCGGGCGAGGATGCGGGCCTTGACGAGGCCGGGCACCCGGACCCGGGTGCGGGTCAGCGTCGCGGCGGGGGTCGCCCGCAGGCGCCGGGCGAGCTCGGCGAAGAGGTCGTGGGCGGCGCGCACCGCGCGCCGGCTGCTCGCGGGCAGGTGCGGGATGGCCGCGCGGGCGGCGGCCAGGTCGGCGGCGACGTCGTCGAGCAGCGCGTCCCGGCAGGCGTCGTCGAGGCGGCCGACGTCCACGCCGGGAAAGTAGCTGCGGCCGCGCAGGTCGTGGTCCTCGGCGAGGTCGCGCAGGAAGTTGATCTTCTGGAATGCCGCTCCCAGCCGGGCGGCGCCGTCGGCGAGCTCGGCGTACGCCCGTTCATCGCCGGCGAGGAACACCCGCAGGCACATCAACCCGACCACCTCCGCCGAGCCGTGCACGTACTCCGCGAAGGAGCCGGCGTCGTGCGCGGTGACGGACAGGTCGGCCCGCATGGAGCCGAAGAACGGCTCGACGAGGTCGCGGCCGATGCCGCACCGGCGAGCGGTGAGCGCGAAGGCGTGGACGACGAGGTTGGCGCTGTGGCCGGTGCGCAGGGCCTGGTAGGTCTCCTCCTCCAGGACGGTGAGCAGGTGCGCACGCTGGTCGGCCGGCCACTCCCCCGGCTCGTCGACGATCTCGTCGGCCACCCGCACCAGGGCGTAGACGTTGCGGACGTGGGTGCGCACGGGCTCGGCGAGCAGCCGGGTGGCCCACCCGAAGGACGTGGAGTAACCGGCGATGACGACGGCGGCGCTGGTCTGGGCCACGGCGTCGTACCGGGCGGCGTGGTCGGTCAGGAGGCGGCGCCGCACCGCGGGGGCGCTCATGCCGCCCGCGCCAGGCCGGCGGTGGTGGCGGCGACCCAGCCGCCCAGGTCGGCGCCGAGGTCCAGCGGCTCGGCGACCGCCCGGGCGACCTCGCCATAGCTGGCCGCCAGGTCCTCGATGAACCGGCGCGACCCGGAGGCGGTGAGCAGCTCGCGCACGCGGGCCGCGCCGGTGGGGTCGATGCGCGGGTCGCCGACGTAGGCCGCGAGCTCGGGCCACCAGGGGGTGGTGCGGGCGTGGGCGACCAGCGGGGTGCACTTGCCCTCGCGCAGGTCCGACAGGGCGGGTTTGCCCGTGTCGGCCTCCTCCCCGAAGACCCCGTCGAGGTCGTCGCGCAGCTGGAAGGCGACGCCGAGCAGGCGCCCGAGCTCGCCGAGACGCGCGATGACCGCCTCGTCCGCCCCCGCGAGCACGGCGCCGGCCTGCAGGGGCAGCTCGAAGGAGTACACCGCGGTCTTGTGCTCCTCCATGGTGAGGATCTCCGCCAGGTCCGCCCCGCCGGTCAGGCTGAGGCGCACGTCGGCCAGCTCTCCGGCGGCGCTGATGCGCAGCGCCCGCTCGAGCAGGTCCAGCAGCCGGCGCACCGTGGCGGGCGGCGCGCCGCACAGGGCGACGGTGCGGACCGCGCCGGCCAGGGCGAGGTCGCCGGCGAGGAGGCCGGCGACGTCGCCGTAGCGCTCCGCCCGCGCCGGCGTCACGCCGGCCCGGCGGGCCCGGTCGGTGAAGGTGCCCGAGACGTTGGGGCGCCCCCGGCGCGTGCGGTCGCCGTCGATGACGTCGTCGTGGACGACGAAGGCGGTGTGGAGCAGCTCCATGGCGGCGGCCACCTCCGCCGCCACGGCGACGTCGGTGCCGCCCAGGGCCGCGTGGACGGACAGCAGGAGCCGGGGGCGGACGCGCTTGCCGCCGTCGGCCGCCCGCTCCAGCGCCGTCCACAGCTCGGCGTCGTGGGCGTCCACGCCGCCGCGGCGGGTGGTGAGGAACCGGCGCAGGGCGGCGTCCGCCGGGCCGGTCATCGCGCCGTCGCCCGCGCGGGTCATCCCGCCACCTCCAGGGTCTCCCCGGCCGGCAGGTCACCCAGGCCGCGCACGAGCTCGACGAGCGCCGGGCTCAGCGCCCAGGGCGCGGCGACGACGGCCCGGCCCAGCTCCTCGGGGTCGACCCAGCGGTGGGCGAGGACTCGGGCGGGGTCGGGGTCGCGTCGGCCGGTGACGGAGGCGAGGTAGACCCCGCGGGTGGCGATGGTGCCCGGCCGCACGCACACGGGCTCGACCAGGGCGAGGCCGAGGTCGTCGCGGCCGTGCCGGGCCACCGCCCGGGTCATGGGCTCGGCAGGGCGGGCGCGGCCGTCGAGGGCGTGGCTCCACAGCGCCGGCCACGCGCGGCGCACGAGCAGCACCCGGCCGGCGCCGTCGATGACGAAGCAGGCGAAGCCGCGAAGGTCGGGCACCGGCGGCGGCGCCTGGCGGTGCGGAGCGGTGGTGGTCATGGCTCCTCCTGGGTGGGCCGGTGCGAAGGAGATTACTAGCCAGGCTAGTTAAACGCTAGGGGAGATTTCGGGTGGTAGCCTCGCCCGCATGGCCGACCGCGCGCACTACTGGTACGCCGACGGCGAGGAGACCGTCGCCGTGCTGCGGGCGCTGCGGCGGTTCCGGCGCGCCGACGAGGAGATGCGCCGGCGGATGAGCGCCGACATGGACATGAACGTCACCGACCTGCAGGCCCTCCAGGTCGTCATCGCCGCCGAGCGGACGGAGACGCCCGCCACGCCGCGCATGATCGCCTCGCGGCTGCACATCTCCACCGCCTCGACGACCAAGCTGCTCGACCGGCTGACCGCCTCCGGGCACCTGGTGCGCTCCCCGCACCCGCGCGACCGGCGCTCCCTGGTGGTGCGGGCGACGGCGCACGCGCACGCCGAGGTCCGCGAGCGGCTCGGGCACATGCACGAGCGCATGGGAGAGATCGCCGGCGCGGTGCCCGAGCACTGCCGGCCGGCGGTGGTCGCCTTCCTCCTGGCGATGGCCGAGGAGTTCGACCGCACCGGCACCGTGGCCCCGCTGACGCCGTCGCCGCAGCCGCCCGCCTCCCAGGCCGGCCGGGTCCGGCCCTAGCGGTCGGCCGCCGCGCTCACACCCGGGCGAGCACCCCGGCGAGCGGGGCGGGCACCCGTCCCGGGTCCAGCGCCGCCACCAGCAGCGCGGCATAGCGCGCCTTGCGCCCCGACCGGACGCCGAGGAAGCGACGCAGCACCGCCTCGCGGGTCCAGGTGCGCTGGGCGGGCATGCCGGCGAGGAGTCGCAGCGAGCGCGCCTCGCCCGCGGCCGCGATGACCTCCTCGACGGCCGCCACGCCGAGGGCGCGGATGAGCTCGTCCTCCAGGTCCGCGGTGCACGCGAAGAAGCCCAGGGCGGGCAGCGCCCCGGGCTCGAGGGCGGCGGGCAGGCCGGCCGCCGCCAGGCCGCGGCGCAGGTGGGTCTCCTCGGGGGCGTCGTAGAGCCCCGCGAGCGGCACGCCCAGCCCGCGGGGCCCGTAGCGCGCGGCGAACGCGCGCGTGTTGGTGATACCGCCCATCGCGACGACCTCGACGCCGTCGGCGGCGAGGTCCCGGCCGGTGCGCGCGGCGAGGGTGAGCAGCGCCGTCCGGTCGCTGTTCCCCTCCACCAGCACGACTGCCCGGGGTGTCACCACTCCCCTATTGGCGTGGCCCGCGCAGCCGGCCGTCAACTGATTTCCCCGCGTGATTTCCCCGCGGCGCCGCTCCCGTGCGACCGGTCCCCGCCCGGGGCCGGCGCCGTCGGCCCGGGCGCACCGGCCGCGGCCTCGGCCTCGGCCGCCCGGGCGATGTTGCGCTGCATGCCGCCGAAGACGATCCCGTGGAAGGGGTACACCGCCCACCAGTAGAGCTGGCCGAGCAGGCCGCGCGGGTGGTAGATGGCCCGCTGCCGGAACACCGTGGCGCCGTCGTCGCTCTCCACGCCCAGCTCGAGCCAGGCCAGGCCGGGCAGGCGCATCTCGGCCCGCAGCCGCAGCAGCCGGCCGGGCTCGATCTTCTCCACCCGCCACCAGTCCAGGGCGTCGCCGACGGCGAGGTGGTGCGGGTCGCGGCGCCCGCGGCGCAGTCCCGGGCCGCCGAAGACGCGGTCCATGACCCCGCGGGCCACCCAGCCCAGCCGCCAGGAGTACCAGCCGTGCGCCCCGCCGATGCCCTCGATGACCGACCACAGCGCCTGCGGGTCGGCGGCGACGGCCCCGGCGCGCTCGTCCACCTCCAGGCTCCCGCCGGCCCAGGCGGGGTCCTCCGGCAGCGGGTCGGACGGCGCGCCCTCGGTGGAGGCCGAGCGCCAGGAGGTGCGCACGTCGAACTCGCGGATCTTGGCCAGCGCCAGCTCCACGGCCCGGTCGAAGCCGACGAGGCCCTCCGGCGGGTCGGGCACGTGGGCCGCGATGTCGTGCTCCTTGGCGACGACCTCGTGGACCAGCGAGCCGACCAGCGGGCGCGCGATGCCGGACGGAACCGGCGTGACCAGCCCGACCCACAGGCTGGCCAGGCGCGGGGTGAGCACCGGGACGGCGCGGATCACCCGCGGCGGCAGGCCGGCCACGGCGGCGTAGCGCTGCATCATCTGGCGGTAGGTGAGGACGTCGGGGCCGCCGATGTCGAAGGCCCGGCTCACCTGCGGCGGCATCGCGGCCGAGCCGACGAGATAGCGCAGCACGTCCCGGACGGCGATGGGCTGGATGCGGTTGCCGATCCACCGCGGCGCCACCATGGCCGGCAGCCGCTCGGTGAGGTAGCGCATCATCTCGAACGAGGCGCTGCCCGAGCCGATGATCACCGCGGCCTGGAGCACGGTGGTGGGCACCCCGCTGGCGAGGAGGATCTCGCCGACCTCGCGGCGCGACTCCAGGTGCGGGGAGAGGCTCTCCTCCCCCGGGTGCAGGCCGCCGAGGTAGACGATGCGCCGCACGCCGGCCTCGCGGGCGGCGACGGCGAAGCGGCGCGCGGTGGCGCGGTCGCGCCGGCCGAAGGCCGCGCCGGTGCCGAGGGCGTGGATGAGGTAGTAGGCGACGTCGACACCGGCGAGGGCGCGGGCGAGGTCCTCCGGGTTCGTCGCGTCGGCGGCGACGACCTCCACCCGCGTGCGCCAGTCGCGGCCCTCGAGCCGGTCGGGGTGGCGGGCCATGGCCCGCACCCGGTAGCCGGCGTCGAGGAGCTCGGGCACCAGCCGTCCGCCGATGTACCCGGTGGCTCCGGTCACCAGGGCGAGGGGCGCGGCGGCGGCGGCGCTCATCGGCTCAGTCTGCGACGGGCACTTGCGCCGCGCGAGCGGGTGCGCCCCGGCGCCCGGGGGCGGGAGAGGCCGGGATGCGCCGCTGCCGGGGCACCAGGCCGCACGCCCCTGGTCGTGGACGACGCCGGGCAGGGGCGGGGTCCGCACGCCGTCCGCTCACCTCACCGGGTGGCCGCGCGGATGGCGGCCACGATCCCGGCCACGAGGAGCGCGAGCAGGAGGAGGACCAGGACGACCGGGAGCAGGAGCACGAGCAGCACCACGGTCAGGACGACGAGGACCTTGGTCTTGGTCTCGGCACCCTTCCAGGCCCCCCGGGCGGCCGCCCACACCGGGCTCTTGCCGGCGGCGAAGGCCTGCACCCCCTCGACGATCGCGCCGCCGAGCATGCCCTTCGGGACCACGCCGACGTCGAGGTCCGCGAGGACCTCCCCGACCCGGCCGGCAACCTTCACGACGGCGTAGCGGATGGCGCTCTGGACGAGCTCGCGCAGGGCGTCCCTCAGCCGCTCGAGCGCCTGCGCCAGCGGGTCCTCGCTCGCGTGTGCGGGCGGCGCGACGGTCGTTGCGGTCATGGCGGCGCCTCCTGCGCTCGACCGTACGCCGGCCCTCCTGCGCCGACATACGGGACCAGTGCCGTCGGAGCGTGGGGCGCGCTCGCCCGGCGTCCGGGCACCCGGGCACCCGGGCACCCGGGCTCTTTGTATCAATATTGTTGTGCTACCTTGAGCCAAGACTGATACGAAAGGGGTTGTTGATGGATCGGCACGCACTCGTCCTCCTGCTCGCCGTCGTGATCCTCGGCGCCGCTGCCGCCCCGGGCCTGACCGCGCTGGCCGGCCGGGGACGGCGGCGCCTGGCGCACCGGGTGGCACGCAAGGTCGATCTCGCGCTCGACCCGCCGGTCGGCGCCGTCGTCGTCCGACGGCTGGCGCACCGCGAGCTGGTCGCCTCGGCCACCGGCACGGCGGCGGGGCTGGCGACGCTCCTCGCGGTCGCGCCGCTCGGGACCGCCGGCGAGCCCGGGCAGTACGACCTCATGTGGGTGCTCGTGGCGGTGCTCGGTGGGCGCGCCCTCGGCGCCGCCGCGGCGGCCGTGTACGGGACCCTCGGGCGGGCGCCGCGCGCCGCGGTGCGGATCGCGCGGGCGTCGACGCCGGCGCACCGCGACTACGTCCCGCCGATGGAGCGGGTCGGCGCCTGGGTGGCCGCGGGTGTCGCGGCCACCCTGTCCCTCGCTCTTGTCGTGCTCGACGCGACCGGCGCCGTGGACCTCGGTGACCCGCCGCCGCTGGCGTTCGTCCTCGCCGCGGTCGCGCCTGCCGCCGTGGCGGCCCTCGACGAGGCCCTGGCGCGGCGCGTCCTGGCGCGACCACAGCGCGCCGAGACGACGCTCGAGCTGGCCTGGGACGACGCGCTGCGCGCCCGCGCCCTGCGGGACATGGTGACCGTGCCACTGACGATCGGGGTCGTCGCCCCGCTCGTGCTCCTCGGCGTCGTCGGCGCGGGTCTCGAGGGCGGCTGGCCGGCGAACCCGGCGGTCGGGCTCGTGGCCGGCCTGGTGGCCGCCGTGCTGTTCGGCGTGCTGGTCGTCGTCCTGGTCGCGGCGACCGTGTCGGCGGCCCAGCGGCCGGAGCGGTACTTCCGGCAGCGGCTCTGGGGCGGCCCCGGTCCGGGGGTGCGGTCGTGATCGTCGTCGTCGACGCCGCCTCGCACGTCCCGCCCTACGAGCAGGTCCGGTCCCAGCTCGCGGCGGCGATCGACGACGGCACCTTGCCGGCCGGGCACCGGCTCCAGCCGATGCGCCGCATGGCGGAGGACCTGGGCCTCGCGGTCAACACCGTGGCGCGGGCCTACCGGGAGCTCGAGCAGGCCGGGCTCATCGTCAGCCGCGGACGGCGCGGGACCTTCGTGACGGCCCGCGGTGCCGACCGCGAGCGCGAGGCCCGGGCGGCGGCGCGGCAGTACCTCCGCCGCACGGCCGAGCTCGGGCTGACGCTCGACCAGGCGGTGGACGAGGTCCGGCGGCTGGGCGCGGGCGCTCGCGGCTGAGCCGGCCGCGTGCCGGCGCGGCTGAGCCGGCCGCGTGCCGGCGCGGCCGAGGCTGCCGCGGGCCGGGGCGGCGCCCCGGCGGCGCGCCGGGTCAGGCCACGCTCGATGTCCCGCCCGTCGGCAGCGCCTCCAGGTGCACGGCCTTGAGCTGGGTCATCGCCGCGAGCAGGTCCGGCCCGTACCCGGCGCCGGCTCCGCTGTCCCGGCGCGGATCGGCCGAGCCGCCCGGCGCGCCGCCGAAGACGGCGTTGATCTTGACGGTGCCCACCTCGAGCTCGTCCGCCGCGCGCAGCGCGTGCCCGAGGTCCGGGGTGAGCACCGTGGCGGCCAGCCCGTAGCGCCCGGAGCCCGCCCGGCGCAGCCCCTCCTCGAAGCTGGCCACCCGGGTCACCGCCGCCACGGGGCCGAAGGTCTCCTCGCGCATGACATCCATGTCGTCGGTGCACCCGTCCAGCACGGTCGGCGGGTAGTAGCTGCCCGGGCGGTCCAGCGGCGCCCCGCCCGCGAGGCACCGCGCCCCGGCGGCGAGCGCGGCACGCACGTGGGCGTCGACGACGGCGAGCTGGGCGTCGTCGACGAGCGGGCCCAGCTCGGTCTCCCCCTCGGTGGGCGGCCCGACCCGCATGCCGGCGGCCACCTCGACGAGGGCGGCGAGGACGTCGTCGGCCACGGACTCGTGCACGTAGACCCGCTCCACGGAGGTGCACAGCTGGCCGGTGTTGGTGAAGGCGCCGGTGGCGATCTGCCGGGCGGCCCACGCCGGGTCCACCCCGGCGTCGACGAGGAGGGGGTCCTTGCCGCCGTTCTCGCGCAGCAGCCGGGCCCCGCGCGCCCCCACGGCCTGGGCGATGGCCCGTCCGGACGCGGTGGAGCCGACGTGCGCGACGAGCGCAACCCGGGGGTCGGCCGCGAGCGCCGCGCCGGTCTCGCCGTCGCCGTTGACGACGTCGAGCACGCCCGGCGGCAGGGCCGTCGCGACCAGCCGGGCGAGGCGCCAGCCGGGCACGGCGCTGCGCTCGGAGGGCTTGTGGACGACGGTGTTGCCGGGGACCAGCGCCGCGGCGAGCAGCCCGGCGGCCGCCGGGTAGGGGTCGTTCCACGGGGTGATGACGGCGACGACGCCGTGCGGCTCGCGGCGCACCACGTCGAGCGCGGACGCCGCCCCGGCGAGGGTGCGGCCGGCGGGCCCCAGCCCGGCGGTGGCGGCCTCCTCGAGCAGGTCGGCCGCCACGAGGGCGGACTCGGTGGACTGGCCGAGCAGCCGTCCGGTGCTCGCCGCGAGCGCGGCACCCAGCTCCTCGGCGGCCGCGCGCACCGCCTCCGCCGCCCGGCGCAGCGCCGCCGCCCGCTCCCCCGGCGGGGTGCGCCGCCAGCCGGCCCGCGCCTCGTCGGCGGCGGCGACGGCGGCCGCCACCTCCTGCGCGGTCGCCGGCACGACCACCGCCGCGGGGGCGCCGGTGGCCGGGTCGGCGCGGCGCACCTCGCGGGTGCCCGCGGCCGGCACGTCGCGGCCGGCGAGGTGATGCGAACCGAGCCGATATGGCCGTTTTTCGGCGATTTCCTGCGAGCGGACGGCGGGCGTCGTGGTCATCCGGCCTCCCATTGCCTCGAAGTGCGAGAAGTGGTTCTCTGCCCCAGAGTCGGCGTGTGATGTGAATCACCCATAGGTGACTCGTCGACTCTGACCGACGACCCGGAGGTCCGCCACTCATGCGAGTGCTCGGCGTCAACGCGCTCTTCCACGATCCCTCGGCCGCGCTGGTCGTCGACGGCCAGGTGGTGGCCGCCGCGGAGGAGGAGCGCTTCAGCCGACGCAAGCACGGCAAGCGGCCGGTGCCCTTCGCCGCGTGGGAGCTGCCGGAGCTGGCCATGCGCTGGTGCCTGCGACAGGCGGGGCTGCGCCCGGAGGACCTCGACGCCGTCGCCTACTCCTTCGACCCGGCGCTGGCCCGCCCGGCCGCGGCGATGGGCCTGGAGGACCCGTGGGACCACCTGCGCCTGACCTACGCCGAGCGCGCGCCGCAGTTCCTCGCCGCCGCGCTGCCGGGGCTGGACCCGGCGAACGTGCGCTTCGTCGCCCACCACGTGGCCCACGCCGCCTCCGGGGCGCTGGCCTCCCCGCACCGGCGCAGCAGCGTCCTGGTGCTGGACGGGCGCGGGGAGCACGCCTCCCACCTCGCGGGCCGCTACGTCGGCGCGGAGCTGGAGGTCCTCGCCAGCCAGGAGCTGCCGCACTCCCTCGGGCTGCTCTACGAGTCCCTCACCGAGCACCTGGGGTTCCTGCGCTCCTCCGACGAGTACAAGGTCATGGCGCTGGCCTCCTACGGCACTCCCCGGCATCTGGAGGAGCTGCGCGAGACCGTCCGCGCCACCGACGACGGCGGGTTCCGCGCCCCCATCCCCGACTGGGCGCGCTGGGCGCCGCCGCGCGACCGCGACGCCCGGCTGGAGGAGGAGTCCTGGCGTGGCGCGTGGGCCGACCTCGCCTGCTCGGTGCAGGCACGGCTGGAGGAGGTCCTCGTCGACCTCGCCCGGTGGGTGCACGCCCAGACCGGGGACCGGGTGCTGACCATGGCCGGGGGCACCGCGCTGAACTGCGTGGCCAACTCCCGCATCTGGCGCGAGACCCCCTTCGAGGAGGTGTGGGTCCAGCCCGCCGCGGGCGACGCCGGCACCGCGCTGGGCGCGGCGCTGCAGGTCGCGGCCGGCGCCGGGGAGGAGCCGGTGCCCATGCCCGGCGCGGGCCTGGGCCGCGGCTGGTCCGACGACGAGCTCGCGGGCTGGCTGCGCGGCGCGGCGGTGCCCTTCACCACCCCGGACGACCTGGCCGAGGAGGTGGCCGACGTCCTCGCGGGCAACGGCGTGGTGGCCTGGTTCGAGGGGCGCAGCGAGTTCGGGCCGCGGGCCCTGGGCCGGCGGTCGCTGCTGGCCAACCCGGGCGTCGCGGCGAACCTCGAGCGGCTCAACGAGGTCAAGGGCCGCGAGCAGTTCCGGCCGGTCGCCCCCATGGTGCTCGCCGACCGCGCCGCGGAGATCTTCACCGACGGGCCGCTGCCCAGCCCGTACATGCTCTTCGTCCACACGGTGCGCCCGGAGTGGCGCGAGCGGATCCCCGCGGTGGTGCACGTGGACGGCACCGCGCGGATCCAGACGGTGGACCCCGCCGACCAGCCCCGGCTGGGCGCCGCCCTGCGGGCCTTCGAGCGGCGCACCGGGCTGCCGGTGGTCGTCAACACCTCCCTCAACACCGCCGGGCGGCCCATGGTCGACGACCCGCGCGACGCCTTGGAGCTGTTCGGTTCGGCGCCGGTCGACGCCCTCGTCATGGGGCCGCACCTGGTGCGCCGCGCGGCGCTGTTCGCCGCCGCCGCGCCCGAGGCGGTCGGTATCGGGGGCGCCCGATGACGGGCGGGCAGCTCGTCGTCGTCATTCCCACCGTGGGGCGCCCCTCGCTGCGCACGCTCCTGACCGGCCTCGCGGCCCAGGCGCATGACCCGGGTCATCTGCCGCCGGCTGAGGTCGTCGTCGCCGACGACCGCCCGCTGGGCGACGCGGCGCCGCTGGACCTGCCGCCCCGGCCGTGGCCGGTGCGCCTGGTCCGCTCCGGCGGGCGGGGCCCGGCGGCCGCCCGCAACGCCGGGTGGCGCACGACCGCCGCCCGGTGGGTGGCGTTCCTCGACGACGACGTCGAGGTGCCGCGCGACTGGTCGGCGCGCCTGGCGGCGGACCTCGCCGCCGCGGCGCCGGACGTCGCCGGCGTCCAGGGCCGGGTGCGGGTGCCGCTGCCGGCTCACCGCCGCCCCACCGACTGGGAGCGCAACACCGCCGGGCTGGAGACGGCCTGGTGGATCACCGCCGACATGGCCGTCCGCCGCGAGGCGCTGGTGGAGGTGCACGGCTTCGACGAGCGCTTCCCCCGCGCCTTCCGCGAGGACGCCGACCTCGCGCTCCGGCTGCGCCAGGCGGGCTGGCGCCTGGCGCGCGGGGAGCGGGAGATCGCCCACCCGGTGCGCCCGGCCGACGCGCGAGTGAGCGTGCGGATGCAGGCCGGCGCGGCCTCCGACGCCCTCATGCGGGCCCTGCACGGGCGGGCGTGGCGCGCGCTGGCCCAGGCCGGCCGGGGCCGGTTCCGTTGGCACGTGGTCACCGTGGCCGCCGGCGCCGCGGCGGGCGCGGCCGCGGCGGCGCGGCGCCCGCGGCTCGCCGCGGCGGCCGGGGCCGCCTGGGCCGGGCTCACCGTCGACTTCGCCGCCCGCCGCATCGCGCCGGGACCGCGTGCGGGCGAGGAGGGCTGGCGCCGGGAGTGGGCCACCATGGCGGCGACCTCCGCGGTCATCCCGTGGGTCGCCGTCGCCCACCGGGCCCGGGGCTCGCTGCGGTATCGCGGCGCCGCCGCCTGGCCGCCGCCGGTGCGGGCCGTGCTCTTCGACCGGGACGGCACCCTGGTCCACGACGAGCCCTACAACGGGGACCCGGCCAAGGTGCGGCCGGTCGACGGCGCCGTCGCGGCGCTGCGCCGGTTGCGGGCGGCCGGGCTGGCCGTCGGGCTGGTCACCAACCAGTCCGGCGTGGCCCGGGGCCGGCTCACCCGGGCGCAGGTGGCGGCGGTCAACGCGCGGGTGGCGGACCTGCTCGGCGGGTTCGGCACGGTGCAGGTGTGCCCGCACGGGCCCGACGACCGGTGCCTCTGCCGCAAGCCCGCGCCCGGGCTGGTGCTGCGCGCCGCCGCCGCCCTGGGGGTGGCGCCGTGGGAGTGCGTGGTGGTCGGCGACATCGGCGCCGACGTGGGGGCGGCGCTGGCCGCCGGGGCGCGGGCGGTGCTCGTGCCCACGGCGGTGACCCGCCGGGAGGAGGTCGCCGCCGCCCCGGTGGTGGCCGCCGACCTGGCCGCGGCCGCGGAGATCGTGCTCGCCCTCGCCGCGGAGGTGCCGGCATGAGCCGCGTGCTCGCGGTGCGCCTGGACAGTGACGGTGACGTGCTGCTCACCGGCCCGGCGCTGCGCGCCCTCGCCGCCACGGCGGACCGGCTGGACCTGCTCGTCTCCCCCGCCGGCCGGGCCGCCGGCGAGCTGCTGCCCGGCGTGGACGCGGTGCTCGTGTTCGACGCGCCGTGGAGCGGGTACGCCCCGCCGCCGGTCGACGCCGCCGCGGTCCGCGCGCTGGTGGCCGACCTGGCCGCCGGCCGCTACGACCGCGCCGTGGTCTTCACCTCCTTCCACCAGAGCCCGCTGCCGATGGCGCTGCTGGCCCGGCTCGCCGGGATCCCCTTCGTCGCCGCCACCAGCGTGGACTACCCGGGCTCCCTGCTCGACGTGCGCCATCGCCGGCCCGCGGGGCACGAGGTCGAGGCCGCCCTCGACCTGGCGCGCGCCGCGGGCGGCGCCCTGCCCGCCGGCGACGACGGTCGGCTCGCCGTGCGCGGCCCGCTGCCCGACGTCGCCCACCTGGTGCCTGCCGGCCCGTACGTGGTGCTCCACCCCGGCGCCTCCGTGCCGTCGCGCGCGCCCGCCCCGGCCCACGCCGCCCGGATCGCCGCCGCCCTGCGCGCCGCCGGCTGGCCGGTGCTGCTCACCGGCGGCCCGGGCGAGCGCGACCTCGCCGCCGCCGTCGCCCGCACCGCCGACGACCTCGCCCCCGCCACGGGTGCGGGCGCCGTACCCGAGGCGGACGCCGCAGGCGCCCCGCTGCACGACCTCGCCGGGCGGACCAGCCTGGCCGAGCTCGCCGCCGTCCTGGCCGGCGCGGCGTGCGTCGTCGTCGGCAACACCGGCCCGGCCCACCTCGCCGCCGCCGTCGGCACCCCGGTGGTCTCACTCTTCTCCCCCGTGGTCCCCGCCGAGCGATGGGCGCCCTACGGCGTGGCGGTGGCGCTGCTGGGCGACCAGGCGGCGCCGTGCCGGGGCAGCCGCGCCCGCGAGTGCCCCGTGCCCGGCCACCCGTGCCTGACCGGGGTGGCGCCGTCCGCCGTCGTCGACGCCGTGCGGAGCCTGGCGCCGCACGCGCTGGGGGTGCCGGCATGAGGATCCTCATCTGGCACGTGCACGGCTCGTGGGCGACGGCGTTCCTCCGGGGCGGCGAGGACTACCTCCTGCCGGTCGTGCCCGGCCGCGGCCCGGACGGACGCGGCCGGGCGGACACGTGGACCTGGCCCTCGCGGGCCCGCGAGGTCACGCCGGCGCAGCTGCGCGAGGAGCGCTGCGACGTCGTCGTGCTCCAGCGCCCGCACGAGCTCGACCTGCTCGAGGAGTGGACAGGACTGCGCGCGGGGGTGGACGTCCCGGCGGTGTACGTCGAGCACAACGCCCCGCCGGAGCGGGCCGCGGCCACCGTGCACCCGCTGGCCGGGCGCGGCGACATCCCGGTCGTGCACGTCACCGCGTTCAACGCCCTCATGTGGGACTGCGGCGCCGCGCCGACCACCGTCATCGAGCACGGGGTGCCCGACCCGGGCTACCGCTACACCGGCGAGCGCGAGCGCCTGGGCGTCGTCGTCAACGAGCCGGTGCGCCGCTGGCGGGTGGCCGGCACCGACGTGCTGCTCCGCCTCGCCGAGACCGTGCCCGTGGAGGTGTACGGCATGGGCATGGCCGCCCTGGCCGAACGCGCGCCGACGCTGTCGGGCTTGTTGCACGACGACGTCCCGCAGCCGGCCATGCACGACGCGCTCGCCCGGCACCGGGCCTATCTCCACCCCTACCGGTGGACCTCGCTGGGGCTGTCCCTCATCGAGGCGATGCTGCTCGGCCTGCCGGTGCTGGCCCTGGCCACCACCGCCGCCCCGGAGTCGGTGCCCGCCGCCGCGGGGGTGGTCAGCTCCGCCCCGGACACGCTCGCCGCCACCGCCCGGCGGTGGCTGGCCGACCCCGACGAGGCCCGCGAACGGGGCCTGGCGGCGCGCGCGCACGCGTTGGACCGGTTCGGTCTCGAGCGGTTCCTGTCGGACTGGCAGAGGGTGCTGAAGGAGGTGGTCTGATGAGGATCGCGATGGTCTCGGAGCACGCGAGCCCGCTCGCCGCCCTGGGCGGGGTGGACGCCGGCGGGCAGAACGTGCACGTCGCGGCGCTCGCCTCGGAGCTGGCGCGCGCCGGGCACGAGGTGGCCGTCTACACCCGGCGGGACGACCCGGCGCAGCCGGTGCGCGTGGAGATGCTGCCCGGGGTGCAGGTGGTGCACGTCCCGGCCGGCCCACCGGTGGCGCTGCCCAAGGACGAGCTGCTGCCCTTCATGCCCGACTTCGGCCGGTGGATGGGACGCGAGTGGGCCACCGGCCGCGCGCCCGACGTGGTCCACTCCCACTTCTGGATGTCGGGGCTCGCGGCGATCGAGGCGACCCGCGCGGTGCCGGTGCCGCTGGTGCACACCTACCACGCGCTCGGCTCGGTCAAGCGCCGCCACCAGGGCGCCGCGGACACCTCCCCACCCGGCCGGGTGCGCCTGGAGGCCGACCTCGGCCGCCGCGTCGACCTGGTCGTCGCCACCTGCTCGGACGAGGTGAGCGAGCTCGGCCGCCTCGGGGTGCGCGCGAGCCGGGTGCGCGTGGTGCCGTGCGGTGTCGACGTCCAGCACTTCTCCCCCGCCGACGGCGCCCCGGGCCGGTTCACCCCGGCAGACCCGCTGCCGCGACGCCAGCCGCACCGGCTGCTGACCATCGGCCGGCTGGTCGAGCGCAAGGGCGTCGCCACCGTCGTCGAGGCCCTCGCGGCCCTGCCGACGGCGGAGCTGGTCGTGGCCGGCGGGCCCGCGGCCGAGCGCCTCGACGACGACCCCGAGGCCCGGCGCCTGCGCGCGCTGGCGGAGCGGCTCGGCGTGGCCGACCGGGTCCGGCTGCTCGGCGCCGTCGCCCACGCCGCCATGCCGACCCTCATCCGCTCGGCCGACGTCGTCGTCGCCACCCCCTGGTACGAACCGTTCGGGATCGTCCCGCTCGAGGCGGCGGCGTGCGGGCGCCCGCTGGTGGGCAGCGCCGTGGGCGGCCTGCTCGACACCGTCCGCGACGGCGTCACGGGCCTGCTCGTCCACCCGCGCGACCCCGCCGCGCTCGCCGCCGCCCTGGGCCCGCTGCTCGCCGACCCGGCGCGACGCCGGCAGTACGGCGCCGCGGCCCGCCGCCGGGCGGTGGAGCTGTACGGGTGGGACCAGGTGGCGGCGCGCACCGAGGCCGCCTACGAGACCGTCGCACTGCTTGCCGTGAAGGAGGCGACCGCATGACCGCCGAGGTGTGGATCGACGAGCACGAGCGCGAGCTGCGCCAGGCCCTGGCGAGCCTGCGGGGGGACGCGGCCACGGTGGAGGCCTGGGGGCACCACCTCGCGCACCGGCTGCGCGACGGCGCCCGGCTGCTCGCCGCCGGCAACGGGGGCAGCGCCGCGGAGGCCCAGCACCTGACCTCCGAGCTGGTCGGCCGGTTCGTTGCCGAGCGCCGGCCGTTCTCGGCGATCTCGCTGTGCGCGGAGAGCTCGAGCGTCACCGCCCTGGTCAACGACTACGGCGTGGAGGAGATGTTCGCCCGGCAGGTCGAGGGGCACGGCCGCGCGGGCGACGTGCTCGTGCTGCTGTCCACCTCCGGGCGCAGCCCCAACGTGCTCAGGGCGGCCGAGCGCGGCCGTGAGCTGGGGCTGCACGTGTGGGGGCTGACCGGCCCGGCACCCAACCCGCTCGCGGCGCTGTGCGAGGACGCGCTGTGCGTGGACGCGCCCTCGACGGCGGCCATCCAGGCGGCCCACCTCGTCGCCATCCACGCCCTGTGCGCCGCCGTGGACGAGCACCTGGCCGGCGCGCCGCCCCTGCCCGCGCGGCGCGAGGCGCCCCGGCGCGCCGTCCGCCCGCCGCTGCGCGAGGCGATCGCGTGACCCGGCCCACCGCCCGCCCCCACGTGGTGGTGGTCGGCGACGTCGTCCTGGACGCCGACATGGACGGGCGGGTGGAGCGGCTCAGCCCCGACGCCCCGGTGCCGGTGGTCGACGTCACCGGCCGGCGCGAGAGCCCGGGCGGGGCCGGGCTGGCGGCGCTGCTGTGCGCCGCCGGCGCGCAGGTCACGCTCGTCGCGCCGGTGGCCGACGACGCCGCCGGCGCCCGCCTGGCCACCCAGCTCGAGCGGGACCTCACCCTGGTGCGCCTGGCGCACCAGGGCGGCACCAGGACGAAGACCCGGGTCCGCAGCGGCGGGCAGTCCCTCGTCCGGGTCGACGACGGCGGCCCCGGCGCCCCGGGCGAGCTGGACGCCGCCGTGCGGGAGGCCGTGCGCGCGACGCTGGCGGCAGCCGACGCGGTGCTCGTCTCCGACTACGGCGCCGGGGTCACCCGCCACGCGTCGCTGCGCGACCTGCTCGCGGCCGCCGCGCGCGCCCGGCCGCTGGTGTGGGACCCGCACCCGCGCGGCGGGGAGCCGGTGGCGGGCGCGACGCTGGCCACGCCGAATCTTGCCGAGGCGCGGGCGGCGTGCGCGGAGGACGCCCCGCCCGACGTCCTCGCCGCCCGGCTGGCGGCGGCGTGGGGCGTGCGCGCGGTGTGCGTGACCGCCGGCGCGACCGGGGCCTTCCTCGCCGCCGCCGGCACCGAGCCGGTGTTCGTGCCCGCCGTGGTGGCCGCGGGCGGGGACCCGTGCGGGGCCGGGGACCAGTTCGCCGCGACGGCCGCCGTGGCCCTTGCCGGCGGGGCGCTGCCGTCGGAAGCGGTGGAGCGGGCCGTCGCCGACGCCTCGGCGTGGGTCGCCGCCGGCGGCGCCGAGGGCTACCGCGCCCGCCTCGCCGCGGCCGACGCCGAGCCGGACCGCTCCCCGGCACAGCCGGACGGGCAGGCTGGTCGCCCCGCCGCGCAGCCAGGATGGCTGGTTGGTCGCTCGGCGGCGGAGCCGCACGGGCATCCCGCGCGCACGCTGGAGGAGCTGGCCGCCCGGCTGCGCGCCGCCGGCGGCACCCTCGTGGCCACCGGCGGGTGCTTCGACATCGTCCACGCCGGCCACGTCGCCACCCTCCAGGCCGCCCGCCGCCTCGGCGACCACCTCGTCGTCCTCATGAACTCCGACGCCTCCGTGGCCCGGCTGAAGGGCCCGGGCCGGCCGGTGGTCGGCGCCGCGGACCGGGCCCGCGTGCTCGAGGCCCTCGACTGCGTCGACGCCGTCGTCGTGTTCGACGAGGACGACCCCCGCGAGGCGCTGCGGCGCCTGCGCCCGGACGTGTGGGCCAAGGGCGGCGACTACGGCGGCGCCCAGCTGCCCGAGGCGGAGGTCGTCCGCGCCGGCGGCGGCCGCGTCGTCCTCCTGCCCTACCTGGGTGGGCTGTCCACCACCACGATCATCGAGCGCTCGGCCGCCTCGGTCGGGCGCGCGTCCTGAGACCCCGAAGGAGAACCGCGTGACCCAGCAGAGCACCCGTCCCGCCGCCGACCTCGCCCCCCGGGCGATCGGCACCGTCTACGTCACCGGTGGCTCGAGCGGCCTCGGTGCCGCCGTCGTCGAGGCCGTGCGGCAGGCGGGTGGCACCCCGGCGGTGCTGGACCGGGTGCCGCCCGCCGACGGCGTCGCCTTCGCCGCGGTGGACCTGGCCGACTCGGCGGTGGCCGCCGCGGCGGTGGCGGACCTCGTCGAGCGGGTGGGGCCGCCGTCGGCCGTGGTGACGGCGGCGGGCACCGACGCCTGCGGGCCGCTGGCGGAGATCGACCCGGAGGCGTGGGAGCGGGTGGTGCGCGTCAACCTCTTCGGCACGGTCGCCGTCGTGCGCGCCTGCCTGCCCTCCCTCGAGCAGAGCCGCGGGACGGTCGTCACCGTCTCCTCGACCCTCGGGCTGCGCGGGGCCGACGCCGCCACCGCCTACTCGGCGTCGAAGTTCGCCGTCCGGGGCTTCTCCCAGGCGCTGGCCGCGGAGTACGCCGGCCGGGTGGGCGTGACGTGCCTCGTGCCCGGCGGGATGCGCACGGCGTTCTTCGACGGGCGCGACGAGCGGTTCCGCCCGGCGCCCGACCAGGACCTCAACGATCCCGCGCACACCGCCGCCACCGTCATCACCGCGCTGCGCCAGCCGGTGGGCAGCGAGATCCGCGAGATGCTGGTCATGGCGTCCAGGGAGACCTCCTGGCCGTGACGACGGCGGCCGCCGGGCAGGGCGGGCCGGACGGCGACGTCCTGGTGCTGCGCGCCCTGGGCCTCGGCGACGCCCTCACCGGGATCGCGCCGCTGCGCGGGGTGCGGCGGGCGTGGCCGCGCCGCCGGATCGTGCTGGCCGCCCCGGCCGGCGTGGGCGGGTGGCTGCGCGGCCTCGGGGTCGTCGACGCCGTGCTGCCGACGACGGCCGTCGAGACCCTGGACGGTGTCCGGCTCGACCCCGCGGGGCTGCGCCCCGGGCACGTCGCGGTGAACCTGCACGGCCGCGGGCCGCAGAGCCACCGGGTCCTGGCCGCCACCCATCCCGCGCGCCTGGTCGCCTTCGCCAACGCCGAGGCCGGGCACGACGGCCCGCCCTGGCGGACGGGAGAGCACGAGGTGACGCGCTGGTGCCGCCTGGTCCGTTCGGCCGGCGGCGCGTGCGACGCCGAGGACCTGCGCCTGCCCGTCCCGCCCGGTCCGCGCACCACGGTGGTGCTCCACCCCGGCGCGGCGTCCGCGGCGCGGCGCTGGCCGGTCCGGCGGTGGTCCGCCCTCGCCCGCCGGCTCGTCGCGGCGGGGCACCAGGTGCTCCTGACCGGCTCGGCCGGCGAGGCCGACGTCTGCGGCGAGGTTCTCGCGGGCGCGTCGGCCGGGGGCACCCCGGTCGAGGCGTCCGGGGCCGCGCCGGCCAACGGGCCCCGGACCACCCCGCCCATCCGCTCCCTCACCGGCACGCTCGACCTGTCCGACCTGGCCGACGTCGTCGGCCGCGCCCGCCTCGTGGTCTGCGGCGACACCGGCGTGGCCCACCTGGCCACCGCCCTCGGCACGCCGTCGGTCCTGCTCTTCGGCCCGGTCTCCCCCGCGGCGTGGGGCCCGGCCGTCGACCCGCACCTGCACACCGTCCTCTGGCACGGCGACGGCGCCGGCGATCCCCACGGCACCACCGTCGACCCCGCGCTGGCCGCCATCGGTGCCGACGAGGCGTGGGCCGCCGTCGAGCGTGCCCTGGCCGCCGTGGCGGCCTGACGGCGTCAGCCCTTCGTGCCCGGCTCGTTGCGGCGGGTCTCGAACTCGCTGTGCCCGTTGGGGCACTTGGGGATCTTGTCGCCCTGCGTGACGTGGACCTTCTCGTCGCACTTCGCGCAGTAGAAGTCACCCGTCTTCTGGGCCCTCTCGCCCGCGTGCGCTGCCATGTCCCACCTGTGTCTCCGGGGCGCCTCCTCGGGCGTCCTCTTGCCGGTTCGTCCAGCGAGTCACGCCGTCTCGCTCTGCGCCCGGGCGAACCACTCCACCGTCCGGGCCAGCCCCTCCTCCCACGGCACCCGCGGGCGCCAGCCGAGGACGTGCAGGGCCCGCGTGGTGTCCGGGCGGCGCACCTTCGGGTCGTCCACCGGGCGCGGGACGTGCTCGATCCGCGAGGCGGAGCCGGTGGCGGCGATGACGTCCTCGGCGATCTCGCGCACCGAGCGCTCGTGCGGGTTGCCGATGTTGATCGGGCCCGGGTGGTCGCTCGCGGCCATCGCGAGCACCCCGGCCACCAGGTCGTCGACGTAGCACACCGACCGGGTCTGGCTGCCGTCGCCGGCCACGGTCAGCGGCTCGCCGGCCAGCGCCTGCCGGATGAAGGTCGGGATCGCCCGCCCGTCGTGGGGGCGCATCCGCGGCCCGTAGGTGTTGAAGATCCGCACGATGCCGGTGTCGACGCCGTGCGCGGACCGGTAGGCCGTGACCAGCGCCTCGCCGTAGCGCTTGGCCTCGTCGTAGACCCCCCGCGGCCCGATCGGGTTGACGTGGCCCCAGTAGTCCTCGCCCTGCGGGTGCACCTGCGGGTCGCCGTAGACCTCCGACGTCGAGGCCAGCACGAACCGGGCACCCTTGTCCCAGGCCAGCCGCAGCGCCCGCTCGGTACCGACCGATCCCACCCGCAGCGTCTCGATGGGCAGCTCGAGGTAGTCCACCGGCGAGGCCGGCGAGGCGAAGTGCAGCACGAGGTCGACGTCGCCGCGCACGTGGGTGTTCTCGGTGACGTCACAGTGCACGAGCTCGAAGCCCGGGTGCCCCAGCAGGCCCGCGACGTTCTGCGGGGTCCCGGTGAGGAAGTTGTCCAGGCACACCACCTGCCAACCGCGGGCCAGGAGCGTCTCGCACAGGTGGCTGCCGAGGAACCCGGCGCCCCCGGTCACCACCGCACGGCCCGGCGCGCCGGCCGGCCTGTGCACCGCCTGCAGCGTTCTCATCGGCGTCCTCCTTCGGACATCGGTTCGGGCGCCGGCCCGGCTGGCGCGGCCCGCTCCAGCAGGTCCAGCTGCTCCAGCACGTGGGCGGTGGTGCGGTGGCGGGCACGCCGGGCGGCGGGCAGCTCGCGCAGCGCGTCGCGCACCCCCGCCCGCGCGGGCGCCCCCGCCCGCGCCGCCCGCCAGCCCCGGGCGACCGCCCGCCGCCACGGCAGGCGCATGGCCCCGGTGAGCACCGAGGCACGGGTGATGGCGCGCACCCGCTCGTCCGGGGCGTGCCGCCGAGGTGACGGGTGGTGGTGGACGACGACGTCGTCCAGATAGCTCATCGCCCACCCGAGCCGGGCGAGGTCGAGGGCGAGGCGCTCCTCCTCGCCGGGGAAGCGCACCACCGGGTCGAACCCTCCCGCCATGAGGAAGGCGTCCGTGCGGACCATGGCACCACAGGCGACGAAGCCGAGCAGCGGCGCACCCGGCACCCCGTCCGGCCGGGGCAGCGGCGAGGCCGCCATCTCCGCGCACACCGGGTCCAGCCGCTCCTCCGGACCGACGAGGATGCGGGCGTTGACCACCGCGAGGCGGGGGTGCGCCGCCAGCGTCGCCGCGGCGGCGCCCAACGCGCCGGGCGCCCACCAGGAGTCGTCGTCGGCGAACGCGACGAACTCCGTCGTGGCGCGGGCGACGCCCAGGGTGCGGGCGAAGGCGCCCATGTTCCGCCGTAGCCGGACGACGGTGACGTCCGGATGCGCGGCCCGCACCGCTTCCGCGCTGCCGTCGGTCGAGGCGTTGTCGACGTAGACCACCGGGGCCCGGTGCCGGGCGAGGCTGGCCAGCAGCTCCTCGCGACGGTTGCGGCTGGCGACGACGACCGTGACCCGGACGTCCTCGATGAGGGAGCGGCTGACATGGGCATGCTCGAGGCGGTGGACCCCCTCGGCCACGGTGCGCTGCAGCATCGCCCTCCCTCGCGAACGGCGGCGGGACGCGCCGGGATACCGGCCCGGAGTAGGCGCCACCGTGGCACGAGCCCCGGGCGCCCGCATCCCGAGCCCCGGCCCGGCTGGATTGCGCCGGACGTCCCGTGGTTTCCGCCGGTGGGCGGTGCCACACTGGTGGTGTCGCGACGCACGGGTGCCTGTCCTGGCATGCGCCGTGGCGCGACCGGTTTTCTCGTCGGGGGAAGGGGAACCGGAATGCCCACCGGGGTCGAGTTCGACGTGCTCTCGCGGGCCGAGTGCCTGCGGCTGCTGCCGCCCGCCGGGTTGGGCTGGGTGTGCTACGCCGGTGCCGAGCACCCGCGCATGGTGCCCGTGCGCTTCGTCGTCCACGAGCGCGAGATGGTCTTCCGCACCGGGTACGGCGAGCGACTGGCGGCCGCGGTGCACGAGCCCGTGATGACGCTCGGCGTCGAGGCGCTCGACCCCGTCATGGGCACCGGCTGGTACGTCACCGTGACCGGGCGGGCCCGGCTCGTCGGCGACCCCCTCGTCAACGTGGGCCTGCCGCCGCTGTGGTTCGGTGCAGGGCAGCTCCTGGTGGGCATCCCCGTCGAGGAGGTCGCCGGCCGGCGGATCCTCCCCGAGGCCGCGTCGTCCCCGCGGGTCCGTCCGCTGCGCCGGGTGGAGCGCGACGCCACGCTGCAGATCGCCTGACGGCCGGGCCGACATCCTTCAAGTGCCGGCGGGGCGCTCGGGTCCGGCGCCCACGGCGGTGCACCCGCGCGGCTTCGTCGAGTTGCCGACCGGTCCGGCCCGGCAGAACCTGGGGGCCGAGCCATCCGGCCGCCTCGGCCTCCACGGCATCGCGCCGCGCGATCGTCGAGGGACCGGGCACCCACGCCGGCGCCCCGCCCGGCCTTCCCCCGAGGAGACGCCATGGCCACGGCCCGTCAGGCCCCGCACGAGGAGCATCCCGCGAAGCCCGACTCCCCCACCGACCTCCGCAAGCCGTCGTGGGTCTACGTCACCAAGCGCACCTTCCGCGAGTTCATGGCCGACGACTGCACGGACCTCGCCGCGGGCCTGACGTACTACGCGGTGCTGTCGCTGTTCCCCGCGATCATCGCGCTCGTCTCCATCCTCAGCCTCGTCGGCCAGGCGGAAACCACGACGAAGACGCTGGAGAGCATGCTCGCTGACGTCGTGCCCGACACGACGATGCAAACCCTCGGTCCGGTCATCGACGCCCTCACTCACGTCCCCGCCCCAGGCGCCGGGCTCGTCATCGGTCTCCTCATCGCCCTGTGGAGCGCATCGAACTACGTCAACGCCTTCGGCCGGGCGATGAACCGCATGTACGAGGTGCCCGAGGGCCGGCCGATCTGGAAGCTGCGGCCCTTCATGTACGCCCTCACCGCCGTGGTGCTGGTGCTCGTGGCCATCGCCGCCGTGCTGCTCGTGGTCAGCGGGCCGATCGCCCGGGCCATCGGCGACATCATCGGGCTCGGCGACGTCGCGCTGACGGCGTGGAACATCGCGAAGTGGCCGGCGCTGCTGCTCGTGACCATCGTCGTCGTCGCCCTGCTCTACCACTTCACGCCCAACGTCAAGCAGCCGCGCTTCCGCTGGATCAGCCTGGGTGCCGTCATCGCCATCGTCACCGCGGCCCTCGCCGTCCTGGTGTTCGGCTTCTACGCCTCGCAGTTCGGCAGCTACAGCAAGACCTACGGCGCCCTGGCCGGTGTCATCATCTTCCTGCTGCTGCTGTGGATCACCAACCTCGCCCTGCTCTTCGGCGCGGAGTTCGACGCCGAGCTCGAGCGCGGCCGCGAGCTCCAGGGCGGCATCGAGGCGGAGGAGACGCTCCGCCTGCCGCCGCGGGACACCCGCGCCAGCGACAAGAAGGCCAAGAAGGCCGAGGAGGACATCGAGCGCGGCCGCGAGCTGCGCGAGCAGTTCGCGGACGAGCACGACGAGCGCGAGCCCGAGCCCGAACGCGTACCCGAGCGCGACCCGCGCCCCTGAGCCGCCGCGGCCGAGGGCCGAGGGCCGAGGGCCGAGGGCCACCGGATGCGACCGCCCTGGGCCGGTGCCACGGTGGATCCATGAGCGAGAACACCGGTGTGAGCCCGTCCGAGGAGCCCTACGACCCGGACAAGGACCCCGACGCCGACCCCGAGTCCCTGACCTCTCACGAGGCGTCCCACCAGCCCTCGCAGGCCGAGGGCGAGGACGACGAGGAGCAGTCCACGGGCAACGCCTGACGGACCGAGCAGCCACGTCGCCGCCCGCCTGGCCCGCGGCCCGCGGGCGGCACCACCGACGACGGGAGACCATGTGCGCGCACTGACCTGGCAGGGCAAGGAGGACGTCCGCGTCGAGGACGTCCCGGACCCGGAGATCGCCGAACCTACCGACGCCATCGTCAAGATCACCTCGACCGCCATCTGCGGCTCGGACCTCCACCTCTACAGCGTGCTGGGGGCGTTCCTCGACCCCGGCGACGTCCTCGGCCACGAGCCGATGGGCATCGTCCAAGAGGTCGGCCCGGAGGTCACGCACATCAAGCCCGGCGACCGGGTCGTCATCCCGTTCAACGTCTCCTGCGGCAGCTGCTGGATGTGCGCCCACGGGCTGCAGAGCCAGTGCGAGACCACCCAGGTGCGCGAGCAGGACAAGGGCGCCGCCCTGTTCGGCTACACCAAGCTCTACGGCCAGGTCCCCGGCGGCCAGGCGGAGTACCTCCGCGTGCCCCAGGCGCACTACGGCCCGATCCCCGTCCCCGACGACGGCGAGCCGGACGAGCGCTACCTCTACCTCTCCGACGTCCTGCCCACCGCCTGGCAGGCGGTCGAGTACGCCGACATCCCCGACGGCGGCTCCGTCGTCGTGCTCGGGCTCGGCCCGATCGGGCAGATGTCCGCCCGGATCGCCCGCCATCGCGGGGCGGCCGAGGTCATCGGCGTCGACCTCGTGCCCGAGCGGCTCGCGATGGCCCGTCGCCACGGCATCGACACCCTCGACCTGCGCGACGTCGAGGACCTGCCCGAGACCGTCCGCGGCCTGACGGGCGGGCGCGGCCCGGACAGCGTCATCGACGCGGTCGGGATGGAGGCCCACGGCTCGCTCGGCTCGAGCGTCGCCGAGGCGGTCCAGAAGGGCGCCGGCCTGCTGCCCGACGCGCTGGCCCGCCCGATGATCAAGAACCTCGGCGTGGACCGCCTCGGCGCGCTGCACCTGGCCATCTCCACGGTCCGGCGCGGGGGGACGGTCTCCCTCTCCGGCGTCTACGGCGGCGCGGTCGACCCCATGCCGATGATGGAGCTGTTCGACAAGCAGGTGAACCTGCGGATGGGGCAGGCCAACGTGCGCCGCTGGGTCGACGACCTCGTGCCGCTGGTGAGCGACTCGGCCGACCCGCTCGGCGTGCTGGACCTCCGCACCCACCGGCTGTCGCTCGAGGACGCCCCGGCGGCGTACGAGACCTTCCAGAAGAAGCAGGACGGCGCGATCAAGATCGTCCTCGACCCGACCATCCCGGCCACCCGCGCGCTGCACACGCCGGCCACCGACGCCGAGATCGCCGCGAACACCGCCGCCGACGTCGCGCCCGGGGCCCCCGAGGGGGCAGGACCGGCGGTGGACCGGCCATGAGGGTCGCCGTCGTCGGGGCCAGCGGCAACGTCGGCACGGCGGTGCTGCGGGCCCTGGCGGCCGAGCCGGCGGTGACGTCGGTGGTGGGCGTGGCCCGCCGGCCCCCGGACCGGCGGGCGGCCCCGTACGACGCGGCGGAGTGGGTCAGCGCCGACGTCGGCGCCCTGGCGATGAACGACGCCGCGGAGGAGGCGGTGGTCGCCCGCCTCGCCCGCGCGTTCGCGGGCGCGGACGCCGTCGTCCACCTGGCCTGGGTGCTCCAGCCCAACCACGACCGCGACGAGTTGCGGCGGGTCAACGTCGAGGGCACCCGCCGGGTCGCCGCGGCGTGCGCGCGGGCGGGCGTCGGCCAGCTGGTGGCCGCCTGCTCGGTGGCGTCCTACTCCCCGGTGGACGACGACGTCCCGCGCGAGGAGTCCTGGGCCACCGGCGGCATCCGCTCCTCGCACTACAGCGTGGACAAGGCCGCCGAGGAGCGCATCCTCGACGCGTTCGAGGCCGAGCACCCCGAGATCGCCGTCGCCCGGATGCGCACCGCCCTGGTCTTCCAGGCCGTGGCCGGCGCGCAGATCGCCCGGTACTTCCTCGGCCCCTGGGTGCCGGCGGGGCTGCTGCGCCCCGGCACGCTGCCGGTGCTGGCGCTGCCGGCCGGGCTGCGCCTGCAGGTGGTCCACGCCGACGACGCCGCCCGGGCGTACCTGCTCGCGGTGCTGCGCCGGGCCCGCGGGGCGTTCAACGTCGCCACCGACCCGGTGCTGCGGGCCGACGACCTCGCCCGGGTCCTCGACCACGGCCGCCTGGTCGAGGTGCCGCCGCGGCTCGTCCGCCCCGTCGTCGACCTGGCGTGGCGCTCCCGGGTCCTGGCCTCCGACGCCGGGTGGCTCGACATGGCCATGGGCGTGCCGCTCATGGACACCGCCCGGGTGCGCGCCCAGCTGGGCTGGGCGCCCCGGCACGACGCCGAGGAGACCCTCCGCGAGATGCTCGAGGGCATCGCCGACCGCGACGGCACGCCCAGCCCCACCATGCGCCCAGGCGACCGGCAGTTCCGCGACGTCCGCGAGACCGGCGGCCGCCACCGCGAGAGTCCGACCCCTGGAGACGTCATGGCCGCCCGCGTGCCTTCGCACATCGACGCCCACCTGCTGGGCCTGTACCTGTCGGACCACCTCACCGGGGCCACCGGGGGCGCCGACCGGATCCAGCACATGGCGCACGCGTACGCGGACACGGCAATGGGACCCGACCTGGCGGCCCTGGCCGACGAGATCACCGCGGCCCGGGAGGCGCTGCGCGCGATCATCGAGGCGCTCGACCTGCGCCAGCGGCCCTACCGGCAGGCGGCGGCGTGGGTGGCCGAGCGCGTCGGCCGGCTCAAGCTCAACGGCCGGGTCCTCACCCGGTCCCCGCTCACCCCCCTGCTCGAGCTCGAGCTCATGCGCGGGGCGGTCAACGGCCAGGCGGGGCTGTGGGAGACGCTCGCCGAGCTGGCCCCGGACCTGGGCCTGCCGCCCGAGCGCTTCGAGGAGCTCGTCGAGCGCTCGAAGGGCTTTTCCCCGCGACTGGAGCGGCTGCACGAGCTGGCCCGCGGGGAGGCGTTCCGCGCCGAGGTGGGCACGCAGCAGCCGGCCTGACCTCCCCACAACTTCCCCACGGCCAAAATGACGTTCTGGCTGCGACCAGAATGGCGTCCTGGTCGTACGGGGTGGGGGGTCAGCGGGGGTTCTCGTCCGGCTCGGAGCGCAGCAGGTCCGCGGCCTCCTCCTCGGGCCGCGGAGGCACCGTCTCGTCCTCCTCGAGCAGGACCGGCTCGTCGAAGTGCGGATCGTGGCGCAGGTGCGCCTCGTCGCGTCCCGCGACGCGCGGGGGTTGCGGTTCCGGCACCATGGCGACCTCCTCGCCGTCGTCGCCTCGTGCCCCCCAGCCTAGTGAGCATGGTCCGGGCCGGGTGCCTGGGGGCTACGCAGTCACGTGGCCGGCCGGCGCCAGCCGCCCGGCCCAGTCCGCAGCCGTCGCGGCGAGGATCTCCGACCATGGCGTCGGCTCGACCCTCAGGGCGGCGACCGTGGCCGCGGCGTCCATCTCGAAGGGCCGCTCGAACTGGTAGAGCAGCTCGCGGAGCTCGCGAAGGACCGGGACGACCGGCGAGAGCGCGGTCACCGCCACCCGCGGCAGACGACGGATCCGCGGCGCCGGCCGGCCGGCGATCCGGGCGAGCTCCTCGAGGACGGCGCGCACCGGGACGGGGCGGTTGGTCGGCACGTGCCAGGCCTGGCCCCAGGCCCGCTCGTCCGCCGCCGCGGCGGCGAGCGTGCGCGCGGCGTCGGGCACGTACGTCCAGCTGTGGGGGGCGTCCGGGTCGCCGAGCACCCACGTCGGCCGGCCGCTGAGCACCGGCCCGGCGTAATGGGCGAGGAGCCCGGTGGCGGGCGTGACGGCGGGCCCGAGGTAGTCCGAGGCACGGATCTCCACCGCCCGCAGACGACCCGCGTGGTGGGCGTCGAGCGCCTGCTCCCACAGCCTCGCCCGGAGGCGACCCTTGCGGGTGGTGGCGGCGAGGGGGTGGTCGGCCGTGATCGGGCCGCTGACGGGGCCGTAACCGTAGAGGTTGCCCATGGTGACAAGGACCGCGCCGCTGTCCTCGGCCGCCCGCAGCATGCCGGCGGCCAGCGGGGGCCAGTCCCGCGCCCACGCCTGGTAGCTCGCCGGGTTGGCGCAGTTGTACAGCGCGACCGCGCCCGCGACGTGGGGCATGAGCGCGCCGGGGACGGCGACGTCGGCGCTCACCCGGGCGATGCGGGGGTGCACCGGACCGCGCCCGGAGCGGGTGACGACACGGACGTCGTGCTCCTGCCCGGCCAGCAGCGTGGCAAGCGCGGAGCCCACCGGCCCGGCCCCGATGACGACGTGCAACGACATGCCAACCTCTACTGAAGAGAGCGGTGTTCTCGATTGCGATCACTGTCCTCTCCTGCCCGCCTGCGTGTCAAGAGCGGTGCTCACGTTGCAGAGCAGCGCTGCACAACCGGTGCACTGTTCGCTCCGATGGCAGACTGGGCCCATGGCCGCCACCCCGGGAGTGCGCGAGCGAGCCCGCCGCGAGCTCGTCCGCGAGATCACCGATGTCGCCCGACGCCAGCTCGCCGAGCTCGGCGCCGCCAACCTCTCGGTCCGTGCCGTGACCCGGGAGCTGGGCATGGCCCCGTCCGCGGTCTACCGCTACTTTCCCAACCGGGACGCGCTCCTCACCGCGCTGATCGTCGACGCCTACGAGGGCGTGGGGGCGGCGGCAGCGGCCGCCGAGGAGGCCTGTCCCCGCGAGGACCACGCCGCGCGCTGGCTCGCTGTCTTCCACGGCGTGCGCGAGTGGGCGCTCGCGCACCGGCACGAGTACGCCCTCGTCTACGGCTCGCCGGTGCCGGGCTACGAGGCGCCGCCGGACACCGTCGCCCCCGCCACCCGCGTGGTCTTCCGGCTGGCCGGCATCGCCATCGAGGCGGCCCGCGGCCCGGGGCTCACCCCGCTCCCCGCCCCGCCCCTGAGCGAGACGCTGCGCCAGGACGCCGCAGCCCGCGCCGCGGACGCCGCCGCCACCCTGCCCACGGACGTGTCCGCCGGGCTGCGCGAGGTCGACCCGGCGGTGGTCATCGCCGTCGTCGACGCCTGGACGCTGCTCTTCGGTGCCGTCAGCTTCGAGCTCTTCGGGCACTACCACCGCACGATCGAGGCCCGCGCCGACCACCTCGACCATCTCGCCCGCACCAGCGGACGGGCCGTCGGCATCCGAGGCCTCTAGGCCCGCCCCGGTCCTCGGCACGCTCGCCGGTAGCATCGCGGTGTTTCGCCATCGCCGGCGCCCACCATGGAGGCGAGATGCTCGAGGTCGATCTGCCCGACGGGCCGGGCAGCGCGCTCGTGCGCGGCTTCGCGGCCTGCCTGTCGGCCGTCACCGAGGTGCCCCTGGCGGAGCTCCCGGCCCTGGCCGACGAGCCCCTCCCCCACGCCCTCGCGGCATGGAAGGGCTGGCTGGCCGGCTGGGGCTCCGGCCTGGTGCCCCTCGCCGACCCCCGGTCCTTCCAGTGGGCGGGGTGGTGGATCGCCGTCGTCGACGGCAGCGCGAGCCCGTCCGCCGACGGGCCCCGGCGGCAGGCGGCCGCGCTGGCGTTCGGGACCCCGCCCGGCGTGGTGCTCAGCCCGCAGGACCCCGCCCTGCTCGGCCGGGCCACCGCGGACCTGCCCATCGACGCCGCCTACGTCGTCGCGTCGCTGGACCCGGTGCTCGCGCCCCAGGCCGCGCAGCCGGCCCTCTCCGGCACCGTCGAGCAGATCGCGATCGCCCCGGACGCCGAGGCGCCGATGCGGATCGTCGACGTCGCGCGGGCGATCGCCGGGCGGGGGCTGGACGGCGACCGCTACGCGCGCCAGGCCGGCACCTTCAGCCCCCGGGCGGGCCACCGGCCCGGCTACGAGCTCACGCTGATCGCCGCCGAGGTCGTCGAGGAGCTCACCGCCCGGGACGCCGCGCTGGACTTCGCCAGCACCAGGCGCAACGTCCTCACCCGGGGGATCGACGTCAACGCGCTGGTCGGCCGCGACTTCCGCATCGGCGACGTCCGCTGCCGCGGGCTGCGGCTCGCCGAGCCGTGCGCCCACCTGGAGCGGCTGGCCGGGCCGGGTCTGCTGCGCCCGCTGATCCACCGCGGCGGGCTGCGCGTCGACATCCTCAGCGACGGAGAGATCCGGCCGGGCTCCGCGATCACGACGTAGCTGGGCCAGCGGCCGCGCGGCGGCGGTGCATCTCCGCCCCGCACCGCGCGGCCGCGCCCGGATCGCGGCCGCGCCCTACGATCGGGCTCGTGCGTGCGACGACGATCTACGGCCCCCAGGACGTCCGGCTCGAGGAGGTGCCCGACCCGCAGCTGATCCGGCCCACCGATGCCGTGGTCAAGGTGGTCGCCGCGTGCGTGTGCGGCTCGGACCTGTGGCGGTACCGCGGCGTGGTGCCGGTGAAGCCGGGCAGCCGGATCGGGCACGAGTTCGTGGGGGTCGTGCAGGAGGTCGGCGACGAGGTCCGCACCCTCACCCCCGGGGACTTCGTCGTCGCCCCGTTCTCGTACAGCTGCGGCGTGTGCGTGAACTGCCGCAACGGCATCCAGACCTCCTGCGTGCGGGGCGGCTTCTGGGCCGGGCCGGACCGCGACGGCGACCTCGTCGACGGCGGGCAGGGCGAGTACGTGCGCGCGCCGCTGGCGGACGGCACCCTCGTCAAGGTGCCCGAGGCCCCGGCCGAGGACCTGCTCGCCTCCGTCCTCACCCTCACCGACGTCCTGGGCACCGGCCACCACGCCGCGGTCCGCGGCGGCGCCGGACCGGGCAGGGTCGTCGCCGTCGTGGGCGACGGTGCCGTGGGGCTGTGCGCGACGCTGGCCGCCAAGCGGCTGGGCGCCGACCGCGTCATCACCTTCTCCCGGCATCCGGACAGGCAGGCCGTCGCCCGCTCCTTCGGCGCCGACGAGATCATCGCCGAGCGCGGGGAGGAGGGCGCCGCCGCCCTGCGCGACCTCACCTCCGGCCCCGGCGCCGACGTCGTCATCGAGGCGGTGGGCAACCAGGCCTCGATGGAGCAGGCGATCGCCAGCGCCCGCCCGGGCGGCAACGTCGGGTACGTCGGCGTGCCCAACGGCGTCTCCCAGCTGCCGATCAAGGCCTTGTTCAACGGCAACGTCAACCTGCTCGGCGGCGTCGCGCCGGTGCGTGCCTACATCGAGGAGCTGCTGGCCGACGTCCTGGCCCGCCGGATCGCGCCCGGCCGGGTCTTCGACCGCACGGTGCCCCTCGCCGACGTCGCCGACGCCTACGCGGCGATGGACCGGCGCGAGGCCATCAAGGTGATGCTGCGCCCCTGACGTGCCCCGCCCGGTCAGCCGAGCAGCGTCAGGAGGTGGTCGGCGAAGCGGCCGGCCGCGCCCGGGGCGTGGGTGAGGAACAGGTCCGGCTCGATGAGCTCGAGCTCCATCAGCGCCGGGGCGCCGTCGAGGTCCACGAGGTCCACCCGGGCGTAGGCGGCCTCGCCCGGCACCGCGGCGAGGGCGTGGGCCGCCACCGCCAGCTCCGCCGCCGTCGGCTCCACCGCCCGGGTCTGCCCGCCGTGGTGGCCCTGCACCCGGTAGTCGCCCGCGGCCGGCACCTTGCGCACGGCGTGGCTGTAGGCCCCGCCGAAGAACACCAGGGAGGTCTCGCCGCGCTCGACGACGGCGGGCACGAAGGGCTGGACCAGCGCGTCGCCGGCGGTGGTCAGCCCCGCCAGGTGCTCCAGGGCGCCGGGGGCGTCGGCGGGCACCCGGAGCACCCCGGCCGCGCCGGCGGAGACGGCCGGCTTGAGGACCACCTCGCCGTCGAAGCGCCCCAGCACGGCGCCGAGCTCCGCGGTCCGCGCGGGGACGTGCATGGTCGGGACCACTGGCACGCCGGCGGCGGCGAGGTCGGCGAGGTAGCCCTTGTGCGCGTTCCACCCGAGCACCTGGGCGGGGTTGACGAGCGCGGACCGTTCGGCCACCGCCCCCGCCCAGGCGAGGAACTCGGCGCAGCGGGTGATGTAGTCCCAGGGGCTGCGCACCACCGTCAGCGGCGCCGCGGCCCAGTCCGTGCCCGGACCCCACGGCCGCACCTCGGCCCGCACCCCGCGGGCCACGAGCTCGGCCACCAGCAGCGGGGCCTCCGGGTCGGCCTCGGTGTGCCCGGTGACGAGGAGGACGTCGGCGGGGGCGTCCTCGGTGGCGGGCGGCGGGGCGGCCACGAGATAACGGTCGGAGGTGTTCGGCATGGGAGGACCCCACCACGTCGCACCCGCCGCGCGCCAGCCCGGGCCCAGGCGGAGCCGTCCTCAGGCGGCGGGCCGGCTCCGCAGCCGCTTGCCCACGTCGCGCACGAGGACGACGGCGGCGGCCAGCGCGCTCTCCAGGGGCTCGGCGGCGGTGTCGAGGCCGGCGAGGATGGCGTGCGCGCGGGCGGCGAACCCCTCGGGGGCCCCGGGCAGCCGGTCGGCGGCGGCGATGGCGCCTCGCTCGTCCACCAGCCAGCGCCCCGCCCGGCCGTGGATGGCGTGGGCGCACATGAGCAGGGCGCGGGCGAGGCACGCGGCGACGTAGGTGGTGTCGTGGCGCGGCACGCCCCGGTGCGCCACCTCCACCAGCAGGTTGGCCTCCCACAGCGAGGCCACGAGCGCCTCGGCGAGTGCCTCCGGGTAGTCCTGGAACCGCTCGTGCCAGACCGCCAGCTCGCCGGTGGGGTCTGCCAGCACGACGCCGAGCGCCAGCTCGCCGACGTAGGCGAAGTCGGGCACCCCCAGCGGGTGCCCCACGGCGTGGTGGAAGTCAAAGGTGCCGTCGCGGGCGTCGTCCCAGGCGCGCAGCACCCGGCCCAGGTCGCGGTAGCTCCAGTCGACGACCACCCCGCCCACGTGCAGCCAGGCGCCGCCGTCGGCCCACCGCCCCCACTCGCCGGGTGCGGTGACGGTCGCCGTCGGCCGGTCGACCTCGCGGGCGATCGTCCCGAGCGCGGCGATGTCGAGCGGCGGGCGGTAGTACAGGGCCAGCTCCACGTCGGCGCCGGGGTGGTGCTCGTCCCGGGCACGGCTGCCCCCGAGGACCGTGCCGACGACGCCCTCGACGGCCGCGAGCCGCTGCGCGAGGCTGTCCAGCGCCTCGCGGCCGAAGGCGGTGCCGCTCGTCACGGCTCGATTGTGCGCGCGCCGCCCCCCTCGGGCGAGCGGATACCCCTCGCACCGTCCATCGGACGATGGTCGTCTCGCCCTGCCTCGAGCAACCGCGCTGGCCTACTGTCAGGGCACAGCGCGTCGGGCGACCGGACCGTCCAGCGGGGGGAGTGCGCCATGACCACCGGATCGGTGACGTGGGTCGACACCGGAAGGGGAAACGGGTTCCTCGCTGCTGCCGACAGCGGCGGCGACGTCGTGGTCCCCGCCTCCGCGATCGCCTTCCGATCAGCGGAAGTGCGCCAGGCGGGCGAGCCGGACGTCGGCCGGGGCTCCCAGGCCGCCAGCACCTGGCCCCTCTAGGACACCCGCCGTGCGGAATGCTCCGGCTCGCGAACCGCCACCCGCCAGCGTCGTCAGCCTGACCGTTTTCCACGGGGCCGGCCTCGCCGACCAGACCCCGCTGCTGCGCCCCTGGGGCGCCTCCCTCTACCTCGAGAGCCACGGCGCCCCGACCCTCCTGCTCGGCAGCTCCATGGGATTCCTCGCCGACCTCCGCTCGGGCGGGAATGCCGTCGCCGACCAGCTCGATGTCCTCACCCGGGACTCCGTCGCCAGCACCGCGCTGCTGCGCCGGATCAACCGCGCGCTGTCCCGGCCCACCAGCGCAGCCCACGTCACGTCCCTCATGAGCGACACCGCCGCCATGAGCGCGCTGCTGCGCCGGACCGGCGGCACCTTGTCCCCGCACACCAGCGCCCAGGCCGCCCTGCTGATCCAGCACGTCACGCTCGAGCCGTGGTGCCGCGGACACGGACTCGGCGCGCCCTTCGCCGGCACGCTCATCGACGGGTTCTCCCTCGGCCGGGACCACCTCCCCGTCCTGCTCGTCCCCCGACCCGACGGCTGGGCCGAGATGCTCGCCGCCGAGCGTCGCGTGGCGCAGACCGCGATCGAACGCTCCTGGGCGCGCATGGGCTTCACCCGCCACCGGGCCAGCGCCGAGGTGTGGTGGCTCGAGTCCGCGTCGCTACCACCGACGACCTGGCCGCCGGTGGACCACCTCACCCGGCCCCCGCACGGCTACCAGCCGGGGCCGCCCCGCGACATCCGGCGCCCCGACGCGAGCAACCATCAGCGCCGCACCCCGCTGGAGTGAACCACCCGCCGACGTGGCGGTCGCGGTCCGCACCCGGCGCGGGCACGTTCCCGGTGCCGAGCGCCCGCGGAAGCCGGGTGCCGAGCGGGCCGGACTGCCTCAGACTGTGCACGTGCGCACCGTCGGGATCGAGGAGGAGCTCTTCCTCGTGGAGGCCGGCAGCGGGCGTGCGCTCGGTGCGGCCGGGCAGGTCCTCGCGCAGGCGCGGGCGGCGGGCACGGATCGGCTCCCCGGCGAGGGGCCCGGCGGCGAGATGGTCCACGAGATGTCCGAGCAGCAGGTCGAGGCCGACACTCGCCCGCACGCCAGCATGACCCGGCTGGAGACGGAGCTGCGCGCCTGGCGGGCGGCGACGGCGGAGGCGGCCCGGGCGGTCGGCGCCGCGGTGGCCGCGCTCGGGACCTATCCCGCCGCGGTGCAGCCCCAGATCGTCCCCTCGCCCCGCTACACGGCGATGGTCGAGCGGTTCGGCATCGTGGGTCGCCAGCACCTCAGCTCCGGCTGCCACGTGCACGTCGCGGTCACGGACGCCGAGGAGGCCGTGGCGGTGCTCGACCGGGTCCGCGTGTGGCTGCCGGTCCTGCTCGCGCTCACCGCCAACTCCCCGTTCTGGCAGGGCGAGGACACGGGGTACGCGAGCTACCGCCACCTCGTCATGCACCGCTGGCCCTCGACCGGCCCCATCGAGACCCAGGGCTCGGCCGCCGCCTACGAGGCGCTCATCGCCCAGATGGTCGCGACCGGCGTGCTGCTCGACCGCGGGATGATCTACTTCGACGCCCGCGCCTCGCACCGCTTCCCCACCGTGGAGATCCGCATCGCCGACGTGTGCCTGCACGCCGCCGACGGCGCGCTCGTGGCCACGCTGTGCCGGGCGCTGGTGGAGACCGCGGCCCAGCAGTGGGCGGCCGGGGAGCCGGCGCCGCCGATACCCGGCGTGGTCCTGCGCCTCGCCGCCTGGCAGGCGGCGCGGGAGGGGCTCGACGGCGTGCTCCTCGACCCCGTGACAGCGGCGCCGCGGCCCGCACCGGAGGTCGTGGCCGACCTCGTCGAGCACGTCCGGCCGGCGCTGCGCGGCCTGGGCGACGAGGACCTGGTCGACGAGCGGGTGGCCACCGTCCTGCGGCGCGGCACGGGCGCCCGGCGTCAGCGCGAGGTCCTCCGGCGCACCGGGAGCCTGACCGCCGTCGTCGACGACGCCGTCCAGGTCACCGCGGGCGCCGACTGAGCGGATCGCGCCGGGAGCCGCGCGCCGGGCTTCAGGCCGCGACGACCCGCGCGCGCCGCCACGTCAGCGCCGCACCGTCGCGGTGCAGCCGCAGCTCGTCGCCGTCGAGGGTGACCTGGTGCTCGGCGCCCAGGCGCTCCACCAGCGCGGCGGCGGGCAGGTCGAAGGTGAGGGTGCCGGCGGCCTCGTCCAGCCGGACCGGTCCCACGGAGGCCAGCGGCGCGGCGTCGCCGCCGGCGAGCTGGACGGCGGCGTACCCGTCCGGGGTGAGCAGCAGCAGCCCCTCGGCGTCGTCGTCCGGTCCCACCAGGGTCCAGGCCCCGACGAGCTGGTCGCCCAGGCTCAGTGGGAGCCGGTCGCTGCGATCGCGCACCGGGGTGTTCACTTCGGACATGTCCGTCCCCCTCCATGGACAAGCGGTGCGGCCGCACCCGGAGGCCGGGCGCGCCGCGCGAAGGCCCAGACGGTAGCCCGGGCCCCGGGCATCTTCGCACCTCAGAGGCTCGGCCGCCGTGCCGTCCCGCTGCGCGGCGGGTCTAGACCCACCCGCGTCGCCCGCTCGTCGTCCGATTCTTCGGCCGTTCGCGGCACATGACCGGCCCCCACCGGCAAGATGACCAGTGCCGCCGACGACGGCGCGCAGCGCCGCGCGCCGTCGCCACGCAGCGGCGCCAGCCGGAGGACCGGGACCAGGGAGCCGCGGTGGACGAGGAGTGGTTCGAGCGTCTGTTCCGCGCGCACGCCCCGCGCGTGCACCGCTACCTCCTGCGCCGTGCGCCGGCGGACGCGGAGGACCTGGCCGCCGAGGTCATGGCCATCGCCTGGCGACGCCGCGCGGACGTGCCGGCCGGCGCGGAACTGCCCTGGCTGTACCGCACGGCGGGACACGTCCTGGCCAACCACCGCCGCCGGCGGCGCGCCACTCCCAGCGGGCAGACCCCGCCAGAGGCGCACGACGTCGACCCCGCCGAGCTGGTCATCGCGGACCAGGCCGTGCGCGCCGCCCTCGCCGCGCTCTCACCACGAGACCGCCGGATCCTGCTGCTGCACGCGTGGGAGGGACTGACCGGGGAGGACCTTGCGGCCGTGCTCGGCATCAGCCGCGGCGGCGCCGACGCCGCCCTGTCCCGGGCACGGGCCCGGCTGGCGGCCGCCTGGGACGCCTGAGGAAGCCGGTCCGGGCCGCGTACGGGCCGTCGGTGCAAGATGCGCGGGTCCCGAGACATATGCGGGGTGAGACGGTCCGGGACGACCGGACGCGCGACCCCGCAGGAGGCAGACGTGACCCACCGTGAGGACAAGGCCGACGACGCCCTCGCAAGAATCGGCGCGGCCGACCCGGCCGCGACCGCCCTGACGGACCTGCCCCGCCTGCGCGAGGCGGTCGACGCCCGACTCGCCGGCGACCTCCCGGCGTCCGGCACTCTCGGCGCCGTCGTCCCCCTGGCCGCCGCCCACAAGCGGCGTGCCGGATGGGTCCGGGTGGCCGCCGCCGTGGCCGGCGCGGCCGTGGTGGGCGCCGGCGGCTTCCTGCTCGGGCGGTCGGAACCCGCGGCGCCGCCGATCGGACTGCCGGTCCCGGCGATCGGCTCGTCGTCGGCTGGGCCCGCACAGGAGCGCGGCGTCGCAACGGACGCCACGATGCTCTGGCCGTCGGCCACCGGCCGCACGGTGTTCCGGGCCGAGGGCCTGCCGACCGCGGCCGAGAGCGCGGCAGCCTGGGCCTTCGACGCCCCGGCGGTGCTCTCCGCCGACCGGGTGGGAGCGGTCGCGGCCGCGCTCGGAGTGACCGGCGACCCGCAGCAGCGCGACGGCGTGTGGCAGGTCGGGCCCGCGGACGGCACGGGCGCCTCGCTCAGCGTCTTCCCCGACGGGCAGGCCGGGCTGAGCTACCACGACCCCGCGGCGGACCCGTACCTATGCTCCGGGACGGCGGAACCCGCCATGCCCGTCCCCGAAGCGGAGCCCGCCGCGGCCGCCCCCGGCGGGGCGGAACCTGCGCCGGCGGACGGCGCGGGCTCCTCCAGCTCCTCTGGCTCCTCTGGGACGGCGGGCGCCTGCTCGACGGAGACGGGACCCGGCCCCGACGCCGAGGCCGCCACCGGCCGGGTGCGGGACCTCCTCGCCGCGATCGGCCTGGACCCCGCGGGCTTCGAGTACGAGGTGCCGGGAGCCACCGAGCCGGTCACGACCGTGCTGGCGCACCAGGTCGTTGCCGGTCAGCGCACCGGGGTCCAGTGGTACGTGGGTCTCAGCGGGGCCGGGGTGGTGTCGGCCTCGGGGCCGCTCGCGCCCCTCGTGGACCTCGGCGACTACCCCGTGGTCGCCCCGGCGGCGGCGGTGGAGCGCCTCATGGACCCGCGCTTCGGGCCCCTCGGCGGCGTCTCGATGCTGGCGGCCGGCGGGTCGGTGGAGCCGCGACCCGCCCCGGACACCGCGGTTGCCACCTCCCCCGGCCGGCCCCCCGCGCCCGCCCGGCGCGGCGCGCCGGTTGCCTGGCCGGTGCGCGAGGTGACCGTGACCGGGGCGCGCCTCGGGCTCACCGCCTACACCGACCCGGATGGCACCGCCCTGCTCGTGCCGGCCTACGAGCTGACGTCCGACGACGGGACCTGGTCCGTGCTGGCGGTGGCCGAGGAGGCGCTGGACCTGGCGTCCTGATCGTCCGCCAGTAGGAGCACGGTGGTGAGCAGCCGGCGGGTGCGCCCGTCGCCCGGGCGGTTCTCCTGCAGCGGGCGGACCGCGTCGCGGACGGCGACGAAGGTCATGACAACAGCCAGCCCGATGGAGGCCCCCGATGCGCGAGACCACCCTGACCTTCCCCTCCGGCGCCCTGACGCTCGCCGCCACCCTGGCGGTGCCCGAGGGCGCCGGCCCGTGGCCCGCCGCGCTCCTCGTCAGCGGCAGCGGCCCGATCGACCGGGACGGCAACCACAAGAGCCTGCGCCTGGACATCCAGCGCCAGCTCGCCGTCGCGCTGGCCGAGGCCGGCGTCGCCACCCTCCGCTACGACAAGCGCGGGGCGGGAGCGAGCCAGGGGGACTTCCTCCGCGCCGGGTTCTGGGACAACGTCGACGACGCGGGCGCGGCCCTGGCCGCGCTGCGCGGCCAGGGCGGTGTCGATGCCGACCGCGTCCTCGTCGTCGGGCACAGCGAGGGTGCGCTGGTGGCCACCGCGCTCGCCGGCCGCGGCACGCCGCTCGCCGCGCTCGTGCTGCTCTCCCCCACCGCCCGCCCGGGCGAGGAGACCCTCCGGTGGCAGGCGCGCGCCGTCGAACCGAGCCTGCCGACCCTGGTCCGCGGCGTGCTGCGGCTCCTGCGCATCGACTTCGCCGCCCAGGTGAGCAAGAACCACCGCAAGATCAAGGCCACGCGCACCGACGTCGCGCGGATCGGCGGCCGCCGGCTCAACGCCCGCTGGCACCGCGAGTTCCTCGCCTACGACCCGCGCACGGACCTGGGCACCATCACCGCCCCGGTGCTGGCCCTCACCGGTGACCACGACGTGCAGGTCCCGCCCGAGGACCTTCAGACCCTCGCCGGCCTCGTCCCGGGCGACGTCGAGACCGTCCTCGTGCCGGACCTCAACCACATCCTCCGGCACCAGGCCGGAACCCCGACGCTGAAGACCTACAGGACGGACGTACGTCATCCGGTGGACCCGCGGGTGACGGAGCTGGTGGCGTCCTGGGTCGCTCGCCGGGTGGTCTCGACCGCCTGAGACGGCATCGGCCCGACGACGTCCCGATGCGCGCCGCCGGGCCGCTCCCTAGCCTGGGAGCGACCCGCATGCATTCAAGGAGGACAGCATGGTGGGCCGCCGGGGTGGACAGCGCCCGGCACCGCCCGGGGCCCGCCGCTCGCACACCGGCGGGCGCGGCCTGCCCCGCCGAGGTCGGTCACCCCCGGAGGCCCCGATGTCCACCAACCCGACGCTCGCCGGCCAGCCCAAGCGCACCAGCGTCCAGACCGCCGCCCTGGTCCTCGGCATCGTCTTCCTCGTCGTCGGCGTCCTGGGCTTCGTTCCCGGGATCACCAGCCACTACACCCTCATCGCCGTCGCGGGGCACCGGTCCTCGGCGATGCTGCTCGGGATCTTCCAGGTCTCGATCCTGCACAACATCGTCCACCTGCTGTTCGGGATCGCCGGCATCGTGCTGTCGCGCTCGGTCGCCGCCGCGCGCGGCTACCTCGTCTGGGGCGGTGTCATCTACCTGGCGCTGTGGCTCTACGGGCTCATCATCGACCAGGCGTCGCCGGTCAACTTCGTGCCGGTCAACACCGCCGACAACTGGCTGCACTTCCTCCTCGGCGTCGTGATGATCGTCCTCGGCGTGGCGCTCACCCGGCGCAAGGCGGCCCCGACCGCCGCGGGCTACGTGCCCTGAGGCGGGCCGTCGTGGCCCGCGGCGCCGCCCTCGGCCGCGTCGGGGGCCGGGCCGGCGTCGTCGCCCTCGTGGAACCAGCCGTGCGACTCGCGCAGGCTGCGCGAGCGCGCCTCGTCGGCCTGGCGCCGGCGCGCCGAGCGCTCGATGGCCCGGGCGTCGCGCACCACCACGCGCACACCCCGGTCGGCGTGGATGCCGGACCGGAGCTGACGGGCGCGCTCGATCTCGGCGTCGAGCTCGGCGCCGAGCAGCAGGGACATGTTGATGATCCACAGCCAGACGAAGAAGACGACGACGCCGGCCAGCGCCCGGCCGTACGTGAGGTCCAGGCGCCCGAAGGCCTCGATGTAGACGTTGAACGCGTAGGACGCGGCCGCCCCGAGGCCGAGGGCGAGCACCGCCCCCGGGGAGATCCACCGGAACCGGGGGTGGCGCACGTTCGGGGTGGCGAAGTAGAGCAGTGCCACGACGAGGATCGCCGCGGCGAGCAGGGCCGGCCACCGGGCGACCTCCCAGACGACGAGGGTGGCCTCCTGCAGGCCGAGCACCTGCCCGACGGCGCGGGCCACGGGCCCGGAGACGAAGAGGAGGACCGCGACCAGCGCGGCGAAGGCCACGAGGATGACGGTGGTGACCAGGTGCCACAGCGTCAGCTTCCACAGCGGCCGCCCTTCGGCGACCCCGTAGATCTGGTTCATCGCCCGCCCGAAGGACCCCACGTAGCCCGAGGCCATCCACAGCGCGGTGGCGAGGCCGATGACGAGCGACCAGCCCGCCCCCGGGTGGCGCAGGACGGCGAGCACCGGCTCGCTCACGGTGGCGAGCGCCTGGTCGTCGGGCACGAGGATGCGCAGGACGTCGAGGATCGCCTCGGTGCTCGCGCCCTGGCCGAGGACGGCGAGCACCGAGGCGAGGGCCACGGCAAGTGGCGGGAGGGAGACGACGCCGAAGTAGGTCAGGCCCGCCGCGCGGTCCCAGCAGTCGTGCGAGAAGAAGTCGCGCACCGCCTTGCCGAGCATCAAGCGGCGCGAGGGGCGCCGGCCGGGCACGACGGGCTCCACCCGGCGCAGCGGCGGGCCCGGGTACCCGAGGTCCTGCGGCATCTCGCCCTCCTCCTCAGGTGGCGGCGCGACCGGGACGCGCCGACGCCGCCGACGAGGCTCAGACAAGCACGCCCGACGGGACGCCGCGCGCCGGGCCGGGCCGCGGAGGGGGCCCGATAGCCTGGGTCCATGAGGTGGAAGCCCTGGTCGCGGCGCCCCGTCCGCCCCGAGGTGGTCGGCCTCGTGCTCAGCGGCGGCGGGGCCCGGTCGGACTTCCAGATCGGGGCGCTGCGCTACCTCTACGACCGGGCCGGCATCACCCCGCAGGTCATCACGGGCACGTCGGCCGGCGCGATCCTCGGCGCCGTGCTGGCACAGTCCGCCGAGCACGAGGGCCAGCGCCGGGCCCTGGACCATCTCGAGCGCATCTGGCGCGCCATGCGCGCGGACGCCGACATGTTCACCGAGCAGGAGTGGTACCGCCGGCTGCGGGAGCGCGGCCCCGAATGGGTCAAGGCCTTCTCCCGGCAGCAGCGGCGGCAGGGCTCCCTCGGGCGCACCTTCTCGCGGGTGGCGAGCCACGCCACCCACTACGCCGGGCCACCCTTCCGCCGCGGCGCCGCGGCCGCCGGCAAGCTCCCCCGGGCGGGGGCCGACGGCGCGGAGCCCACCTCGCACGACGGGGCCCTGCCCTCGGCCCTGACCCCGGACAGTGCGCCGAGCCCGTCGGCGTCGAGCCCGGCCGCGGCGACGGCGCCCGAGGGCACGCGCGCCGCGGGCGCCCCTCGGGAGGCGGTGGAGGCCGAGCGGCCGACGGCGGGGAGCAGCTGGAACCCCATCAACGTCGTCGAGATCCTCACCGCCCTGCGGGAGGCGGGCCGGGCGCGCCCGGACCTGGAGGTCATCGTGCGCGGCGCGCGGCGCGAGCGGTCCATGTACCGGCCCGGGCCGATCGTCGCGCACCTGCTCGACCCCGAGGTGTTCCGTCCCGAGCGGGTGGCCACCTCGGGCGTGACGCTGCGGGTCGCCGTCGTCGCCCTGGAGTCCGGCGAGCTGCGCTACGTCACCGAGACCGGGCGGCTGGTGGGCCGGACCGACGCGCCCGTGCCCGGCGTGGCACCGCTGCCGCTGGTCGACGGGATCGTCGCCTCGTGCGCCATCCCCGCGGTCTTCCCGCCGGTGCGCCTGGGCGAGGAGCACTACGTCGACGGCGGGGTGCGCGAGTCGCTGCCGGCGGAGATCGCCCTCGAGCACCTCGGCGTGACCCGGTGCTTCGCCGTCGTCGCGTCCCCGCCGGGGGTGCCGCGCCAGGAGAGCTATGCCGAGAAGGACATGCTCTCGATCGTGCTGCGCAGCACCGCCGGCATCATGTCGGACGAGGCGCTGCGCGACGAGGTGGCCTACGCCCGGGCGGCCGGCTGCGTCGTCGTCGCGCCCGAGCTCGACGTCCACGACGCGTTGACCATCGACCCGGGCCTGGTGGCGATCGCGATCGACTACGGCTACCTGCGGGCGGCCGAGGTGTGCGAGGGCGCGACGGCGGAGGAGGCGCAGCTGGTGCGCGACATCGTCACGCTGCGCCGGCAGATCTGGCACCACGAGGCCGAGCTGCTCGCCCCGGCGGCGGGGGCGTCCGGCAACGGTGCGCTCCGCGGCGCCCCGGACGAGGATCGTGACCGACGCGGCGCCGGCCAGAACCGGCCGGACGCCGACCCTGGCACCGACGCGCCGGACCTCACCGAGCTCGTGGCCCTCAAGCACCGGCTGCGGGCGCTGGTCGACCAGGCGCCCGTGGGCTGGCTGCCGCCCGGTGCGCGCGACTGGTGGCGCACCTTCGAGGCCCACCCCTGGGAGCCGGCAATCGCCCCGACCTGGGCCCGCTGAGGACGGGTACCCGAGCTGGGCCCCGCGCCTCTGGGTACCGGTGACGCCGTCGGGGCCTTGCCCGGGCCGGGCACCACGCCGCACCCTCGTTGTCGAGGGTCCGCCCCACGGCGGGCCGCCTTCGGAGGTTTCGAGCGCCATGGCGACGCAGCACCGCGACAGCGCCCCCGACCCTGGGCGCGACCACCTCGACGACCTCCGCGCCCAGCTGCCGGCGCCGTACCGGCAGGCACCGGGCTCCCAGGTCGCCGGCCTCTGGGTGGCCTGGTCGGCGGCCCGTCACGGCCACGACGTCGCCTACCTCGAAGACGTCCTCGGCCTGCCCCCACCGGTCGCCGAGGGCCTCGTCGCTCACGCACGCCGGGCCCACCCCCGGTAAGCCGCTGTCGCGGACCCGATCGGCGCTGCGAGGAGGGATGGGGATGACCGGCACCACCGCGGCCCACCGTGAGCTGGGGAACACCGGATACGAGATCTTCGTCGGGGCGCTGTCGATCCTGTCGCTGGTCAACCTCGTGCTGGTGGTCCTGCTGCGGGATCCCGCCACCCAGACGGTCATCCAGGCGATCGACCTGCTCCTCAGCGTCGTCTTCCTGGCTGATTTCGTCGCCCGTCTGCGCCGAGCCCCCTCGCGCTCGGGTTACTTCCTGCGCCAGTTCGGCTGGGCGGACCTCCTCGCGAGCCTGCCGTTCCCGCAGGTCAAGATCCTGCGGGTGTTCCGGCTCGTCCGGGTGGTCCGGTTGCTGCGCCGCTACGGTGCCGCCAACATCGCCCGCAGCCTGGTCTCGGACCGGGCCGGCAGCGCCCTGTTCACCGTGCTGCTCATCGGCGTCCTCGTGCTGCAGTTCGGCAGCGTGGGCATGCTCCAGCTGGAGCGCACCGAGCCCGCCGCGAACATCACCACCGCCTCGGACGCGCTGTGGTACACGATCGTGACGATGTCGACCGTGGGCTACGGCGACACCTATCCGGTCGGCAACCCCGCCCGGGCGCTCGGCGTCGGCATCATCGTGGTCGGCGTCGGCATCTTCGGCACCCTGACCGGCTGGCTGGCGAACTTCTTCCTGACACCGCACCGGGGGCAGCCCACGTCCGAGGCGCCTCCGACGCTGCGCGAGGCGCAGCAGCGCATCGACCAGATGTCCCGGCTGATCGACCAGCAGCGGGCCACGCTCGCCGAGCTGCAGACGCTGCTGCGCAAGCGCGGCTGACCGCGCCGCCGGCGGAAGGCGGTCGCGCGCCGGCCTACCTGCGGGCCAGGAGCTCGGCCAGGGAGGTGGCGGGATGGCCCGTGAGTCGGGGGACGACGTCGGAGACGCCGGCCATCTCGCCCGCCGCGATGGCGGTGTAGGTGCTCACCCAGCCGTCCACCTCCCAGCCGGGGGCGCCGAAGCCGGCGCGGGAGGCGTAGGCCTCCTCCACCGTCTCGTCGTGGAAGCGGATCTCGCGGCCCAGGTGCGCGGAGAGGATGGCGGCGGCCTCGGCGAGCGTGAGCTCCTCGGGCCCGGTGAGGTCGTAGACCCGGCCGTCGTGACGGGCGGGGTCGAGCAGCACGGCCGCGGCGACGTCGGCGATGTCGTCCTGGGCGACGGCGGAGACCCGGCCACCGTCGGCCGGGCCCCGGATGACGTCGTCGTCGCCCACGAGCGCGGGCATGAAGTCCAGGTAGAGGTTGTCGCGCAGCGCCACGAACGCCAGGCCGCAGGCGCGCAGGTGCTGCTCGGTGGCCCAGTGCAGGCGGGCGTGGGTGAAGGTGGCGTCCGGCGCGGCGCCGTAGAAGGAGATGTAGACGACCCGCTCGACCCCGGCGGCGGCCGCGGCGTCGATGAAGGTCTCGTGCTGGCGCAGCCGGTCGGGCGACTCGCTCGCGGAGACCAGGAGCACGGTCGGCACCCCGCGCAGGGCCGCCTCGACGGCCAGGCCGTCGTCGTAGCCGGCGGTGGCCACCTCCGCGCCCGGCAGCTGCGGGGCCCGCTCGGGGTCGCGCACCACCAGCCGCTGGGGCACCCCGGCGGCGGCGAGCCGGCGGGCGACCCGCCCGCCGAGCCGGCCGGTCGCGCCGGTGACGGCGATCGCGGGACTGGGCATGGCGGGTCCTCTCGATCGTCCCGCGCCCAGGCCCTCAGGCGGCGGGGACGCCGTCGCGCTCGGGGTGCAGGTTCGGCTGGAACGGCTGTGCCTGGGACATGTCCCCTGCCTACCATCGCCCGTCGGGCCGCGCGCGGCGGGTCGGCGCGGGGCAGGCGCGAGCCGCGCGCGGCGGGCCCGCGCCGGCGCGACCGGGCGGAGTCACCTCTGCAGGATGCAGAACTCGTTGCCCTCGGGGTCGGCCAGGACGGTCCAGCGGGTGCCGTCGTCGTGGTCGGCGAGGCGGGCGGCCCCCAGGGCCACCAGGCGCTGGACCTCGGCCTCGCGGTCCTCGGCGTCGAGATCGAGGTGCATCCGGTTCTTGGCGGTCTTGGCCTCCGGCACCTTGATGAACAGGTAGGCGCCGTCGTCGACGACGGCGAAATCAGCCGTCCCGCCGTCGCGCACCGCCTTGCCGAGGGCGGCGGACCAGAACTGGGCGAGGCGCAGGGCGTCCTCGGCGTCGAACGTGACGGCGTGCGGCGTGAGGCTCATGCCCGCACGGTACGGGCGGGCCGGTCAGGCCGGAAGCGACCCGCCGAGCAGCGCGGCGTAGCGGTCGACGTCGACGTTGCCGCCGGTGACGATGACGCCGACGCGCCCGCCGGCCAGTTCGGGGGCCAGCCGTCGCAGCCCCGCCAGGGCCAGCGCCCCGGTGGGTTCGACGACGATCTTGAAGGTGGCGGCGAAGGTGCGCATGGCGTCGACGAGCTCGGCGTCGGTGGCCGTGAGGACCGCGGCGACCTCGCGGCGCAGGATGGGAAAGGTCAGCTCGCCCAGGTGCTGCGTCTGCGCCCCGTCGGCGATGGTGCGCGGCGGGTCGATGTGCACGATGCGACCCTCCTGCAGCGAGCGGCGGCCGTCGTCGCCGGCCGCCGGCTCCACCCCGTACACCCGGGCCCGCGGGCTCAGCGCCCGGGTGGCCAGCGCGGTGCCGGCGAGCAGGCCGCCGCCGCCCAGCGGCGCGACGACGGCGTCGAGCTCGCCGGCCTCCTCGAGCAGCTCCCGGGCGGCGGTGCCCTGGCCGGCGATGACGTCGAGGTGGTCGTAGGGCGGCACGAGGGTCAGGCCCCGCTCGGCGGCCAGCGCCCGGCCGATCGCCTCACGGTCCTCGGTGTAGCGGTCGTAGGTGACCACCTCGGCGCCGTAGCCGCGGGTGGCGGCCAGCTTGCTGCCCGGGGAGTCGAGCGGCATGACGATGGTGGCCGGGACGCCGAGCAGCTGGGCGGCGAGAGCGACCGCCTGGGCGTGGTTGCCCGAGGAGTAGGCCACCACCCCGGCCCGGCGCTGCTCGGGGGTGAAGCGGGACAGCGCGTTGAACGCGCCGCGGAACTTGAAGGCGCCGACCCGCTGGAAGTTCTCCGCCTTGACGAACACCCGGAGCCCGAGCTCGGCGTCCAGCCGGCGAGAGGTGAGCACCGGAGTGCGGTGGGCGTGGCCGCGCAGCCGGTCGGCGGCCGCGCTGACGTCGTCGTAGGTGGGCAGGTCGACCATGCGAGGAGTCAACCACCCACGACGGCGCAAAATACGTTGCGGCCCGGCGCGGCCACCTGCTGGGATGAGGTCATGTTCACCGACCACCTTGAGATCGTGTGCCGCGCCGGCAACGAGGTCGTCGGCAGCGCCGTCCGCGGGGCCACTCCCGCCGGCATCGCGGGCGCCGCCCGCATGACGACCGCCTGACGCATCCGGCGGGGGACGCCTCCGCCGACGTCCCGCCACGCGGCCTCCACCGCGCACCCCCCGATCACGCCCGCTCCCCCTGCGGGCCGCGACCGCGCGCGCACCGGCGTGCCCGCGCCCCACGCTCCAGCGACCGCCCGGCGCTGGGTCCCACCGGAGGAAGGACACCCATGGATCCCCGCACCGCACGCACCATCCGGCGCGGCGCGCCGGTGGCCAACACGCCCACCCCGTACCGCGCTCCCGTGACCAAGCAGCAGTACATGAGACGGAGAAGCAGATGAACTGGCTGGAACTGCACGACCTGCGGGCGCTCGACCTCATCCGCGAGGCCGAGGCGGCGCACCGCCGCCGCGGCGCCTCGCGTGAGCGACGCTCGACGGTCTACCTGCGGCGTCACCGCAACGCCGGCCTGTGAGCCGGACCGACAGGACCGCCGACCCCACGGGGTCGGCGGTCCTGTCGTTCTCCCGCGCGGCGCGGGGGGTAGATGGATGCCCGACGCCGCGCCCGCCGGGCCGTCGCGGCCGGAGCCCGGAAGGTCCTGTCAGAGGAAGACGGCTCAGAGGAAGACGGCGCCCGGGCCGCGAACGGCCGCCTCGTCGTCGGGGTTGCTCAGCGCGCACCGGTCCAGGCTGAGGCAGCCGCACCCGATACAGCCGTCGAGCTTGTCGCGCAGCCGCTCGAGCCGGGCGATCTGCGCGTCGAGGCGGGGCCGCCAGGTGGCGGAGAGCCGGGCCCAGTCCGCCCGCGCGGGGGCGCGTCCCCCGGGCAGCCCGGCCAGCGCCTCGGCGATCTCGTCGAGGGAGAGCCCGACCCGCTGGGCGGTTCGGACGAAGGCCACCCGGCGCAGCATCGCCCGGGGGTAGCGCCGCTGGTTGCCGGCGGTGCGCTCGGAGGAGATGAGGCCGCGCGACTCGTAGTAGCGCAGCGCCGACGGCGCGGCACCGGACCGCGCGGCAAGCTCACCGATGGTCAGCGTCGCGGCGGGGGGCACGGGCCCACCGTAGCGGGACGCCGCCACCCGGGGAGCGCACCGGCCACGACCGGACGCACCCGTCGCCGCGTGGCCTGGGCGCGCGACGCCCGGCTTGACCTCAAGTCGACTTGAACATGCATCGTCCTCTCAGGTGCTCCCACCGCGGCACGACACCTGACCTGGGAGAACGATGTGATGACCGACGACGCCGCCGGCCCGGCCGCGGCCCTGGCCGACAGTCGCGACGGCGAGCCCTCGACGCACCTGAGCCGCGCTCGGCACCGCACCGCCCGCTGCCCCGGCCGACCCGGCCGACCGGCCCCGACCTCGACTCACCAGATCGAAGGAGACCCGCATGGAGCACTGGCTCCAGCTGCACGAGTACCGCAACGCTGAACTCATCCGTGAGGCCCGGGACGCCGCCTGGGTCCGCCGCCTGGGCCGGCGCCCGGAGGGCACGCGGTTCCTGCCCCGCCCGCGCCACGGCAATCAAGGGCGGTGAAGGCGCCCGGCGAGGCCTGGCGACCGCCGTCTCACGCCAGGGCGAGGGCGTAGCGCTCCTGGCCCCGGCAGGGGTCGGAGGTCAGCTCCAGCACCTCGCCGGTGGGCTGGAAGCCGAGGCGCTCGTAGAGCCGGCGGGCGGGTTCGTTGCCCTCGGCGACGAAGAGCGTCAGCCGGGTCGCCCCCTCGGCCGCGGCCGCCCGGCGCACCACCCCCACCAGGGCCGCTGCCACCCCGGACCCGCGGGCCTCCGGCGCGACCCACATGCCGACGAGCTGACGCTCGTCCTCCCGTCCGGGCTCGGCGTAGAACGAGGCGATCCCCACGACCGCGCCGTCGCGGCGGGCGAGGAAGGTCCGGCCGGTCGCGACCCGCTCGCGCCAGAGGTCGTCATCGAACGCCAGCTCGCGCGCGAGGGTGGAACCGAACGCGGCCGGGTCGGCGGCCAGGGCCCGCAGGCGCACCTGCCTGACCGTCCGCCACTCGGCGACGGCGGCGGCGCTGACGGTCACGCCCATGACGTGATGGTGCCAGGACGCGGGGGCGAGCGGCGCCGGCTCGGGCGCTCAGGTGACGGGCGTCTGCTGGTGCAGCGCCAGGCGCGGGACGCCGTCGCGCAGGACGTAGGTGCTCGAGAGCACGGCCCGGTACGTCGTGCCCGACCGCACCCCCTCGAAGGTGTAGACGACGGCGGCCGCGGCGGCGCCCATGGGCACGAGGGCGGCGTCGGCGAAGTCGGCCCGCTCCCACGGCGGGCTGGCGTCCATGGCCCGCGCGCACGCCTCGACGTCGAGCACCATGCCGGGGACGACCACGAGGGCGTCCTCGGTGAGCAGCCGCCGGTAGGTGGCGCCGTCGCCGTGCGCGAGCTCGCGCTCGGAGGCCATCAGGGTCGCGAGGCTCAGCATGAGCAGCAAGGTAGGGGCGCGACGCCCGCGGCGCACGGTCAGAACGACGGCGACGTCGGCCCCGGGACACCGGCCGGGGAGCGCCCGCGCTCGCGGTGGGGCGATGATGGCGCCATGAGCATCGTCAAGATCAACGCCATCACCGTCCCGGCCGACAGCGGCGACGAGCTCGCCCGGCGCTTCGCGCACCGCGCCGGCGCGGTGGACGGCGTGGACGGCTTCGAGGGCTTCGAGCTGCTCCAGCCCACCGACGGGCGCACCACGTGGTTGGTGGTGACGCGATGGCGCGACGAGGAGGCCTACGACGCCTGGGTGCACTCGGAGAGCTTCGGCCACGGGCACCCGCACGGCGGCGGCGAGCACCCCCGGCCGGTCGGCCTCGCCGCGGAGCTGTGGAGCTTCGTCCCGGCCGGTGGCAGCCGCGGGGGCGCGGGCGCCTGAGGGCGACCTGCCGCACGGGCGGGTTCGGTCGAAGCGATCGGCCGGCGGGGTCAGGCGTCCGAGGATAGGCCCAGCTCGTTGTGGCCGAACTCCTCGAGGAAGCGCGGCCCGCGCTCGGCGAGCTCGGCGTCGAACCGGTCCCGCCAGGTCGCGAACGGTGCGCCGGCCAGGGCGTCGTTGGCGAAGCGGGGGTCGTCGGTGACCTCGGTGACACAGAAGTCGGGGATCGCCAGGTCGGTCACGGGCCCGCCGCGCTCGCACTCGGCGACGACGAGCGGGGCGTTGGCGCCGAGGAACTCGTCCAGCACCCACCCGTCGCTGCCCAGCCACACCGAGTGCCGGTACTTCACCACCCGCTGGCCGCCCAGTCGCACCATGTGGAGCCCGACCGTGGGGTCGAGCTCACGCTCCGCCTCGTAGCGGGTGCCCCCGACGTAGGGCCCCTTGGCGGTGAGCTCGCAGAAGCTCACCTTCCCGGCGAGCGCGGCGAGCAGCGCGTCGTCCGCCGCCGCGGCGGCGGCCGGGTCGAGCTCGCCGGCGGGTGCCGCCAGGCGGATCCGCAGCGCGTAGCCCTCGGCGGCGAGGAAGTAGCTCTGCACGATGAGGACCGGCTCGGGCTCGGTGCGCACCACCGCGGGGAGCTCGCGGACGAAGAACTTCCGCTCGAACTCGAAGTCGCCGCACCCGGTGTCGCTCATGGCACGAACGTACCCGCGGCGGACCCGTGCGCGGGCCGGGCGCGCGGGCCGCGGCCGGCCCTCAGGCCAGCGCCCTCAGGGCCGCGTCGAGCCCGGTGACCATGCGCTCGAAGGTGCGCCCGACGTCGCGGGCCATGCGAAACCCGCCACCGGCGTCGAGGGCGACGAAGCCGTGCAGGGCGCTGCGCACGATCCGCACGGCGTCGACCAGGTCGTCCCCCTCCAGGCCGTAGGCGGCCATCGCGCCGTCGATGACCTCGAGCAGGGCACCGCCGGCCGCGGCGAGCTCAGGCTCGTCCGGGCCGGCCGCCCGGATCACGGCCGGGTACCGGCCCGGGTGGGCGCGGGCGAACGTCAGGTACGCCCGCGCCAGCCCCGCCAGCCCCTCCCCGCGCTCGAGGGCGGGGACGAGGGCCGCGCGCAGCTCGTCGAGGGTGCGCACCGCGATCCGGGTGCGCAGGTCCTCGACGTTGCCGACGTGCTTGTACAGGGAGGGCAGCCGCACGCCGGCGCGCTGGGCCACGGCCGCGAGGGTGAGGCCCTCCCAGCCGACGTCGTCCGCCACCGCGCAGCCGAGCTCGACGACCCGCTCGGGGGTCAGGCCGGCCCTAGGCATCGGCGCGCAGTGCCAGGCGGGCCAGGAACGCGGTGACGGCGGGGCCGACCGCCGTCGGGTCGTCGGCGTGGGGATAGTGGCCCGAGGCGGGACGCACGAGCACCTCGGCGCCGAGCGTCTCGCCCAGCCACGCCGCCTCGGCCGCGGGGTCCTTGAAGTCCGGGTCCTTCCCGCCCATGACCACCAGGGCCGGCGCGCCGATCTCGCCCAGCCGGGCCGCGACGGGGGCGTGGGTCAACGTGGTGACGGTGGCCCGGAACGCCCGCCAGCGCGCGGGGTCGCGCAACGAGGCCCGGATCCGGGCGCGGTGGGTGGCGTGGTCGGCCGGGGGGCGCCCGGCGAAGAGCGACTGCTGGTAGGCGGGCCAGACGGCGGGTCCCCACGGCCGGGTGAGGGCCGCGCGCATGAGCCAGCCCAGGACCGGGGACATCGGGACGTCACGGGCGACCGGACCGAGCAGCACCAGGCCGGCGACGCGATCGGGCCGCTCGGCGGCCGCCCAGCACACCGCGGCGGCGCCCATGGAGTTGCCGACGAGCACCACCGGAGCGTCCGGCGAGAGCGCGTCGGCCAGCGCCAGCACGTCCTCGGCCGTGGGGATGTCGCCGTAGGCGTCGAAGCCGGCGTCGGAGTCGCCGTGGCCGCGCAGGTCGGTGGTGGCCACGCGATACCCCGCCGCCAGGAGCTGCGGGCCGAGGTAGCGGTACTCCTGGCGCAGGTCCCCCATGCCCGGGACGAGGACGACGAGCGGCCCCTCACCCTCGACGTCGTACGCGACGCGACCACCGGGCCGCTCGATCCACTGGGTCGCGCCCATTTTCTGCCTCCAGCTCTCATGGCTAACCCTATTAGCCGATTGGCTAATATTCTTAGCCTGCTTGCTCGCCCTGTCAAGCGCTTCACCCCGCACCGGGTGCCGGTGCCTCTCGGGAACGCCGGCAGGTGCACGTCGGGAACGCCGTCTCGGGCTCACCTCGGGAGCGCTCGTGAGCGCCCGGGATGCGCCTCGGGAGCGCAGCGAGATGGGCTGGCGCACCGGGACAACTCCGCGTCACCCGCACGGTCCGACCGGCCTCTCGGCACATTTCAGGCGGTCTCTCGGCACATTTTCAGGTTCCGGTCCTTGGATCACATCCCGTACCGCATCACCACCGCGGCGCGTCATCCGACCACCTGTCCAGCCGGCGCAGCGCCACCTCTCGGTCCCCGCCGACGACGTCATGACGCACGAGCAAGAGATCGAGGTGACGAGGATGCCCGCACACCACGAGGTGGGTGCCGCACCGGATGCCGCCGTCGCGGCGCCGGTCCGGAACACCGGCGCGCCGAGCAAGCCGAGGTTCCTGGGCGTCGACGTCACCCGCGGGATCGCCCTCGTGGCGATGCTGGCCGCGAACATCTACGACCCGCTGGGACCCGACGGCGGGCCGTCACTGGCCGGGATGACCGTGATCGGACGGTCGGCCACCCTGTTCGTGATGGTCGCGGGCATCAGCCTGGCCTTCATCACCGGCGGGCGGCACCCCGTGCAGGGCCGCGCCCGGCGCGCGGCCCGCGCGAACATCGCCGCCCGCGCCGTGCTGATCGGCGCCATCGGCCTGGCCCTTGGCTACGTCGCGACGATCTCGGTCATCCTGGCCTACTACGGGGCGTTCTTCCTCCTCGCCATCCCGCTGGTCGGGCTGCGCCCGCGGACGCTCGCGGGTATCGCCGGCGGACTGGTCGTGGTCAGCCCGCTGATCCTGCTGGCGTCCTACGCCCTGGGCTGGAGCCCCGCATTCGACCCGCTCACGCTCACCTCCCCCCTCACCGACCCGGTCGGCTTCGCCCAGCAGCTGCTCGTCACGGGCGACTTCCCGGCCGTGACCAACATGGCCTACATCTGCGCCGGCCTGGCCATCGGGCGGCTCAACCTGTCCTCCACGACGGTGGCCCGCCGTCTGCTCGTCGGCGGCCTGGCGACGGCGGTCGTCACCTGGTTCGTCTCGTGGCTGGTGCTCTACCCCCTGGGCGGTCTGCAGCACCTCCTCGCCGCGGGCGCGGGGGCGACGCCGGACCAGGTGGTCTGGGACTCGGAAACCGTGCCCTCGTGGTGGTGGCTCGGCCTCCTCGTCCATCACTCCGGCACACCGCTGGACATGCTGCACACCCTGGGCTGCGCGATCGCCGTCCTCGGCGCCGTCCTGCTGGTGACGAAGCTCCCCGCCGCCCGGCGCCTGCTGTGGCCGATCGGCGTGGCCGGGGCGATGACGCTGACCATCTACTCGGCCCACACCCCGTTGGCGGACTCCGACCTGATGGGCGACAACCTCCTCGCCCGGTACCTCGTCATCATGGCCGTGGCGCTGCCGTTCGCGGTCCTGTGGCACAAGTACCTCGGGCAGGGCCCGCTGGAGCGGTTCGTGGCGGCGGGGGCGAACCGGGCGCGGGCCGCGGTGCTGGCCGCTCCTGACCGGTCGGGCGTGGATCGGCGCGGCGGCCACCTCGCTCCTGTTCCCGCGGTTCCGCGCACCGAGTCCCGCCCCTCCGATCGCCGCATCGGGTCCGACCCCGCGGACCGGCCGGCGAGCGACCCCCCGGGTAGCACGGCCCGGTGACCGGCTGAGGCGTCGTAGGCGGCGGCCCACACCCTGCCCCGCGGCGCGCGGCGCGCGGCCGGCGAGCCGAACCTGTCGGACCGCGTCCCTTACGCTGGCGCCAGCCGAGCCGAGGGAGCGCCGATGGACGCCGACGTCATCGTGGTGGGGGCCGGACTGGCCGGGCTCGTCGCCACCGCCGAGCTGGCCGCGGCGGGCAGGCGCGTGCTCCTGCTGGACCAGGAGAACGCGGCCAACCTCGGCGGCCAGGCGTTCTGGTCCTTCGGCGGCCTCTTCCTCGTGGACTCCCCCGAGCAGCGCCGCATGGGCGTGCGCGACAGCCACGAGCTCGCCCGGCAGGACTGGGCGGGCACCGCCGGGTTCGACCGGGACCGGGAGGACCGCTGGCCGCGGGAGTGGGCGCGCGCGTATGTCGAGTTCGCGGCCGGAGAGAAGCGCGCCTGGCTGCACCGGCTCGGGGTGCGGTTCTTCCCGGTGGTCGGCTGGGCGGAGCGCGGCGGCTCCGGGGCGGCCGGGCCGGGCAACTCCGTCCCGCGCTTCCACGTCACCTGGGGCACCGGGCCGGGGCTGCTCGAGCCGTTCGTGCGCCAGGTGCGCGCCGCCGTCGACGCAGGCCTCGTCCAGGTGGCCTTCCGCCACCGGGTGGACGGCCTCACCATGACCGACGGCGTGGTCGACGGCGTGCAGGGCACCGTGCTCGAGCCCAGCTCCACCCCGCGCGGCGCGCCGTCCTCCCGCACCGCGGCGGGGCACTTCGAGCGGCACGCCGGCGCCGTCGTCGTCACCTCCGGCGGCATCGGCGGCAACCCCGGGCTGGTGCGCCGGTACTGGCCCGCCCGGCTCGGCACGCCGCCCGCGCACCTGCTCACCGGGGTCCCGGCGTACGTCGACGGACGCATGCTCGAGACCGCGGTGGCCGCCGGCGCCAGCGCCGTCAACCGCGACCGCATGTGGCACTACACCGAGGGCATCACCAACTACGCGCCCGTGTGGCCCGGCCACGGCATCCGGATCCTGCCGGGCCCGTCGTCGCTGTGGCTCGACGCCACCGGCCGGCGCCTCCCGGTGCCGCTCTTCCCCGGCTTCGACACCCTCGCGACCCTGGCGCACCTGCGGCGCACCGGGCACGACCACAGCTGGTTCGTCCTGACCCAGCGCATCATCGAGAAGGAGTTCGCCCTCTCGGGATCGGAGCAGAACCCGGACCTGACCGGCAAGGACCTGCGCCTGCTCGCGCAGCGGCTGCGCCCGGGCGCCCCCGGACCGGTCGAGGCGTTCAAGGAGCATGGGGCCGACTTCGTGGTCGCCGACACGCTCGCCGACCTGGTCGCCGGCATGAACGCCCTGACACCGGAGCCGCTGCTCGACCCGGCGCGGGTCGAGCGCGAAGTGGTGGCGCGGGACCGGGAGCTGGCCAACCCGTTCACCAAGGACCTACAGGTCGCGGCGCTGCGCCAGGCCCGCACCTACCGCGGGGACCGGCTCATCCGGGTGGCCGCGCCGCACCGGCTGCTCGACCCGGCGGCCGGACCGCTCATCGCGGTCAAGCTGCACGTGCTCACCCGCAAGACGCTCGGCGGGCTGGAGACCGACCTGGACGGGCGGGTGTTGCGCACCGACGGTGCGCCGCTCCCGGGGCTGCACGCCGCCGGGGAGGTGGCCGGCTTCGGCGGCGGGGGGATGCACGGCTACCGCGCCCTGGAGGGCACGTTCCTCGGCGGGTGCCTGTTCTCCGGACGCCAGGCCGGGCGAGCGGCGGCCGCGGCCGTCTGAGCGCGCCCCGCCAAGAGCTCCACCTCGTCCCTCGCCGCTCCGGTTGCGTGGCTCACCGCTGCGCCGCGGCCTCCCGGTACAGGCGCGCCGCGACGAGCGAGACCCAGGCGGCGAGCAGGACGACGTCAACGGCGAGCCGCACGCTGACCAGGGTGGGACCGCGCCACCAGGCGAGGACGGCCAGGGGCGCGGCGGTGGCCAGGCAGTAGCCGGCCCACCCGCGCGCGCCGGCACGGGAGAACCGGTGGGCGAGGACCACCGCGGCGGCGATGCCGGCGTTGAGGCCGACCGCCGTCGCCGCGGCGTGGGCGAGCCCGTGCCAGGTGGTCCCCGCCGCGGCGTCCTCGGGCGGGAAGCCCAGACCGCCGGGATCGGTGACGAACGCGCCGGCCCCGACGAGCCCGGCGCCCAGCGCGGCGAGCGCGACCGGCGCCGCCGCGGCGGCCGGGCCGGGCCGGAGGAGCCGGCGGACGCCGACGGCGTAGCCGCCTACCAGGACGCCGGCGACGACGAAGTTGGTCACCTGGACCCAGCCCGCCGCGCCCCGGCTGAGGAGGCTGAGGGGGTGGTGCAGGACGTCGAAGCCCTCCCGGGTCAGCATCTGGGTGGTCGTGACGGCGACGAACACCGGCCCGGCGGCCACGCCGGCCCCGAGCAGGCGCCGGGTGAGTCGGTCCGCCATGGGTCCACGATGCCCCGCGACGGCGCCCCGAGTATTGCGGACGTTATACAAGCGTTACCCTCGGCCGAGCAGGAACGCGCCGCGGCGGGACCGCGAGCCGGACGGAGCCGGGGCGCCGAGGGGAGCTCGGCGCCTCCATTGGTCCCGCACGAGACGAAGGAGCGGACACATGCGTGCACCGAGACTCCGCCGCCGCAGCTGGGCGGAGGGGGCGGCGGTCGTCGTCGGGCTCGGGATCGGGCTCGGCACCGCCGCGGGCCTCTCGGCCGTCGGCCTCGGCGCGGAGCCCGCGCGCGCCGAGGTCGCCGAGCCCGTGCCGGTGCCCGGTCCGACCGGCGTCCCCGCCGTCGTCCCGCAACGGCCCCCCGCGCCACCGTCGGTCGCCCCGGCGCCGGAGCCGTCCACCGAGCGGCCAGACCCATCTCCGGCCGAGCCTCACGAGCTCCCGGCCGCCTCCTCCGAGGCGACGTCCGACACAACGTCCGAGGCGACGTCTGAGGCGCCGGCTCCTTGGCCAGCGCCCGCGGCGCCCCACACCCCCGCCACGAGCGGCACAACGGCGCCCGCGCCCGTCCCCACTCCCGCCGGTGCTCACGAGGCCGCCGGCCCCACGACCGCCGCGGACCCCGGGGCACAGGACGGCACGCCGCAGAACCCCGGGTCTCAGGGCGCCCCGACCGAGGCCCCCACCGAGCGGACCGACGATCACCGGCGGCGCGCTCCCGGCACCCCGCTGCTCTGGTGGCTCGGCGGTTGACGACCCGTCGTCGTCAGCCCGGAGCGTCGCGCTGCAATCGGGGGGCTACCGGGCGAGCCGGCCGAGCAGCGCGGCGGCGGCCGCGATGGCCGCCACCGCGGCCGCCAGGAGCACCGCGAGGTCGAGCGCGAGGTGCGCGGGGGTGCCGATGAGGAGCCCGCGCAGGGCGTCGACCTCGTAGGAGAGCGGGTTGACCCGGCTGATCGCCTGGAGCCAGGCGGGCATGATCGCCAGGGGGTACAGCGCGTTGGAGGCGAAGAACAGCGGCATCGTGATGGCCTGCCCGATGCCCATGAGGCGGTCTCGGCGCAGCACCACGCCGGCGATCGTGATCGACAGGCAGGCGAAGAAGGCCGAGCCGAGCATGACCACGACGACCATGCCCAGCAGGTCGAGCGGGTTGCGCGACAGGGCCACCCCGAGGAGGGCCGCCAGCACGAGCACCACGACCGCCTGGGCGAGGGCACGCACCCCGGCGGCGAAGGCCTTGCCCGTGACCAGGGCGGCCCGCGGGGTGGGCGTGACGAGCAGCTTGGCCAGGACGCCGGCGTCGCGGTCCCAGATGATCTGGATGCCGTAGAAGATGGCGACGAACAGCGCGGACTGGGCGATGATGCCCGGGGCGAGGAAGTCGAGGTAGGGCACGTTCCCGGTCGGGATGGCGTGCAGGTGGGTGAACGTCTGGCCGAACACGAGCAACCAGAGTGCCGGCTGGACCGCCCGGGTGAACAGCTCGGTGCAGTCGTGGCCGAGCTTCTGCAGCTCGACGAGGCAGAAGGTCACGACCCGGGAGGGCAGGACCTGCCACCCCGACGGGTCCGACGTCGCCTCAGCCGCGACCGCTGGCGGCGCGGCGCGTGCTGCGGATCGCACGGAAGTCCTCCCCAGTCTCGGCGCCCAGGTGCGTCCCGGCCCAGCGCCGGAACACGTCCTCGAGCGTGGCGCCCTCCCCCTCCGCGGCGCGCAGCTCACCGGGCGTCCCGGTGGCGCGCAGCCGGCCCAGGTGCATGAGGGCGACGCGGTCGCAGTGCTGGTCGGCCTCCTCCATGTAGTGGGTGGTCACCAGGACGGTGGTGCCCTCGGTGGCGACGAGCCCGCCGATGTGGTCCCAGACCTCGTCACGGGCCACCGGGTCCAGCCCGATCGTCGGCTCGTCGAGCACGAGCAGGCGCGGGCGGTTGACCAGCGCCTGGGCCAGCTCCAGGCGGCGCACCATGCCGCCGGAGTAGGTGGCGGCGAGGCGGCCCGCGTGCGGGGCCAGTCCGACCTTGTCGAGCACCTCCGCCACGCGGCGGCGCCGCTCGCGGCGCGGGACGTCGTAGAGCCGCGCGAACAGCGCGACGTTCTCCAGGCCGGTGAGGGCGGGGTCGGCAGAGAGCTGCTGGGGGACGTATCCGAGCATGCGGCGCGCCCGGAGCGGGTCGCGGCGGACGTCGACGCCGAACACCCGCACGGCGCCCTGCTGCACGGGCAGGAGGGTGACGATGAGGCGGATCGCCGTCGTCTTGCCGGCGCCGTTGGGTCCCAGCAGGCCGAACACCTCCCCGGGGCGGACGGCGAGGCTGACGCCGTCGACGGCGCGATGCTCGCCGAAGCGGTAGGTGAGGTCGACGCACTCGACCGCCGTGACGCTCTCGGTCACCTGTTCACGGTACGTCCGGCGGCTGGGAGGAGCCAGGGCGCGCCGGGACGGGCGCCGGGACCGGCCCGAGGGTGCCCGCAGGGCCGGCCGGAGATGCACGAGGGCCCCGGCGCGCAACGCCGGGGCCCTCGGTGAGGCGGAGGTCAGTCCACCCTGATCAGATCAGAGCGGGCGGACGTTCTCGGCCTGCGGGCCCTTGGGGCCCTGCGTGATGTCGAACTCGACCTTCTGGTTCTCGTCGAGCGAGCGGTAGCCGCTCGAGTTGATGGCCGAGTAGTGCACGAACACGTCGGCGGAGTTGTCGTCGGGGGCGATGAAGCCGAACCCCTTCTCAGCGTTGAACCACTTCACGGTTCCGGTTGCCATGGTGTCTCCTTCAAAGAAGCTCAAACAGTGCCGCGGATTGGGCCCTGCTTGTCACGGTGTTCGTCGTCTGCTCCCTGAAGGAAGAGCAACCCAGCTGGATGCGGGGGCCGTACAAACTCTGAGTGCACTGTAACTGTGGCTAGGAGCCTACGGCATCACCCCCGGCCGCGCTAATGGTTTTCCCCACGTTCGGGCGGCCGGTCCCGGCCGGCGGGGACGGGGCCACGTCCGGCGCTCCTACCATGGTCGCCGTGCTGATCGTCTCGCCCCCGCCGCAGGACCCGGAGCTGGTCCGCCTGCTCGTGGCGGCGGTGGACGAGCTGAACGCCCGCTACCCCGAGGACCCCACGGCCCACGGGCTCGACCCGCGCGCCCGGTTCCTCCTCGCCGATGTCGAGGGCGAGGCGGCGGGTTGCGTCGCGCTCGTGCCCTACGCGCCCGGCGTCGGGGAGATCAAGCGGATGTTCGTCGCTCCCGGGCACCGCGGCCGCGGCATCGCCACCCAGCTGCTGGCCACCCTCGAGGACCGCGCCCGCGCCCAGGAGATCCGCACGCTGCTCCTGGAGACGGGCGTGCGGCAGCCGGAGTCGGTCGCGCTGTACGAGAAGCTCGGCTTCCGCGCCGTCGAGGCGTACGGGCCGCACGCGGGCAACCCCCTGAGCCTCTGCTACGCCAAGGCGCTCTGAGCCGGCCCCTCCCGCCCGTAGATGACGGCGAGATTGGCGAAGTCGGTGGCGTCCGGGATGGGGTTGGTGTGCTGGTCCGTGTGGGAGTTCATCACCGAGGCGGTGTCGAGACGGTGCACCAGCCCGAGGGCGTGGCCCATCTCGTGGACGACCGTCGCCAGGGCGCCCTGGTCGGTGTTCCGGTCCAGCAGGGCGGTGTAGAGGGTGATCTTGCCGCCGTGCCGGTACTTCTTCCCGTCCTTCCCCTTGAACTCGCCGTCGGTGGAGCGTCCGTCCGCCTTCTGCTCCACCACCCGGACGCAGTTGTCGCCCTCGGCGCACCGGTCGGCGGCGACGGCCGCGATGCACGGCGAGGCGGACCAGATGTCGGCCGCCCGGGTCACCATCTGCCGGTAGCGGTCCGAGAGCGCGTGCGTCTCGAAGACCACCCGGACCTTGGCGTCGCCCTCGCGTCGCCACGGCTTCTCCGGTGAGTCCTTGGGGTCCACGTCGGTCTGGGTCGCGGTCACGGGCGCCTCGCAGGCTGTCGGGGCCGTGTCGGTCCACGGTTGCTCGGACGGGGTCGTGGAGCAGCGGCACACGCACGCCGCACCGATCAGCACGACGGCGGCCAGCAGCCCACGTCGGCGCATCAAGCTCGCCGCTGGGCCGGGACCGGCATGCGGCTGAGCGGGCGCGCCGGGTTGCCGCCGTAGCGGGTGCCCTCCGGCACGTCCGTGCCCTTCATGAGGAAGGAGTCGGCGGCCAGTGTCGCCCCGCGCTCGAGGGTCACGCCGTAGTGGACGAAGGCGCGCACGCCGAGAGTGGTGTCCGGACCGATCTCGATGGCCTCCATCTTGAACGCCCCGTCCTCCATCGAGTGGCACTGGATGTCGCTGCCCGCGTTGAGCGTGGCACGGTCGCCGATGCTGACGAGGGTCTTTTCGACGATGCCGGCGCCGTCGTCGAAGACCCGGCGGCCGATCCGGACCCCGAGGAGTCGCCACACCAGAGGCTTGAACGGTGTGCCGTTGAAGATCGCCGCGCTCTCGCCGAAAAACTTCCAGTGGCGCTCGTGCCGCCAGAAGCGCGCGTCGTAGATGGAGCAGAAGAGCGGCTCGAGGGGGCGGAACCGGCGGGAGGCGTTCTCCAGCAGGACCGAGGACCCGACGGTGAACAGCACGAGGGCGACGCCGGCGCCCACGACGGCAAGCGCGCCGACGTCGTCCGCCGTGCCCGCGCCCACGGCGATGGCCAGGAGGGCGAGGACCATCCGCACCCACTGGGCGAGCAGGTACAGCGCGAGCGTGCCGGCGTTGTGCCGGTTCTTCCCCGGCAGCGCGGCGGCCAGCCCCTCGGGGGTGCGGCGGTCGTCGAAGGACCGGTCGCGGTCGACCGTGCGCGGGATCTCGAACGGGGGCGAGCCCAGGAGCCCGACGCCCTCCCGGAGCGGCCCGTCGACCGGCACCATGACCTTCGTCGCCAGGAGGCAGTTGTCCCCCACGCGGGCGCCGGCCGGGAAGTTGATGTTGTTCCCGAGGAAGTTCCTGGCCCCGATGGCGGCGGTGCTCACCCGGAAGGAGGTGCTGGAGTAGTCGGCATTCATGACGGACAGCGCGTCCGAGATCATGGTCCCCGACCCGATGACCGTCAGGTGCGGGTTGACGTGCTGGAGCGCGACGCCGAAGTTCGAGCCGGTCTGCACCAGCCCGGGCTGGTGGTAGCCGAGCAGGCGGAGGTAGTGGACGACCAGCGAGCTGTCGCCGGAGATCCGCATGAGGAACCGGTTGTTGGTCAGCCGCCAGACGGCCCGGTGCGCGGCGTAGGCGAAGCCGTACAGCGGGTAGGTCCTCCCAGGGACCACGAACCTGCTCAGCAGCCGGGGCACGGTCACCACCGCGACCAGCATCGCGGCGAGCCCGCCGAAGTACAGCACCGTGGCGGCGACGAGCAGCACGACCCAGAACTCCGCACGGTTCGCCTGGATGTGCCCGAGGTTGGCGTAGGCGTAGAAGTTCGTCCCCCCCATCGCGAGGAGCAGGAACCCGACGGGGGCGACCAGCCCGAGGCGGTTGAGCACCACCATGACGCCGTAGGCCGCGCGCCGGCCGGCACCGCGGGGCACGGGCGGGACGACGTCGTAGTCCGTGGCGGTGCGGCGGGCCGGTGACCCGTGCCAGTGCTCCCCGGCCGGCACCCGCTGACCGCGGTGCAAGGAGGAGGTGTGCCCGAGCTGGGACCGGTCGCCCATCTCCGTGCCGATCTCGATGACGGAATGCTCGCCCACGAGGACGTCGCGGCCGATCGTGACGCGCCCGGTCTGGATGCGCCCGGCCTCGGCGCGGTAGCACCGCACGTCGGTGTCCTTGCGGATGACCGTGCGGTCACCGACGGTGAGCAGGTCGGGGCAGCCCACGGGCGCCGTCGTCAGGATCGTCACGTCCCGGCCGATGTGGGCGCCGAGCGCGCGCAGGTAGAGCGGATAGAGCGGTGTGGCGACGAAGAACCGCATCGGGTTGATCGTCAGCGTGGCCTTGAGGAACCAGAAGCGCACGTACCGCAGGCTCCAGACCGGGAGCTCTCCCTCGGTCCAGCGCCCCACCAGCAGCCACTTCAGCGCGACCGGGACCAGGGCGGTCGCCAGGACGGTGCCCATCCCGAAGCTCACCGAGCGGACCCACATGTCCACGAGCCCGGTGCCCGCGGCGACCCAGTTGTACCCGACGACGGCCCCGAGCGCGAGGAGGTAGGAGTACGCCAGCACGAGGGCGGTCTGCAGGGCCCCGCACAGCACGAACGCCCCCGCGCCCACCTGGGCCACGGGCTCCGGTTCCTCGGCGGCGTCGGCAAGGTCGGTGGCGTCCTCCGCCGCCGCGTCGGAGACCTCGGCCAGCTGCCGCACGGTCGGGTGCTGGTAGAGGTCCTGGATGGCCAGCGGCGGGAGGGTGGTGTGCTGGCGGACCCGCGCCGCGAAGTGGGCCAGCAGCAGGGAGTTGAGCCCGAGGTCCTCGAAGAAGTGCGCCTCGACCGAGACCCGGTCGAGGCCGAGGACCTCGGCGAGCTCGCGCGCGAGCGCCTCCTCGGTGGGGGTCGCCGGCGGCACGACGTCTCCCTCGGGGGCACCGCGCCGGGTCGGCGGCGGCAGGCTCTTGCGGTCCGCCTTGCCGCTGGGCAGCATCGGGATCGTCTCGAGCCGCTCGAGGTAGGCGGGCACCATGTACGCGGGCAGCCGCTCGCGCAGGCGCCGCACCAGCTCATCCTCGGCGGCGGGAGCGTCCCGGCGCGCCGTGTAGTAGGCGGCCAGTTCCACCACGCCGGGCCGCGGCTCGTGGGTGGAGACCACCGCCTGGGCCACCCCGGGGGCCTGCAGCAGCACGGACTCGATCTCGGACAGCTCGATCCGGTAGCCCCGGACCTTCACCTGGGTGTCGATGCGGCCGTGGTACTCGATCCGCCCGTGCTCGTCGAGGCGGCCGAGGTCCCCGGTGCGGTAGATCCGTCCCGTCGGGTTGTCCGGCATCCCGAGGAAGTCGGGGATGAACGCCTTGCGCGTCAGGTCGTCCCGGCCGACATACCCGCGGGCCAGCCCCACCCCGGCGATGCCGATCTCGCCCATCTCGCCCGGCGGCAGGGCGCGGGCCTCCTCGGGGTGGAGGATGACCGCGGAGTACGTGGGCAGCGGGACGCCGAGGGTGACCGGCTCGTCCGGGTCGACCACGTCCCACGTCGCCGTCACGGTCGCCTCGGTAGGGCCGTAGACGTTGAGGAACCGGCGCCCGTCCCGGTGCCAGCGCACGATGAGGTCGCGCGGGCACGCCTCGCCGGAGACCAGCAGGAACCGCAGCTCGGGCAGGTCCTCCTCGAGCGTGGCCAGCAGGGTCGGCACGCAGCACATGGCCGTGACCCGGCGCTCGCGCAGGAAGGTCGCGAGCTCGAGGCCGAGCAGGCTGCCCCCCTGGGGCCGCGGCACGAGGGTGGCCCCCACCATCCACGGCACCCAGATCTCCTCGACGGAGAAGTCGAAGGCGATCGTCATGCCCTGGTAGACCCGGTCGGTCGGGTCGTAGCCGTAGACCTCGGCCGCCACGCGCACGAAGTTGCAGATGCTCGCGTGCTCGACGGCGACGCCCTTGGGCCGCCCGGTCGACCCGGACGTGTAGATGATGTAGGCGAGCTCCTCGGCCGCTCCCCCGGCCGGCCCGGGCTGGAGGCGGGAGTCCTCGGCGGTGGCCAGCGCGGGGGCCGCCTCGTCCAGGCAGACCACCCGGGCGCCGGTCCGTGTCAGGCGTTCCCGCAGGTGGGAGACGGTCAGCACGGTCGTCGCGCCGGCGTCGGCGACGATGTAGTCGATCCGGTCGTCGGGAAACCCGGCGTCGAGCGGGACGTAGGCGGCCCGCAGCTTCAGCACCGCCAGCATCGCGGTGTAGGCGCTCACGGCGTGGTCGAGGAGCAGGGCCACCCGGTCCCCGGGCCGGGTGCCCCCGGCGAGCAGGTAGCGGGCCAGGCCGTTGGCGCGCCGGTCGAGCTCGTCGTAGGTGAGCGCCTCCTCGGGGGCGTCCACCGCCAGCGGGCTGGACCCGTCCGGACGGCGGAGCCGGTCGCACGTCTCCTCGAACAGCGACTCCATCCGCTCCCCCGGGCGCCACCGCAAGGTCCGGTCCGCCCGCGGCACGAGCACCGGCCCGAGCAGGTCGACCTCGGTTCGGGTCGTGGTCATGCAGCCCTCCCCTGCTCCCCGACGGCGCTGACGGCGTCGACGAGCACGCCGCAGGCCGCGGCGACGTGGTCCTCCGTGACATTCAGCGGTGGCAGGAGCCGGACGACGCAGCCGTCCCGGCCGCCGGTCTCCACGATGACGCCGTGGCGCAGTGCCTCGGCCTGGACCGCCTCGGCCAGCTCGCCGTCCGGGCGGCCGGTGCCGGGGTGGACGAGCTCGATGCCCCACATCAAGCCCCGGCCGCGCACCTCCAGCACCCAGTCAAGGGTCTCCAGCGGCGTCAGCAGCGCGGCGACCTGCGCGCCCCGCTCCCGCACGTTCTCCAGCACCCGGTCCCGGCGCACGATCTCGACCGCGGCCGCGCCGGTGGCGAAGGCCAGCTGGTTCCCGCGGAACGTGCCGATGTGCGCGCCGGGGGCCCAGCGGTCGAGCTCCTTGTCGTACAGGATCACGGCGACCGGCGTGCCGATGCCGCTGAGCGCCTTGGACGCGACGATGACGTCCGGCTCGATGTCGTACTGCTCGAACGCGAACCAGGTCCCGGTGCGGCCGCAACCGGTCTGGACCTCGTCGACGATGAGGGGGATGCCGAGCTCCCGGGTGAGGCGGCGCACCCGCTGGGCGAACTCGTACGTGGCGGGGATGACGCCGCCCTCGCCCTGGACCATCTCCATGATCACCGCGGCGGGCAACGGGATGCCGCCGAGGGGGTCGGTGAGCGCGTTCTCGAGGTAGTGGGCGCACCGGGTGCCGGAGGACTCCTTGCTCAGCCCCAGCGGGCAGCGGGCGCAGTAGGAGTAGGGGAAGAAGTGGACGCCCGGCATGCCGCCGCCCACCGGCGCCTTCTGCTCGACGAGCCCGGTCACCGCCATGGCGGCGGCGGTGCTGCCGTGGAAGCCGCCGGCGAAGCTGACGATGTCGTCCCGGCCGGTGGCGGTCTTGCACAGCTTGATGGCCGCCTCGACCGCGTTCGCCCCGGTGGGGCCGCAGAAGTGGATCTTCATCCGGTCCTTCAGCGCGGCGGGGAGCATGGAGAGCTGGGCGGTGACGAAGTCGTCCTTCGCGGGGGTGGGCAGGTCCAGGCCGTGGGTGAAGATCTCCAGCTGGCGGGCCGCCACGCGCACGAGCTCGGGGTGGTTGTGCCCGAGGGAGAGCACCCCGGCGCCGGCGAGGAAGTCGATGAAGACGTTGCCGTCGACGTCGCGGACCAGCGAGCCCCGCGCGTCCGCGATGGCGATGGGGAGGTGGCGCGGGTACGTGCGCGCGTTGGACTCGCGCTGCTCCTGACGCTCGAGCAGGACGCGGGAGCGGGGACCGGGAAGGTCGCCGGCGACCATCGGGCCGGCGAAGCCCTCCTCGGTCAGGGCCGGGGGTGAGGTGGGAACGGGCAGGGTCAGGGGCTGGATTGCCACGCGGATCGACCTCCGTCATCGAGGGGGCGGGATGGTGCGGCACCCGCCGAGGACGCGCGCCGCCCGGGCGCGCACATCTGGTCACACGAGCGCCGGCACCTCCGCCCACGTCGCGGAGAACGCCTCGCCGACCGCGTCCTCGGCCCGGGCCAGCGCGTCGGCCCGGACGACCACGGCGATCCGGAACTCGGAGGCCGAGATCATCTCGACGTTCACGCCGGCGCGGGCCAGTGCCGCGAGCACACGGGGGAAGACGCGGTGGCCCTGACGCATGCCGAACCCGCGCACCGAGAGCAGGGCGATCTCCTCGTCGCGGTCGACGGCGAGGAACCCGACGTGCTCGCGCGCCTCGCGGAGCAGCTTCACGACGGCGGGCCCGTGCTCGGCGGGGACGGTGAAGGAGATGTCGGTGCGCCCCGACCCGAGGGTGCCGGCGTTCTGCACGATCATCTCGACGCGGACGCCGGCGCGGGCGACGAGGCGGAAAATCCGGGCCGCGGCACCGGCCGCGTCGGGGACGCCGGTGACGGTGACCTTCGCCTGGTTCGGGTCGGCCGTCACCCCGGTGACGATGGGTTGCTCCAGCTCCACGGGCTCGCCCGGGACGCTCCGTCGGTCAGGCAGGACGAGGGTGCCGGGCTCTTGCGTGAAGGACGACCGGACGTGCAGGACGACGCCGAAGCGGCGGGCGTACTCCACGCAGCGCGGGTGCAGCACCTTGGCGCCGGCTGCCGCCAGCTCCAGCATCTCCTCGCTCGTGAGGGAGGGGATCTTCCGGGCGGCGGGCACGACCCGCGGATCCGCCGAGTAGACGCCGGCGACGTCCGTGTAGATCTCGCACTCGGCGGCCCCCAGCGCGGCGGCCAGCGCGACCGCAGTGATGTCGGACCCGCCCCGGCCGAGCGTCGTGACCTCCTTCGTCGACCGGGACTCCCCCTGGAATCCGGCGACGACGGCGATCCCGTCCTGGCGCAGGAAGCTGCGGATCCGGCGGGGGTTGACGTCCACGAGATGGGCCTTGCCGTGGGTGCCGTCGGTCACGAGGCCCGCCTCCGGACCGGTGAAGGCCCGCGCGCTCACCCCCCGATCGGTCAGGGCGAGGGCGAGCAGCGCCGTGGAGATCCGCTCCCCGGCGGAGAGCAGCACGTCGAGCTCGCGTGCGGACGGGAACGGCGTCACGCCGTTGGCGAGGTCCAGCAGCTCGTCGGTGGTGTCGCCCATCGCGGAGACCACGACCACGACGCGGCGGCCGGCGGCACGCGCCTCGAGGACCCGGTGCGCCACGCGCCGGATGCTGACGGGGTCGGCGACCGAGGACCCGCCAAACTTCTGCACGACCAAGGCTTCGCGCGGGCGCCGTCGCACGGCGGCGTCGGGAACCCATGCGTCCGTCGTGATGTCGGGCTCCAACCCTGGCGAGCGACCGTACACGGCCCCTCCTCTGCTGTCCCGGAGTACGGATGTGGTTGCTGGTCCTCGGACCTGACGTGCTGCCGAGCCGGTCCGGCAAGGACGCCCCCGGCCCCGGCGACCCGCCGCCGCTGGCGGGTCGCGCGCGTCCGGTGGTGGGAGACCGGTCGGGTCAGGAGCTGGCGGACGCGGTGCGCACGTCCGCCGCCGAGTGCCCGGCGCGGCGCTGCTGGGGTCCTTGCCGTGGTCGTCATCGGTCTGGCCTCGTGGCGTTCGATCGATGAACCATGAAGGACCTGGCTGAGTGAAACCTGAGGAATCTGAACAATTCGTCAGGCAGGTGAACCGGTCCGCCCGCGTCGTGTGGGGGCGGCGCGGACGGCGTCGTACCGGGCCCGCGCTGCCGGTGCCGCTAGCGGGCGGGCGGTCCGCCGGCGCCGGGGGCGGCGGGCACGGCGAGCGCCGTCGCGACGTACCCGCGACCGCCGCGGCGCGCGGTGCGCCACCGCCCGGCGAGCCCGCTGATGCGGGCACCCCCCGCGGCGGGCCTGGCCATCCGCAGCGCCACGGTGAACGTACCCCCGGGCGCCGGCCGGACCAGGCAGTCGCCGAAGTCCAGCCACCGCCGGGTGAGCGGGAACCAGGCCTTGTACACGCTCTCCTTCGCGCTGAACACCAGCCGGTCCCAGGCCACGTCCGCCCGCGTGCCGGACAGCCGGGCCAGGAGCGCGCGCTCCTCGTCGGTCGTGACCAGCTCCCGGACCCCAGCGGGGAGCGGCTCGTTGGGCTCGGCGTCGACACCGACGGCGGCGATCACGCTGGCGCGCGCGACGGCCGCCGCGTGGTAGCCGTCGCTGTGCGTCATGCTCCCGACGACGCCCTCGGGCCACCGCGGCGCGCGGGCGGCCCACGCCGGGACGTCCCGGTCGAGGAGGATCGGCTGCGGCGCCACGCCCAGCTGGGCCAGGGCGCGGCGGGCGCAGGACCGTGCCGCGGCGAACTCGCGGCGCCGCTCCGGGGTCGCCGCGGCGACCAGGGCCGCCTCCTCGGGAGGCAGAGCCGCGGCCGGGCCGGTGGTGAACGTCTCGACCACGACCACGTCCGGGACCAGGCCCGCGAGCAGCGGTGCGCCGTCGCCGATCTCGCTCACCGACCACCTCGCAGGGCCGCGGGCACCTCCCGGCATTCTCCGCCGGGTAGCCCCCGGGCGCGGGCCGATCAGAACAAGGTGGCATCCTGGCGCTCGAGGTCGAGCAGGTACCGCTTGCGCTCGACGCCCCCGGCGTAACCGGTGAGGCTGCCGTCGGCGCCGATGACCCGGTGGCACGGCACGATGATCGAGACCGGGTTGCGGCCGTTGGCCCCGGCCACGGCCCGCACCGCCTGCGCGGTGAGGCCCAGCTCCGCCGTCAGCTCCCCGTAGGAGCAGGTGGCCCCGTACGGGATGCGGGTGAGCGCCTCCCAGACCCGCCGCTGGAAGGGGCTACCGGCCGGGCGCAGCGGGACGTCGAAGGTGCGCCGCCGGCCGCCGAAGTACTCCCCCAGCTGCCCGGCGACGACCGCGAGGGCGTCGTCGTCGCGCGGCCCGAAGGTCGCGGCGTCCGGGACGTGCTTGGCGCGCTCCATGTAGAGGCCGGTCAGCGCCTCGCCGTCGGCCACGAGGGTCAACGTGCCGACGGGCGAGTTCACCAGTGCGTACGTCATGGCGCCTCCTCTGTTGTCCCGACGGTAGACGCCGGCACCGACACGTTCGTGAGGCGCCGCGCGCGGCGCCGGCACCGGGCGCCTGCCGGGTCCGCGCGCGACGGGTCACCGCACGTGGGCGGCGGGGGGCAGCGGCAGGCTCGGCTCGTTCGGGCCGGCCACCGTGACGACCGCCTTGCGCACCAGCGGCACCGCCTCGCACGCGGCCTCGACCCGGCGCAGCTGCGGCGCGACGGCGGACTCCACGACGTCCCCCTCGAGGTCGACGCTCGCCACGAGGAAGACCTGCCGCGGGCCGACGAACTCCAGGTGCAGGTACGTCACCCGGGCCACCTCCGGCAACGAGCACAGGTGGCCCAGCGCGCCGGCGGTGAGCCGCTCGTCGGCGGCCTCACCCACGAGGAAGCGGCGGTTGCGGTCGATCAGCACCACCGCGACCACGCCGAGGAGCAGGCCCACGGCGATCGAGCCGAGGGCGTCGGGCACCGGCGAGCCCGTGAGCTGGTGGGCAAGCAGCCCCGCGAACGCCAGGACGAGGCCGACGAGCGCGGCGGCGTCCTCGGCGAAGACCCCCCGCAGGGTGGGGTCGGAGGTCTCCAGCGCGTGCTCGAGCGGATCCCGGCGCACCCGCCGCGCCTCGCTCCGCACCTGCCGCAGCGCCTGGAGGAAGGAGACGCCCTCGAGGCAGAACGCGACGGCCAGCACGACGTAGCCGACGGCGAAGTGGGCGGCGGGCTCGGGGTTGACGAGCTCCTGCACCCCGTGGGTGATGGAGACCGCCGAGCCGAACGCGAAGAGCCCGAGCGCGGCGAACATCGACCACACGTAGGCCTCGCGGCCGTAGCCGAGCGGGTGGGCGCGGTCCGGCCGGTGTCGCGAGCGCCGGTCGGCCACGAGCAGGAGCACCTCGTTGCCCGTGTCCGCCCACGAGTGGGCCGCCTCGGCCACCAGCGAGGCCGACCCGGTCAGCGCGGCGGCGACCGACTTCGCCACCGCCACCAGGGCGTTGGCCCCCAGCGCGACGACGACCGTGAGGTTCACCGGCCCATTGCAGCACCGGGCCCGACGGCCCGCCGCCGGAGGACCCGCCGCCGGAGGACCCACCGGAGCACCCACCGCCGCAGGATCCGCTCCGGGGCCCGGCGGGTGCTCTCCCGGGCGATCGTCCCGGCGCGGGATGATGGCGCCAGGACGTCGGAGGGAGCCGGGTTGGACGGGCACGCGGGCCACGGGCACGCGCACGGGCACGGGCACGGGCCCGAGGACACGGGCCGGCGCCGCCTCGCGGTGGCCTTCGGCATCACCGCGACGGTGCTGGTGGCGGAGATCGTCGGCGCGGTGTGGACCGGCAGCCTGGCGCTGCTCGTCGACGCCGCGCACATGCTCACCGACTCCGCCGGCCTGCTGCTCGCGCTGATCGCCGCGTCCCTGACGCTGCGCCCGCCCACGCCCCGGCGGACCTGGGGCTTCCGACGGGCCGAGGTGCTCGCCGCCGCGGCGCAGGCCGCCGTGCTGCTCGCCGTCGGCGTCTACGCCCTGGTGGAGGGTGTCCGGCGGCTCATGGCGCCGCCGGAGGTCCCCGCCGACGGGCTGCTGGTCTTCGGCGTCATCGGCCTGGCGGCCAACCTCGTCTCCATCGCGGTGCTCGCCGGCGGCCGCTCGTCCACCCTCAACCTGCGCGCGGCCTTCCTCGAGGTCGTCAACGACGCGCTGGGCTCGGCCGCCGTCATCGTCTCCGCCGTCGTCATCGCCACGACCGGCTGGACCCGGGCCGACGCCGTGGCCGGCATGCTCATCAGCGCCCTCATCGTGCCGCGCACGATCATGCTCCTGCGCGAGACGGGCAGCGTGCTGCTCGAGTCCACCCCGCGCGGGCTCGACCTCGACGACGTGCGCGCCCACCTCCTCGAGCTGCCGCACGTGCGGGAGGTGCACGACCTGCACGCCTCGCAGATCGCCTCCGGCCTGCCGGTGCTCTCCGCGCACGTGGTGGTCGACGACTCCTGCTTCCACGACGGGCAGGCGCCCGGCCTGCTCGCGGCGCTGCAGCGGTGCGTGGCGGACCACTTCCCGGTCAGCGTCGCCCACTCCACCTTCCAGCTCGAGCCGGTCACGCACCGCCCGCACGAGGGACCGGTCCATCCCTAGCCCCGGCCGCGGAGCCGGCGGGGCCGGCCGCGAGATGTGGCCAGCCCCTCGTGCGCGGCGCACGCCGGGGCACGTCGCGGACGATAGCCTCAGGCAGTGAGGATCTTCGACGGGGACGCCGGCAAGGTGGCCATCATCTTCCCCGGCAGCGGCTACACGCCTGACCGACCATTGCTCCACTTCGCGCGCATGATCGTCCGTGACGACGGCTGGTCCGGCCGCGACGTGTGGTGGCCCGAGCTGCCCCCCGACGGCACCGACGCCCTGGGCACCATGGTGCGCGACATCGCCTGGCGCGAGCTGCACTCCGACGCCGGGGCGACCCACCGGCTGGTCATCGGCAAGTCGCTGGGGAGCCTCATCGCGCCCCTGGCGGCGGACATGCGCGTCCCCGGCATCTGGCTGACGCCGCTGATGCGCAACGCCGACGTCCTCGCGGGCCTGGCACGTCAGGAGGCCCCGAGCCTGCTCATCGGCGGCACGGCGGACCCGCTGTGGGACGGCGACGCCGCGCGCCGCACCGGCCACCAGGTCCTGGAGATCGAGGGCGCGAACCACAGCCTGGAGTTCCCCGGCGACGCGCGCCGCTCGGTCGCCGCGCTGGCCAACGTCGTCGCCGCCATGTCCGACTTCGTCGCCGGGCTCGACGGGAGCTGAGCGGGTCCGCGGGGGCGCGCCGCGTGCGCCCCCGGCCGGTGCGGGCCGGTCTCACCCGGCAGACGCGGCGTCGGCGTCCGTACGATGGGCCCCCGACCTGCGAGGGAGCCCCATGCCGAAGACCGCCAGCGTCGAGCTGGACCACGCGCTCGAGCCGTTCGTGCTCGCCCTGGACGTCGGCTCGACGGCCTCGCGCGGCGGGCTGTACGACGCCGCCGGGCGGCCGGTGCGCGGGCTGCGCCACAAGGTCCCCCACCAGTTCCGCACCGCCTCGGACGGCACCTCCGAGATCGACCCCGACGCCGTCCTCGCCGAGGTCGCCGAGGTCATCACCGAGGTCACGGGCCGCCTGCCGGGCCGGCGCCGGATCGCGGGCGTCGCCCTGGACACGTTCGCCTCCTCGCTCGTGGGCGTGGACGACGACGGCGCCCCGCTCACCCCGTGCTACACCTACGCCGACTCCCGCTGCGCCCCGCAGCTGCGGCAGCTGCGCGGCGAGCTCGACGAGGCGGCCGTCCAGCAGCGCACCGGCACGCGGCTGCACACGAGCTACCTGCCCCCGCGCCTGCGGTGGCTGCGCGAGACCGCACCGGACACCTTCGCCCGCGCGGCGCGCTGGCTGTCCCTGGGCGAGTACGTGCACCTGCGGCTGCTGGGCACCACCGCGGTCGGCACGTCGACGGCGGCGTGGACCGGGATGCTGGACCGGCGCGCCGGCGCCTGGGACGCGGAGATGCTCACGGCCGCGGGCGTCGACGCCGGCCACCTCTCCGAGATCCGCGACCCCGACCGGCCCCTCCGCGACGACGGGCGTGCCGGCCGCCGCTGGCCGGCGCTGACCGGTGCCGCCTGGTTCCCGGTCATCACCGACGGCTTCGCCAGCAACATCGGCGCCGGCGCCGGGGACGAGTCCGTCATCGCGGCCGCCGCCGCCACGAGCGGGGCGATGCGGGTGGTGCTGCACGGCCACCCCGACACCATCCCGCCGGGGCTGTGGTGCTACCGGGTCGACGCCTCACGCACCCTGCTCGGCGGGGCGCTCAACGACGTCGGCCGTGTGGTCAGCTGGCTCGAGGACACGCTCCGGCTGGACCAGGACGGCCTCGCCGTCGACCGCGAGGCCGCCCTGCTCGCCCCGCCGGACGACGGCGCCCCGGTGGTCCTGCCCTACCTCACCGGCGAGCGCAGCACAGGCTGGGCGGGCGGCGCCCGCGCCCTGTTCGCCGACGTCACGGCCGCCACGACGCCGACGCTGCTCTACCGCGGGGCGCTCGAGGGCGTGGCGCTGACCTACGCCCGGGTGGCCGAGCAGCTCCAGCAGGCCGGCGGGCGGGCCCACCGCATCGCCGCCAGCGGCCGGGTGACGGCCGACCACCCTGCGTGGTTGCAGGTGCTCGCCGACGCGCTCGGCGCTCCCGTGGAGCACGTCACGATGAAGCGCACGACCCTGCACGGAACGGCGCTCATCGCGCTCGAGGTGCTCGCCCCGGACGTGCCGCGGGCGCCGGTCGAGACGGGCCGGACCTACGTGCCGGTCGCCGGGCGCACCGAGTACTACGCCACCCGCCGGACCCGGTACCAGCAGCTGTACGAGGCGGTCGTGGCCCCGACCGGGTGAGTCAGAGGTAGTCCCACCAGTCCTTGAACCTCTTCGGCTCCCCGTGGTAGCCGTGCCGGGTGTCGAAGAGCGGGTTCTTCTTGGGGTGGTCGGTGCCGCCTTGCCTCGGGCTGTCCGTCGGGTGCTGCGCGGGAGCCGGGGCGGAGGCGGCGGGGTGCGCGGCCGCCGCGGCCGCGGCCGTGGTGGCGAGCGCGCCGCTCGCGCCGCCCAGCACCGCGGCGCCCAGGCCGACGGCGGCAAGGCCACGGACGATCCGGCGGTACATAGGACGCCCTCTTCCGCATCGAGCTACGAGCCACATCGTGGGACCTGCGGCTGACAAGGGCCTGAGTGCTCCTGACGGACGTGTCAGCCAGATAACCGGCCGCCGTCGCTCGGCGGCGCGGCGCGGAGGGACGGGGTCGGGCCGAGCGGACGTCCCGCTCGGGATCAGGCGGTGGCGGGGGCGAGGACGATGTCGAAGCGGGTGCGGGCCCAGGCCTGGCCGGCCAGGTCGCGCCCGTCCGGGGTGGGCGTCCCTGGGGCCTGCTCCTCGAAGCGCTTGATGAGGGAGTCCTTGACGCCGAACACCGAGTCGCCGATCTCCAGCTGGGGGTCGCCCTCGACGAAGATGTGCGTGACCAGGGTCCGGTACCCCGGCGCGGTGACCATGAAGTGCAGGTGCGCCGCCCGCACCGGGGAGCGGCCCACCGCGGCGAGCAGCTGGCCCACCGGCCCGTCGTGCGGGATCGGATACGGGGTGGGCGTGAGCCCCCAGAAGGCGTAGGCGCCCTGGGCGTCGGCGGTCAGCCAGGCCCGCCCGGCCACCCGGTCGTCGTCGTACTGCACGTCGTAGAAGCCGTCCTCGTCGGCCTCCCACACCTCGATCCGCGCCCCCGGCACCGGGCGGCCGTCGGTGTCGGTGACCGTGCCCTCCACCCAGCACGGCGTCCCGGCCGCGCCGCCGGCGATGTCCCCGCCCCGCGGGATCTCGGGGGCGTCGGCGACGAAGAACGGCCCGAACACGGTGGCCTCGGTGGCATTCTTGTACGCCGCGTTGTTCACCGCGATGGTCTGCATCGAGGCGCCCAGGACGTCGGAGAGCAGGATGAACTCCTGGCGCTTGTCGTCGGTGAGGTGCCTGGCGGCGGTCAGGAACGCGATCGCCGCGTCCCACTCGGCCTCCGTCAGCCGCACGTCCCGGATGAAGGCGTGCAGGTGCCGGGTCAGGGACTGCATGACCTGGCGCAGGCGCGCGTCCTCGCAGCCGGCGAAGCTGGCCACGACCCGGTCGGTCAGGTCCTGCTCGCGGGCGGACTGCTCCAGAGCCGCGCCGGCCGGCGCGGTCGGGGTCGTGGGGGTGACGGTCTCGGACATCACGGGTCTCCTCTGCGGTGAGGGCGCCGACCGGTGGGGCGGCTGGATGGGGTGGCGTCCCTCAGCGCGCCAGGGCGGCGGGAGGGGTGAGTGCTCAATGAGCGAGCGTGGCGGTGGGGGCGGCGCCGGTCAGGGCGGCGGTCAGCAGCGCGGTTATCGCCGCCTCGGTGACCGGCACGGGGTTGGACGGCGGGGCCGCCTTCACGATCCGGTCTACCGCCTCGGGGATGTCACCGGCGGTCAGCCCGTAGTCGGCCAGCCTCGACGGCGCCCCGAGCGCCTCGTACAGCCGGTTCAGCGCGCCCACGGCCGCGGGCACCGGGTCCTCGCCCTCCCCCACGGGTGCGCCGAGGGCGGCGGCCAGCCGGCCGGCCAGGGCCGGCACCGCCGGCGCGTTGTAGGCCAGCACGTGGGGCAGCACCGTCGCGTGCGTCTCGGCGTGGGGGAGGTCGAACGTGCCGCCCAGGACGTGGCAGATCTTGTGGTGCAGCCCCGACCCGGCCGAGGCGAACGCCACCGCCGCCAGGTAGCCCCCGTACAGCGCCTGCTCCCGCCCGGTCAGGCCCTCCGGCTCGGCGACGATGCCGGGCAGCGCCACCGCCAGGGCCCGGACCCCCTCCAGGGCCAGCGCCTGGTTGATCGGGTCCGCCCGCGGCGCCCACAACGAGTCCACGCAGTGCGCCAACGCGTTCAGGCCCGACGCCACCGACAGCCCCACCGGCAGCGACGTCGTCAACGCCGCGTCGTAGACCACCGCGGCCGGCAGCACCCGGTCATCCACCCCCGTCGTCTTCGTCCGGTCCTCGGTCAGCCCCCACACGTTCGTCGCCTCCGACCCCGCGTACGTCGTCGGCACCGCCACCACCGGAATCCCGGTGGTCAGCGCCACCGCCTTGGCCAGCCCGGTCGTCGACCCCCCGCCCACGCTGACCAGCAGGTCCACGCCGTGCTCGGCCGCCGCCGCCCGCGCCGCGTCGGCCGTGGCCACCGGCACGTGCTGGACCACGTCGTCGAACCACACCGCCACCTCGACCTGTCCGCACACCCGGGCGGCCAGCTCGCGCTCGCGCGACGAGGCGATCGCCATCACCCGGCGCGCCCCGCGGCGGGCGACCTCGGCGGCCAGGTTCTCCGCGCCCCGGCCCGCACCGAAGACGACCCGCTGCCCCAGCGTGACGTGGTCGAAGCTCATGGTCATGGCTCGGTGCTCCTTCTCGGGCGAGGGCCGGGACGGGTGGGTGCCGGCCGAGGGCAGGTCGGTGAGGACATGATCGAGCGCCTTGCAGGTGCACGGTAGCGGGCGTCGTGGCCGCGACCGAGCAGTCCGGACGCCGGACGACGACGTTGGTCCGGATCCGGCAAGGAGGTACTTCCCCGGACGCCACCCCGGCCTCACGTCGTCTCGAAGACGTACCCCATCCCCGGCTGGGTGAGGATGTGGCGCGGGTGCGCGGGGTCCGGCTCCAGCTTGCGGCGCAGCTGGGCGGTGTAGACCCGCAGGTACCCGGTCTCGGTGCCGTATCCCGGGCCCCAGACCTCCTGGAGGAGCTGGCGGCGCCCGACCAGCCTGCCCCGGTTGCGCACGAGGACCTCCACGATGGCCCACTCGGTGGGCGTCAGGCGCACCTCCCGGCCGGCGCGGAGGACGCGCCGCCGCGCCAGGTCGATGGTCAGCTCGCCGGCCTGGACCACCGCCTCGGACCCGTCCCCCGGCGCCGCCCGGCGCACCGCGGCCCGCAGCCGGGCGAGCAGCTCGTTCATCGCGAACGGCTTGGTCACGTAGTCGTCGGCGCCGGCGTCGAGCGCCTCGACCTTGTCCTCCCCGTGCTGGCGGGCGGAGAGGACGACGATGGGCATCCGGCTCCAGCCGCGGATGCCCGCGATGACGTCCATGCCGCTGACGTCGGGCAGCCCCAGGTCGAGCAGGACGACGTCGGGGTGCCAGCTCGCCGCGAGGTCGAGGGCGTGCCGCCCGTCCAGCGCGGTGGCGACCTCCCAGTCGTGGGCGCGCAGGTTGATGGCCAGGGCGTGGACGAGGCCGGGTTCGTCGTCGACGACGAGCACGCGGCTCATGCGGCCACCTCCTCCGCCAGCGGGATGGTCAGCACCATCGTCAGCCCGCCGCCCGGGGTGTCCTCGGCGACGAGCTCGGCGCCGACCGCGGCCGCCAGCCCCTGCGCCACGGCGAGCCCGAGCCCCAGCCCGTCGCTCGAGGCGTCGCCGAGCCGCTGGAACGGCTCGAACATGTGCTCCTTCTTCTCCTCGTCCAGCCCCGCTCCGGTGTCGATCACCCGCACCTCGAGGTGCTGCTGCGTCGCGGAGGCGGTCACCCGCACGGGCGCGCCGGGAGGCTGGTGGCGCACGGCGTTGGACACCAGGTTGGCCACGACGCGTTCGAGCAGCCCGGGATCGGTCTGGACCAGCGGCAGGGTCTCCGGGACGTCCACGTCGACCGCGGCGGCATACCCCTCGGTCGCCAGCGGCACGATCTCCTCGAGGCTGGTGGTGCGCACCACCGGCCGGACGCTGCCGGTCTGCAGCCGGGACAGGTCCAGGAGGTTGTCGATGAGCCGCTCCAGCCGGGCCGTGGCCTCCCCGACCGTCCCGGCCAGCGCCGCGGTGTCCGCCGCGGAGAGGTGGAGGCCGGGGGCGAGCAGCCCGTCGATGGCGGCGCGGATCGTGGCCAGCGGCGTGCGCAGGTCGTGGGAGACGGCCGCCAGGAGCGCCGTGCGGGTCGCCTCGGCCTGCTCGAGCACCTGAGCCTGAGCCGCCTGCTCGCGCACCCGGCGGTACTCCAGCACGTTGTGCGCCTGCGCGGCGAAGGCCTCCAGCACCCGCCGGTCGGCGGCGGCGAGCACCCGCCCGCGCAGCGCGAGCACCCGGCCGGGGTCGATGTCGACGACCGTCTCGGCCTCCTCGGGCACCCGGGCAGGCTCCGCGCCGTCCTCCGCCACGGTGCGCCAGCCGCCGTCGTCCTCGGCCAGGAGCGACACGGCCGCCAGGTTGAACGTCTCACGCAGCCGCGCGACGAGCGCCCGCGCGGTGTCCTCGCCGGACAGGACCGAGCGGGAGATCTCCGCCAGCGCCGTCGCCTCCGCCCGCGCCTGGGCGGCCTGGGCGGTGCGCCGCCCCGCCCGGTCGACCACCGACGCCACGGCCGCCGCGACCAGCACGAAGACCGCCAGGGCGAGCAGGTTCACGGGGTCGGCCACGGTCAGCCGGCCGGTCGGGGGGACGAAGAAGTAGTTGACGGTGAGGAACGCGAGCACCGCGCTGGCCAGCGCCGGCCACAGCCCCCCGATCAGGGCCACCACCACCGTCAGGGCGAGGAACAGGGCCAGCTCGGTGGACAGCCCGGCCTGGGAGTGGGCCAGGTGCAGCGCGCCGGTGAGCAGGGCGGGCCCCACGACTGCCAGCACCCAGCCGGCGGCGGTGCGCAACGGCCGCAGGGGCATGTCCGGGCGGCGGGCGCGCCGGCCGGCCCGCGCCTTCTCGTGCGTGACCAGGTGGACGTCGATGCTCTCGGCGTGGCGGGCCACCTCCGAGCCGATGCCCCCGGTGAGCGCCTCCGACCAGCGGCTGCGCCGGGAGACGCCCACGACGATCATCGTGGCGTTGACGCCGGTGGCGAAGTCGACGACGGCGGTGGCGACGTCCTCCCCCACGACCGTGTGGAACGTCCCCTCGAGCTCCTCGACCAGCCGGCGCTGGGCGGCGAGCGCGGCCGGCGGGGCGGCGGGCAGGCCGTCGGTGGGCAGCACGTGCACCGCGAGCAGCTCCGAGCCGGCCGCGCGTTGCGCGATCCGGGCGCCCCGGCGGACGAGCGTCTCGCTCTCCGGGCCGCCGGTGACCGCCACGACGACCCGCTCGCGGGTGGGCCAGGGCTCGGCGATGGCGTGCTCGCGGCGGTAGCTCAGCAGCGCGTCGTCGACCCGGTCCGCCAGCCACAGCAGCGCCAGCTCCCTCAGGGCGGTGAGGTTGCCGATCCGGAAGTAGGAGGACAACGACGCGTCGATCTGGTCGGCGCGGTAGATGTTGCCGTGGGCGAGACGCCGCCGCAGCGCCTGCGGGGACAGGTCGATGAGCTGGATCTGGTAGGCCCCCCGCACGACGTGGTCGGGCACGGTCTCGCGCTGGCGCACGCCGGTGATCGCCTCGACGTCGTCGTTGAGGGACTCCAGGTGCTGGACATTGACCGTGGTGACGACGTCGACGCCGGCCTCGAGCAGCTCGTCGACGTCCTGCCAGCGCTTGGCGTGCCGGGCGCCGGGCACGTTGGTGTGCGCCAGCTCGTCGATCAGGGCGACCTCGGGGGCGCGGCGGAGCACGGCGTCGACGTCGAGCTCGGTGAAGGTCCGGCTGCGGTAGGTCAGCGTCTGCCGGGGCACCACCTCCAGCCCGGCGAGCAGGGCCTCCACCGGGGCCCGGTCGTGGGTCTCGACGTAGCCGACGACGACGTCGGTGCCGCGCGAGAGGCGCCGGTGCGCCTCGTCGAGCATGGCGTAGGTCTTGCCCACCCCCGGGGCGGCGCCGAAGTACACCGTCAGGCGCCCCGGCCGGGCGGCGTGGCCGGGTCGCGCGGCGTCGCCGGGTCGCGCGGCCCGGTCCGGCTGCGCGGCCTCGTGACCCAGCCCGACGGTGTTCACCGCACCATCGTCGCCAGGGCGAGGTCGAGCTCGAGGACGTTCACCCGCGGCTCGCCCAGCACGCCGAGGTCCCGGCCCTGGGTGTGCCGGGACACCAGCGCCGCGACGGCGGCCTCGGGCAGGCCGCGGACCCGGGCCACCCGCGGCACCTGCAGGCGGGCGTACGCCGGGGAGATGTGCGGGTCGAGGCCGGACGCCGAGGCCGTGACGGCGTCGGCCGGGACGTCGGCGGGCGGCACGTCCTCCTCGGCGGCCACCGCGGCCCGGCGCCGCGCGACGGTGGCGGCCAGGGCCGGGTCGAGCGGGCCGAGGTTCGAGCCGCCGGAGGCGAGAGTGTCGTAGCCCGGTCCGGCCACCGAGGGTCGGGGGTGGAACCACCCGGGCCCGCTGAGGTCCTGGCCCACGAGCGCCGAGCCGACCGCGTCGGCGGCCGCGGTGATCCGCTCGCCGTGGGCGCTGACGAGGGAGCCGTTCGCCTGCCAGGGGAACGCCAGCTGGGCGAGGCCGGTGACCACGGCGGGGTAGACGAGCCCGAGCAGGACGGTCAGGGCGAGCAGCAGCCGCAGCCCCGCCAGGCTCTGCCGGGCGAACGCCACGACGGTGGGCCCCAGGGCCGCCCTCGGGGGGCGGGGGGCGGGGGTCACGACGCGATCCCGGGGAGCAGGGAGACGAGCAGGTCGACGAGCTTGATGCCGACGAACGGGGCGATCAGCCCGCCCACGCCGTACAGGAGCAGGTTCCGGCGCAGCAGCACCCCGGCCGCGGCGGGCCGGTACCGCACCCCGCGCAGGGCCAGGGGGATGAGGGCGACGATCACGAGGGCGTTGAAGATGACCGCCGAGAGGATGGCCGACTGCGGGCTCGCCAGGCGCATGACGTTCAGGACGCCGAGCTGGGGGAACACGCCCGCGAACATCGCGGGCAGGATCGCGAAGTACTTCGCGACGTCGTTGGCGATGGAGAACGTGGTCAGCGCCCCGCGGGTGATGAGCAGCTGCTTGCCGATCCCGACGATCTGGATGAGCTTGGTCGGGTTGGAGTCGAGGTCGACCATGTTGCCCGCCTCCTTCGCCGCCGTCGTCCCGGTGTTCATGGCGACACCGACGTCGGCCTGGGCCAGGGCGGGCGCGTCGTTGGTGCCGTCGCCGGCCATGGCGACCAGCCGGCCGCCCTGCTGCTCGCGGCGGATGAGCGCCAGCTTGTCCTCGGGGGTGGCCTCGGCGAGGACGTCGTCCACCCCGGCCTCCGCGGCGATGGCGCGGGCGGTGAGCGGGTTGTCCCCGGTGACCATGACGGTGCGGATGCCCATGGCGCGCAGCTCCTCGAACCGCTCGCGCAGCCCGCGCTTGACGACGTCCTTGAGGTGGACCACCCCGAGGGCGCGGGCCGGGGCCGTCCCGCGCTGCTCGGCGACGACGAGCGGGGTGCCCCCGGTGGCGCTGATCTCGTCGACGAGGCGCTCGACGTCCTCGCCCACGTGCCCGCCGGCGGAGTGGACCCAGGCGGCCACCGCCGCGGCGGCGCCCTTGCGGATGCGGCGGACGCCGCCGTCGACGGGCAGGTCGAGCCCGCTCATCCGGGTGCGGGCGGCGAACGGCACCAGCTCGGCGCCGGGCAGCTCGCCCGTCTCCCGGGCGCGCAGGCCGTGCTGCTCCTTGACGAGCACGAGGACGCTGCGCCCCTCCGGGGTGTCGTCGGCCATCGAGGAGAGCTGGGCGGCGTCGGCCAGGGCGGCCGGGTCGACGCCGGGGGCGGGGAGCAGCGCGGCCGCCTGCCGGTTGCCCAGGGTGATGGTGCCGGTCTTGTCGAGCAGGAGGACGTCGACGTCGCCCGCGGCCTCGACGGCGCGCCCGGACATCGCCAGGACGTTGCGGCGCACCAGCCGGTCCATCCCGGCGATGCCGATGGCCGACAGCAGCGCCCCGATCGTCGTGGGGATGAGGCACACGAGCAGCGCCACCAGCACGATCAGGGACTGCGGGGCACCGGAGTAGACCGCGAACGGCTGGAGGGTGACCACCGCCAGCAGGAAGATGACCGTGAGCACCACGAGCAGGATCCCCAGCGCGATCTCGTTGGGGGTGCGCTGACGCTCGCTCCCCTCGACCAGCGCGATCATCCGGTCGACGAACGTCTGCCCCGCCGGGGCGGTGATCCGCACGACGATGCGGTCCGAGAGCACCCGGGTGCCGCCGGTGACCGCGCTGCGGTCGCCGCCGGACTCGCGGATGACGGGCGCGGACTCCCCCGTGATGGCCGACTCGTCGACGCTGGCGATGCCCTCGACGACGTCGCCGTCCCCGGGGATGGTCTCTCCGGCCTCCACGATGACGACGTCGCCGACCCGCAGGGCCGAGGAGGGGATCTCCGCGGTGGGCAGGCCGGTCAGGGCGGTGGTGAACTCGAGCGTGTCGTGGGGCGCCACGACCCGGCGGGCGGTGGTGAGCTTCTGGGTGGCCCGCAGGCTCGCCGCCTGCGCCTTGCCGCGCCCCTCCGCCACCGACTCGGCGAGCGTGGCGAACAGCACGGTGGCCCACAGCCAGAGCGTGACCGCGATGGCGAAGAGGGTCGGGCGGACCGCCGAGAGCACCGTGCAGATCGCCGCGCCGATCTCGACGACGAGCATGACCGGGCTGCGGTAGAGCTGACGGGGGTCGAGCTTGCGCAGCGCGCCCGGCAGTGCGCGGAGGAGCTGGCGCGGGCCGAACGGCGTGACCGGGGCGGGCGTGTGCACCGCGCCGCGGGCGCGGGTGCGGGCGGGGCGGACGGCGGTCATGACAGCGACTCCACGACGGGGGCGAGGGAGAGCACCGGGACGAAGGTCAGCCCGGTGACGAGGACGGTCACGGCCACCAGCAGGCCGACGAACAGCGGCCGGTGGGTGGGCAGGGTGCCGGCGCCGGCCGGGACGGTCTGCTGGCTCGCGAGGCGCCCGGCCAGCGCGAGGACGAGCGCCATCGGCACGAAGCGGCCGAGGAGCATGGCCAGTCCGAGGGCGGTGTTGTAGAAGGGGGTGGCGGCGCCCAGCCCCGCGAAGGCGCTGCCGTTGTTGTTGGTCACGGAGGCGAAGGCGTACAGCACCTCCGACAGCCCGTGCGGGCCGGGCTGAGAGATCCCGGCGAGGCCCGCCGGCACCGACATCGCGACGGCGGTACCCACCAGGACGACGGCGGGCATCGTCAGCACGTACAGCGCGACCAGGGTGATCTCGCCGCGGCCGATCTTCTTGCCCAGGTACTCGGGCGTGCGCCCGACCATGAGACCGGCGATGAACACCGCCACGACGGCGAACACGAGCATCCCGTACAAGCCGGACCCGACGCCGCCGGGGGCGACCTCGCCCAGCAGCATGTTCACCAACGCCACCCCACCGCCCGGCGCGGTCAGCGAGTCGTGCGCGGCGTTCACCGCCCCGGTGGAGGTCGCGGTGGTGGAGGCGGCGAACAGGGCGCTGGCAGTCGGACCGAACCTGACCTCCTTGCCCTCGAGGGCGGCCCCCGCCAGCCGCGGCACCGTGCCGGGACCGGCCATCTCCGCCCAGGTCAGCAGGACGACGGAGGCGAACCAGATCGTGGCCATGGCGGCGAGGATCGCCCGGCCCTGCCGGGTGCTGCCCACCATGATCCCGAACGTCCGGGGCAGGGAGAACGGGATGACGAGCAGGAGGAAGACCTCGAGCAGGTTGCTCACCGGGGTGGGGTTCTCCAGCGGGTGCGCCGAGTTGGCGTTGAAGAACCCGCCGCCGTTGGTGCCGAGCTCCTTGATGGCCTCCTGGGAGGCCACCGGGCCGCCGAGCGCGTGCTGGGTGCCCCCGGCCAGCGTGGCGACCCCCGTGGGGCTCGTGAAGCTTTGGACCACGCCGGTCGCCACCAGCGCGAGGGCGGCGACGACCGCGATCGGCAGCAGGATTCGCACGGTCGTGCGCACGAGGTCGGCCCAGAAGTTCCCGACGCGGCCGTCCGCGCCGGAGCGCGCGAAGCCGCGCACCAGCGCCACCGCCACGGCGATGCCCACGGCCGCGGAGAGGAAGTTCTGCACGGCGAACCCGGCCATCTGCAGCAGGTAGCCCGCCGCCTGCTCGCCGGAGAACCACTGCCAGTTCGTGTTCGTCACGAACGACACCGCGGCGTTCCACGCGCCTGCCGGGTCCATGGGCGCCATGCCGAGGGAGAGCGGAAGGTGGTTCTGCAGGCGAGCGAGGGCGAAGAGGACGAGCACCGAGGCGAGAGAGAACCCGAGCAGCGAGAGCAGGTAGGTGCTCCAGCGCTGGTCGGCGTCGGGGTCCACGCGCAGGGCCCGGTACGCCAGGCGCTCGGCGCGCAGGTGCCGCGGTGAGGTGAACGTGCGCGCCATGTAGGCGCCGAGCGGGCGGTGCGCGACCGCCAGCGCGGCGATCAGGACGGCGAGCTGCCCGAGCGCCGCCGTGGCCGGGCTCATGAGCGGTCCGCGCGCCGCGCGAGCACGGCGATGGCCACGAAGAACGCTAGCGTCAGGAGGATGTAGGCGAGGTCCGCCATGGGGAACCTCCGGTGTGGAAAGGAGCAGGGACGTCAGGCTCACGGACCCCCGGACCGGCCGGGCGGGCGCCCGGTTGGCGGCCCAGCCACGCCGTACACCGCCCCGGCGCCGGGCGGCAGGGTTCCTGGCCGGTCGGGCCGGTCCACCTCGTGCAGCTGGAAGGGGACGGACGCGAGGACGACCCCGGGGGTGAAGAGCAACCGGGCCTTGAGGCGCAGGGCGCTCTGGTTGTGCAGCACCTGCTCCCACCAGTGGCTGACGACGTACTCGGGAACGAAGACGACGACCAGGTCGCGGGGCGACTGCCAGCGCACGGCGCGGACGTGGTCCACCACCGGCCGGGTGATCTCCCGGTACGGCGAGTCGAGCACCGTGAGCGGGACCGGGATCTCGAACTCCGCCCACGCCCGGCGCAGGGCGGCGGTCTCCTCGTCGTCGAGGTTCACCGTGACGGCCTCGAGCGTCGTCGGCCGGGTGGCGCGGGCGTAGGCGATGGCCCGCATGGCGGCCTCGTGCAGCTTCGAGACCAGGATGATGCCGTGCACCCGCGGCGGCAGCGCGCGCGAGGCGGACGGGTCCGCGACGGTGATCTGCCGCCCGACGGCGTCGTAGTGACGCGCGATGCCGCGCATGGCGAGGAGCACGAGCCCCATGAGCAGGATGGTGATCCAGGCGCCGTGGGAGAACTTCGTGACGAGGACGATGACGAGCACCACCGACGTGAGCACCCCGCCGAAGGCGTTGATCGCGCGCGAGCGGTGCATCCGCGCCCGGGCGCGCCGGTCCTGCTCGGTGAGCAGGTACCGGCTCCAGTGCCGCACCATCCCGAACTGGCTGAGCGTGAAGGAGACGAACACGCCCACGATGTAGAGCTGGATGAGCCGGGTGACCACGGCGTCGAACGCGACGATGAAGGCGCAGGCTCCCGCGGCCAGCAGCACGATGCCGTTCGAGAAGGCCAGCCGGTCCCCGCGGGTGTGCATCTGCCGGGGCAGCAAGCCGTCGCGGGCGAGGACCGAGCCGAGCGCCGGGAAGCCGTTGAACGCGGTGTTCGCGGCCAGCACGAGGATGAAGCCCGTCGTGATCGTCACCAGGACGAACAGCACCGGCACGCCATGGAAGACCGTCGCGGCGATCTGGCTGATCACCGGGTCCTGGTTGTAGCCGGGCCCCACCGGCTGACCGTTGTCGAGCAGCTGGGTGGCGGGGTCCTGGGCGAAACGCAGGCCGGTCGCACCGGCGAGAAGCAGGATCGACATGAGCATGGTCGCGGCGATGAGGCCCAGGAGGAGCAGCGTCGTCGCCGCGTTGCGGGACTTCGGACGGCGGAACGCCGGCACCCCGTTGCTCACGGCCTCGATGCCGGTCAGGGCCGCGGAGCCGGACGAGAAGGCCCGCAGCACCAGGAAGCCGCCGGCCAACCCGGTCAGCCCCTGGCTGAAAGCGGCCTCCGGGACCAGCTGGAAGCCGGCCGAAGCCGCAGGATGCAGCGTCCCGGTGACCGCCTGCACCAGCCCCACGAGGATCATCAGGCCGATCGACCCGATGAAGGCATACACCGGGATGGCGAACGCCGTGCCCGACTCGCGCACGCCCCGCAGGTTGAGCACCGCCAGCACCACCACGACCGCCACCCCGAGCGAGACCTCGTGCCCCCGGGCCGCGGGCAGGGCCGCTGCGAGGTACTGCATCCCGGAGGCGACCGACACCGCCACGGTGAGCACGTAGTCCACGAGCAGCGCGCTGGCCACCACCATGCCCGCCCGGTGCCCCAGGTTCTCCCGCACGACGGCGTACCCGCCGCCGCCGGAGGGGTAGGCGTGCACGGTCTGCCGGTAGGAGGCGACCACCGCCATCATGACCACGACCACGGCAAGGCCGACCCAGGGGGCCAGCGTCACCGCCGCCATGCCGGCCAGCGACAGTGTCAGCAGGATCTCGTCGGGCGCGTACGCCACCGACGAGAGAGCGTCGGAGGCGAACACCGGCAGCGCGATGCGCTTGGGCAGCAGCGTCGCCGCCATGCGCTCGCTGCGCACGGGCCGCCCGACCAGGGCTCGCTTGAGGAGGTCTGGGACGCTCGGTGCGCTCATGACGTCTTGCCCCGTTCGCCGGCCCCGCAGCCGACACCAGCCTGATTGTCGACCCTGACGGCACCGGTCGGCACCCCCGGTGACGCCGTCTTAGCGCGGCGACGGCGGATCTTGACGGATCCCTGACGCCCGACCGGTCCCCAGGGCCGGCGCGTAGAGTCCGCCGCGCACGCCGCCGACCCGGGCGGCCCCGGCGCCGAGGAGGGCCCCATGCAGGCGGTGGCCGCGCACATCCTCGACCTGCCAGGGTGGGTGGCCCTCGCCGTGGTGTTCCTCGTCCCCGCGCTCGAGGCCTCGGCGTTCGTCGGGTTCGTCTTCCCGGGCGAGGTGGCCCTCATCCTCGGTGGGGTGCTCGCCTTCGAGCAGCGGGTCAGCCTCGCCGCGGTGCTCGTCGCCGGGGTGCTCGGCGCGGTCATCGGCGACAGCGCCGGCTACGCCATCGGGCGGCGCTGGGGACGCCGGCTGCTCACCGGCACGGTCGGCCGATGGGTCCGCCACGACCATCTGGACCGGGCCGAGCACTTCCTCGCCGAGCGCGGCGGGAAGGCGGTGTTCATCGGCCGGTTCACCGCCGCCCTGCGGGTGCTCATCCCCGGCCTCGCCGGGATGGCGCGGCTGCCCTACCGCACCTTCGCGGGGTACAACATCGCCGGCGGCACGCTGTGGGCCGTCGCCGCCGTCCTCCTGGGCTACCTCGGCGGCAGCAGCTGGCAGCACGTCGAGCACATCGCCTCCCGGGTCGGCCTGGGGATCCTCGTGCTCGTCGTGCTCGCCCTCGTCCTGGGACGGGTGCTGCGCCCGGAGCGGCGCGCGCGCCTCGCGGCCCGGGTTCGCGCGAGTCCCCGGCTGCAGCGGCTGCGGCGGCGCTTCCCCCGGCAGGCGGCGTGGCTGGGCCGCCGCGTGGCCCGCCGGCCCACCGGGCTGCCGATGACGCTGGCAGTCGCCGTGGGCGCCGGCGCGGTGTGGTGGTTCGTCGGCACCACCCAGGACGTCGTGGCCCACGAGGAGTTCGCCCTGCTCGACCCGGTGGTGCGGGCCTGGGTCGAGGCGCACCAGTACGCCTGGGCCACCGCGGCCGCCCAGGTGCTCATGTGGCTGGGCAGCTCGGTGGTGCTGGTCCCGGCGCTGGTCGTGGTCGGCGCTCTCATCCGGGGGCGCACCGGGCGGTGGGGTCCGGCGGTCGAGCCGCTGGCGATGTACCTCGGGGCGGTCGCGGCGCGCGACCTCGTGGCCGCGCTCGTCAACCAGCCCACCCCCGGCGGCGGCCCCGTCCCCGCACTGTCCACCTACCCCGCGGCCCACACCGTCCAGGCCCTGGTGGCAGCGGCGGCCCTCGTCCACGTCCTGCTGCGCCACGTCCCCGGCACCAGGCCGGGCCTGCTGGTCCCCGTCGCCGCGGTGCTCGCGAGCGCCGTCGCCGCCACCGACCTGTACCTGGGCACCCACTGGCTCACCGACGTCACCGGCGGCCTCGCCCTGGCCACGGCCTGGCTCGCCGCCTGGGCGGTGGTCCACCTGGCTCTGCAGGGACGTCCGGACCTGACGCGCGGGGCGGGCGGCGCGCCGCCCGCCCCGACCCGGCCGCGCTGAACGCGACATCCTGCGCCCCGACCCGGCCGCGCCGAGCGGGCGACTCGCACGCTCCCAGCCGGCGTCCCGCCGCCCCGGTGGCGGCGTCACGGTTCGGCGCGCACCATCGCCGCCGTGGGTGCCTCGACGCGGCGCGTGACGGGCGAGCCCTGGCGGGCGCGCCTGGGACCCGCCGCCGCCCGGGCGTGGCACGACGCCCCCGGCACCGCTCGCGCGGCGCTGCGGCTCGTGCTCTCCAGCGACCTGGCCCTGGGGTACGCGGCCGTGGTCGCCGCCGTGACGATCGTGCTCCAGCTCGTCCCGCCCGAGGTGCGCGCCGACGTCGTGCAGCGCTGCAGCACGAACCTGGAGAACCTGCGGGACCGGCCGGTGTTCGTGCTCGTCGTCAGCGCCTTCGTCGTGCCCAGCCTCTCCGGGCTGCTGCAGCTGCCGCTGCTCCTGCTGGTCTACGCCACCGGGCAGCGGTGGGTCGGGCGCGCGGGCACCGTGCTGGCGGCCGGGTTCGGCCACGTCGGAGCCACGCTGTTCGTCGCCGCGCTCATCGCCTCGGGCATCACCCACGGCCGGCTGGCCGAGAGCGTCGCGCAGGCCTCCGACGTCGGCGTCAGCTACGGCATCGCCTGCATGGCCGCGTTCATCCTCTCCCGGGTGCCGCCGCAATGGCGCGGCCTGTACGTCGCCGCCGCGGCGGGATACTTCGTCGGGCCGCTGCTGCGGCACCAGACCTTCACGAACGTCGGTCACGCGACCGCGTTCCTGCTCGGCCTCGGCCTGGCCCTCCTCGCCGCCCGGGTGGCGCGGGCCGCCCGGGCGGTGGCCGCGCCCCGATGACCGGGCCCGACCCGGGGTCCGGGCCGCCCACCAGGAGCCGGCGGCGCGACCTCGTGCCGGTCGCGGCGCCGGTGGCCGCCGTGGCCGCGGCCGTCCGCCTCCTGCCCGTGCTGGCCGGTGGGGGGCTGCGGGGGGCGGGCGGCTACGACGACGGCGTGTACTTCACCGCCGCGACCGCGCTGGTGCACGGCCGGGTGCCGTACGCCGACTTCGTCCTCCTCCACCCGCCCGGGATCACCCTCGTGCTGGCGCCGTTCGCCGCGCTGACCTGGTGGGTGCCCGACAGCGTCGCGTTCGCCGTCGCCCGGGTCGCCTTCGTGGCCCTCGGGGCCCTCACCGCCGTCCTCGTCGCCCGGCTCGGCGAACCGGCCGGCCGCGCCGCGGCGCTGACGGCGGGCCTGGCGTACGCCCTCGCCCCGGCCGCGGCGTACGCCGAGCGGACCACGATGCTCGAGGGCCCGGCCAACCTGTGCCTGGCGGGGGCGCTGGTCGTGCTGCTGGCGCGGCCGCTCCCCACCGCCCGCGCGGCGCTGGGGGCGGGCGCGCTCCTCGGGCTGGGGGCCGGCGTGAAGGTCTGGGGCGTCGTCCCGCTCGCCGTCGTGGCCGGGTGGGTGGCCCTGCATGGCGGGAGGCGCCGGCTCGCGCAGCTGCTCACCGGGGCCGCCGCTGCCCTGACCGCCGTGTGCCTGCCCTTCTTCCTCGCTGCCCCCGGCGAGATGGTGCGCTACGTCGTGCTCGCCCAGCTCGGCCGTGCGCGCATGGCGGCCGGCTGGACGGACCGGCTGGCCGGGGTGGTGGGCCCGGCCCTCGGCCCGGCCGCGGCACCGCGCCCGGCCGAGGTGGCGCTGGTGGCGGCCGGCTGCGTGGTGGTGGGTCTGGCCGCCTGGTCGCTGCGGCGGGACCGGCGCGCGCGCCTCTTCCTCGCGCTCGCCGGCGCGGCCGTGCTGACGCTGCTGGCCAGCCCCACGACGTTCCGCCACTACGGCGCGCTGGCGGCCGTGCCGGTCAGTGTGGTGCTCGGCCTGGCGGTGCAGCGAGCGCGCGACGGCCCCGTGCGCCACCGGCGGGCGGCGCAGGCGCTCGTGGCGGGCGGTGCGGCGGTGCTCGTCACCGCCGCCGTGGTGTCGCTCGGACCGGCGAACGCCCCGTTCCCCCGCGTGCTCGCCGACGCGGCGCGCAGGGTGGACGGCTGCGTCACCGCCGACGACCCCACCGCGCTGGTGCTCATGGACACCCTCGCCCGGGACCTGACCCGCGGCTGCCGGGTGTGGGTCGACGTCTCCGGCCTCACCTACGACCCGGCCCGGCCCGGTCACGGCACCCCGCGATCCCGGGACCAGCGGTGGCAGCGGGAGGTGCTCGGCTACCTCGCCTCGGGGGCGGCGACGCTGGTGCACCGCCCGGCCACGGGCCTGGGCGCGGCCTCCCGGGCCACGGTGGCCACCTGGCCGGTGCTCGCCGAGGCCGACGGGTTCCGGCTCCGCGCGCCGCGCCCGTGACCCCGCCAGGTCCCCCGCCGCGGTCAGCCCTTCAGGCCGGCGAGGAGGTTGACGGTCGCGGCGATGGCGACCACGCCGATCAGGTAGGAGAAGAGGGCGTGCTCGAGCACGGCGCGGCGCATGTCGGTGGTCTTCAGCTGGGTGTCGCTGACCTGGAAGGTCATGCCGACGGTGAAGGCGAGGTAGGCGAAGTCCGTGTAGGACGGGTGCGTGACGGCGCCGAAGTCCACGACCGGGGCGGTGCTGGTGTAGTACAGGTGCGCGTAGCGGGCGGTGAACGCGGTGTGGACGGTCGCCCACGCCAGCGCCACGCTCGCGACGCTCAGCAGGGCCCGCCCCACCTCGGCGGCGGCCCCGCCCGAGCGGCCCACGAGCAGCAGCGCCACGGCGCCGAGGCTCACCAGCGCCGCGCCGTTGACGATGAGGTGCACCGGGCGGCGGCCCGGGTCCTCGCGGGCGGCGTGGGCGGCCGTGGCGGCGCCGTCCATGTGCCCGATCGTGATCCACATCCAGCCGACGTAGACGCCCGCGGCGACGATCCAGCCGAGCAGCAGCCCGATCGGCCAGTCGACGACGGTGCCGGCGGCGACGCCGCTCGCCGCCCCGAGCACCGCGGCGACCACCAGCCGGGTCGCGGCGGTCGGGCCCAGCTGCGCGTTCGCGCCGCGCCGGTCGGGCGTCATGACAGCCCCCTCCCCGTTGCCGCGCCCGTGGAGGGGTGCGGTGCGTCGGCCGGGCCCAGCGCCAGGACGGCGCACCCCGCCACGGCGAGCAGCACCGCCGCCGCAGCCACCCCCGCCCAGCCCGGCCGGACGGCGTCGCCGAGCAGCGCGACCCCGACGACGGCCGGCACGACCACCTCGACCGTCCACATCACGGCCGTGGCGGGCCCGACGGCGCCGCGCTCGAGCGAACGGGCGTAGGCCAGCAGCCCGACCAGCCCGAACACCGGGATCACCCAGAGCAGCGGGTCGGCGAGCAGGCCCACCACCACCCGGGTGCCCGGCGTGCCCGGCCCCGGCGCGCGCACCGCTCGAGCGCTCAGCGCCGCGCCGGAGAACGCCGCCCCGGCCACCACCGCGAGCGCCGCCGACCGGCCGCGGGGGTACAGCGCCAGCAGGGCCAGCGCGCACAGCGCGAGCGCGCCGAGCATCGCGGCGGTGAACGGGGCCGGCGGGCGGTGGGGCGCCTGCTCGCCGGCGGAGGCGGCGACGGCCACCAGCGCGAGGGTGACCACCGCGATCGCGGCGATGTCACGGCGCCGCAGCCGGGCGTCGAGGAACACCCGCCCCAGCACGGCGGTGACCGCCAGGGAGCCGGCGAGCAGGGCCTGGACGGCGAAGAGCGGCAGGTGGCGCAGCGCCACGAGGGAGGCCAGCCACGCGACCAGGTCGCATCCCAGGCCGGCGAGGTACAGCGGGTGGCGCAGGGCGGCCGGCCCGCTGGCGCGGGAGGTGGCGGCGGCCTGGAGCACCGAGCCGGCGCCGTACCCGACGGTGCCGGCCAGCGCGGCGAGCAGCGCGAGCGTCACGGCCCGCTCCGGCCGACGAGGCGCCCGATCACCGGCACGTCGGTCACGCCCTCGGCGCCGGCGATGGCCACGCCCTGCGAGGCCAGGAGGTCCACGGTGCCGACCGCGGCGTAGCGCGGCACCCAGCGCGGGCCGTACTTGGCGTTGAACCGCCACAACGACTCGATCTGGGCGCTGGCCGAGGCGCGCCGCAGCACCCGGCGGGCCAGCCGCCCGCCGGCCGAGGCGTCGTGCTCGCCGGCGACGATACGGCGCCACACGGCGAAGTTCAGGCCCAGCGCCTTCCCGCCGACCTCGCGCACGTGCCGGATCGTCTCGACGATGAGGAAGTCCATCACGCCGTTGGGCATCTGGCCGGTGCCGCGGCGCATGACGTCGAGCGACCAGCCGGGCAGCCGCGGGGCCGGCACCCACTGGATGAACGCCGCCGGGCGGCCCGCGGGGTCGTGGGCCACCGCGACCAGCACCCCGGCGTCGGCCGGGTCGAAGAGCCGGGACAGCGTCATGGAGAAGCCGCGCTCCTCCCCGCCGCGCCGGCCCTCCTCGGACAGGGCGAGCAGGGCCCGCCGGGTGGCCTCGTCGAGCCCGGCCGGGTCGTGGAAGGTGGCGGTGTAGCCGGCGGCGCCCACGCGCCGGTGCGCCCGGCGCACGCTCTGCATCTCGTGCCCGCTCAGGGTGAACGCCTGGCAGTCCACCACGCCCTCGTCCCCGAGGTAGACGCTGCGCAGCCCGCTGGCCTCGTAGAGCGGCAGCCAGTCCTGCGCGGCGCCCACCACCGCGACGGACCAGCCGCAGCTCTCCGCGTAGGCCATGAACTCGGCCCAGACGTCCTCACGTTCCACCGTCGGCCCGATGGGGTCCGGCGAGACGAGGCACACCGTGCCGCGCACGGCGTGAGCCACCACGCTGCGTCCGGTGAAGAACCACTGTTTGTCGTCGCGCAGGGCGAAGAAGTCGAGGCTCCCCCCGCCGTAGCGGGCCACGAGCGTGCGGGCCCGCTCCCGCTCGCGCCGGTGCGCCTCCCCCACCAGCGGCTCCGGCTGCCGGGGGCTGAGCAGCAGCCAGGCCACGCTGGCCAGCAGCGCCACCCCTGCGGCGGCGAGCACCGGGCCGTGGAAGTGCCCGTGCAGCACCGCCACCGTCTGGTTCTGTCCGGTGAGGTCGCGGATGACGACGCCGGCGAGGTCGTTCAGCTCCCGCACGCCGCCGCGGCGGGCCTGGACGGCGACGGCCAGGGACATGCCCACCACGACCACGAGGCCACCGATGCCCGCGACCGCAGCCCGGCTGGCGGCGACCCGGGTGGGCAGCACCGGGAAGGCGCGGTGCTGGGTGGCCAGCCACGCGGCGCCGGCCGCGGCGAGGAGCGCCTCCTCGATGTCGAGGCCCTTGGTGAGGTGCAGCACCACCGAGGCCACCATGAGGCCCTCGGCCGCCACCCAGGCGAGCCGGTGCCCGCGGCGCAGGCCGCGGGCGGTGAGGACCAGGGCGACGGAGACGAACACGAGGGTGAGCACCGCCGTCCGCGGGACGACGATCGGCATGACCTCCAGCAGCACCCGCACCCGGCCGCGCAGCGGCCGCGACAGGGCCGAGAACAGGCCGATGACGCCGAGGCCCGCCGCCACGTACGCCGCCCACCGGCGCGCGTGGTCCCGACGCGCCCACGCGGCTGCCCGGCCGGCGGCCGCGCGTGGGCGGGTCTCGACCGCCGTCACCCGGGCGCGCCGGAGAGGCGGGAGCCGGCGAAGGCCAGCGCGTACGGCAGGCCGGCGACCGTCTCGGTCCAGGTGTGGTGCTGGCCCGGCTCGACCCGCAGCTGCACCTGCTGGCCCCGGGCGGTCAGCTCGGCGGCCAGGGTCCGCACGCGGGCCACGTCGTGCCCGGTGTCGGCGCCGACGTCGAGGAAGACGCCGACGGGCTCGGGAAAGGCCATCGTGGGGATGTAGTGGCGCGGCGAGTTGGCCCGGAACCGGGCGACGTCGCCGCCGAGCAGGTGCCGCAGGTTGGCCGGCCCGGGGTCGCCGTAGGGCTCGAACCCGAGGATGGTCCCGTACAGGTCGAGGTGGTGCAGCCCGACGTTGAGCGCGGCGAAGCCGCCCGAGGACATCCCGCCGATGACCCGGTGAGCCCGGTCGGGAAGGGTCCGGTAGTGCGCGTCGACGTAGGGCAGGACCACGCGGGTGTAGTAGCTCTCGACCTGCGGGCCGCGGACGACGTCGAGGCTCTCGGTGTCGCCGGTGATCCCGCCGCAGGTGTTCATCGCCACGACGATCGCGGGCGGCATGGCATGGGCCTGCACGAGCGACTCCATGACCTGGTCCACCCGCCCGGTCCGGAACCAGTCGCTCGGCGTGCCCGGCGAGCCCGGGATGAGGTAGATGACCGGGTAATGGCGGGTGGGCGAGGTCGCGTAGCCGGCGGGCGTGTAGACGTACGTCGTGCCGTCGGTGACGCCCAGGGCGGGGGCGGCGACGCGGACGGTGGTGAGCTGGCCGGGGTCCGCGGTGGGCGTCGGACCGCCCGGCCCGGCGGCGGCGACCCCGGAGAGCCCGGCCGCCTGCGCCAGCGCGCCGGGGGTGGGGAAGTATCCGGAGTAGGCGTTGACGTAGGCACCGGTGGCCAGCGCGACCACGCCCAGGACGGACACCGTGCGGAAGACGAAGCGGCCCCGGCCCATGCCGGCGGGCCCGCCCGCGCGGCGCACCCGGCGCAGGAGCAGCAGCGCCAGCACCGCACCGACCACGGCCAGGGCGGTGCCGACCAGCGGCGAGGTCAGGAGCCCGTGCTGGTGTGCGAGGCGGGCCAGCAGCTCGTGCGGTGCGACCGCGCTCGACGGCGTGAGTCCCACTCGCATCTCTCCATTGAGTCACACGGACCTGGGACGCACCTGAGCGCGGGCTGAGGGCTCCCGCTCCACGGGTGCTGAGGTCCATCCTTGTCCCTGTGACCCTCCGGTGTCACCAGCCCTCGGCCCCGCCGTGCCGACGCGGGGGGCGCTGACGTGGTGCGCGCGGCACCGGCGACCCGGCCCCACCGCTCCGGCCCGCCGGGCGACGTCTGGGGCCTGTCCCGGCCCGGGTCGGGAGGCGCCCTGGGCGGTCGCGTGGTGCGCGCCCTCGCGGCGATCGCCGTCCTGGCGCTCGTCGTGCCCGCCGTCCTGAGCGACCCGCCCCTGGCCGAGAACCCCCGCTTCGCCGGCGACGTCGTCGTCTTCTACCCCGAGCACCCCGACGACGAGGTCCTCCTCGGCGGCAGCGCCATCCGCGCGGCCCTGGCCCAGAAGGGTCCCGGGAACGTCTACGTCGTCCTCGTCTCGGAGGGTCGCGGGGTGGGAGCGCTCTGGCCGGGTCCGTCCCTCGCCGGGATGACGATCGCGGAGATCGGGGCGCGGCGCGTCGAGGAGTTCCGCGCCGCCATGCGCGCCCTCGGCGTCGAGGCCGGTCACGTCGTCGTCCTCCCCGACCTCAGCCCCGGCCCGGCCGACAACCTCGCCGAGATGCGGGCGACGGCGCTGGATCTGGAGCGGACCGAGGCGCGGGCCGGGCGGTCGGTGACCCATGTGGCGCACTCCTACGCCGCCGATCCCAACGTCCTGCACCGCGCGAACGGGCGGGTCCTGAAGGACCTGGCCGACGCGGGGCTCGTCCACGACGCGCTGTTCTGGGTGCGGCCGTTCGAGAGGCTCGTGATCCCGCGGCGGGACCTGCGGCGCTTCCAGGCGCTGACGCGCGCCGACGTCCGGGCGGTGCGCGCCGCCGCGGCTGCGTACGCGCGCGCCGACCCCGCGGCCGGGCTCGACGCGATCGGATACCGCAGCACGCCCTGGTCCTTCGCGATGCTGACCTCGGACCGGCACCTGACGTCGTACCTGCACACCGCCGCCGTCCCGGGCTGATGGCCGCCCGGACGCGGCGGAGGGCGGCCGGGAGTCCCCGGCCGCCCTCGTTGCGCTGGTCCGTCACCCGGTGGTGGCGGTGCCGGCCCGGCAGCCGTCGCGGCGGTCGACGCTGACCGGCCGGGTGCGCCCTGTGCGTGCCCTCGCTACATGCGGTGCATCGTGTGGTGCCGGACGTGCCGCACGTGGTGCCGGACATTGTGCCGCACGTGCCGGGCGTGTTGCCGGGCGTGGTGCCGGACGTGCCTGACGTGGTGACGCACGTTGTGGTGGGTGCCCCCGTACGGCCCGGTGGCCGTGGTCGAGGCGAAGGCGGTGCCCGCGCCACCGAGGATGGTCCCACCGAGGATCACCGCTGCCAGCGCACTGAGAATCTTGCGACGCATATCAGATCCCTCACTGATCTGCTTCGGGTACTGCTTCTGGCGATCCTCACGCTGCGAGCGGTTACTGGAAGCACGCTGTGAAGACCTGGGGGCAACCTGATAAACCTGACCGACCTGTCAGGTGCCGGCCCGTCAGCGACGACCGTGCCAGCGTGGCGGCAGCCCGAACGCCGTTCCGGCCGCGGCCAGGGTGCCGATCCGGCTGCGGCCAGCAGGGCATCCTGGTCGCGGGGCGGGTCAGCTGCAGCCCGACGTCGACCCGCAGTTCTCGCACACGTAGCAGCTGCCCGCGGGGCGCATCTTCGTCCCGCACGCCAGGCACAGCGGCGCGTCGGCCGCGTGGCCCTGCTGCAGCTCGAGCAGCTCGGCGGTCGAGTGCGCCCGCGACGGCAGCCGCGGCTCGTCCCCGGCGGTCTGGTTGAAGGTCTCCAGCTCCGCCGCGACGTCCTCGGCGGCCTCCTCGTAGGAGCCGGTCTCGGCGTAGGAGCCGGTCTCGGCGTAGCGCTTGCGCTCGGCGGTGGTGTGGACGTTCATGCTCGCCCGGGTCTCGTAGGGCAGGTAGTCCAGGGCGAGGCGGCGGAAGATGTAGTCGACGATCGACTGCGCCATCCGGATGTCCGGGTCGTCCGTCATGCCGGCCGGCTCGAAGCGCAGGTTGGTGAACTTCTGGACGAACACCTCCAGCGGCACGCCGTGCTGCAGGCCGATCGAGACGGCGATGGAGAAGGCGTCCATGACCCCGGCCAGGGTCGAGCCCTGCTTGCCGAGCTTGAGGAAGACCTCGCCGAGGCCGTCGTCGGGGTAGGACCCGGCCGTCATGTACCCCTCGGCCCCGCCGACCCGGAACGAGGTCGTCACGGAGGGCCGGGACTTGGGCAGCCGGCGGCGCACGGCGCGCGGCGGCTCGCCGGGCCCCGGCTCGGCGACCGTCTCCGCCGTCGTCGCCTTGCCGTGGGAGAGCGGCTGGCCCACCTTGCAGTTGTCGCGGTAGACCGCCAGGGCCTTGAGGCCGAGCTTCCAGCCGTCGAAGTAGACCCGCTCGATGTCCTCCACGGTGGCGGCCTCGGGGAGGTTGACGGTCTTGGAGATGGCGCCGGAGAGGAACGGCTGGACGGCGGCCATCATCGTCACGTGACCCATCGGCGCGATCGCGCGCCGGCCCATGGCGGTGTCGAAGACTTCGTAGTGCTCGGGCCGCAGGCCGGGGGCGTCGACGACGTGGCCGTGGCCGGCGACGTGCTCGACGATCGCCTCGACCGTCTCCGCCGGGTAGCCCAGGCGGCGCAGGGCGCGGGGCACCGTCTGGTTGACGATCTGCAGCGACCCGCCGCCGACGAGCTTCTTGAACTTCACCAGCGAGAAGTCGGGCTCGATGCCGGTGGTGTCGCAGTCCATCATGAAGCCGATGGTCCCGGTGGGGGCGAGCAGGGAGACCTGGGCGTTGCGCCAGCCGGCCTCGCCGCCCAGCCGCAGCCCGCGCTGCCACTCGGCGGTGGCGGCGTCGTGGACGGCGGCGTCCATGGCGTTGACCGTGCGCAGGTCGTCGTTGGCGGCGGCGTGCTTGCGGACCACCCGCTGGTGGGCGGCGGCGTCGCGGGCGTACCCGTCGTAGGGGCCCAGGGCCGCGGCGAGCTCGGCGGAGCGGCGGTACGCCGCCGCCGTCATGAGCGAGGTGATCGCGGCGGCGAGGGCGCGCCCGCCGTCGGAGTCGTAGCCGTGGCCGGTGGCCATGAGGAGGGCGCCGAGGTTGGCGTAGCCGAGGCCGAGCTGGCGGTAGGCGCGGGTGGTCGCGGCGATGGCGTCGGTGGGGAAGTCGGCGAAGCCGATGGAGATGTCCATCGCGGTGATGATCAGCTCGACGGCGGCGGTGAACCGCTCGACGTCGAAGGTGTCGTCCTCGCGCAGGAACGTCAGGAGGTTGATCGAGGAGAGGTTGCACGAGGAGTTGTCCAGGTGCATGTACTCGCTGCACGGGTTGGAGGCGGTGATGCGGCCCGCCTCGGGCGAGGTGTGCCAGGCGTTGATGGTGTCGTCGTACTGGAGGCCGGGGTCGGCGCACTCCCAGGCGGCCTGGGCGATCGTGCGGAACAGCGCCCTGGCGTCGACGGTCTCGACGACGTGGCCGTCCTGGCGGGCCCGGAGGTCGAACGTGCCGCCGGTCTCGACGGCGCGCATGAACTCGTCGGACACGCGCACGGAGTTGTTGGCGTTCTGGTACTGCACCGAGGTGATGTCCCGGCCCCCGAGGTCCATGTCGAACCCGGCCGCCCGCAGCGCGCGGATCTTGTCCTCCTCGCGCGCCTTGGTCTCGACGAACTCCTCGATGTCGGGGTGGTCGACGTCGAGGACGACCATCTTCGCCGCGCGCCGGGTGGCGCCGCCGGACTTGATGGTGCCGGCCGAGGCGTCCGCCCCGCGCATGAACGAGACCGGGCCGGAGGCGTTGCCGCCGGAGGAGAGCAGCTCCCTGGAGGAGCGGATGCGCGAGAGGTTCAGGCCGGCCCCGGAGCCGCCCTTGAAGATCATCCCCTCCTCGCGGTACCAGTTGAGGATCGACTCCATGGTGTCGTCGACGGAGAGGATGAAGCAGGCGCTGACCTGCTGGGGCGCGGGCGTGCCGACGTTGAACCACACCGGCGAGTTGAACGCGAAGACCTGGTGCAGCAGCAGCCAGGCGAGCTCGTCGGCGAAGACGGCGGCGTCGTCGGCGGTGGCGAAGTAGCCGTGCTCGCGGCCGGCGGCGGTGTAGGCGCCGACGACGCGGTCGATGATCTGGCGCAGGCTGTGCTCGCGCTCGGGGGAGCCGACGGCGCCGCGGAAGTACTTCGTCGCCACGATGGTCGAGGCGTTGACCGACCAGGACGCGGGGAACTCGGTGCCGTGCTGCTCGAAGATCGTCTCGCCGGTCTTCCAGTTGGTCTGGACGATGTCCCGGCGCTCCCACGCGACCTGGTCGTACGGGTGCGTGCCGGCCGTCGAGAACACGCGCGGGATCGTCAGGCCCCTCCGGCGGGAGGTGCGGGCCGATCCCTTGGGGGCGGGGGTCACGGACATGTCGTCTCCTTCGCGTCGCCCAGGACCCGAAATGGGCGTCTTCGTTCCCATTGTCCGCCTGTTCTGACGCCGTGTCACCACAAGATGTGGGGTGCTTCTGCTGACACCACCACCATATGTAGTGGTTGAGCCAGTGTGTGGGACCTCCGTCACACGCCTCGCCGACGCTTCCGTGCTGACCTCGTCCGTCCGGTGCGCGCGGGAGGCACCGGTGGCGTCGCGGGGTCGACGGTTCATCCGACGTCGCGGTCGGCACCGTCAGCACCCGCCACGACGGCTGCCGTTGCCGGGGCGACCCCGACCGCCGTGCTGCGACGGCGGTCGAGGTCGGCAACGAGCCGGGCTCAGGCGCCCGCCTGCCGCCGGGCCGCCTCCTGGCCCGCGAGGTAGCCGAACACGAGGCCGAGGGAGATCGTCCCTCCGGCGCCCCCGTAGAACCCCTTCGTCGGTGCGCCGCCGGCGTTGCCGGCGGAGTACAGGCCCGGGATGACCTGCCCCTCGGTGTCGAGCACGTGCCCTCGGGCGTCGGTCCTCGGGCCGCCCACGGTGCCGAGCGCGCTGGCCTCGACCTTGAGCGCGTAGTAGGGCGCGGTGGCGACCGGCCCGAGGACGCTGGACCGCGGGCTCTTCAGCACGGGCCGCATGATCGCGGCGAGCGGCCCGACGACGAGGGAGCGCAGCCGCTCGAAGTCGGCCTTCTTCGCCGTGGCCGCCGCGGCCTTGTTCACGACCGGCCCGATCGCCTTGGCGATCACCGTCCGCGCCTTGGCGGTGGCGGCGGGGAATCGCGCGTCGGGCGAGTTCTTGCCCAGCCGGGGGTAGAACGCGCCGAAGTACCGGTCGAAGAGGGTGCCACCGCGGTTGAACTGCGGGTCACGGCCGCGTGCGGCCTCGGGGTTGAACCGGTCGACGGTGCGCAGCAGCGCGACCTCGTCGACCCCGATCTGGCCCGCCAGCTCCGCCAGCGTGCTGGCGCGGTGGAGGTAGTCGGGCACCTCTCCGCCTGGCGTGACGCCGAAGATCCCGAACTTCGTCCAGTAGCTGTGGTCGAAGATGAGCCATGCCTCGGCGTTCGGCATCTCGCCGGTCTCCGGGTCGACCTCGCGCATGATCGCGCCGAACTGGTCGTACGCGAGCGCCTCGTTCGCGAAGCGCTCGCCCTTGCGGTTGACCATGATGCTGTGCGGCAGCGCACGCTCACCGAGGAACACCCGGGCGAGCGGACGGCCCTCGAGCGTCTCGCCGGGCAGCTGCACCCCGGGCATCCACCACGCGTCCTCCATCCCGGCGAGGTCGGCACCGATCTCCTCGCCCAGCTGGACCGCGATGCCCTCGTGGCCCTGGGGCGAGACCTGCACCCCGAACGGCGCACCGAGATGGGTCGTGGCACGCTCGTCCGAGCTCTCGAAGCCGCCGGTGGTGAGCAGGACTCCCTTGGTGGCACGGACCGTCCGCTCCACGCCGTCGGCCTGGACGACGACGCCGCGCACCCCCGACTCATCGGTGACGAGCCGGACCGCGGGCGCCTCGACCCGGACGTCGACGCCGTTGCGGAGCCCCGCGTCGAGCAGGGCGCCGACCAGCGCCGGTCCGGCCATCCACACGTCGTCGCTGCTCAGTCCGTTGAGCATCCAGAACGGGAGCGGGTTCTTCGCCATGCCGGTCGTCAGGGCCGGTCGCACGAACCTGGCGGCCTCCCCCAGCCGCTCGGGGGAGAAGGGGCCGGGGAAGAGCGCCCGCCCGATCGACGCGCCGTCGATGTCGGACCGGTAGTCCGGCCAGATCGCCGGGATCCACCCGAAGGCGGTGTGCTCCTCGATGTAGCGGGCGACGTGGGGCCCCGTCTCGAGGAAGGCCTCGATGATGTCGTGGTCGAGGGTCTGGTCCCGGCCCTGGCCGTACATGTAGCGCCGAGCCTTGTCCAGGTCGTCGTGCACCTTGAGCTGCTTGGTGGAGAAGCCGTGGTCGGGGATCCACGCGGCACCCGCCGAGATCCCGGTCGCGCCACCGACGATCTCCCGGGACTCCACGACGAGCACGCGCGCCCCCTGCTTGGCGGCGGTGAGCGCCGCCATCAGCCCCGCCCCGCCGGAGCCGACGACGGCGACGTCGACCTCCTCAGGGATGCCCTGCTGTGCCACGGTCCCGATGGAGCCACGGTGCCGCGTCGAGCTGTCAACCACGATTTCCTCCTCAGTGTCGCGAATGTCCCGGCAGGTCGCCTCACGCCCGGTCGGCCCCCACAGGAAGACGGCGCGCGCGGGGCCGTGCCGGCCACCGTTGCCACCAGACCATATATCTCACGCGCAAGCAACTTCCCGGCAAGGTAATATTGTTCCTCCGGAAGGAGCAGCCGCCATGACCACCCCTGCCGCGGGGCCCACCACGCCCGACGACGCGACCGCCGTCGCCCTCTGGGGCCGTGTCATCCAGGGCTTCCAGACCACCAACCGGCGCGTGCACGCCGCGATCAACACGGCCTGCAACCTCAACGAGGCTGAGGTCGAGACCCTGCTCAACCTGCACCGCAACCCCGAGCGCCGCGCCCCCATGGCGACGCTCGCCCGGGCGGTCGCGTACACCAGCGGCGGCTTCACCAAGGTCGCCGACAAGCTCGCCGCCCGCGAGCTGACCGCGCGGGTGGCGTGCGCCGAGGACCGCCGCGTCACCTACCTCGAGCTGACCCCCGCCGGCGAGCAGCTCGCCGGCGAGCTCGCGTGCCTGGCCGCCGACATCAAGCGCTCAGTGTTCGTCGAGGTCCTGGGCCCCGAGCGGGCCCGGCTCGTGGCCGACGCCATGACCGCGCTCTACCACGCCAACAAGGAGACCAGGCGCTGAGCCGTGCGGCGCCCGTGGGCACCTGTGCGTCCCGGCCTCCGACCGGGCAGCGCTGGGAGGGGCGCGACCGGCGAGCCGGGCGGCAGGCGGGGCGCGCTCCCGCCGGAGGGAAGGTCAGGACCGCCCGCCTGGGGCGAACGCCGCCCGCGCCGCCGCCCGCCGCAGCGTGGCGAGCACTGGACGCCCGAGCAGCAGGACGCCGAGCGCCGTCGTCACCGCCCGGCCCAGGTCCCAGGCGAGCGAGGTGGCCAGGCTGAAGAGCAGGAACCGGTGCAGGTTCGCCGCGGCCGGGTCGCCGGCGACGAAGGACAGCTGGGTGCCCAGGCCCAGCTGGACGGGCCAGAAGGAGAGGTTCATCGCCAGCCCGAAGGCCAGCGCGGCGACGACGGCGTAGCCGGCGAGCAGGGCCAGCTCGGCCGCGCCGCGCGGACGCCGCGGGAGCAGCCCCGCACCGAGGCCCACCCAGGCGGCGCCGAGCATCTGGAACGGCAGCCAGGGTCCCACCCCGCCGGTGAGCAGGGCCGAGGTGAACAGGGTGGTCGCGCCGAGGACGAACCCGAAGCCCGGGCCGAAGACCCGGGCGGCGAGCACGAGCAGGAAGAAGACGGTCTCCACCCCCGCGGTGCCGGCGGCGAGGGGGCGCAGCACGGCGCCGACTGCGGTGAGCAGGCCGAGGACGGCGACGGCCTTGACGTCGAGGTCCCCGGCGCCCAGGCCGACGAACAGCACCGCCAGCACCCCGGCGAGCACGAGCGCGAGCACCAGCGGCGCGTCCGCGCCCAGCGCGGCGGCGGCGTCGACGAGCAGCGGCCAGCCGAAGGCCAGCACGCCCACGGCCGAGGCGAGCGCGAGGGCCACGACGGTCCGGCGGCTGAGCGGCACGGCGGCGACCGTCAGGCGCGGCTCCCCGCCCCCGGCCGGCGTCCGCCGGCGCCACCGGCGGACCGGGCTTTCCGCCGGCCCGCTCACGGTCGCCTCCCGAGCCCGGCGCGCACGTCCTCGACGGTGAGCAGCGGCAGCGGGCGCAAGATCTTGGCGACCTGCGGCGCGAACGCGGCCGAGCCGGCCAGGACGTCGCGGGCCGGCCCGTCGGCGATGACCTCGCCCTCGGCGAGGACGAGGGTGCGGTGGGCGCACCCGGCGACGAACTCGACGTCGTGGCTGGCCAGGAGCACCGCGCGGCCCTCGGCCGCGAGCGCGCCCAGCGCCCGCGACAGGGCGGCCTTCGCGGCGTAGTCGAGGCCGCGGGTGGGCTCGTCGAGCAGGACGACCGCCGGGTCGCCGGCGAGCTGGACGGCCAGGGCGAGCGCGAGGCGCTGGCCCTCGGACAGGTCGCGGGGGTGGCGGCCGGCGGGCACCCCGGGCGCCAGGGCCTCGAGCGCGCCGGCCGCCGTGCCGGGCGCCGCGCCGGCCTGGGCGTCCGCGGCGGCGCACTCGGCGGCCACGGTGGGCAGGTAGAGCAGATCCGACGGCGACTGCGGCACCAGGGCGACGCACCGGCGCGCCTCGGCGGGGGCCAGCCGGGCGGGGTCGGGGCCGCGGTCGCGGTCCGGGCCGCCGCGGCCTCGGGCGCCACGGCCTCGGGCGCCGGGGGCCCGGGCGCCGGGGCCGGCGGCGACTCCGACCAGCTGCACGGTGCCGGCCCCGCGCGGGCCCTGGCCCTGCAGCGCCCACAGCAGGGACGACTTGCCCGCGCCGTTGCGGCCCAGGAGGGCGACCACCTCGCCCGCGCGCAGCTCGAGGTCCACGCCGCGCACCGCGTGCACCGCGCCGTGGCGCACGTGCACGCCGGCCGCGCGCAGCAGCGGCGCGCCGGGCGCCGGTGCGTGGACCGGCTGTGCCCGCGCGGGTGCGTGTGCCCGGTCCGGCCCGGACGGCGTCGCGAGCCGCTCGCGCAGCGGGCCGGCCGCGCGGCGGGCGTCGCGCACGGACAGGGGCAGCGGCTCCCACCCGGCGAGCCGGCCGAGCTCGACGACCGGCGGGGCGACGGCGGCGGTGGCGAGCACGGTGGCCGGGTCCCCGGCGGTGGCCCCGCCGTCGGTGTCGAGGGCGACCACCTGGTCGGCGAACTGGACCACCCGCTCGAGGCGGTGCTCGGCCAGCAGCACCGTCACCCCCAGGTCGTGCACGAGCCGGGCGAGGGCCGCGAGGACCTCCTCGGCGGCGGTGGGGTCGAGCGCGGAGGTGGGCTCGTCGAGCACGAGCACCCGTGGCTGGGCGGTGAGGACGGCGCCGATGGCCACCCGCTGCTGCTCGCCGCCGGACAGCGTGGCGAGCGGCCGGTCCCGCAGCGCGGCCAGACCGAGCAGGTCGAGCGCGTCCTCCACGCGGGTGCGCATGAGCCCGGGCGCGACGCCGAGCTGCTCCATGCCGTAGGCGAGCTCCTCCTCGACGGTGTCGGTGACGAACCCGGCGAGCGGATCCTGGCCGACGACGCCGACGACGTCGGCCAGGTCGCGCGGCAGGTGCGCGGCCGTGTCGCGGCCGTCGACGAGCACCCGCCCGGTGAGCAGCCCGCCGGTGAAGTGCGGCACGCGCCCGCACGCGGCGCCCAGCAGCGTGGACTTGCCGGCGCCGGTGGGTCCGACGACCAGGCACAGCTCGCCCTCGGCCACCGCAAGGTCCACCCCCCGCAGGGTGGGCGCGGCGGCCGCCGGGTAGGTCACCGAGACGTCCTCGACGCGGATCATCGGCCCGCCCCCGCGCCGGCCGGCAGCGGCACGAGCGCCAGCGCCGCGGCGAGGACGGCCACCGGCGGCAGCTGCCACCACAGGGGGCTGCCGCCGGCCGGGACCAGCGCGGCGGGGTCGGCGGCGGCCGCGAGGGCGACGGCGAGCCCGGCCGCGGCCCCGCCGGCGGCGATGACGCTCTCGCGGGCGCGCCACGGGTCGGGCCGGTAGCGGGTGCGGCGCACCCGCCGGCCCGCGACCACCGAGGCCTCGGCCGCCACCGCGGCGCCGAGGGCGAGCAGGGCGAGGGTCAGCGGCCGGGGCGCGGCGGCGTCGAGCAGGCCGTAGGTGCCCAGGGCCGCGGCGCCGAGCGCGACGACCAGGGCCGCGCCGAGACCGCGACGCCCGCCGGGGGTGGCGGTGCGGGCGTAGCCGCGCGAGTCCATGGACGCCGCCAGCGCGAGCGCGTGGTCCAGGGCGTCCTGGAGCACCGGCACGAGGCGGGCCGCGGCGGCGCGCGGGCTGCGGCCGGTCAGCCCGCGCAGCCGCTGGGCGCGCCGCACCCGCGCCACCGCCCCGACCAGCTGGGGGGTGACGGTCACGGCGACCACCACGGCGGTGCCGAGATGGTGGAGGGAGGCGGGCAGGCAGCGCAGCGCCCGCTTGGGGTTGGCCAGGGCGTTGGCGGCGCCGAAGCAGACGACCAGGGCGGCGAGCCGCAGCCCGCCCACCGCCGCGTCGAGCAGGCCCCAGGCGTGGACCGGGCCGAGCAGCTCGACCCCGCGCACCCAGCCGGGCAGGGCGATGGCGGGCAGCTCGAGCACCACGGGCCCGGCGCCGTCGACCCCGAGCAGGACGTAGAAGCCGACCCGCACGGCGACGATGACCGCGCCGAGGACGAGGTAGCCGGGGAAGGCGCGGGCCCAGGGCGAGTCGTCCCGGCAGGCGGCCACCACCAGGACGACGGCGGCCAGCAGCAGGGCGAGCACCAGCGGGTGCGTGGTGCGGGAGACGGCGACGGCGAGCCCGAGCGCCCAGGCCCACCAGGCCACCGGGTGCACGCCCCCGCGACCAGCCTGCCCCTGCGGCCGCGCTTCCGAGCGGCCCAGCCGCCCTGGCGGCGGCGCCTGCGCCGCCGCGGCTCTCGCCGTCGTCATGGCTCAGCCGCGGCCACGGCGGCGGGCCATCACGCCGGCCGCGGCGAGCAGGACGACGGCGGCCCCCAGCGCCAGGTACGCGGTGCGGGCCGGCTTGTGGTCCCCGGCGGCCTGCGGCGCGCTCGTCGGGGAGGAGGCGGTGCCGGGCGAGGGCGTGGGGCCCGGCGTCCCGGTCGCGGCCGCGGCCAGCGCGGCAGGGGTGACGCCGGGCGGGGTGGCGCCGTCGTTGTACCGCCAGCCCTCGAAGGACCCGGGGGCCGGGTTGGCGGTGTCGGCGCCCTCGGTGCGCGCGGTCCACTCCCCGCCGGGGCCGGTGGACCAGTACGCCCAGTAGCGCCCGTCGAACGCGGTGGGGCACGGGTCGGGCAGGTCGTCGATCGCGCAGATGAGGCCCGGCTGGGAGTCGGTGGTGGTGAAGCCGGCCCCCGTCAGCGCCTCCCGCCCGGTGGCCGGGTCGCCGGGGGCGCAGCCGGCGCGCACGTCCCCGCCGAGGTCGGTGAGGTCGACGACGACGGTGACCCCGTCCGTGTCCGCACAGGCACCGGGGGGCGCGGAGGCGGTGGGCGCGGACGTGGCGGGGGTCCCCGCGGCCGGACCGGTACTCCCGGCGGCCACGGCGGGCGCGGGGGCCAGCACCACCGCGGCCAGGCCCAGGGCGAGGGCGGCGGTCCGGGCGGGACGGGGCAGGGGACTCATGCTGCGATGCCTCTCAGGTGCGGCCGGGACGGGTCCGGCACCTGACCGCGCCGAGGGGGCACGGGTCGGGCTCCGGGCTCGTCCGCAGACCTCGACGGATGGAGCCGTACCGTCCCGGCCAGGCATTCCGGCTCGCCGGGCGGAGGGCCGCCGGGCCTACGGTTGCGGGTCAGCGCCGGGCTTCGACCGGCTTCCCCTGGTTCGAGACGTTCGTTCTGTTTTCACTACTGTCCTCCCGCCGGGGCGGGAGTGTCATGCGTTCCGAGCCCGGGCGCAGCGCCATGCCCGCCGCCGCCCGCGGGCCCCAGCGCCGTGCTCGCTGCCTCCCGCGGGCGGGAGTGCCATGCTTCGGCGGGTGAGCAGCAGGATCTACACCCGCACCGGCGACGACGGGACCACCGGCCAGTTCCTCGGCGGCCGCGTGTCCAAGGCGGACCCGCTGGTGGAGGCGTGCGGCGACGTCGACGAGACCGTCGCCCTGCTCGGCGTCGCGCGGGCCGGCTGCACCGACCCCGAGCTCGCCGACCTGCTGCTGCGGCTCCAGCGCGACCTGTTCGTCGTCGGCGCGGACCTCGCCACGCACCCGGAGCGGCGCCACCACCTCACCGACACGGTGTCCCGGGTGACGCCGGAGATGGTCGCCGACGTCGAGGCGCTCATCGACCGGCTGGTCGCCGAGCGGCCGCTGCGCCCGGTGTTCGTGGTGCCGGGCGCGACGCCGCTCAGCGCGGCCGTGGACCACGCCCGCACGGTGGCCCGCCGGGCGGAGCGGCACGCGGTCGGCGCCCGGACGGGCGGTCGCGCCGTGAGCGCGACGGCGCTGGAGTACCTCAACCGGCTCTCGGACCTGCTGTTCGTGCTGGCCCGGCGGGCCGCGGGCGACGCCGAGGAGCCGGCCAGCCACGACTGAGCCGTGGTGCTGCGCGCCATGGTGCTCCTGCCGCCTCGGCCGATGGGGACACCTGCGAACCTAGGACGTCCCCCCGAGCGCCCCGGGGACGTAGGTCCCGGCCTCGGCGGGGTGCCCGAGGACGGGACGTTCGTCCCTGGAGAGGCCGCGCCGCGGCGGCCGCGAGGGCGGGTCGTCGAGACCGATCAGTGACACACGTTATTCGGTCGTAACTTTCCACTTGAACTTTCCGGTAATGTCTCCCCTGCTTCGGGACTCCCCCGTCCCGCAGCCTTCGTGCGGAGTCCGAACCCTGCCGCCGCACGGAGCCGACCGAAACCCGCGGCAGGGACGGGGGAACCAGTGATCGTGGCCCACCAGGGCCTTGGGGTGAAGTGCGGCCAGGACGGCGCACCGGGCGGCTCCCGCCCGAACCCGACAGCTCACCCCGCAGGATGCAGGAGAGGTAGTCAGTGAAGTGAGTACGTCCGCGTCCGTCACCGCTCGCCACCGCCGTGCATGCCGTCCCTCCACCCCTCTGACCGAATTCGGTGAGCGCCTCTCGGGCACCGGTGCCCGCCGCGGCCTCGCCACCGTGGCCACCTCCGGCCTCGTGCTCTCCCTCGCCGCCACCTCGGCCTCCGCCGCCGAGACCAGCGCACTGCCGCGCGTCGACGTCTCCGCCGCCGCGGCCGAGGCCGTGACGGCGATGATCACCACGCCCAGCGTCGTCGCCCCGGCGGACGTGACGTGGAGCGTCGACGAGCTCGAGGTCGCCGTCCGCGCCCCGCGCGCCGTCGCCGTCGAGCGGCCCGAGGCCGCCGCCTCCCGCTCGGGTGAGCGTCCCGCCCTGTCCGCGGCGCTGGCGGCCGAGGCTCCCGCCCGCGAGGCGGCCCCGGCTCCCCTCGCCTCGGCCAGCGCCATCGTCAACTACGCGCGCCAGTTCACCGGCACGCCCTACGTCTACGGCGGCGTGACGCCGGCCGGGTTCGACTGCTCCGGGTTCACCCAGTACGTCTTCGCGCACTTCGGCATCAACCTGCCCCGCTCCTCCGGCGACCAGCGCTACGCCGGCACCGTGGTCTCGGCCGCCGAGGCCCAGCCCGGCGATCTCGTGTGGTGGCCCGGTCACGTGGGCATCTACACCGGCGGCGGCAACCACATCGCCGCCCGGCAGCCGGGCACCGCGCTGCACGAGGGGCCCATCACCCACTCCAGCCCCACCTTCATCCGGGTGGGCTGACACTCGCAGCAACGACGAGAGGGGCGACCACCGGTCGCCCCTCTCGTCGTCTGTGCGGCGGGGGCGAGCACGGGCGGCAGAGGTGGCATGAAGATGCCACGGCCGGTTCCGGTCTATTTCGGACGTTCCAATTCGGGTGTAGTCGACCCAAAATAGGGGGCATGAGCACCACAGGGGGAACCAGCACACCGGGCCGGGCCGCGGACCCCCGCGCCCGCCGCACCATCGCCGCGCTGCAGCAGGCGCTCCTCACGCTCTGCGCCACCACGTCACCCAGCGAGATCGACGTCTCGAAGCTGTGCCGGGCGGCGGGGGTGCACCGCACCACCTTCTACAAGCACTTCACCGCGGTCTCCGAGGTGGCCGAGACCATCGTCGCGGACCTGCTCGAGCGCATCGACTCCGCCCCGATGGACCCCGAGCGGGGCTACCGGGCCTGGCTGGACGAGGTCCTCGCCCAGGCGGTGCGCCGGCGCGGCACCTACTCGCACTTCCTCGGCGCCGACGGCGACCCCGCCGTGGTCCGCAACGTCTGCGACCGCCTCGTGCGGCGCACCGCCGAGGTGGTCCCGGCGTCGGAGGACCCGGGCAACGCCGACGTGCTGGCGCACACCCTGGCGTTCGCCTCCTACGGCCTCATCGAGGCCGTCATCGCCAACGAGGACCTCGACGTCGCGGCGTCGGTGGACGCCTTCGTCGGCCAGCTGCCACGGACGCTGCGGCAGCAGAGCGCCGCGGCCTGAGCGCCGTCCCGCTAGAGGCCGGCCTTCTCGCGCACCTGCCGCTTGATCCGCCCGAGCATGCCGGCCATGCCGCGCAGCCGCAGCGGGCTGACCACCTCGGCCAGCCCGAGCCGGTTGTACACGTCGGCCGGGACGTCGAGGACCGCGCGGGCGGTGAGCCCGTCGAGGCCCTCGTGCAGGATCCCGGCGAACCCGCGGGTGGTGGGCGACTCCGCCGGCGCGGAGAAGTGCAGGTGTACCGCGGCGTCGTCGCCGGTGCCGTCCACCTCGGTGAGGAGGAAGATCGGGGACTGGCACTCGGGCACCGGTTCGAGCAGCTCGGGGTGGTCGGCGTAGCGCTCGGGCAGCGCCGGCAGCCCCTGGCTGAACTCCAGCAGCAGCTGCAGCCGGTCGTTGGGGCCGAGGGCCGTGAAGTCCTCGACGATCGCCGCGAAGGCGGTGGGCAGCGCGGTCGTCTCGGTCATCGGGTGGGAACCTCCTCCGGGCCCGTGGCGATCGGGACGCGCACGGCGTTGCCCCACTCCGTCCACGAGCCGTCGTAGTTGCGCACGTCGGGGAAGCCGAGCAGGTGCTGGAGGACGAACCAGGTGTGGCTCGAGCGCTCGCCGATGCGGCAGTAGGCGACGACCGGCTCGCCCGGGTCCAGGCCCTTCTCGCCCTCGTAGATCGCCTCGAGCTCCTCGCGCGCCTTGAACGTGCCGTCCTCGTTGGCGGCGCGGGCCCAGGGCACCGAGAGGGCCCCGGGGATGTGGCCGCCGCGCAGCGTGCCCTCCTGGGGGTAGTCGGCCATGTGGGTGCGCTCGCCGGTGAACTCCTGCGGGGAGCGCACGTCGATGAGCTGGCCGCCGAGGAAGGCGAGGACGTCGTCCTTGTAGGCGCGGATCGTCGAGTCGTCGCGCTCGACCACCGGGTACTCCGTGGCCGCGGGGCTGGGGGTCTCGGTGGTCATCTCCCGGCCCTCGGCCTGCCACTTGGCGCGGCCGCCGTCGAGCAGGCGCACGTCCGGGTGGCCGAAGAGGGTGAAGACCCACAGGGCGTAGGCGGCCCACCAGTTGGACTTGTCGCCGTAGATCACCACGGTGGTGTCGCGGGCGATCCCCTTGGCGGACATGAGCCGGGCGAAGGCCTCGCCGTCGACGTAGTCGCGGGCGACGGGGTCGTTGAGGTCCAGGTGCCAGTCCACCTTCACCGCGCCGGGGATGTGCCCGGTCTCGTAGAGCAGCACGTCCTCGTCGCTCTCCACCACGACCAGCCCGTCCGCATCGAGGTGGTCGGCCAGCCACTGGGTGCCGACGAGACGCTCGGGGTGGGCGTAGCCGGCGAACTTCGGGTCGTCGTCGTAGGGCAGAGCCATGTCGGGATCCTCCAGGTTTCCGCGGTCCTTCTCCGATCCTCTCACTGGGGCGGCGAAAGCTCACCGGGCGGTGAGCCGGGTCTCACCAGCCGACCGCTCGCCCCGCACACCCCGGTTGCGGCACCGGGCATCCGTCCTACGTTGGACGAGTTGGCGCACGCACACCGGCGAGTGCGAGGGGGCCGCCATGACGTTCAGGGTCGGCGTGAACGTGGAGGACCTCGAACGCGACCTGCGGGACGCCGTGGACGGCGAGGTCCGCTTCGACGCCGGCACCCTGGGCGCCTACTCCACCGACGGGTCGAACTACCGCCAGGTGCCCCTCGGCGTCGTCGTCCCCCGCACCCCGGACGCCGCGGCCGCGGCGGTGCGGGTGTGCGCCGGGCACCGCGCCCCGGTCCTCTCGCGCGGGGGCGGCACGAGCCTGGCGGGCGAGTGCACGAACACGGCGGTGGTCCTGGACTGGACGAAGTACTGCCACGCGATCGAGCACGTCGACGTCGCGCGGCGCACCTGCCTGGTGCAGCCGGGGGTGGTGCTCGACGTCCTCAACGACCACCTCGCCCCGACGGGCCTGCGCTTCGGCCCCGAGCCGTCCACGCACCCCAACTGCACGATCGGCGGGATGCTGGGGAACAACTCCTGCGGGGCGACGGCCCAGACCTACGGCAAGACCGTCGACAACATCCGCCGGCTGGAGGTGGTCACCTACCGCGGCGACCGCTTCTGGCTCGGGCCTACCGACAGCGACGAGTACCCGGACCTGCGGTGGGACGCCGTCATGGCCGCCGGCGGCCGGCGTGCGGAGGTCTATCGCGAGCTCAAGGACCTGGCCGACGACTACGCCGACCGCATCCGCGAGGGCTTCCCGCACATCCCGCGGCGGGTGTCGGGCTACAACCTCGACTCCCTCCTGCCCGAGCACGGCTTCCACCTGGCCAAGGCCGTGGTGGGCAGCGAGGGCACGTGCCTGACGATCCTGCGGGCCGAGCTCGAGCTCGCGCCGGCGCCGAAGGCGACGTCGCTGGTGCTCCTGGGCTACCCGGACTCGGCGGCCGCCGCCGACGCGGTCCCGGCGATCCTGCCCTACCAGCCGTTCAAGCTCGAGGGCGTCGACCAGCGGCTCGTCGACCTCGAGAAGACCCGGGGAATGCACAAGCGGGCCATGGCGGAGCTGCCCGACGGCGGCGCCTGGCTCTTCGTCAGCCTCCCGGGCGAGGACGACGACGACGCGCGCGCCAAGGCACACGCGATGGCGGCGGACCTCCAGCGGGGCGACGGGTCCGGCGGCCGGGCGGGGGCCGGCGGCCCCTCCGTCCACCTCGTCGACGACGCCGACCACGCGGCGGCCCTGTGGCAGGTGCGCGAGGGCGGCCTTGGCGCCACCGCGCGGCCGGGTGGTCCCGCAGAGACCAGGCCGGACTGCTGGCCGGGGTGGGAGGACTCCGCCGTCGCCCCGGACCGGCTCGGCGACTACATCCGCGACCTGCGCGGGCTGCTGCAGCGCCACGGCTACCAGGAGGTCTCCCTCTACGGCCACTTCGGCCAGGGCTGCCTGCACTGCCGCATCCCCTTCGACCTCGTCACCGCCGCCGGGCTGGAGACCTTCCGGGCCTTCATGCACGACGCCGCCGAGCTCGTGGTCGGCTACGGCGGGTCGCTGTCGGGCGAGCACGGTGACGGCCAGGCCCGCGGCCCGCTCCTCGAGACCATGTTCGGGCCCGAGCTCGTCGAGGCGATGCGCCGGTTCCGCCGCATCTGGGACCCCGACGGGCTGATGAACCCGGGCAAGGTCGTCGACGCCCGCCCGCTCACCGCCGACCTGCGACTGGGGACGGAGTGGGCGCCGGCCGACCCGCAGGACCTGTACTTCCGCTACCCGGACGACGACGGCAGCTTCCAGCGGGCGGTGCTGCGCTGCGTGGGGGTGGGCAAGTGCCACGCGCCGGACAGCCAGGGGCGGGTGATGTGCCCGAGCTACCGGGCCACCCGCGAGGAGGAGCACGCCACCCGGGGGCGGTCGCGGCTGCTGTTCGAGGTGCTCGACGGGCACGCCGACTCCACCGTCAGCGGGGGCTGGCGGTCCACGGACGTGCTCGAGGCGCTCGACCTGTGCCTGGCGTGCAAGGGATGCCGCAGCGACTGCCCCATGCACGTGGACATGGCCACCTACAAGGCCGAGTTCCTCGCCCACCACTACGCCGGGCGGCTGCGCCCGGCGGCGCACTACTCCATGGGCTGGCTGCCGGTGTGGGCCCGGCTGGCGGCGCTGGCGCCGGGAGCGGTCAACGCGCTCGCGCACACCCCCGGGCTCGACGGGGTGCTCAAGGCCGCCGGCGGCGTCGACGCCCGCCGCACCCTCCCCCGCTTCGCCCGCACGCGGTTCACCACGTGGTTCCGCCGCCTCGACCGCCGCGGCCGCCTGCCGCGCGGGGACGGGTCGCGCGGGGAGGTCCTGCTCTGGCCGGACACCTTCACCAACCACCTCGGCCCCTGGATCGGGGCGGCCGCGGTGGAGGTGCTCGAGGCCGCCGGCTTCACCGTGCGCATCCCTGACCAGGAGCTGTGCTGCGGGCTGACGTGGATCTCCACCGGTCAGCTGGGCATCGCCAAGAAGGTCCTGCACCGCACCGCGGCCGCCCTGGCCCCCTGGACGGCCGCCGGCACCCCCGTGGTGGGCCTCGAGCCGAGCTGCACCGCGGTCTTCCGGGCCGACGCCGCCGACCTGTTCCCGCGGGACCGCGATGTCGAGCGGCTGCGGGCGCAGACGAAGACCCTCGGCGAGCTCGTCCTGGAGCGGGCCCCGGACTGGGACCCGCCCCGCCTCCAGCGCGCGGCCATCGTCCAGATGCACTGCCACCAGCACGCCGTCCTCGACGAGCACGCCGACGTCGAGCTGCTGCGGCGCGCGGGCGTCTCCGCGCAGGTGCTGGACTCGGGCTGCTGCGGGCTGGCGGGCAACTTCGGCTTCGAGGCCGGCCACTACGACGTGTCGATGCGGTGCGCCGAGGACGGGCTGCTGCCCGCCCTGCGCGCGGCCAGCACCGACACCGTCGTCGTGGCGGACGGGTTCAGCTGCCGGACCCAGATCGACCAGAGCGGCGAGCTCCCCGGGCAGGGCGACGGGCGGCGCCCCGTCCACGTCGCGCAGCTGCTGGCGACGGCGCTGCGCCACTCAGGCCGCCCCGTCGAGCACACGAGAGGACGTTGACATGGCGATGACGGTGGCCGCGTACCTGCTGTCCCGGCTGCGTGAGTGGGGCGTCGAGCACGTCTTCGCCTTCCCCGGCGACGGCATCAACGGCATCCTCGGCGCCTGGACCGACGAGTCCCTGCACGCGCCCGCGTTCGTGCAGGCCCGTCACGAGGAGATGGCCGCGTTCGAGGCCGTCGGGTACGCGAAGTACGCCTGGCCGGGCGGCCCGCGCCCGCGCCTCGGGGTCTGCATGGCCACGTCGGGCCCGGGGGCGATCCACCTGCTCAACGGGCTCTACGACGCCAAGCTCGACCACGTGCCGGTCGTGGCGATCGTGGGGCAGACCGCGCGCAGCGCGATGGGCGGGTCCTACCAGCAGGAGGTCGACCTGCTCACCCTGTTCAAGGACGTCGCCAGCGACTACGTCCAGATGGTCACCGTGCCCGAGCAGCTGCCGAACGTGCTCGACCGGGCCATCCGGGTCGCCATCGGCCAGCGGGCACCGACGGCGATCGTCATCCCCTCCGACGTCCAGGACCTCGAGTACACCGCCCCGGGGCACGCGTTCAAGGAGGTGCCCTCGAGCCTGGGCACCGCCTGGCCCGACGTGGACCCCGACGACGAGGCCGTCCGCCGCGCGGCGGACGTCCTCAACGCCGGCACGCGGGTGGCGCTGCTCGTGGGTCAGGGCGCCCGCGGGGCGCGCGCGGAGATCGAGCGGGTGGCGGACCTGCTCGGCGCCGGCGCCGCCAAGGCGCTGCTGGGCAAGGACGTCCTGCCCGACCACCTGCCCTGGGTCACCGGGTCCATCGGCCTGCTCGGCACCCGGCCGAGCTACGAGATGATGATGGGCTGCGACACCCTGCTCACCGTCGGGTCGAACTTCCCCTACACCCAGTTCATGCCGCCGCTGGACCAGGCCCGCGCCGTCCAGATCGACATCGACGCCCGCTTCATCGGCATGCGCTACCCCTACGAGGTCAACCTCGTCGGCGACGCCGCCCGGACCCTGCGGGCGCTGATCCCGCACCTGGCGCGCAAGAGCGACCGCGGCTGGCGCGCGGGCATCGAGCAGGACGTCGCCCGCTGGTGGGAGACCATGCACGACCAGGCGATGGTCTCCGCCGACCCCGTCAACCCCATGCGGCTGTTCTGGGAGCTCAACGAGCGGATGCCGGAGAACGCGATGCTGGCGGCCGACTCCGGGTCCTCGGCGAACTGGTACGCCCGCGACCTGCGGTTCCCCGACGGGGTCCGGGGGTCGCTCTCGGGCACCCTGGCCACCATGGGCCCGGGCGTGCCCTACGTCATCGGCGCGAAGTTCGCCCACCCCGAGCGCCCGGCGATCGCGTTCGTCGGCGACGGGGCCATGCAGATGAACGGCATGGCCGAGCTCGTCACCGTCAAGAAGTACTACGAGCGGTGGAGCGACCCGCGGCTCGTCGTCGCCGTCCTGCACAACGACGACCTCAACCAGGTCACCTGGGAGATGCGCGCCATGCAGGGGGTGCCGAAGTTCGTCGAGTCCCAGTCCCTGCCGAGCGTGGACTACGCCGGCTTCGCCCGGAGCCTGGGCCTGCAGGGCGTCGCGGTCGAGCAGCCCGACGCGATCGCCCCGGCGTGGGACGCCGCATTAGGGGCCGACCGGCCCACCGTGCTCGACGTGCGCACCAGCCCCAACGTCCCGCCCATCCCGCCGCACGCGACGTTCGCGGAGGTCAAGGCGCTGGTCTCGTCCATGGCGGCCGGCGACGAGGACCGCTGGTCGGTGCTGTGGGAGGGCGCCAAGACCAAGCTGCAGGAGTTCCTCCCCCACCGCGTCTCGTGAGGGGCCGATGACGCCCGACGTGCCGGTCGAGGGCCTGGACGTTCTGGTCTACACGATCCCCACGGACCAGCCCGAGGCGGACGGGACCATCGCGTGGTCGGCGACGACGATGGTCGCCGTCCGGGCCCGGGCCGGCGGCGCCGTCGGCCTCGGCTGGACCTACGCCGCGGCCGCGGCGGCGGCGGTGGTCCGCGACGTCCTGGCCGACGTCGTGCGCGGGCGCGACGCCCGCGACGTCCCGGCCGCCTGGGCCGCGATGCAGCAGCAGCTGCGCAACATCGGGCGGCCGGGCATCGCCTCGTGCGCGCTGTCCGCCGTCGACGTCGCGCTGTGGGACCTGGCCGCCCGGCTGCTCGACGTCCCGCTCGTGCGGCTGCTCGGCCGCGCCCGCGACGCCGTCCCCGTCTACGGCAGCGGCGGGTTCACCACCTACGACGACGCGACGCTGCGCTCCCAGCTGGGCGGGTGGGTGCACGCGGACGGCATCCCCCGGGTCAAGATCAAGATCGGCGAGTCCTGGGGCACCCGCACCGACCGCGACCTCGCCCGGGTGCGGCTGGCCCGGGCGACCATCGGGGACGCCGCCGAGCTGTTCGTCGACGCCAACGGCGCCTACTCCGTGGGGCAGGCGGTGCGCCTGGCCCGCCCGCTCGAGGACCAGGGGGTGACCTGGTTCGAGGAGCCGGTCAGCTCCGACGACCTGGCCGGCCTGCGCCACGTGCGTCGGCGGACCACGGCCGACGTCGCCGCCGGGGAGTACGCCTGGTCCCTGGTCGAGGCCCAGCGGCTGTGCGCCGCGCAGGCGGTGGACTGCCTGCAGGCCGACGCCACCCGCTGCGGCGGCTACACCGAGTGGCTGCGCATCGCCGCGGTGGCGGCCGCCCACCACCTGGAGGTCTCCGCGCACTGCGCACCGGCGCTGCACGCCCCTGTCGCCGGCGCCGCGCCGAACCTGCGCCACGTCGAGTGGTTCCACGACCACGTGCGCATCGAGCACCTCCTGCTCGACGGCGCCCCCGCCGCCACCGGCGGCGCGATGGTCCCCGACCTGGCGGCGCCGGGGCACGGGATCACCCTCGCACCCGCCGCGGAGCGCTACCGCACGGGCTGAAGCCCCGCGCCCCGCGCCCCTCGGGCCTCCGGGCCCCGGCGAAGGCGTCAGCCCCGGCCCAGCGCGCGGTGGACCTCGACGGCGACGACGAGGTCCTCCCACGGCATGCCGGTCCCCTTGAACAGCCGCGGGCCCGTCGGCGGCAGCTCCGCCCGCCCGGTGACCACCTCCGCCAGGGTGACGATCTCCTCCGCGCCCAGCACGCCCTCGGCCAGCGGGAGGACCACGTCCCCGCCCTCGCGCAGGGTGCTGGCGCGAGACTCCACCACCACGGCGGAGCGCACCACGAGGGCGTCGTCCGTCTCGCGGGCGTCGGGGTGGTGCGAGCCCATGGCGACGACGACGGCGTCGTCGCGCACCATCGCCCCGTCGAACAGCGGCTCGCGGGCGCTGGTGCAGCAGCACACGACGTCCGCCCCGGCGACGGCGGCGTCGCCGTCACCGGCGCCGAGGGTCCGCACCGGCACGCCCGCGGCGGCCACCTCGGCGGCGAGCGCGTCCAGCCGCCGCCGGTCGCGGCCCACCAGCGTCACCTCGGCGACCTCGCGCACCGCCCGCACCGCCGCCACGTGCCCGCGGGCCTGCGGCCCGGTGCCGAAGACGGTGAGCAGCACGGGCTGGTCCGCCGGGCCCGGCGCCAGGTGACGCACCGCCAGCGCCGAGAGCGCCGGGGTGCGCAGCACGGTGAGCGCCGTGCCGTCCAGGAGCGCGGCCGGCCGCTGGTCCGCCCCCGCGAAGAGCAGGTACATCCCCTGCAGCAGCGGCAGGCCGCCCGCGGGGTTGGCCGGGGTCGAGGAGAGCACCTTTACGCCCGACCACGCCCCGCTGGCGGAGGGCATGAGCAGCAGCTCCCCGTGCGCGGTCACCGCCCGCGAGCGCGGCGCGTCCGCCTCGGGGTCGAGCCCGCCGCGCAGCGCCGCCTCGAGCGCGTCGACGGCGGTCCCCACCGGCACGCTCGCCACCACCTCGGCGGCGGAGACCAGCCGCGCGCCCCCGAACAGCGACGGCCCGCTCCCGGGGGATGCCTTCTCGTCCGGGCGCACGCCGGGATCGAGATCGCTCACGGTGGACCTCCTTGTACCGTCACACGTTCTCACGCCGCGACGGCGTGTGGCGGGATGCACACCGACACCGGACGGCGCCGGGCGTACCCTCGGCCCAGCAACCCGCACGTCCCGCACAGGATCGGAGCTGTCCGTGGTCAACCTCGCCTATGTCATCGCCGGCTCGGAGGCCACCGGCGGCGCCGGCCTCCAGGTGGATCTCAAGACCTTCCAGGAGCTCGGGGTCTACGGGGTCGGCACCATCACCTGCATCGTGTCCTTCGACCCCAAGAACGACTGGGGCCACCGCTTCGTCCCGGTCCCGGCGGAGGTCATCGCCGACCAGATGGAGGCGGCCACGTCCGCGCACGCGCTCGACGTCGTCAAGATCGGCATGCTCGGCACCCCGACGACCATCGACGTCGTCGCCGAGGGCCTGCGCCGCCAGCCGTGGCGGCACGTCGTCCTCGACCCGGTGCTCATCTGCAAGGGCCAGGAGCCCGGCGCCGCCCTCGACACCGACAACGCCCTGCGCGAGGCGGTCCTCCCGCTGGCCACCGTGGTCACCCCGAACCTGTTCGAGACCAAGACGCTGTCCGACATGGACACCATCGAGTCGGTCGACGACCTGGCCGAGGCGGCCCGCCGCATCCACGACCTCGGGCCGCGGTTCGTCCTGGCCAAGGGCGGCGTCGAGCTGCCCGGCGAGGACGCGGTCGACGTGCTCTTCGACGGCGAGGACGTCACGGTGTTCGCGGCCCCCAAGGTCGGCCAGGAGCGGGTCTCCGGGGCCGGGTGCACCCTGGCGGCGGCGGTCACGGCCGAGCTGGCCAAGGGCGCCGACGTGCGCGACGCCGTCGACCTGGCCAAGCGGTTCGTCACGGCGGGGATCGAGGGCCGGGTCGCGGCCCGCACCCCCTTCGACACCGTCTGGCAGGGGGCCTTCGCCGGCTGACCCCTACGACCCTGGGGGGTCGGGAGGGGGCGCCGACAGGGGGGCATCCAGCGCGCCGCGTGCCTGGCGCCGGTGAGAGACTTTCGCCAACACTTGTCGACCTGCTCGGCGCCGCGGAGGTCGCGATGGCGCAGCCCCTGGGGATACCGCTCCTGCCTCCCGCCGGGATGCCGTTCCTCGAGGTGCTCGGCCCGGGGATCCGCGGGCGCCGCATCCCCCTGGTGCGCGAGGCGCTCGTGCTCGGTAACGCGCCCACCTGCGACGTGTGCCTCGAGGACCCGGACCTCAGCCCGCAGCACGCGGCCGTCCGGCGCGTGGGCGAGACGGTGCTCGTCGAGGATCTCGGGTCCCGGCTGGGCACCTTCCTCGACGGCGTGGCCGTGACCGCCCCGAGCGAGCTGCACGCCGGCGACGTCGTCACCCTCGGCGACGTCCGGCTGCGGTACGGGCAGGCACCGGCGGAGCCCGCCACGGCCGGCCCGGCCGACCCGCTCGCGGTCCTCGACTCCGCCGAGACGGTGACCACCATGGAGCCGGAGGTCTACGCCGAGCTGGTGGTGCACCACCGCGAGCAGCTCCTCGGACGCGCGGCGGTCTGGCTGGGGCGTGCCCGCCGGCTGTTCTGGGTCGGCGCGGCGGTGGTCGCCCTCGGCGGCGCGGCCTTCGCCGTGGGGATGCTCGCCTTCCTCGGCTGGCCCCCGGCGCTGCTCGACGTCGTCCCCCGTCCGCCGGACATGTTCGGCTGGGCGCTGGCCGGCCGCGTGCTCAGCGGGCACGTGGCGTGGGCGGTCGGGCTGGCCGGGCTGCTCACGGTGCTGCTCGCCCTCCTCGTGCACGTGCTCGCACGCTCACGGGCACGCCGGATCACGAGGACGATCCCGCCGCCGCCGACGTCCTGGCACCTGACGCCGCACCCCGACGGCCCGTGACGCCGCACGCCGCGCGCCGACGGGGCGTGACACCACACACGCACCCTCGGCGCGACAGTGCGGCCCGCCCCGTGCGACGGTGAACCGGCCGCACCACCGAAAGGAACCGCAGGACATCGTGAGCACGACCGGGACCTCCTCCACCCCCGCGAACGAGACCAGGACACCCGGCTCCGTGTCGGTGCTCCGCACCCGGGCCCGCACCCGCCTGGTGCTCGCGGGCGACGTCGACATCAGCCTCAACGCCACGCTCAACGACGCGGTCGAGCTGGCCGTCGGGCTCGGCCGGCCGGTCGACGTCGACACCGCCGACGTGACCTTCATGGACTCCGCCGTCGTCGCCATGCTCGCCCGGCTGGCCTACCGCGTGCCCGACCGGCTGCGGATGCTGCGGCCCCCGGACCTGGTCCGGTTCCTGCTCGACGTCACCCAGCTCGGGGAGATCGTCGACATCCTCGACGAGGACCCCGACGAGCCCGTCACCACCCACCGCCCGCCCGCCGCCTGAGCGCGGATCCGGCCGACGGCGCAGGCTACGTTGGGGGCCATGGCACCCACCGACGCCTTCCCGCCCGCGGCCCCCACCGGCGACACCCGCACCACGGCCGCCGGCGACGACCCGGCGGCCACCGACACCCGGACGATGCGCGAGCGGATGCTCGCCGGTGACCTCTACATCGCCGACGACCCCGAGCTGGCCGCGCAGAACCAGGCCGCGCTCGACCTCATGGACGCCTACAACGCCACGACGGTCCGGCAGGGTCCGCTGCGCCGTCGCCTCCTCGAGGAGCTGCTCGGGTCGATCGGGGAGGACACCGAGATCCGCCCGCCCCTCTTCGTCGACTACGGCACCCAGATCGCCCTCGGGGCCCGCACCTTCGCCAACTACGGCCTCGTGGCGCTCGACGTCGCCCGCATCACCATCGGCGACGACGTCCAGATCGGCCCGAACGTCCAGCTGCTGACCCCCACCCACCCGGTCGAGCCGGAGCCGCGCCGGGCGAAGTGGGAGGCGGCCGAGCCGATCACCATCGGGGACAACGTGTGGCTCGGCGGCGGGGTCATCGTGTGCCCCGGGGTGACGATCGGGGAGAACACCGTGGTCGGCGCGGGCGCCGTCGTCACCAAGGACCTGCCCGCCAACGTCGTCGCCGTGGGCAACCCCGCGAAGGTCATCCGGCACGTCGAGGGGTGATCCGGCGGTTCGCGACCGTCGGGGCATCTCACACGATCCGAACTCTCGGGTTGGGCTAGGGTTGCCGGGTCCGCCCGCGTGGTCCCCGCGCGGTGGCGGCAGCCCCTCTCCCGGTGCGATGGCGCGCCGCGCCATGACGTGACCATCGGGCGCCGCGCGCCCGCAGCCCCTGGGAGTCTGTGTGACCTCGCCCTTCGCCGCCGTCCAGCGCCCGCCGCGCGGTCCCGAGGAGCGCCGGCAGGCGCGGACCGAGGACGTCACCTCCGTCCGCGGCGCGCTGCGCGATCCGCGCCGCCTGCGCACCGAGGTCCTCGCCGGACTGGTCGTCGCCCTGGCGCTGATCCCGGAGGCCATCTCGTTCTCGATCATCGCCGGGGTCGACCCGCGGATGGGCCTGTTCGCCTCGTTCACGATGGCCGTCTCGATCGCGATCCTTGGTGGACGGCCGGCCATGATCTCCGCCGCCACCGGCGCGGTCGCCCTCGTCATCGCGCCGGTGGTGCGCGAGCACGGCATGGACCACTTCATCGCCACGGTGATCCTCGCCGGGGTCATCCAGGTCGCCTTCGGGGTCCTCGGGGTGGCGAAGCTCGTGCGGTTCATCCCGCGCAGCGTCATGGTCGGCTTCGTCAACGCCCTGGCGATCCTCATCTTTCTGGCCCAGCTGCCGCACCTGACCGGGGTGCCGGTGGTCGTCTACGGCATGGTCGCCGTCGGCATCGCGCTCATCGTCCTCGTCCCGCGGCTCACCACGGCGGTCCCGGCCCCGCTCGTGACCATCGTCGTCCTCACCGTCGTCACGGTGGCGTTCGCGCTGCACGTGCCCACCGTCGGGGACCAGGGCCAGCTGCCCGAGTCCCTGCCGTCCCTGTTCGTCCCGGACGTGCCGCTGAGCCTGGACACCCTGCGGATCATCGGCCCCTACGCCGTCGCCATGGCGCTGGTCGGGCTGATGGAGTCGCTCATGACGGCCAAGCTGGTCGACGACGTCACCGACACCCGGTCGGACAAGACGCGGGAGGCGTGGGGCCAGGGCGTGGCGAACGTCGTCACCGGGTTCTTCGGCGGCATGGGCGGGTGCGCGATGATCGGCCAGACGATGATCAACGTCAGGGCCTCCGGCGCCCGCACCCGGATCTCGACGTTCCTCGCGGGGGTGTTCCTGCTGATCCTCGTGGTCGGGCTGGGCGACGTCGTCGCCACCATCCCGATGGCCGCGCTCGTCGCGGTGATGGTCATGGTCTGCGTCGGCACCTTCGACTGGCACTCGATCCGGCCGGCGACGCTGCGGCGCATGCCGCGGTCCGAGACCCTCGTCATGCTGGCCACCGTCGCCGTCACGGTCGCCACCCACAACCTCGCCTACGGCGTCGTCACCGGCGTGCTGGTGGCCGCGGTGATGTTCGTGCGCCGCGTCGCCCACCTCACCGAGGTCGTCGAGGTCGCCCATCCCGACGAGCACACCCGGGTCTACGCCGTGGTCGGCGAGCTGTTCTGGGCCTCGAGCAACGACCTCGTCACCCAGTTCGACTACGCCGGCGACCCGGAGAACGTCGTCATCGACATGTCCCGGTCGCACATCTGGGACGCCTCCACCGTGGCCGCCCTGGACGCGATCACGACCAGGTACGCCGCCAAGGGCAAGACGGCCACCATCGTCGGGCTGGACGCGGACAGCGCGGAGCGGCACGGGCGCCTCGCCGGCCACCTCGCCGGCGGGCACTGACGCGCCGGCCGGCGGCGGCCCCGACGCCGCGCGCGGGCGCCCGCGCGGTTACTCGGCCACCACCCGCAGCGAGGTGAGCCTGGGGTCGGCGGCGTCGGGCACGAGCATCCCCGCCGCGAGCCCGGTGGTGAGGTACTCGACGATCTCGGCGTTGACCCGCTCCCCGGGCGCCAGCACCGGGACCCCGGGCGGGTAGGGGCTGATCTCCTCGGCGACGACGCGACCGACGGCCTGGGCGATCGGCACCTGCTCCACCCGGGCGAAGAACGCCTCGCGCGGCAGCATGACCATCTCGGTCTCCAGGGCGGACCCGGGTGGCAGCGCCACCGGCGGCGCCGGCTCGATGCCCCCCGCCTCCTCGGCGAGGCGGGCGAGGGAGTCGACGAGCACCTGCTCGGTGCGGTCGTCGTCGCCGACGGTGATGCGCGCGCTGAGCCGGCAGGTGTCCGCCGACCCGGTGTCGACGTGGCAGGTGGCGCGCAGCCACTCGGCGGCCTGGAACCCGGTGATCCCCAGCGGCCGGACGTCCATCGTGAGCACGAGCGGGTCGAGGTCGAACACTCCCTGCGGCCGGACGACCTCGCGCCCCATGAGCTCGATCCCGTCGATGCGCCCCACGGCCTCGCGCACCCGCCCGGCCCGGTCGATGGCGGCAGACAGCAGCTCCTCCCCCTGCTCGACCATCTGCCGGCGCCACCCGTCGAGGGTGAGGTAGACCAGGCTCGACGAGCTCGTCGTGCCGAGGAGGTCCTCGCGCGCCTTGAGCACGTCGGGGTCCACCCGGTCCCCCTGGAGGTGGAACACCGAGCTCTGCTCGATCGCGCCGCCCATCTTGTGCACGCTCGTGACCACGAGGTCGGCGCCGACGTCCATGCCCCAGGCCGGCAGGTCGTCGTGGAAGGGCAGGTGGGCGCCCCACGCCTCGTCGACGATGAGGGGGACGTCGTCGTCGTGGCAGACCCGGGCGACGCCGGCGATGTCCGCGCAGGTCCCCCAGTCGGTGGGCGAGACGAGCAGCATGCCCTTGGCGTCGGGGTGCGCCTCGAGGGCGCTGCGCACGTCCTCGGGCTCGGGCGGGTGGGCGATGTGGAGGTCCTCGTCGAAGTGCGGGTGGACCCACACGGGCCGGATGCCACTGAGGATGAGGCCGGAGACGACCGACTTGTGGGCGTTGCGCGAGACGAGCAGCTTCTCCCCCGGGCCGGCCACGGACATCATGGCGGTCTTGACCGACAGCGAGCTGCCGCAGGTGGAGAAGAACGCCTTGTCGGCGCGCACGGCGTCGGCCATGAGCTCCTGGGCCTGCTGGAGGACGCCCTGCGACTGGCGCCGGTCGTCCAGGCCGTTGAGGGAGAGCACGTCCGAGGCGTAGACCCCCTCGCCGACCACCTCGACCACCCGCGGGTCGGCCCCCCGGCCCTGCCGATGCCCCGGAGGGCCGTAGACGATGTCCCCCCGGCTGCGGAAGGCCTCCAACGCCTCCAGCACCGGCACGCGCGAGTGGTCCATGACGGCTCCCTCCCTGCTCAAGCGGCCCGTGACCGCCTGGGAAGGCCGATCCTGGGGGCGCTCCCGACGCCCCGCAACCGCAACGACCCCGGCCGGTCGGCCCGGCGGGTGTGGGTGGGGTGCCGCACACTGGCCCCATGTGTGGTCGCTACGCCAACGCCCGCCGCGACGCCGATCTGGTCACCGCCTTCGCGATCGACGAGGTGGTCGGCGAGGAGCTGCCGCCGTCGTGGAACGTCGCCCCCACCGACCAGGTGCGCGCGGTGCTCGAACGCGCGCCGCGCCAGGACCCCGAGGCGACGCCGGCGCGCCAGCTGCGCACGGTGCGCTGGGGGCTGGTGCCCTCCTGGGCCAAGGACCCCCGGGGCGGCGCCCGCCTCATCAACGCCCGCTCGGAGACGGTCACCGAGAAGCCGGCCTTCCGCAAGGCCGCCGCGCGTCGACGGTGCCTGCTGGCCGCCGACGGGTACTACGAGTGGGAGAAGACCCCCGAGGGCAAGCAGCCCTACTTCCTCCACGGCGACGGCGTGCTGGCCTTCGCGGGGCTCTACGAGCTCTGGCCGGACCCGGCCCTGCCCGACGACCACCCCGACAGGTGGCTGTGGACCAACACCATCCTCACCACCCAGGCCGCCGACGCCATCGGGCACATCCACGACCGGACCCCGCTTCTCGTGCCCGCGGACCTCATCGACGCCTGGCTGGACCCCAGCGTGGAGGACCTCGGCACCGTGCGCGAGATGGTCGCGGCGATGCCGAAGCCGGTGCTGCGCCCGCGCCCGGTGTCCGCGGCCGTCGGCGACGTCCGCAACGACGGGCCCGAACTGATCGAGCCGGTCGAGCCGTAGCGCCGGCCGGCGCACCGACGCCGCCCGCCGCGCCGCGGTCAGGCCGCCGACAGGTCGATCACGACCTTGATGTCGGCCTCCTGCGGCTGGAACGCCTCCGCCGCCCGCTGCAGCGGCACCCGCCGGGTGATCAGCCGGCGCAGCCAGTCCAGGTCGGCCTTGGCCAGGGCGTCGGCCGCGGCGGCGTAGTGGGCCAGGTTGGCGTTGACCGAGCCGACCACGACGTCGTTGTCCAGGACGATCTCGCGGTTGAGCGACCCGGCGTCGATGGTCAGGCGACGCCCGCGGGAGGAGACGCCGGTGAGGCACACGATGCCGTAGGCGCCGGTGTTCGCCATGGCCGCGACGACCACCGACACCGCCCCGGTCGCCTCGATCGTCACGTCGGGCCGGAGCTTGCCGGCGACGTCGTCGGCCGGGTCGCTGTGGTAGGTCGCGCCGAGGTCGGCCACGAGCTGGGGCTTGGGCCCGTCGGTGACCCGGTCGAGGACGTGCACCTCCATCCCGCGCTGGACCCCCAGCAGGGCGGCGAGCAGGCCGATGGGTCCGGCGCCGGTGACGAGCACGGTGCGCGGGTCGAACCAGGACCGCGCCCCGATGCGCTCGACCTGGTCCCAGGCCTTGGCGACGACGGTGGTGGGCTCGAGGAGCATCCCGACGTCGGCCAGCCCGGGCTCCAGGCGTACGGCGAACTCGTGCTCCACCCGCCAGCGCTCGCTGCCGTACCCGTCGCGCTCCTTGATCCCGCGCTCGGTGTACCTGCCGTTGCGGCACATGTCGAACTGCCCGCGGGCGCAGGCCCCGCACGGCACCGGGTCGGGGCGGCGCACGACGCCGACGACGAGGTCGCCGGCGCCGAAGCCGGACCCCTCCGGCGCCTCCCGGACCCGGCCCAGGGACTCGTGCCCGAGCACGAGGCGGTCGTGGCCCGCGGGCGCCCAGCCATACTCGCCGCGGGCGATCTCCCTGTCGGTGCCGCACACCCCCAGGGCGACGCCGTCGACCAGGAGGTCCCCGGTGTCCGGGCCGGGCTCGGGGACGTCGGTGACGTCGAGCGAGTCGCCCTGGAGCGGGACGACGGTCAGCGCGCGCATGGGCCCTCCTAGGCGGACCGGTTCGTGGCCTTCTTGGCTTCCTTCGCGGGATGGGTGCCGCTGAGGTGGCGGGCGGTGTTGACCAGGCCCACGTGGCTGAAGGCCTGGGGGGTGTTGCCGACCTGGCGGTGCGTGTCGAGGTCGTACTCCTCGCTGAGGATGCCGAGGTCGTTGCGCAGGCCGAGCAGGCGTTCGAACAGGTCGACCGCCTCGTCCCGGCGGCCCGTGCCGTGCAGGGCGTTGGCGAGCCAGAAGCTGCAGGCGAGGAACGCCCCCTCGGCGCCGGGCAGGCCGTCGACGCCGCCGTCGGCGTCGGGCCGGTAGCGCAGCACGAAGCCGTCCTCCATCAGCTCGCGGCGCACGGCGTCGACGGTGCCGACGATCCGGTCGTCGTCCCAGGGCAGGAAGCCCACCTGCGGCAGCAGCAGCAGCGCCGCGTCCAGGCCCCGGGAGCCGTAGAACTGGGTGAAGGTGCCGCGGTCGGCGTCGAAGCCCTTGGCGCAGACCTCGGCGTGGATCTGCTCGCGCAGCGCCCTCCACCTGTCCACCGGGCCGTCGAGCCCGAACCGCTCGACGGCCTGCACCGCCCGGTCGATGCCGGCCCAGGCCATGGCCTTGGAGTGGACGAAGTCGCGCCGGGGCCCACGCACCTCCCACAGGCTGTTGTCCTGGTCCTGCCAGTGCCCCTCGAGGTAGTCGAGCAGCGCGCGCTGGAGCTCCCACGCCGGGCTCTCCCGGGTCATCCCGGCCATCCGGGCCACGTGCAGGCCGTCGAGGACCTCGCCCCACACGTCGAGCTGGAACTGGCCGACCGCGGCGTTGCCGATGCGCACCGGGCGGGACCCCTCGTAGCCGGCCAGCCAGTCCACCTCGTACTCGGTCAGCCGGCGGGTGCCGTCGATGCCGTACATGATCTGCAGGTCGGCCGGGTCCCCGGCGACGGCGCGCAGCAGCCAGTCACGCCAGGCGCCGGCTTCCTTGACGAACCCGGTGCCGAGCAGGGCCTGGAGGGTGAAGGTGGCGTCGCGCAGCCAGCAGAAGCGGTAGTCCCAGTTGCGCGGGCCGCCGAGCCGCTCGGGCAGCGACGTCGTGGCGGCGGCGACGATGCCGCCGGTGGGCTCGTAGCTGAGCGCCTTGAGGGTGATCAGGGAGCGGTGCACGGGCTCCTCCCAGGAGCCCTCGTACTTGATGTTGGCGATCCATCGCCGCCAGAAGTCCAGGGTCCGGTCGAGCACCTTCCCGGCGTCGCGCCGGCCCGGCGCCGGCTGGTGGGAGGGGTGGTGGGTGAGCACGAACGGCACCCGCTCCCCCTCGCCGACCTCGAACTCGGAGACGGTCGTCATGTCACGGCCCTCGAGCCGTGCCGGGGTGTCCAGCCAGATCGCGTCCGGGCCCGCGATGGCCGAGAGCTGCTGCCCGCCTTGGCGCCGGACCCACGGGATGATGTGGCCGTAGTCGAAGCGCAGCCGCATCTCCATCCGCATCGGCACCCGGCCGGAGACGCCCTCGACGATGCGGACGATGTCCGCGGCATCGTCGCGCGGGGGCATGAAGTCGATGAGGCGGACGGTGCCGTCGGGTGTCTCCCACTCGGTCTCGAGCACGAGGCTGTCGCCGTGGTAGTGCCGCCGCGTGCACCGGCCGCCGGCCGCGGGCCCGATCTGCCAGAAGCCGGCGTCGTCCCCGCCGAGCAGCCGGGCGAAGCAGGCGCCGGAGTCGAACCGGGGCAGGCAGAGCCAGTCGATGGAGCCGTCGCGGCCCACGAGGGCCATGGTGTGCAGGTCACCGATCGGGCCGTAGTCCTCGATGCGCTGGCTCACCGGACCTCCCGCCCTCGGGCAGGCCGCGCGTGCGGCCGACGTCCCTGGTGTAGAGGACGCTCTCGTGCGCCGCAACCGGGAGCGCCGGCCCCCGCGCGCACCGGGTGCGGGCGTGCCTACGCTGGCGCCGATCGTCGACAGACCGCCGTCGGTGAGAAGGGGGGCGCCCCGTGCGCACGCCACCTGACCCGGTTCCGCACGGCTCCCGGCACGTCCGTGCCGCCGGCGCCGTGGCCCTCGCCGCGGCGGTCACCATGCTGCTCGGCGCGTGCGGTGGGGGTGCGCCGTCGGCGGCGCCCAGCACCCCGTCCCCCAGTCCGATGACCGCCGCCCCGTCATCGGCCGGCGCGTCATCGGCCGGTGCATCGATGGCCGCGGCGGCCGTGCAGATCAAGAACTTCGCGTTCGCACCGGCGTCCCAGACAGTGGCGGCCGGTCAGACGGTGACCTGGACGAACGACGACTCGACGGACCACACCGTCACCGCCGACGACAACTCGTTCGACAGCGGCCGGCTCGCCCCGGGGAAGACGTTCACGCACACCTTCGCCACGGCGGGCACGTACGCCTACCACTGCGCCATCCACCCCAACATGACGGGCACGGTCGTCGCCAGGTAGCCGCGGCTCGCCCGTCAGGTGTGCGCGGGGATGAGCGTCCTGGCCAGCCCCGCCACCGTGTCGGCGACGGCGGCGCGGGCCTGGGTGAGGTAGCGGCGCGGGTCTGTGACGCGCTCGTCGGCGGCGAGACAGGTGCGGACCGCGGCGGTGTAGCCGACGTTGAGGGCGGTGCCCACGTTGACCTTGCGGATGCCGGCCGCAATGGCCTCACGCAAGCCCTCCGCCGGGACGCCGGACGACCCGTGCAGCACGAGCGGCACCGGGACGGCAGCCGTGAGCCGCCGGATGAGCCCGGCGTCGAGCTGCGCCGTCGCGGACGTCATCGCGTGGGTGCTCCCGACGGCGACGGCGAGCCCGTCCACTCCCGTGCGGGCCACGAAGGCTGCGGCGTCCTCCGGGTCGGTGCGCACGCCCGGGACGTGCGCACCCCCCTTGCCGCCGATCTCGCCGAGCTCCGCCTCGACCCACAGACCGTGGGCGTGCGCGCGCCGCGCAAGATCGGCGGTGAGGCTGACGTTTGCCTCGTCGTCGAGGTGTGCGGCGTCGATCATGACCGAGGTCACGCCGAGGCGTCCGGCGGCGGCGACGCTCTCGAGGCACAGCTCCACGTCCTGGAGGTGGTCGAGGTGCACCGCGATCGGCACACCGGCCGCCTCGGCGACCTCCCGGCACGCGAGGACGAGCGGCCCGAGCCGGCCGCCGTGGAAGCGCACGGCGTTCTCGCTGACCTGGAGGATGCCGCCGACGCCGGCTCGTTCGAGCCCGGCGACGATCCCCTCCGCGTGCTCGAGCGTGATGACGTTGAAGGCCAACGCCGCGGAGCCGACCCGACCCGCCTCGGCCACCAGGGACGACGTCGTCGTGAGGGTCACAGGGACTCCGCGGGGACGAGGGCGCGCAGCGGCTCGGGGAGCAGCTCCCCGTGCGCGGAGCTCAGGGTGTCGCACATCTCCCAGATCTCGCGCGGCGTGAGGGTCGAGGAGGCGTTCGGGTCCATGAGCACGGCCTGGCGCACCAGCCGCGGGTCGCCCGTCCGCGCGGCCTCGACCGTGAGCCTGGCGACCGAGAGGTAGGGCTGGTTCTGCGCGGCGCACTGCACGGGCAGCGACCCCATGGCCACCGGGTGCAGCCCGTCGCGGTCGACCGCGGCGGGCACCTCGACGACGGCGTCCCGGGGGAGGTTGTCGATCAGGCCCGCGTTGGGGACGTTCACGTGCACCTCGCGCGGCGTGCCCGTCACGATCGAGTGGATGATCTGCGGCGCGTACTCGCTCGCCCCGTCCTCGAGCGGCAGCGGGGACCCGTCCGCAAGGAGCGCCTTGGCCGCCTCGAACTCGGCCACGTTCTCGCGGCTGATGCCGATGTACTGCAGAGGCTCGATGCGGAAGCGGGCGACCTGCGCGGCCGAGCGCAGGAACCAGCTCAGGTACTCCGACGAGTGCTCGCTCGTCTCGGTCGGGTAGTAGCCGAGGCGGCGGAACATCTCGACGCGAACGCGACGTTCCAGCCCGGGCTCGGCGCGGATGCGGTCCCGCAGCGCCGGGTACAGGTCGCGGCCCTGGTGCGTCCACTCGAGCAGCCACGCCTGGTGGTTGACACCCGCGGCACGGTAGCGCGTCTGGTCCACCGGGACCCCGACGAGTGCGGCGAGGTCGTGCGCGGTCCAGTACACGCTGTGGCACAGGCCGGCGACCTTGAGCTCGGGCGCGACGACGGACGCCCACCACACGTTCATCGCCATCGGGTTGGTGTAGTTGAGCAGCCAGGCGTCCGGGCACACGGCGAGCATGTCGGCCGCGATGCCGGCCAGCACGGGGAAGGTCCGGAGCGCGCGGAACACCCCGCCGACGCCCGTGGTGTCGCCGATGGTCTGGTTCAGGCCGTACGACGCGGGGATCTCGAGGTCCTTGATGGTCGCCTCGATGCCGCCGACCTGGATCATGCAGATCACGAAGTCGGCGCCGGCGAGGGCTGCGCGCCGGTCGAGCGTCGCCGTGACGGTCAACCGGCCGCCCAGCTGGGCGTCCAGCCGCCGGGCGGTGCCCTCGGCCACGGCCAGCCGCTCCGCGTCGATGTCGTGCAGCGCGAGGTGCGCATCGGCGAGCTCCGGAAAGCTCAGGAGGTCAGCGACGAGCTGACGGGTGAACACCACGCTGCCGGCGCCGAGGAACGCGATCGTGACCATGCGCCGATCCTCGACCGCTCCGCGCAAATCGTGCAAGAATACGGTCAGCGATATTTCAAAGTGCTCATTTTTATTGCGCGAATCGGCCACTGCAGCGCGTTCGCCGACGCTCCGATCCCGCCCCGAGCCTCTCCGTCCTACCGAGGAACAGCGTGATCACCGACCCGGACAGCGCTCCGCGCGCCATCTCGCACAAGCGCTCGACGCGCATGATGCGCGCGCTCGAGCTGATCAACCACGCCGGCACGGTGCGCCTGGCCGACCTGGTCCGCGAGCTTGGCGTCTCCCCGGCCACCATGCGCCGCGACCTCGCCGACATGGAGGACCAGGGCCTCGTCGTGCGCACGCACGGCGGCGTGCGGGCGTTCGACGCGGCGCAGGAGCTGCCGGTCCGGCTCCGCGACACGCACTACCGCGAGGCGAAGCTGCGCATCGCGGCGCGCGCCTCCGAGCTGCTCCCGCAGGGCCGCTACTCCGTCGCGATCAGCGGCGGGACCACCGCGGCCGCCGTCGCGCGTGTGCTCGCCACCCGACCCGGCCTCGCCATCGTCACCAACGCACTGACAACGGCCACCGAGCTCGCCTCCCGGAGCAACCTCCAGGTGATCATGACCGGCGGCGTGGTGCGCTCGACCTCCTTCGAGGCCGTCGGGGTGCTCGCCGAGCGCACCTTCAACGCGATCAACGTCGGTACCGCGATCCTGGGCACCGACGGCATCAGCGTCCGCGGTGGCGCGACCACACACGACGAGATCGAGGCCCGCACGAACCACGCGATGGTCGCGCACGCGGAGCGCGTCGTCGTCGTCGCGGACGGCTCCAAAGTTGGCCGCGTGACGCTCGCCAAGATGGCCGACCTCTCCGAGGTCGACGTCCTCGTCACCGACTCGAGCGCGGACCCGACCGCGCTCGAGGCGATCCGGGCCGCCGGCGTCGAGGTGCATGTGGCGGAGGGCTGAAGCGCTACCCGAGGGCCACGCGCGCCGCCCACTCCCGGGCGAGCTCGGGGTCGAGAACCGCCGCCCCCGGCACCTGGGCGTTGGCCGCCGCGGCCGCCGCGGCGAGCCGAAGCGCCTCCCCGAGCGAGCCGGTCTCCTCGAGCCCGACGAGCAGCCCACCGAGGAACGAGTCACCGCTCCCGACCGGGAACAGCCCGACGTGGCCCTCGAGCCGGACGTGCACCCTCGACCGACCGTCGCCGGCGGTCGCCCCGGCCGTCCCGTCGGTGACCACCACCAGCCCGCCCGTCCGGCGGCCCACCGCATCGACCAGGTCGGTGAGGGGAGCGTCCACGGGCAGGCCGGTGAGCTCGACGGCCTCGGCACGGTTGACCTTGACCAGGTCGGGCGCGGCGTCGCGCACCACGGCTGCCAGCGCGCGGCCATGGCTGTCGACCGCGAGCCGCGCCCCGGCGGCGCGGACGGTCGCCGCTACCCGGGTGAGCGCGTCGTCGCCGAGCGACTGCGGCGAGGAGCCCGACACGAGCCACCAGCCGGGACGCTCCCGGGCGACGTCGGCCAGGCGCTCGAGGACGGCGTCGAACGTCTCGGCCGCGACGGGCACGGCGGTCTCGTAGATCTCCGTCAGCTCACCCGTCGCCGCCGAGGAGATGGAGATGCATGTCCGGGTGAGCGCTCCACCGTCGAACGCCTCGACCACGACGCCGTCGGCCGTTGCCGCCTCCCGGACCACCTGCCCCGTGCCGCCACCGAGGACGGCGAGCGCGAGCACGTCCGCGCCGAGACGCGCCGCTGCGCGCGCGGCGTTGAGCGACTTGCCACCGCCCACTCGCCGCACCGCGAGCGGGCGCTGGATCCCGTGCAGCTCGCTCACGACGTAGGTCACGTCCAGGGCCGGGCTCAGGGCGACCGCCGAGATCACCGGGCCTCCGCGGGGTGGGACGCGAGCATCCCGAGCGGCCGCAGGTCGGCGAGCGTCGCCTGCCGGCCCGTGCCGCCCGCCCCGAGGGTCGACAGCGACCCGGTTGCCGTGGCCCAGCGCAGCCGGACCGCCTCCTCGTGCCGGCCGTGCGCCATGGCCGCCAGGTACCCGGCGTCGAAGCTGTCCCCGGCCCCGGTGGTGTCCACCACGTCGACCTCGAGCCCGGCGGCCCGAACCACGGGTCCTGACGCACCGACCGACCAGCCGCCGTCGGCGCCGTCCTTGACCGCCACCCGCGGACCGAGCGACGCGACCGCACGCGCTGCGGCGACGTCGTCGTCCGCGTCCGCCCCCAGGCGGCCCCCTCCCGGCCCCGGGCCGAGCGCCGTGGCGATCGCGCGCAGCTCGGCCGTGTTGGGCAGCAGCACGTCGACGTGCTGCAGCACGTCCGCCAGGCCCGTCCACCGCTCGGCAGGATCCCAGTTGGTGTCGAGGCTGGTCGTCCAGCCCGCACGGCGCAGGTCCGCGAGGAGGGCCGGCAGCTCGGCGGCGAGGGCGGGCTGCAGGAAGTAGGACGCGACGTGGACGTGGCCCGGCGGACGCCCCGCCAGCGCGTCCCGCACCCGTGCGGCGCGCAGCGTCGGGATGGTGCCCGGCACGGTGAGGATCGCGCGGTCGCCCGGCGTGGAGAGGATCACGGAGAATCCGGTCGGGAGGACGGTGTCGACCTCCGCCTCGACGACGACGCCACAGGCCTCCAGGGTCTCCACCGTGTAGCGACCGAAGGCGTCGTCGCCCACCCGGGAGATGAGCGTCGTCGGGACGCCGAGCCGCGCGAGCCCGGCCGCGGCGATGCTCGCCGAGCCACCCAGGACGAGCTCTCCGGACTCGACCAGCTGCTCCGCCTGCCCGAAGCGCGGCACGACATCGCCACGGAGCACGAGGTCGACGTTCGCGTCGCCCAGCACCACGACAGGGGTGACGGCACCGCCGGCGCTCATCCCTTCAGCCCGGAGAAGGTCATGGTGGCGATGAACTGCTTCTGCGCGACAAGGAAGAACACCACGAGAGGGAGCGTCGCGACCACGTTGCCGGCCATCAGCAGCGACCAGTCGGTGCGGCGCGCACCCTGGAAGTTGGTGATGCCGAGCTGAAGCGTGAAGGCGCTCGGATCGTTGATCGCGATGAGCGGCCACACGAGGTCGTTCCACGATCCGAGGAGCGTGAAGATCGCGAGGGTCGCCAGGGCGGGGCGTGCGAGCGGCAGCACGATGCGCCAGAAGACCTGGAACCGGGTGCACCCGTCGAGCACGGCGGCCTCCTCGAGCTCGACGGGCAGGGAGAGAAAGAACTGGCGCATGAGGAAGATCCCGAACGCCGAGGCGAGCCACGGCACCATCGCGGCCGCGAGGGTGTCGATGATCCCGAGCCTGGAGAACATCACGTAGGTCGGCACCATGAGCAGCTGCGTCGGGATCATGATGGTGCCCACGATCGCGAAGAAGCCGACGTCACGGCCGGCGAACTTCAGGCGCGCGAACCCGTACCCCGCGAGCGAGCAGAGCACGAGGTGGAACAGGATGGCGACGGCGGAGACCGCCACGGTGTTCGCCGTCCAGCGCAGGATGTCCGACTCGGCGAAGAGCTTGCCGAAGCCCGCGAGGGTCAGCGTGGAAGGGAAGAACCGGGGCGGGAACTTGTTGATCTGCGACTCGGGCGTCAGGGACGTCAGCGCCATCTGCACGAAGGGGGTCGCGAAGACCAGCGCGATGGGCGCGAGGACGAGGTGCCACCGCCAGGACCGGCGCCGCACGCGGCGGCGACCGTGGGGGGTGGTTCGAACCGGGGCGGGACCGGCCGTCGAGCGGGCTGCCGGGAGGTTCGTGGGCGGGGCAGTCATCAGAAGGCACTCACCTTGGTCCGGCGGGAGTAGAGCGTGATCGCGATCGTGATGAGCAGCGTCACGGCGAACAGCCCGTAGGCGACCGCGGACGCATACCCGAACTCGAGCTGCTTGAAGGCCGCGCTCCACAGGTAGTACACGATCGTCTCGGTCGCCTTGAGCGGACCGCCTCGCGTGGTGGTGTACACGAGGTCGAACAGCTGGATCGCGCCGATCATCTGCCAGATCGTCACGAACACCGTCACCGGCGCGAGCTGGGGGAACGTCACGTGCCAGAACGCCTGCCAGCGGTTGGCCCCGTCGATCCGGGCCGCCTCCACGAGCTCGGCGGGGATGTCCTGGAGGGCCGCCAGGTAGATCACCGTGGTGAAGGCGGCCTGCCCCCACAAGGACATCAGCGTGATGACCACCATCGCCTGGTGGGGATTCTCGAGCCAGCCCTGCTGCGGCAGGCCCACCACCCGCAGGACGTTGTTGACGAGGCCGAACTGGGGGTTGAACAGGTACGTGGTGAGGATTCCGGTCGCCGCCGCCGACACGACGAACGGCAGGAAGATCAGCGTCCGGTACACGCCGACCAGCACGACGCGCCGGTTGAGGGCGACCGCGAGCAACAGACCGAGCAGCACGGACGCCGGCACGAAGAGGGCCGTGTAGACGACCGTGTGCATGGTCGCGGCGCGGAGCTGTGCGTCGGTCACCATGCCCTGGTAGTTCGCGAAACCGATGTTCTGCGGCGCGGAGAAGCCGTTCCACTCCTGCAGCGACAGGATGAACGCCCACACGGCCGGAAACACCGACAGCCCGAGCACGACGAGCAGCGCGGGCCCCACGAACCCCCAGCCGAGCAGCCGGCCCCCCGGGCGGCGGGTGCGGACCCGCTGCCCGGGGGGTCGGCTCGACTCCGGCGGCGAGCGCCACCCGAGGGCCGGGAGTGCGCTCACTTGTTCGCCAGCGCCGCGGTCGCGGTCGCCGCTGCCCCGTCGAGCGCCGACTTCGGGTCGCCCTGGCCCTGCAGCACCTGGGAGATGGCGGTGCCGATGGCCTCGGAGAGGTTGACGTAGCCGGCGACCGTGGGCCGCGGCTCGGTCGCGTTCTCGCCGTTGGCGGCCATGACGTCGAGCCCGGGCATCTCCTCGACCTGAGCACGGAACTCCGGGCTCTCGATCTCGCTCGCCCGCAGCGGCAGGTTGCCGTAGGCGACGTTCCACCGCACGTCCTGCTCGGGGGACGTGAGCCACTTCGTGAACTCGTACGCCCAGTGCGCCCGGTTGAGGTCGTGGTGGTCGAACAGCACCCACAGGTCCGGTCCGGAGACCGTCGTGTGCTTGCCGCCGGTCCCGGGCAGCGGGACGACGCCGTACTGCGTGCCGGCCACGCTCAGGTCGTACAGCGTCCAGGGCCCGGAGGTGACCATGCCGATGCGGTCGCTCGCGAAGAGCTCGGTGAACTTGGTGTCCGTCTGGTCCAGGTACACCGACTTGTCCTCGACCGCCATGTCGCGCAGGAACGTCAGCGCCTCGACGCCGGCCGCGGAGTTGAACTCGGCCGTCGCGCCGTCCTCGGAGAGGATCTGCCCGCCGCCCTGCCACAGGTGCGGCCAGAACTGCCAGGTCGTCTCCTCGGAGCCGGACACCGAGTACGCGTACCCGTAGGTGTTGGTCGACGCGTCGGTCAGCTTCTTCGCCGCGGCGCGGAAGTCCTCCCACGTCCAGTCCTCGGTCGGGTACTCCACCCCGGCGGCGTCGAACACCGTCGTGTTGTAGATGAGGGAGAGGTTGTCGACGACGGCGGGGAAGCCGATGGTCGCCTCACCGGTGGGTTGCGCCGTCTGCCGCGCGGCGCCGGAGAACTCGTCCCAGGCGACGTCGGGCTCCGAGACCTGCTCGGTGATGTCGAGCGTGCGCTCCGACGCGGCCAGCTCGCTCGCCCAGGACCCGAAGGCGTAGGAGATGTCGGGGTAGGTGCCGCCGGCGAACGACGCGGAGAGCTTCTGCAGGAGGTCCTCGGTGGAAGGCGCCCCGGAGGACACCTTGATGGTGACGTTCGGGTGCTCCTGCTCGAACTCCGCAGCGAGCCCTTCGAGGATCGTCTCCGCCTGGTCGGCCTGGCCGGTCCACCAGGTGAGGGTCACGTCCGCGTCCGCGTCGAGCGTGGTGGCGCCGCCCTTGGACGAGGGCGAGCAGGCCGCGAGTGCACCTGCAGCGGTGAGGGCCACCACCGCTGTGAGGGCGGTCAAGGGGAGGGAGCGGCGCTGAGACATCGTTGTCCTAGTCTGTTGAAGGGTCAGGGGTCGGAGGGTCACCGGTCACATGAGGACGACGGATCGGGTCAGGCCGCGGGGGGTGTCCGGTGTCAGTCCGCGGCTCTCTGCGAGGTTCACCGCGAGCCGCTGGGCCTGGGCGAGCTGGACCAGCGGGTCGACATCGAGGTGCAGCACCGTCGCCCCCGTCCGCTCGATGTCGGCCGCGAGCCCCGCGTCGTACGCCCCCAGAACCATCACCAGGGACTGCTGACCAGCGACGGCAATGGGACCGTGCCGGTAGTCGAGGGCGGGATAGGACTCGGACCACGCCTGCGCGGCCTCACGGATCTTGAGCGCTGCCTCCTGTGCGAGGCCGTAGGTCCACGACGAGCCGAGGAAGACGAAGTGCTGGAAGGCGTCGGCCGTCACCGGCAGCGGCGCGGCGAGGGCGGTGCGCCCTTCCTCGACAAGGTGGCTCATGTCTTCGCCGAACGCCGCGCGGGCGGCGGCGATGACCGACGTCGGGAAGCGCGTCTGGACGACCGACTTCTCGTCGGCGTAGTCGAGCGCAAGCACCTCGTCGACAGCGGCGGCAACCGGGCTCCCGGGGACCCCGACGATCGCGGCCGTGGTCACACCGGCGGGGACGCGCCGGAGGGCATCGAGCACCTCGGTCGTCGTCCCCGAGCGGCTGATGACGACGACCCGGTCGTACTCGCGGCCCGGCCGCCACTCGGACGCGTAGGTGCCGGCGGTCATGCCGAGGCCCGCGCTCTCGCGCAGCGCGGCGACGGACTCGGCGACGAAGGCGCTCGTCCCGCACCCGAGGATGAGCACACGTTCGCCCGCGGCGCCGAGCAACGCTCCGATCACGGGCTCGGCCAGCGCCCGAGCCCACACATCGGGCTGGCTATGGATCTCACGGGTGGTGAGGCTGCTCACATCGCATCCTTCGATCGAGGATCAGGCCGAGGCCAGAACGTTTTCTGATGCGCTCATATTGCTCAGCAATTGCACGAAAGTCAGCGAAACTGAAGGAAGTGAGCAGTATGAATGCGCACTTGCGTGGGTGGCGTACCGATCCGCATCGGCAGCGGCCATTCTTCGAGCCATGTCCCAGCCGCCCCCCTCTCCCCGGCCGCAGCCCGCACATCCGCGGCCGACGACGTCCGCACCGGCACCGGCCGGGTCCGGTGAACGCACCCGTGGCCGGCTGCCGTCCGATCTCCGCGTCGCCGACTGGGCACCGCGGAGCCGGCTCGCCGCGACCACCACCACGGTCGGCCGCGCCGCGGTGCCGGCCATCGACGTGCACAACCACCTGGGCCGCTGGCTCACCGACGGTCAGTGGTGCACGCCCGACGTGGACGCCCTGCTGGCCACCATGGACGCCGCGGGGGTGGAGACCGTCGTCAACCTCGACGGCCTCTGGGGCGGGGAGCTCGAGGCCAACCTGGACCGCTACGACCGGGCGCACCCCGGCCGGTTCCTGACCTTCTGCCAGGTCGAGTGGGCCCTGCTGGCCCAGCCCGACGGTGAGCGGCGCGCCCAGGAGCAGCTGCGCGACAGCGCCCGTCGCGGGGCACGCGGCGTCAAGGTGTGGAAGGACCTCGGTCTCCACGTGCGGGACGAGACGGGCGCCCTCGTCCTGCCCGACGACCCCCGGGTGGTCCGGACCCTCGCGCTCGCGGGTGAGCTCGGCCTACCCGTGCTCATCCACGTCGCCGACCCCAAGGCGTTCTTCGACCCGGTGGACGAGCACAACGAGCGACTCGACGAGCTGCTCGCCGTCCCCGAGTGGTCGTTCGCGGACCGCGACCGGTTCCCCACGTTCGAGCGCCTCCTCGAGGCCCTCCAGGCGCTCGTCACCGCAACCCCGGGGACGCGCTACATCGGCGCGCACGTCGGCTGCGTCGCCGAGGACCTCGATCACGTCGAGCGGCTGCTGGACGCCGCGCCGAACCTCGTGGTCGACATCGCCGGGCGGCTGGCCGAGCTCGGTCGGCAGCCGCGGCGGTTCCGCCGGCTCGTCCTCGACCACCCGGATCGCGTGCTCTTCGGCACCGACGCCTACCCGCTGACCGCGGAGCAGCTCGAGGTGCACCTGCGCTTCCTCGAGACGGCCGACGAGGCCTTCGACTACGCGCCCGGCTGCGCCGTTCCGCCTCAGGGACGCTGGACGATCTCCGGCGTCCACCTGCCCGGGGAGGTGCTGCGCGCGGTCTACCGGGACAACGCCCGCCGGGTGCTCGGCCTCGGCTGACCGACCTCGAGGTCTGCGCTACAACCAGTGGTGCCGCTTGAACACGACCCACAGCACGACGCCCATGATCACCATCGCCACCAGCGCGGCCGGGTAGCCGTAGTACCAGCCCAGCTCGGGCATGTTGTGGAAGTTCATCCCGTAGATCGTGCCCACCAGGGTCGGGGCGAAGAGGATCGCCGCCCAGGAGGAGATGCGCTTGACCTCCTCGCTCTGCTGGTAGCTGGCCTCGGTGAGCCGGCGCATCTCGTCGTTCTGCCGCTGGGCCACGAGGGTGGAGTTCACCGTGAGGGCGTTCTGGAGCAGCGCCCGGAAGGAGTCGGCCCGCTCGACGATGCGCAGGGTGTGGTCGTAGACGTCCCGGAGCTTGTGCCGCAGCTCGACGTCGACGCCGAAGATGTCGAACCCCTGCTCGAGGTGCTTGAGCATCTGGACGAGCGGGTGGGTGGCCCGCTGGAAGGCGATGACCTCGCGGGTGAGCTCGTAGATGCGGCGCGAGACGGACTGGTCGCGCTCGAAGAGCTGGTCCTCGATCTCGTCGATGTCGTTCTCCAGGCCGGCCACCACCGGGGCGTACTCGTCGACCACCTGGTCGAAGATGGCGTAGAGCACCGCCTCCGGGCCGAGGCGGAGCGTGTCCGGGGCGCCCTCCATGCGGCGCCGCACCTGCGCCAGGTTCGGCGACTCGGCGTGCCGGACGGTGACGACGAACCCGGGGCCGATGAACACGTGCAGCTCGCCGAACTCCACCTTCTCCGCGACGTCCATGTAGCGCGCGGGGTGCAGCACGACGAAGAGGGTGTGCCCGTACCGCTCGAGCTTGGGGCGCTGGTGCGCCTTGTAGGTGTCCTCCTCGGCGAGCGGGTGCAGGTGGAACTCCTGGGCGACCGCGTGGACCTCCTCGGGGGCGGGCCGGTACAGGCCGACCCAGGCCATGCCCCCGGTCTCGTCGCGCAGGTCGAAGGTCTCCTCGAGGCTGGCAGGGCTCGCCGCGCGGGAGCCGTTGACGTAGATGACGTTGTCCACGACGGCCATGAGCGTGCCCCTTCCTCGCCGACGCCGGCGGAGCGGTCCGTGGGCGGCGCGGTCCGTGTCGTCGGAGCTCCCGGCGTCTGCGTCGGTCTCGTGCTCAGCATGGCACGGTGACGGCGCCGAGACGCGGGAGGGGCCGGCGCCGTGCCCGGGCTCGGGTCGGAGGGTCGCCCTACCCTGGGCCCATGACCCCCGACGACGACGAGATCACCTTCCGCACCCGCAAGTGGATCAAGCCCGAGGACCTCAACGCCAACGGCACGTTGTTCGGCGGCAGCCTCCTGCGCTGGATCGACGAGGAGGCGGCGATCTACGTGATGATCCAGCTCGGCAACGAGCGGGTGGTCACGAAGTTCATCTCGGAGATCAACTTCGTCAGCTCTGCCCAGCAGGGGGACGTCGTCGAGATGGGCCTGCGGGCGACGGCGTTCGGCCGCACGTCGATGACCATGCGCGCCGAGGTGCGCAACCTGTTCACCCGGCAGAGCATCCTCACCATCGAGAAGATGGTGTTCGTCAACCTCGGCCCGGACGGCCGGCCGACGCCGCACGGGTACACCGACATCACCTACGAGCGCGACCGGGTGCCGGAGCGCCTGCGGGTGGCCGGCTCCCCGACCCAGTGGTGACCGGGCCCGGCACGCGGCCGTAGCCCCGGCCGCCCCGGGGCTGGGGCCGGGGCTACGGGCGCGGACGGCAGGGAGCGGGACATGACGAGCTCCGCAGCGAAGGTCCTCCCGCTGGTGCTCGCGACGATGACCTCCCAGGCCCTGCTCGTGGTCCTGGCCCCCACCGTGGTCGCCGTCGGGGCCGAGCTGGGGACGACGGTCGGGGCCGCCGGTCAGGCCCGGTCGGTCACCGCCGCGGTCTCCGTCGCGGTCTCGCTGCTGCTCGGCACCCGGCCGGGCCTGCTGTCGGTGCGTCGGCTGCTCGTCGCCGGGTCCGTTCTGGCCGTCCTGGCCTCCGGTGCGGTGGCCGCGGCCGGGTCCACGGCGACGTTCCTCGCCGCGCACGTCCTCGTCGGCCTCGCCTTCGCCCTCCTGCTCTCCGGCGGCTTCGCCGGCCTGGCGGCGTTCGACGCCGACCGGCGCCCGTGGGCGACGGGTTACGTCGCCGGCTCCAACGCGCTGGCGTGGATCCTCGTCACGCCGGCGGCCGGGGTGCTGACGGAGGCCTGGTCGTGGCGGGCCGCGGAGGCGCTGCCGGCGGCGCTGGCGGTCGCCGCGCTGGTGGCCGCGCCCGCGGCCCGGCCGGCCCCGTCGGCGCGCGCGGGGGCCGCCCTGGCCCCGCTCCGGGTGGGGGTCGCCCGCCGCTGGATCGTCGCCGAGGTGGCCGGGTACGCCGCCTGGACGTCGCTGCTCACCTTCGCGGGCGCCTTCTTCGTCCAGCGCCTGGGGGTGCGCGAGTCCCTGGCCGGCTGGCTGCTCGCCGGCGGCGCCGGCGCCTACCTCCTGGCCTCGGTCCGCTCCGGGCGCCTGTCCCGCCGCGTGCCGCGGCGCCGGCTGGTCGCCACGGCGGCGCTGATCATGGCCGTCCTCCTGCCGATGATGCTCGCCGTCGCCCGCTCGGCGCCGGTGGCCGTGGCGCTCTTCTGCCTCCTGGGCCTGGCTGCCGGGATCCGCACGCCAGTGTCCGCCTCCCTGGGGCTCGACCAGCTGCCCGCCCAGCCCGCGGCGATGATGACGGCGCGCACCGGCGCCACGCAGACCGGCTACCTCGTCGGCGCCGTCGTCGGCGGAGCGGTGATCTCCGGCGCCGGCTACCCCGCGCTCGGACTGGTGCTCGCCGTCGTCATGGCGACGTCGGCGGCGCTCGTGCTGGGCGTCGACGACCCGGAGCCTCCACGGCCCTAGCGCCCGCGGCTGCGACGTCCTGCCCGGCACGACGACTTCGTCCGCGGCGGATGAAGGCCGCGGAGCCTGCATGGGCGAACGTGGCTGTCTCACAGCGGACTGAGAGGGGCTCTTCATGGCCAAGCAGGATGAGGACACCCTGTACGTGATCGCGGCCGCGTACGACGACGTCGACGCCGCGGTGGCCGACTACGAGGCGGTCAAGGAGCTGTACAAGGCGGTGAAGACATCCCACGACTTCGATGCCGCCGTCATCTCGAAGGACGCCGACGGCAAGGTCCACATCGTCAAGAAGCACGAGCAGCCCACCCGGCACGGGGCAGCGGTCGGACTGGGCTGGGGCCTGGCCGTCGGCGTGGCCGCGGCGCTGTTCCCACCCGTCGGCATCGGGCTCGCCACCGCCGGGGGTGCGGGGACGGCCATCGGCGCGGTGACCGGGCATGCCACCGGCGGCATGTCCCGCGACGACCTCAAGGAGCTCGGCGAGGCCCTGGACGCCGGCACCGCTGGGCTGATCGCCGTCTACGCCACCAACATGGCCGACCAGATCGCGGCGAACATCAAGGCCGCCAACCGGATCATCTCGAAGGCCACCGACATGGAAGCCGACCAGCTCGCCGCCGACCTGAAGACGTCGTAGCGGCGCGTTGCCCTCGTTCCGCCGCGGTGACGGGGTGTCCGACGGCGCGGGCGACGGGGTGTCCGACGGCGCGGGCGACGGGGTGTCCGACGGCGAGCAGGAGCGGCGTGACCCAGGCGAGGCGCACCGCACGACGATTCGAACGCATGTGCGATATCATGGGTTTCGTTCACGCCGCTCACGCCCGCGCTCGCCGGGAGCCGCCGTGCGATACGACCATGTCCCTACGCTCGCCGAGCTCACCCCGGCGACCCGCACGATCGCCGAGGCCTACTTCGAGATCGGCCGGTGCGAGGGCTGGTGCGCGGGCTACGCCGCCGCCGAGGCAGACGAGGAACGCCGCTGGGCCCAGCTCGCGCGGGTGCTGCGGGGCGGCGTCCCCTACGACGAGCTCTGCGAGCGCCGCGGCGAGCACGCCCGCGCCGTCCGGCACCGCGCCCTGATGCGCGTGCGCGGCATCAGGTAGCCGGCCCGGCCGCGCCGATCGCCGAGACGTCCGGCCGCGCCGGGCGGACCATCGCGGTGGCGTCCGGTGCCGCGAAGCCGAACTGCTCGTACAGCCCGTGCGCGTCGCCGGTGAACAGCGTCCAGCGGAAGTGGGCCCCCGGCCCCTCGTCGATCATCGCCGCGACCAGCCGCTTGCCGAGCCCGTGCCCGCGGTGCGCCGGCAGGATGAAGACGTCGGCGAGGTAGGCGAAGGCGACGCCGTCGGACACCGCCCGGGCGAAGCCCACCAGCTCCCCGTCCGGCGCGTAGGCGCCGACCACCCGCCAGGCCGTGCGGACCTGCTCCTCGACGTCGGCGCGGGTGCGCCAGCGGTTCCAGTACGCCTCGGCGGACAGGAACGCCCAGATCGTGTCGAGGTCGAGCCGGGCGGGGTCGTCGTCGATGTCGTACGTCATCCGTGCATCCTCGCGCCCCACGAGCGCCCACCCGTCCACCCGCCCGCCGGCGTGCCGGTGTGCCGGTGTGCCGGTGTGCCGGCGTGCCGCGAGGACCTCGGCAGCCCAAGTTGCGGCGCCTGGCGCCACCCACGACGTTGAGGCCCTGCCCGGGAGGTGACGATCGATGACCGAAGAGCTGCTGGGTCGCGTCGTGGCCGTGCTCGTGCGCCTCGTGGAGGCCGCGGGGGCCGCCGTGATCACCGTCGGAGCGGCCATCGCCTTCGCGCTCTTCGTCAGGGCGCTGGCCCAGCGCGACACCCGCGGGTTCGTCCGCGTGCGGCTCCTCCTCGGGCGCTTCCTCGCCCTCGGCCTGGAGTTCCAGCTCGCGAGCGACGTGCTGCGGACCGCCGTCGCGCCGAGCTTTGCCGAGATCGGGCAGCTGGCCGCCATCGCCGCCATCCGCACCGGGCTGAACTACTTCCTGGCCAAGGAGATCGCCGAGGAGCGGCGCCAGCTCGAGGGCGAGCCCGCCGCGAGCGGCGCTCCCCCACCCGCCGCGCCGCCGACCGCGCCCCCGCCGGCCCCGCCGTGAGCGCCGTGCTGAGCACCCTGGCTCTCGCGGCCGTCGCCGCGGGCCTGGTCGTCGCCGCCGGGGCGGTGCTCGTCGTCGGGGTGCGCGCGGCGATCGGGGTGCTGCTCGACTTCCTCCTCGCCGCCGGCCTGCTCCGGCTCGCGGCCGAGCCGGGCTGGTCGAGCCTGCTCACGACGGCGCTGGTGGTCGCCGTCCGGCACCTCATCACCGCCGGGCTGGCCGCCGGAGCGGTGTGGCAGCGCCGCGCGTGACCGGCGGGCGCCCTGTCATCGCACCAGGACGACGTCGAGGGTGCGGGGCCCGTGCACGCCCTCGACACGCTCGAGCTCGATGTCGCTGGTGGCGGACGGGCCGGCGATCCACGTCAGCGGCCGGGCGGGGTGCGCGTCGAGCACGGCCACCGCCTCCGGCACCGTCGCCACGACCTGCCCGGCGGTCACCACGCACACGTGCCGGTCCGGGACCAGCGTGATGGCGCGCCGGCCCTGGTCCGGCTCGGCGTCGAGCACGATGGTGCCGGTCTCCGCGATCGCGACGCGCGCGCCGGTGAGGACCGCCCCGGCGCCGTCGAGGTCGGCGTTCGACAGCCGGGCGCCGGGGGCGTCGATGCGCACCTCGACGCCGGCGGGCAGGGCGGCGAGCCACCCCTCGGGCAGGGCGGGCGGGACGACGACGGACCCGGCGCCGGCGAGCAGGTCGGCCAGGGCGGTGGGCAGCTCGGCGGGGGTGCACCGGTGCACCCGGGCCTTGTAGTCCTCCAGCCGGTCGACGAGCAGCGCCAGCGCCTCCGCCGAGCCGGGGGCGACGTCGGAGCGGGTGCGGTACTCGCGCGGCACGGGCGGCGGCGCGGCGTGCGGGGTGCGGCCGAGGGCGTCGCGGAGGCGGGCGAGCACGGCCTCGCGGGCGCCGGTCATGATCCCACCCCCTCCTCGCCGCGCTGGCGGGCCCACCAGGTGCGGAAGCTCTCGGGCGGTGGGGCGGGCAGGTCGCGGCTGTCCGTCCACAGCGAGGCGGGGAAGGGCAGCCGCCCGATCCGCTCGTCCCGCGCGAGCAGCCGGCCGGCGCGGGCGGCGGCCGCCGCGGCGCCGAAGCGGCGGCCGGAGGACATCACCGCCGAGGCGGCGCCCATGGCGGCCTCCCACCCGGTGGGCAGCGCGCGGCGCTGCTGGGCCTCGGTGACCCGGTTGCGCAGGTGCACGAGCACCGCGGGGATGTCGATCTTGACCGGGCAGGCCTCGAAGCAGGCCCCGCACAGGGAGGAGGCGTAGGGCAGGGTCGCGGTGGGGTCGTGCGGGTCCAGCGGGCCCGGGCCGGTGCCGGTGCCGCGCAGCAGCGGGGTGAGGATGGCGCCGATCGGACCGGGGTAGACCGACCCGTAGGCGTGCCCGCCTGTGTGCTCGTAGACCGGGCAGACGTTCATGCACGCCGAGCAGCGGATGCAGCGCAGCGCCTGGCGGCCCACCTCGTCCGCGAGCGCCTTGGTGCGCCCGTTGTCGAGCAGGACCAGGTGGAACTCCTGGGGGCCGTCGCCCGGGGTGACGCCGGTCCACATGGAGGTGTAGGGGTTCATCCGCTCGCCGGTGGACGAGCGTGGCAGCAGCTGGGTGAAGACCTCCAGGTCGCGGAAGCGCGGCAGCACCTTCTCGACGCCCATGACGGTGATGAGGGTGCGCGGCAGGGTCAGGCACATCCGGCCGTTGCCCTCGGACTCGAACACCGCCACGGTGCCGGTCTCGGCGACGGCGAAGTTCGCCCCGGAGATCGCCACCTCGGCGGCGAGGAACCGCGCCCGCAGGTGCGCCCGGGCGGCCATGGCCAGCTCGCGCGGCTGCGCCGTCAGGCCCGCGGGGGCGTCGCCCATGCGCTCGAGGAAGATCGCGCGGATCTCCTCGCGGTTGCGGTGGATGGCCGGCACGAGGACGTGGGAGGGCATGTCGCCGGCGAGCTGGACGATGAGCTCGGCCAGGTCGGTCTCGGTGGCGCGGATGCCGGCGGCCTCGAGGTGCTCGTTGAGGCCGATCTCCTGGGTGGCCATGGACTTGACCTTGACGACCTCGTCCTGCCCGGTCGCCCGGACGAGGTCGGTGACGATGCGGTTGGCCTCGGCGGCGTCGCGGGCCCAGTGCACGACGCCGCCGCGCGCGGTGACCTGGGCCTCGAGCTCGGTGAGCAGCTCGGGCAGGCGGGCCAGCGCCTCGTCCTTGATGGCCGCCCCGGCCGCGCGGAGCTTCTCCCAGTCGGGCAGCTCGGCCGTCACCCGCAGCCGCTTGTCGCGGATGGTGCGGGTGGCGTGGCCGAGGTTGGCCCGCATCTGGGCGTCGCCCAGGGTCTCGTGGGCCGCCTCCGGGAAGGTCGGGCCCCACCGCAGCGGGTCCTCGGGGTGGTGGGGCGGCAGGGGCCGGACCTCGGGCATGCCGAGGAACGTGGTGCTCATCGGTTTGCCTCCGGGCGGTTCTGCGGCGCCGGGGTGGCGGTCGCCGCCGTCGTGCCGGCCCGCTCCCCCGGTGCGGCCGAACCGGCCGGGCCGTGCGGGCCGGGCGGGCCGGCGGATCCGGGCGGGCGGGCGGCGCCGGGCCGGTCCACGGGCAGCACGGTGGGGGCCCACGGCTCCTCGCGGGTGGCGGCGAGGATCTCCGCCAGGTGGGCCACGTGCACCCCGGTGCCCCCGCGCGAGAGCGCCCCGGCGATGTTCATCAGGCACGAGTAGTCCCCGGCGGCGAGCACCTCCGCGCCGGTGGCGAGGACGTTGCGGACCTTCTCGGTGACCATCGCGGTGGAGGTCTCGGCGTTCTTCAGGGAGAAGGTGCCGCCGAACCCGCAGCACGAGGCCGCCTGGGGCAGCTCGGCGAGGTCGATCCCCGCCACCGCGCGCAGCAGCCGCAGCGGCCGGTCGCCGACCTTGAGCAGGCGCAGCGAGTGGCAGGTGGGGTGGTAGGTGACCCGGTGCGGGAACCACGCGCCGACGTCGGTGACGCCGAGGACGTCGACGAGCAGCTCGGAGAGCTCGTAGGTGCGCTCGGCCACGAGGGCCGCGTCCCGGGCCAGCGTCCGCTCGCCCTCCCGGTCGGCGACCATGGCCTGCTGGTGGCGCACCGAGCCCACGCACGAGCCCGACGGCGCGACGATCGCGTCCCACGCGCCGTCCAGCACCGGCGCGAAGGCCGTCACGTGGTTGCGGATGACCGGCACCGCCTGGCGGAAGTAGCCGGTGTTGACGTGCATCTGCCCGCAGCAGGCCTGCCCGGCGGGGAAGTCGACCTCGTGGCCCAGCCGCTCGAGCAGCCGGGCGGTGGCCGCCGGGGCCTGCGGGAACAGCGCCTCGTTCAGGCAGGTGGCGAACAGGGCGATGCGCACGTCACACCTCCAGCGGTCGTCCCACGAGCGTATCCGGCGGGTCGGGGGCCGTCACCGCGCCCGCCCCGCGCCGAGCCGGCGCCGGACCCTGCGCAGGCGCCGGGCGGTCGGGGGTGTCGCGCATCGGTGCCCCCCTTCACGCGGGGACGGCGACCAGGCGCCGCTCGGCGGCGGGCGCGGCGGCGAGGCGGGCGGGCACGTCCCGGCGGCAGGGAGGCCGGGTCGTCGACGTCGACGACGCAGCCCAGCGCGGGCACCTCGGCGGCGGCGCGACGAGCGCGGGCACGTCCACCTCGGCGTCCATCGGCTCGCCTTCTTCGCCAGCGACCGCTCGACGCTTCGCATCATCCTCCTGCGCAGCACCGCCCGCAGGGCGGCGGGGAGGCCGTTACGCGGGGTTGGGCGGGGCGGCGGGAGCGGCCTCCGCGGGCGGCGGCGCCGCCGGCGAGGGCTCCGCCGGGGCGGGGGCCGGGCCGGAGCTCGGCACCAGCGCGACCGTCGAGCCGGGCCGGGCCCGCACCCCCGGGCCCGGATCCGTCTCGGCCACCGTGCCGGGAGGCCACGTCGAGGCCACCGGGTCGGCGACGGTGACGTCGAAGCCGTGGTCGCGCAGGATGGCCCGTGCCTCGTCCACCGAGCGGCCGACGACGGCGGGCAGCGCCACGCGGTCGCCGTAGAGCTGACGCGAGCCCGGCTGCGCGAACCGCTCCACCGGCACGCCGTCGAGGGCCCGGGTCATGTACCGCTGCCAGGTCTGCGCCGGGTACGAGCCGCCGAAGACCCACGTGTTGTACCGGCCGTTGATGGTCGTGTACATCATCGACTTGTCGCCCTGCGAGTGCCCCATCCACACGGCGCCCGCCAGCTGGGGCGTGTAGCCGACGAACCAGGCGTGCGTCTCGTCGTTGGCCGTGCCGGTCTTGCCGGCGGCGGGCCGGCCCGGCAGCACGGCGTTCTTGCCTGTGCCCCGGGCGGAGACGACCTGCTGGAGGGCGTAGTTCACACCGTTGACGACCTCGGGCTCGAGCACCTTGGTGCAGCTGGACGGCGGGACGGGCACGTCGTTGCCGGCCCGGTCGGTGACCTTGGTGACGGCCACCGGGGTGCAGTAGGTCCCCCCCGCCGCGAGCGTGGCGAAGGCGTTCGCCTGGTCGAGCGGGGTGACGGTGTTGGTGCCCAGCACCGCCGCCGGGTTGGGCATGAGGGGCTCGCCGTTGCCCTGCTTGAGGCCCATGCTGGCGGCGTTGCCGACGATGTCGCACATGTCCATCTGGTTCGCCATGTCCAGGAACGTGAGGTTGATGGACTGGCGCGTCGCGTCCAGCACGGACATCTTCGAGGAGGTGGGGATGCCCTCGAGGTTGGTGGCGTTGTTGTAGTCCGCCTTGTACTCGGGCGCGCAGGAGATGTTCCACGACGCGCGTGGGTAGGTCTTCTTCGTCGCCGAGACCAGGTCCCCGAGGGAGTGCCCGGTCTCGAGCCACTCGATGAGGGTGAACACCTTGAAGCTCGACCCGGACTGGAAGCCCCGCCCGCCGCCGTGCGAGGTGCCCACGTTGAGGTTGAGCTGCATGGCCGAGGGGTCGGCCTCGCTGGCCTCGCCGTAGTTGGTGTTCTGCACCATCGCGACGATCTTGCCGGTGCCCGGCTCGACCGAGGACATCGCCATCTTGATGCCGGACGGGTCGTTGACCGGCACGGAGGCCACGACGGAGTCGTAGGCGGTCTGCTGCTTGGCGAGGTCGAGGGTGGTGTGGATGGTCAGGCCGCCGCGCATGAGCATCTGGGAGCGCTCGGCCCGGTCCTTGCCCCAGCTCTCGTTGTTCATCAGGTCCTTGACGACGTACTCACAGAAGTACGCCGCGATGCCGGCGGCGTCGCACCCGTTGGGGGTGTTCTGCACGTCGAGCATGTCCGGGACCGGGACGGCCACCGCCTCGTCGTACTCCTCCTGGGTGATGTACTCCTCGCGGAGCATGTCGCGCAGGACCTCGTTGCGGCGGCGCTCGGCGTTGTCGGGGTGGGCCACGGGATCGTGCCGGGCCGGGGACTGCGTGATGCCGGCGAGCAGGGCCGACTCGCCGATGCCCAGGTCGGCCGCGGACTTGTTGAAGTAGTGCCGGGCGCCGGCCTCCACGCCCCAGACGGACGGGCCGAACTGGGCGATGTTGAGATAGCCCTCGAGGATGTCGTCCTTGCCGACCTGCTCCTCGAGGCCGACGGCGAGGCGCGCCTCGCGCAGCTTGCGGCCCAAGGACGTCTCGGTCGCGGTCTTGATCGCCTCGTCGTCCCCGCTGACCCGACCGGCCTCGATGAGCACGTTCTTGACGTACTGCTGGGTCAGCGTCGACGCGCCCTCGAGCTGGCCGCCCGCCACGTTGTTCGCCGCCGCGCGGAGCATGCCCTCGGGGTCGATGCCCTTGTGGTTGTAGAAGCGGCGGTCCTCGACCGCCACCACCGCGTGCTGCACGTGCTCGGAGATCTGGTCCAGCCCGACGACGATGCGGTTCTCCAGGTAGAACGTCGCCATCGGCGAGCCGTCGGCGGCGAGCATGACGCTCTGCTGCGACGGCTGGGGGATGGCGAGCTCGCCGGGGAGGTCCTCGAACAGGTCGCTCGAGGCGGTGGCCACGGTGCCGACGGCGCCGACGGCCGGCATGACGAGACCGGCGACGAGCACGCCGCCCGTCGCGGCGGTCATGACGAAGGCGAGCAGGAGGGCCACGAGCTGCTTGGGCCTCACGGCACGCGTCGGCGACGGGAGGGGGGTCATAGCACGTACAGTACGGGGCCGCACGGTCTGAAAAAAGGTTACGGACAAGTGGGGTCTACTTGGCTTGCCACTCTGTAGCCCCACCGGACGGTCTCCAGTATCTATCGTGCTTCCCAGCCCACCTGGCAGCCTCCTGCCAAAACGGGGCGAAACCATTGCCTTTTCAAAAATGAACGCCATTATTGGGTTGCGTGGAGACCCTTACCCGCCCTCGCGACCCGCGATCCCAGCGGACGGTCTCGTCGCTCCAGCGCGCGCTGGCCTCCCTGGCACGCACGACGTCGCCCGCGCACATCGACGTCACGTCGCTCTGCCGCGCCGCCGGCGTCCACCGGACGACGTTCTACAAGCACTTCGACACGGTCTCCGGCCTGGCCCTGTCCCTCCTGACGGACCTCCTGGAGGGCGCCGACCCGCCGGACGTCGGCTACGCCGCCTGGCTCAAGGCGACGCTCGCGCGGGTGGCCGAGAACCGGCAGACCTACCGCTACCTCCTCACGGCGAGCGGCGACCCCGTCCTCATGCGGACGGTGTGCAACCTCCTCACGGCCCGCGCCCAGGAGGCGGTCGCGGCGGCGACGGCTGAGGGCCACGTGCCCAGGATGGACGAGCGCGCGCTCGGGCTCGCCCTGGGGTTCGCCTCCTACGGGCTCATCGAGGCGGTCATCGCGGACGAGACCCTCGACGTCGCCGGCTCGGTCGACGCCCTGCTCGCCAGCTTCCCCGTGCCGCTCGGCGCGGTGCTCGTCGCCTGACCTCGCCGAGGCTCGGGGCCGCTGACCGGGGCCGGGCGTACCGACCGGCCCACGCGTCGGTTATGCACTGATTGTGGACAAGACTGTGGGGAAAGTCTCCGCGCGCCCTGGGCGTGTTGGGCCGGGCCGCCGCCCGACTCAGCCGTGCAGCGGCAGCACCAGCTCGGTGGGGCCGCCCTCGACCACCCGCACCGGGATGCCCCAGTCCTGTGAGGCCAGGTGGCACGCGGGGAACTCCACGGCCGGGTCGGCGTCGCAGGAGGCCGCCTTGGCGGTGACGGACAGGACGACGGTCTCGGTGCCGTCCTGGGCCGGGTCGGCCGCGAGGGTGACGACGCGCTCGAGCTCGGTGCCCGAGCCGGCGCCGTCGAGCAGGACGCCGGGCCGGGAGGCGGCGACGTCGAGCTGGGTGGACGGCCCGAACCGGTCGTCGAGCTTCTGGCCGGAGGCGGGGGTGAACACCACCCGCAGCGCGAAGGTGGGCGCGACCTCGGTGACCGGCCGGCGGGTGCGGTGCGCGGCGCCGTCGTGCCGACGGCCCGCCTGGCCCAGGGGCAGCCGGGTGAGGCGGTGGGCGGCGGACTCGACGACGAGGAGGTGGGTGCCGCCGTCGACGACGAGCAGCCCGGACGGCTCGGCGAGGCCGGTGGCCAGGGTGGAGACCACGCCGGCCGCGGGGTCGTAGACCCGCACGGCGCCGTTGTAGGTGTCCGCGAGCGCGACGGTGCCGTCGGGCAGCGCGCAGACGCCGAGCGGGTGCTGCAGCAGCGCCTCGGAGCCGGGGCCGTCGCGGTGGCCGAACTCGAAGAGCCCCTGGCCGACGGCGGTGCTCACGGTGCCGTCGAACCGGCCGGTGAGGTCCACCCGGCGCAGCGCGGAGGTCTCGGCGTCGGCCAGCCACAGCCCGCCGTCGTCGGCGGCCAGGCCGGACGGCTGGGCGAACCAGGCCGGGCGCAGCTCGCCGTCCACCAGGCCCTCGTGCATCGTGCCGGCCAGGTGTCGCAGGGCGCCCTCGACGGGGTCGAAGGCCCAGAGGGTGTGGTTCCCGGCCATGGCGACGACGAAGGCGGCGGCGGTGGGCGACCAGGCGACGTCCCAGGGCGAGCTGAGGCGCAGGGCGAGGGGGGCGGTGCCGGTGCCGTTGTCCGGGCCGCCGACCATGTACTGCTCGCCGGTGCCCGCGAGCGTGGTGACGTGCCCGTCGGCCAGCCGGACCCCGCGCAGGAGGTGGTTGACGGTGTCGGCGACGACGACGTCGTAGCCGAGCGTGGCGCGCAGCTCCGCCGGCACCAGGGCCAGGCCGTTGGGCTCGCTGAAGCGGGCGGCGTCGGGGGCGCCGTCGGCCCGGCCGCGCTCGCCGGTGCCGATCGTGCGCACGAGCGTCTCGCCGTCGGCGGCGAGCTCGGTGAGGCGGTGGTGGCCGGCGTCGGCGACGAGCAGGTTGCCGCCGGGCAGCTCGACCGCCTTGGCGGGGAAGCGCAGGGTGGTGGCGGCCGGCTCCGGCGGGACGTAGGGGCCGTCGCCGCGGTGCAGCGTGCCGGCGGCCTCGTGCTGGGTGACGAGCTCCTCGACGAGGATCGCCAGATTTGTGGCGTGCCCCTCCCCCGCCATGGTGGCGACGACGTAGCCCTCGGGGTCGATGACGACGAGGGTCGGCCAGGCGCGGGCGGTGTAGGCCGACCACGTGACGAGCTGGGGGTCGTCGAGGACGGGGTGGGCCACGCCGTAGCGCTGGACCGCCGCCGCGAGCGCGTCGGGGTCGGCCTCGTGGACGAACTTGGGCGAGTGGACGCCGACGATGACGACCTCGTCGCGGTGACGCTCCTCGAGCTCGCGCAGCTCGTCGAGGACGTGCAGGCAGTTGATGCAGCAGAACGTCCAGAAGTCGAGGATGACGATCTTGCCGCGCAGGTCCGCCAGCGTGACGTCCTTGCCGCCGGTGTTGAGCCAGCCGCGGCCGGTGAGCTCCGAGGCGCGCACGCGGGGGGCGCGGGTGGGGTTCGTCGTCATGGCACGAGCCTGGCAGCCGCCACCGACACCGGCGAACGGCTTCTCAGATGGCGGGTGGACGACGCGCCACTTCTCAGCATCCGGACGAGGTCGCCGGGTACGCGTTGGTCCGAGCACGAGGAAGGGGCCGTCGGCGGATCGCGACCCGCCGACGGCCCCTCGGCCCTGCCCCCGGCTACTGAGCCCTGATCCACCGACGCTGAGCGGAGCCCGTTGGTCTGGCGGTCGCTGGGGTCGGGATGAGGTCGTGGGCATGGCGGGGCTGCCGGTCTGTGCCGGCCCTTCCACGTCGGGTTCCTCGGTCGTGC
>NZ_VUKE01000036.1 GCF_009193175.1 Georgenia ruanii | reverse complement strand
GAGGGGGCGATCGTGTTCGCGCTGGCCAACCCGACCCCGGAGGTCGACCCGATCGAGGCGGGGGAGACCGCGGCGGTGGTGGCCACCGGGCGCAGCGACTACCCGAACCAGATCAACAACGTCCTGGCCTTTCCGGGGCTGTTCCGGGGGCTGCTGGACGCCGGGGCCTCGTACATCTCCGACGAGATGCTGCGGGTGGCGGCCGTCGCGATCGCGGAGGTGGTCAGCGCCGAGGAGCTCAACAGCGCCTTCGTCATCCCCGGTGTGTTCGACCACCGCGTCGCCGAGGCCGTCGCCGAGGCCGTGCGCCAGCAGGCCCAGCGCGACGCGGAGGACGACCCCTCCTCCGTCGCGCCCGTCGCCGCCGACGACGCCGGCGTCGCGGGAGCCGGGCGATGAGGGCCGGGCTGGACGAGGCCACGCGCCGCGCCGTCGAGGACGTCCTCGCCCCGGTCGACGCCCGCCTCGAGCGCGACTACCCGGGGGAGGACACCTCCCGGCAGCCCGTGCACACCGTCTACGTCCCCGCCGACCGCTACCGGGCCGGGCTGGCCCGCGACTGGGGCGCCCAGGCCCGCGCCGCCGTCGACGCCGCCGGCGGCATCGCGGCGGTCCTCGACGCGGCGGCCGTGCCGGTCCCGCTGCGGGACGCGGTGGGCGAGCGGGTGCTGGCCAAGCTCGACCGCGAGCCCGTCGAGGACCTGCGCATCGACCTCGAGGACGGCTACGGCGACCACGGCGCCGGCGAGGACGACGCCGCCGTGGCCGCCGCCGAGGCGCTGCGCGCGGAGCTGGCCACCGGCTCGGCCACCCCGTTCGCCGGCATCCGCTTCAAGAGCCTCGAGGCAGCCACCCGCGCGCGCGGCCTGCGCACCCTCGACCTCTTCCTCGCCGCCCTCCTCGACGGCGGCGAGGTGCCCGACGGGCTGCAGCTGACCCTGCCCAAGGTCACCGCCGTCGAGCAGGTCGCGGCGATGGTCACCGTGTGCGCGGCGCTCGAGCGTGCCCACGGGCTGTCGGCGGGCCGACTGCGCTTCGAGGTCCAGGTCGAGACACCCCAGGCCATCGTCGGCCCCGACGGCACCGCCGGGGTGGCCACGATGATCCAGGCGGGGGCGGGGCGCGTCAGCGCCCTGCACTACGGCACCTACGACTACTCCGCCTCCCTCGGCATCGCCGCTGCCTACCAGAGCATGGAGCACCCCGCCGCCGACCACGCCAAGGCCGTCATGCAGGTCGCCGCGGCCGGCACCGGGGTGCGGCTGTCGGACGGCTCCACCAACGTGCTGCCGGTCGGCGCGCCCGAGCAGGTGCGCGCCGCCTGGGCCCTGCACGCCCGCCTGGTGCGCCGGTCCCTCGAGCGCGGGTTCTACCAGGGGTGGGACCTGCACCCGGCCCAGCTGCCCACCCGCTTCGCCGCCACCTACGCCTTCTACCGCCAGGGACTGGCGGAGGCGACCGGCCGGCTGCGGAACTACCTCGGCCGGGTCGAGGGCGCCGTCCTGGACGAGCCGGCCACCGCCCGGGCGCTGGCGTGGTTCCTCAGCCGCGGCCTGGACTGCGGCGCCGTGGACGCCGTCGAGCTCGACGCGGCCGGCGTGGACCCCGCCGCGCTGGGCGACCTGCTGCGCCGCCCGGGGGCGGTGGTCTGAGTGCCCCGGACGGCGCTGCTGCACCGGCTCGCGCCGGACGAGCCCGCCGCGCCTGCCGGGCGAGGCGCCCACGCGCTCCCCAAGGGGGGTGAGCCATCGGCGCAATCCCCGCCCGGCCGGGGTTGACCCCGGCCACCCCCGTCCCTAGCCTTTCAGTACAAGGAAGTAACATTCCGGATAGTGGAAGCGAGACGCCGATGTCTGTGCCGTTTGCGGTGAACTGCTCCATCCTGCTCACCCACCTGCCGCTGCTCGAGCGGCCGGCCGCCGCTGCGGCCGCCGGCTTCTCCGGCGTGGAGTTCTGGTGGCCCTTCCCGTCCGCCACGCCGGAGGCCGCGGAGGTGGACGCCTTCGTGGGAGCCGTCGAGGCCGCGGGCGTGCAGCTCGTCGGGCTGAACTTCGCCGCCGGCGACATGCCCGCCGGCGACCGCGGACTGGTCTCCTGGCCCGGGCGCTCCGAGGAGCTGCGCGCCAACCTCGACGTCGTCACCGCCATCGGGGAGCGCACCGGGTGCCGGGCCTTCAACGCCCTGTACGGCAACCGCGTCGACGGCGTCGACCCGGCCGCCCAGGACGAGCTGGGCGCCGAGAACCTCGCCCGCGCCGCCCGCGCCGTCGCCCGCATCGGGGGCACCGTCCTGCTCGAGCCGGTCTCCGGCGCCCCGGCCTACCCGTTGAAGACCTCCGCCGACGTCGTGGCGGTGCTCGACCGTGTCGCGGCCGAGCACGGCGAGGCGAACCTCGGCCTGCTGCTCGACGTCTACCACCTCGCCGTCAACGGTGCCGACGTGCCGGCCGAGATCGCCGCCTACCGCGAGCGCATCGCCCACGTCCAGATCGCCGACGCGCCCGGTCGCGGCGCGCCGGGCAGCGGCGAGCTGCCCCTCCAGGCATGGATCGGCGACCTGCGCGCCGGCGGCTACGGCGGCCCGGTGGCGCTGGAGTACACGAGCGACGCCCCGGACCCCTTCGCCTGGCTGCCGCTCGAGCAGCGCTCCCGCGTGCCCGCCCGCTGAGTGACCTACGACAAGGACCTGACATGAGCACCATCGCCTTCATCGGCCTCGGGATCATGGGCAGCCCCATGGCCGTCCACCTGCAGAACGCCGGCCACCGCGTCATCGGCTACAACCGCAGCCCCGAGAAGACCCAGCCCCTCGTCGCCGCGGGCGGCACTGCGGCCGGCTCGGTGGCGGAGGCCGTCGCCGACGCCGACGTCGTGGCCACCATGCTCCCCGACTCCCCGGACGTCGTGGACGTCCTCGCCGGCGAGGACGGCGTGCTCGCGCACGCCCGGCCCGGCACGCTCATCATCGACTTCTCGACCATCCGACCCGACGTCACCACCGAGCTCGCCGGGCAGGCCACGGAGCGCGGCTTCCGTCTCCTGGACGCGCCCGTCTCGGGCGGGGAGGCCGGCGCCAAGAACGCCGCCCTGTCGATCATGGTCGGCGGCGGCGCGGAGGACTTCGAGACCGCCACGCCCTACCTCGAGGTCGTCGGGAAGACCATCGTGCACGTCGGCCCCGCCGGCTCCGGCCAGACCGTCAAGGCCGCCAACCAGCTCATCGTGGCCGGCAACATCGGACTGCTCGCCGAGGCGATCCTGTTCCTCGAGGCCTACGGCGTCGACACCACGGCCGCGGTGCGGGTGCTCGGCGGCGGCCTCGCCGGCTCCGCCGTCCTCGACCAGAAGGCGCAGAAGATGCTCGACCGGTCCTTCGAGCCGGGCTTCCGCATCGAGCTGCACCACAAGGATCTCGGCATCGTCACCTCCGCCGCCCGCGAGGCGGGCGTGACCATCCCGCTGGGCGCCACCGTCGCCCAGCTCATGGGCGCCGCCCGGGCCGCCGGCGACGGCTCCCTGGACCACTCCGCGCTCTTCCGCACCCTCGCGCGGCTCTCCGGCCGCGACGCCTGACCCGGTAGGAGGTCACCATGCCCCGCATGCGCGCGGTCGACGCCGCGGTCGCCATCCTCGAGAAGGAGCGCGCCACCCAGGCCTTCGGCCTGCCCGGCGCCGCCATCAACCCGCTCTACGACGCCATGCGCCGCCACGGCGGCATCCACCACGTCCTCGCCCGGCACGTCGAGGGCGCCTCGCACATGGCCGACGGGTACACCCGGGCCGCGCCGGGCAACATCGGCGTCTGCATCGGCACCTCCGGGCCGGCGGGCACCGACATGATCACCGGCCTGTACGCCGCCTGGGCCGACTCCGTGCCGATCCTGTGCCTCACCGGCCAGGCGCCGGTGGCCAAGCTCGACAAGGAGGACTTCCAGGCCGTCGACATCGCCGCCATCGCCGCGCCCGTCACGAAGATGGCCAAGACGGTGCTCGAGGCCGCCCAGGTCCCCGGCGTCTTCCAGAAGGCCTTCCAGCTCATGCGGTCCGGGCGCCCCGGCCCGGTGCTCATCGACCTGCCGATCGACGTCCAGCTCACCGAGATCGAGTTCGACCCGGACACCTACACCCCGCTGCCCGTGGTCAACCCCACCGCCACCCGGGCGCAGGTGGAGAAGGCGCTCGACATGCTCGCCGCCGCCGAGCGGCCCCTGATCATCGCCGGCGGCGGGGTCGTGGGCGCCGGCGCGGAGGACCTCCTCGTCACCCTCGCCGAGACCCTCCAGGTGCCGGTCGTGCCCACCCTCATGGGCTGGGGCGCCATCCCCGACGACCACCCGCTGACGGCCGGCATGGTCGGCATCCAGACCTCCCGACGCTACGGCAACGCCAGCTTCCTCGAGTCCGACGCCGTCCTCGGCGTGGGCAACCGGTGGGCCAACCGGCACACCGGCGGCCTGGAGACCTACCGCCGGGGCCGGCGGTTCATCCACGTCGACGTCGAGCCCACCCAGATCGGCCGCGTGTTCGCCCCCGACTACGGCATCGTCTCCGACGCCAGGGCCTTCCTCGCCCGCGCCGTCGAGGTCGCCCAGGAGCGCCGGGCCGCCGGCCGGCTCCCCGACCGGAGCGCGTGGGTCGCCGCCTGCGCCGAGCGCAAGGGCAAGCTGCTCCGCAAGACCCACTTCACCGACGTGCCCATCAAGCCGCACCGCGTCTACGAGGAGATGAACCGCGCCTTCGGCCGGGACACCGTCTACGTCACCACCATCGGGCTGTCCCAGATCGCCGGGGCGCAGCTGCTCCACGTCTTCCGGCCGCGGCACTGGATCAACGCCGGGCAGGCCGGCCCGCTCGGCTGGACCGGGCCGGCCGCGCTCGGCGTCGCCGCCGCCCGGCCCGACGCGGAGGTCGTCGCTCTCTCGGGCGACTACGACTTCCAGTTCATGCTCGAGGAGCTGGCCGTGGGCGCGCAGCACCACCTGCCCTACGTCCACGTCGTGGTCAACAACGCCTACCTCGGCCTGATCCGCCAGTCCCAGCGGGCCTTCGACATGGACTACCAGGTCTCCCTCGCCTTCGAGAACATCAACTCGGCCGAGACCGAGGGCTACGGCGTCGACCACGTCAAGGCCGCCGAGGCCCTGGGCTGCAAGGCGCTGCGCGTCAAGGACCCCGAGGACCTCCCCGCCGCTTTCGCCAAGGCCCGCGCCATGGCCGCCGAGCACCGGGTGCCGGTCGTCGTCGAGGTCATCCTCGAGCGCGTCACCAACATCGCCATGGGCGTCGAGCTCGACGGCGTCAACGAGTTCGAGGACCTCGCGCTCAGCCCGGAGGATTCCCCCACGGCCCTCGCGTACCTGGACTGAGCGCCATGAAGGTTCTCCTCGCCCCGGACAAGTTCAAGGGGTCCCTGCCCGCCGCGGACGTCGCCGCCCACCTCGCCGCCGGCCTGCGCGCCGCCGCGCCCGAGATCGAGGTCGACGAGCTGCCCGTGGCGGACGGCGGGGAGGGCACCGTGGCGGCGGCCCTGGCCGCCGGGTTCACCGCGGTCCGCCTCAGCGCCACCGGCCCGCTCGGCGCGCCCGTCGCCACCCGCTACGCCGTGCGCGGGGCGACGGCGGTGGTGGAGATGGCGGCGGTGTCCGGGCTGGAGATGCTCACCGCCCCCGACCCCGGCACCGCCCGCCGGGCCACCTCCCGCGGCGTGGGCGAGCTCGTCGCCCACGCCCTCGGCCACGGCGCCACCACGGTCGTGGTGGGCGTCGGCGGGTCGGCCAGCACCGACGGCGGGGCCGGCATGCTCGCCGCCCTGGGCGCCCGCCTGGTGGGGCAGGCCGGGGACCTGCCCGACGGCGGGGCCGCCCTGCGCGACCTGGTCGCCGTCGACCTCGCCGGCCTGCACCCGGGGCTGGGCGCCGCCCGCCTCGTGCTGGCCAGCGACGTCGACAACCCGCTCCTGGGCCCGCGCGGCGCCGCCGCCGTCTACGGCCCCCAGAAGGGCGCCGACCCGGCCACCGTGGCCGTGCTCGAGGCGGGCCTGACGACGTGGGTCGCCGCCCTGGCCCGCACGCCCGTCCCCGCGCACGCCCCCGGGGCCGGCATCGCCAAGGCACCCGCGCCCGCCCCCGGGGCCGGCAGCGCCGAGGCGCCCGCGCCCGTCGCGGCCCGCGAGCTCGCCGGCCGCCCCGGCGCCGGCGCCGCCGGGGGAGTGGGCTTCGCCTGCCTGCTCCTCGGCGCCGAGCGCCGGCCCGGGATCGACGTCGTCCTCGACCTCGCCGGCTTCGCCCGCCGGGCGGCCGGCGCCGACCTGGTGATCACCGGCGAGGGCAGCCTGGACGCGCAGTCGCTGCACGGCAAGGCCCCCGTCGGCGTGGCCGCCGCGGCCGCCGCGCTGGGCGTGGGCACCGTCGCGGTCTGCGGGCGCACCGCCCTCGCCCCCGAGCAGGCGCGCGCCGCCGGCCTGCTCGCCGTGCACGCCCTCACCGACCTCGAGCCCGACACGGCCCGGAGCATCGCCCGGGCCGGGCCCCTCCTCGAGCAGCTCGCCCCCCGCATCGTCGCGGATCTCGCCCCGAGAGGACACCGATGACCACTCCCGCCCCCGCCCGCACCGCCCCCGGCCCCGGCCCGGGCCACGACCTCGTGCTCCGCGGCGAGCGGGTCCTCCTCCCCGGCGGCCTCGCGCCCGCCGAGGTCGCCGTCGCCGGCGGCGTCATCGCCCAGGTCGCCGCGCTGGGGGCCGGGCTGCCCGGCCGGCGCACGATCGACCTCGCCCCGGACGAGGTGCTGCTGCCCGGCCTCGTCGACTCCCACGTGCACGTCAACGAGCCCGGCCGCACCCACTGGGAGGGCTTCGCCTCGGCCACCCGCGCCGCCGCCGCGGGCGGGGTGACGACCATCGTCGACATGCCGCTCAACTCCGTCCCGCCGACGACCGACGTCGCCGCGCTGGAGGTCAAGCAGGAGCGCGCCCGGGCCGCCGCCTTCGTCGACGTCGGCTTCTGGGGCGGCGCCGTCCCGGGCAGCACCGCGCGGCTGCGGGCGCTGCACGAGGCCGGCGTCTTCGGGTTCAAGTGCTTCCTCATCGACTCCGGCGTGCCCGAGTTCGGCCACCTCGAGCCGGAGGAGCTCGAGCGCGACCTGCGCGAGCTCGCCGCCCTGGACGCCCTCATGATCGTGCACGCCGAGGACCCCCGGGTCGTCGCCGGCGCCCCCCATCCCCACGGGCCCCGGTACGCCGACTTCCTCGCCTCCCGCCCCGCGGGGGCGGAGGCGGCGGCCATCGCCACCGTCATCGAGGCGGCCCGCCGCACCGGCGCCCGGGCGCACATCCTCCACCTCTCCGACGCCGGCGCGCTGCCGCTGATCGCCGCCGCCCGCGCCGAGGGGGTCCGGCTCACCGTCGAGACCTGCCCGCACTACCTCACCCTCGCCGCCGAGCAGATCCCCGACGGCGCCACCGCCTTCAAGTGCTGCCCGCCGATCCGCGACGAGGGCAACCGCGACCGGCTCTGGCAGGGGCTCGCGGAGGGCACCATCGACATCGTCGTCACCGACCACTCGCCCTCCACCGCCGACCTCAAGGCCCTCGACACCGGCGACTTCGGCGAGGCCTGGGGCGGGGTCGCCTCCCTCCAGCTCGGCCTGGCCGCCGTGTGGTCCGAGGCCCGCCGGCGCGGGGTGCCCCTCGACGACGTCGTGCGCTGGATGTCCGCCGGGCCGGCCGCGCTGCTCGGCCTGGAGCGCAAGGGCGCCATCGCCGTCGGGCGGCACGCCGACCTGGCGGTGTTCGCGCCCGAGGCGGAGTTCGTCGTCGACCCCACCCGCCTGCACCACAAGAATCCCATCACCCCCTACGCCGGCCGCCGCCTGAACGGCGTCGTCAGGAGCACCCTCCTGCGCGGCCGCGCGATCACCGACGTCCCGCACGGGACGCTGCTGCGACGAGGAGAGGCATGAGCACCCACGTAGACCCGACCACCCCCACCCCCACCCCCACCGCCGGCGCCGGCGCGCCCGCCGCCACCGCGAGCCCGGCCCCCGCCGCCACCGCGAGCACGGCCCCCGCCGGCGCCGCCTTCACCGCCCTGACCGACCTGGCCTCCCGCGCCCTCGGCGCGAGCGTGGTGTCGGCCAGCGACGAGCTGTTCGCCCAGCGGGAGAACCTCATCACCGTCGGCGAGCCCGCCTTCGACCCCGCCGACTTCGGTCACAAGGGCAAGGTCTACGACGGCTGGGAGACCCGGCGCCGGCGCGAGCCCGGCCACGACTGGGCGATCGTGCGCCTCGGCGCCCCGGGCATCGTCCGCGGCGTCGTCGTCGACACCGCCTGGTTCCGCGGCAACTACCCGCCGTTCGTCTCCGTCGAGGCCGCCCACCTGCCCGACTACCCCACGGCGGCCCAGCTGGCCGAGGCCGAGTGGGCCACCGTCGTGGCGAAGACCGACTGCGCGGGCGACACCAAGAACTACTACGCCGTCACCGACGAGCGGTGCTGGACGCACGTGCGCCTGTCCATCTACCCCGACGGCGGCGTCGCCCGGCTCCGGGTGCACGGGGAGGTCCTGGCCGACCCGCGGTTCCTCGCCGGCACGGTCGACCTCCTCGCCGCCGAGAACGGCGGCCGGCTCGAGGGCGCCTCGGACGCGTTCTACTCCTCGCCGGCCCAGATCCTCCTGCCCGGCCGGGCCCGGAACATGGGGGAGGGCTGGGAGAACGCGCGCCGGCGCGGGGAGGGCAACGACTTCGCCGTCTTCGCCCTCGCCCTGCCCGGCATCGTCCGCCACGTCGAGGTCGACACCGGCTACTACGTGGGCAACGCGCCGGGCTGGGTGCGGCTGTCCGTGGCCGATGCCCGCACCGCCGACCTCGACGACCCGGCCGCGTGGACCGACATCGTCGCCCGCCGCCCGGTGGTGCCCGACACCCGCCACCGCCTCCTCGTCGAACAGGCGGTCGAGGCCACCCACGTGCGCCTGGACGTCTACCCCGACGGCGGCCTGAGCCGGCTGCGGCTGTGGGGCGAGGTCACCCCCTCCGGCCGCGCGCTCGCCGAGCAGCGCTGGCAGCGCGCGCTGCCGTGACGGCATGCGAGACGGCATCCGACAGGAGAACCCCATGGTCGCCCTGACCACCGGCCACCCGGCCCCGGACTTCGCCCTGCCCACCGCCGACGGCGGCCGGGTGTCCCTCGCCGAGCTGCGCGCGAGCAGCCGCGCCGGCGTGATCGTGTACTTCTACCCCCAGGCCGGCACCCCCGGCTGCACCGCCGAGGCCTGCGACTTCCGGGACAACCTCGCCACCCTCCAGGGTGCCGGCTACGCCGTCGTCGGCGTCTCACCGGACCCGGTCGAGGACCTCGCGGCCTTCGCGGCCGACCAGCACCTCACCTACCCGCTCGGCTCCGACGCCGGCCACGCCGTCGCCGACGCCTACGGCGTGTGGGGCCCGAAGACCCTGGACGGGCGCACGTTCGAGGGCGTCCGCCGCTCCACGGTCGTCGTCGCGCCCGACGGCACCGTGCGCCTGGCGCGCTACGACGTCGAGGCGCGCGGGCACGTGGCGGAGCTGCGCGAGGCGCTCCTCGGCGCCTGACCCCGGCCCGGCGCCCGGCACGGTGCGGCCCCGCGTGCCGGGCGATCCGGGTTCGCCGCACGGGCTGACACGGGGGCGCGGGTGAGCGACCCTGAGGTGCCGGCGGACGTCTCGGGCGGGTCACCTGCGCCCGCCCGGGGCGCCGCCGAGCCCGTTGACCGTCGTGAAGCAGGTCACGTAGGGTTTTCGCATAGAAGATCTGCAATTCCACATCGCGAAATCAAGGGAGACCATCGTGCAGACTCCGGACGGGCTGAGCATCACCGGCGAGCTGGGCGAGCGCTACGAGGAGGTCCTCACCCCCCGCGCGCTCGACCTGATCGTCCGCCTCCACCGCGAGCTGGGCGGCCGCCGCCTGGAGCTGCTGGAGGCCCGCCGCCACCGCATGGAGGACCTCGCCAACGGCGGCACCCTCGACTTCCTGCCCGAGACGGCGCACATCCGCGAGGACGACTCCTGGCAGGTGGCCCCGCCGGCGCCCGGCCTGGTCGACCGGCGCGTGGAGATCACCGGTCCGACCGACAAGAAGATGACCATCAACGCGCTGAACTCCGGCGCCAAGGCCTGGCTGGCCGACCACGAGGACGCCAACACCCCGCAGTGGACCTCCGTGGTCGGCGGGCAGCTCAACCTGCTCGACGCCATCAACCGCACCATCGACTTCACCGCCGAGGGCGGCAAGACCTACGCGCTCAAGCCGGACGAGGAGCTGGCCACGATCATCGTGCGCCCCCGCGGCTGGCACCTGCCCGAGAAGCACATCCTCGTCGACGGCGAGGCGACCTCCGGCTCGCTGGTGGACTTCGCGCTCTACCTCGCCACCGCCGGGCTCCGCCAGATCGAGAAGGGCCAGGGCCCGTACTTCTACCTGCCCAAGATGGAGTCCCACCTCGAGGCGCGGCTGTGGAACGACGCGTTCATCCTCGCCCAGGACTTCCTCGGCCTCCCGCGCGGGACCATCCGGGCCACCGTGCTCATCGAGACCTACCCGGCCGCGTTCGAGATGGAGGAGATCCTCTACGAGCTGCGCGAGCACTCCGCGGGCCTGAACGCCGGGCGCTGGGACTACATGTTCTCCGTCATCAAGTCCTTCCGGACCCGCGGCAAGGACTTCCTCCTGCCCGACCGCAACTCCGTGACCATGACGGTGCCGTTCATGCGCGCCTACACCGAGCTGCTCGTGCGCACCTGCCACAAGCGCGGCGCGCACGCCATCGGTGGCATGGCCGCGTTCATCCCCAGCCGGGACGAGGCGGTCAACGAGGTGGCCTTCGCCAAGGTCCGCGACGACAAGACCCGCGAGGCCAACGACGGCTTCGACGGCTCCTGGGTGGCCCACCCCGGCATGGTCGAGCTGTGCAAGGAGGTCTTCACCTCCGTCCTCGGCGACCGGCCCAACCAGATCGAGAACAAGCGCGAGGACGTCCACGTCACCGCCGCCCAGCTCCTCGACGTCGCCGCCACCCCCGGCGAGGTCACCGAGGCCGGGTTGCGGAACAACATCTCGGTCGGCATCCAGTACCTCAAGGCCTGGCTCGGCGGGCTCGGCGCGGTGGCCATCTTCAACCTCATGGAGGACGCCGCCACGGCGGAAATCTCGCGCTCGCAGGTCTGGCAGTGGCTGCACAACGATGTCACGCTTGCTGACACGGGCCACCGGGTCACGCGCGAGCTGGTCGAGCGCATCGCCGACGAGGAGATCGCCAAGCTGCCCGGCGATCCGGCGGACTACGAGGAGGCGCGCCAGACGTTCCTCGAGGTCGCCGTCGCCGACGAGTACGCCGACTTCCTCACGCTCCCGGCGTACCAGCGCATGTCCTGACACGCGCCCGGGGCTCGGCCTCCCGGCCGGGCCCCGGCCACCGGCGTGGTCAACGAGGAGGTTGCCGTCGTGTCACCGCTCTCCCGCGTCACCGAGACCCTGCTCGCGGCCCTGGGCCCCGCGCAGGTGATCACCGACCGACAGCGCCTGCGCACCTACGAGTGCGACGGCCTCGCCCAGTACAAGGTGGTGCCCGGGCTCGTGGTGCTCGCCCGGGACGCCGACGAGGTCGCCCTGGCGGTGCGCGCGTGCGCCGCGGAGCAGGTGCCCTTCGTGGCCCGCGGCTCGGGCACCGGCCTGTCCGGCGGTGCCCTGCCCCGCGCCGAGGGCGTGCTCATCGTCATGGCCCAGATGCGCCAGATCCGGGAGATCGACGCCGCCAACCAGCGGGCCGTCGTCGACCCGGGGGTCATCAATCTCGCCCTCACCCGCGCCGCGACGCCGGACGGCTACTACTTCGCCCCGGACCCCTCGAGCCAGTCCGTGTGCTCCATCGGCGGCAACGTCGCGGAGAACTCCGGCGGCGCCCACTGCCTGAAGTACGGGTTCACCACCAACCACGTCGTCGGGCTCGACCTCGTCACCCCGGCGGGGGAGCGGGTGGAGATCGGCGGCAAGGCGCCCGACCCGCCCGGCTACGACCTGCTCGGCGCCCTGGTCGGCTCCGAGGGCACGCTGGGGATCGTCACGGCCGTGACCGTGCGCCTGACCCGGCTGCCGCAGGACGTCCAGACCGTCCTGGCCGGCTTCCGCTCGACCGACGACGCCGGGGCGGCGACGTCGGCGATCATCGCCGCCGGGGTCATCCCCGCCGCCATCGAGATGATGGACGCCCTGGCCATCGAGGCCGCCGAGAAGGCGGTGGCGTGCGGGTATCCCGCGGGCGCCGGCGCGGTCCTCGTCGTCGAGCTCGACGGCGCGGCGGCGGACGTCGCCGGGGAGCTCGCCGAGGTGCTGCGGCACTGCGAGGCCAACGGCGCCTTCGAGACGCGCCTCGCGGCCGACGACGTCGAGCGGGCGCTGATCTGGAAGGGCCGCAAGTCCGCTTTCGCCGCCGTCGGGCGGATCAGCCCCGACTACCTCGTCCAGGACGGGGTGATCCCGCGCACCGCCCTGCCCCAGGTGCTCCGCCAGATCGCCGAGCTCGCCGCGGAGCGGGACGTGCGGGTGGCCAACGTCTTCCACGCCGGGGACGGCAACCTGCACCCGCTGGTGCTCTTCGACGACGCCGAGGAGGGCGCCGCCGAGCGCGCGGAGGACGTCGCCGGCGGCATCCTCGAGCTGTGCATCGCCAACGGCGGCTCGATCACCGGCGAGCACGGCGTGGGCGCGGACAAGGCGCGGTACATGCCCAAGATGTTCACCGCCGAGGACCTGGAGACCATGCAGGCGGTGCGGTGCGCCTTCGACCCCGACAACATCTCCAACCCCGGGAAGGTCTTCCCGACGCCGCGGCTGTGCGGCGAGCGGCCCGGGCGGCGGCAGGGCGCCCACCCGCTGCAGGAGGCCGGGCTGGCGGAGGTGTTCTGATGTCGTCCGTCACCGCACCCGATCTCACCGCGCTGGCCCGGAGCCTCGACGGGGCCGGCGAGGTCCGCGAGGCCGGCCCGGAGGACGTCGTCGACGGCGTCCCCGCCGCCGTCGTCGCCCGTCCCACGTCCGTCGCGGCGGTCTCCGCCCTGCTGCGCACGGCCACCGGGCAGGGGCTGGTCACCGTCGCCCGCGGCGCGGGCACCGCCCTGGCGTGGGGGTGCCCGCCCGAACGCGTCGACCTGCTGCTCGACACCCGTGGGCTCGATCGGCTCGTCGAGCACGAGGCCGGCGACCTCGTCGTCGTCGCCGAGGCCGGGCTGGCGCTGCGCGACCTGCAGGCGCAGGTCGGGCGCGCCGGGCAGGAGCTGGTCGCCGACGTCCCGCGCGAGCGCCTCGAGGGCGGCTCGACGGTCGGCGGCGCGCTGGCCACCGGCGTCAGCGGGGTGCGGCGGCTCCAGCGCCTGGCCCTGCGCGACCTCGTCCTCGGCACCACCGTGGTCCTCGCCGACGGCACCATCGCCTCCTCGGGCGGCAAGGTCGTCAAGAACGTCGCCGGGTATGACCTCGCCAAGCTCATGACCGGTGCCTACGGCACGCTCGGCGTGATCGTGCGGGCCGCGTTCCGGCTCCACCCGATGCGCCCGGCGCGGGCCTACGTGCTGTCCACCGGCCCGCTCGCGGAGGTGGCCGAGCGCGCCCGGGCCGTGGTCGCCTCCCAGCTCGCCCCGGCCGCCGTCGAGATCGACCGGCCCGCCGGCTCCGACGAGGCCACCCTCGCCGTCCTGCTCGAGGGCACCGACGACGCCGTCGCCGCCCGGGCGGCCGACGCCGCGGCGCTGGTCGGCGGGGCGGTGGGGGAGGAGCCGGCCTGGTGGGCGCGCCTGCCGGGCGGCGAGGTCCTCGCCAAGGCCACCGCCACCCTCACCGGGGTGGCCGGCCTGCTGGCCGCGGCCCGGGCGGCCGAGCAGGCGCACGCAGCCGGCGTGGCGCTGCGCGGCTCGGCGGCCGGGGTGCTGCACGCCGGGATCACGGCGCCGGACGCGGCCGCGCTCGCGAGCGTGGTGGCCGGCCTGCGCGCCGCCGCCCCGAGCCCGGGGGAGGGCACGGTCACCGTGCTGTCGGTGCCCGCCGCGCTGCGGGAGGGGCTGGACGTGTGGGGTCCGGTGGGCGGGCTGGAGCTCATGCGGGCCGTCAAGCAGCGGTTGGACCCCGGACGCCACCTCGCGCCCGGGCGCTTCGTGGGAGGGATCTGATGAGCGGCGACACCTCGAACGGCCAGCACGGCGCCGTCCGCACGCCCAGGGAGTCCGCGGGCGCGGCCAAGGGCGACATGGGCGCCGTCGACCGGCCCAAGGGCCAGATGGGCGCCGCGATGCCGGAGCAGGCCGGCACCACCCAGCCCGACGTGCTCGCGCTCGCGGCCTTCGACGACCACCACCCGCCCTCGCGCGACCTCATCGACGACTGCGTGCACTGCGGCTTCTGCCTGCCCGCCTGCCCCACCTACAACCTGTGGGGCGAGGAGATGGACTCCCCGCGCGGGCGCATCTACCTCATGAAGGAGGGCCTCGAGGGCGAGCCGATGAGCCCGTCCCTGGTCCAGCACATCGACCGGTGCCTGGGCTGCATGGCCTGCGTGACCGTCTGCCCCTCCGGGGTGCAGTACGACAAGCTCATCGAGGCCACCCGCCAGCAGGTCGAGCGGCGCGGGGCACAGCACCGCTCCTTCGCGGACCGGGCCCTGCGCGAGGCCATCTTCGCCCTGTTCCCCCATCCCGAGCGGCTGCGGCTCATGCGCGGACCGCTGGCGCTGTACCAGCGCAGCGGGCTGAGCCGGCTGGTGCGCCGGACCAGGGTGCTCGAGCGCATCTCGTCGAGCCTGGCGACGATGGAGGCCATCGCCCCGCCCGTCAAGCGGCAGGTCCGCATCCCGCCGCTGAGCCCGGCCAAGGGGCCGCGGCGGATGACCGTGGGGATGCTGCTGGGCTGCGTCCAGCGGGAGTTCTACCCCGGCGTGAACGCCGCCACCGTCCGCGTGCTCAACATGGAGGGCTGCGACGTCGTCACCCCGCCCGCGCAGGGCTGCTGCGGCGCCCTCTCGGTGCACGCCGGGCGGGAGGAGGAGGGGCTGCGCTACGCCCGGGCCCTGATCGACACCTTCACCGAGGCCGGCGTCGAGCGCATCGTCGTCAACTCCGCCGGCTGCGGCTCGACGATGAAGGACTACGCCCACCTGCTCGCCGACGACCCCGACTACGCCGAGCGCGCCCGGGCCTTCGCCGAGAAGGTCCGGGACGTCTCCGAGATCCTCGTCGAGCTCGGGCCGGTGGCGACGCGGCACCCGCTGCCGGTGACCATCGCCTACCACGACGCCTGTCACCTCGCGCACGCCCAGGGCGTCCGGTCGCAGCCGCGCCAGCTGCTGGGCGCCATCCCGGGACTGACCATCAAGGAGATCGCCGAGGGCGACCTGTGCTGCGGCTCCGCCGGCATCTACAACCTCGTCCAGCCCGGCCCGGCGCGTGAGCTCGGCGACCGCAAGGCGGCCAACGTGGCCGCCACCGGGGCCGAGCTGCTGGTGACCTCCAACCCGGGTTGCCTGCTGCAGATCACCGATGCGCTGGGCCGGCGGGGCCTGCACATGTCGACGGCGCACATGATCCGCGTCCTCGACGCGTCGCTGCTGGGCAAGAGCGTCGACACCCTTCTCGAGGACGCACCGCAGGCGACCCGGCGCGCTGTGCCGGCCCCGTGACCGTCGACGCCCGAGCCGGCCGGCAGGTGAGCGTGCGGTCATCCCGGCGGCCGCGGCGGCGGGAACGGCTGCGTCGTTCCGGGACGCGCGCCGGCCGCGGCGGCGGGAACGACGCCGCCCCACCACCCGAACGCCGCCACCGGGGTGTGGCGCAGGCCATGCGTCGGCGGTTTGACCGTCGGTTCGGCGTCTGCCTAGTATTTCGGAGTCCCGCCAGGGAGGCACGGACACCGAGACGGTGGCCGGTCCCGCGGGAAGTCCCCCGGATTCAGTGGTCACGGCGGTGCCGTGTCTGCCGGTGGGGGAGCCGATCAGGACTGGGTTTTCGAGATTTGCCGCGAAGAGTGGCGGGTTGACAGGCCGGGTCGGGTTGGTTAGAATAGAGAGGTTGCCCCGGAGGGGTCGGGAACGTGGTTTCCGGGTCTGATGGTGTGTGTCTGTTCTTTGAGAACTCAACAGTGTGCCAAGTTTTTGATGCCATATGGATTCGTGGGCGTCGCTGGCCGGGCCGAGGGTCTGGTGTGGTGGTGTCCGCGGGTTTTGTTTTG
>NZ_VUKE01000035.1 GCF_009193175.1 Georgenia ruanii | reverse complement strand
GATCAAAGACCGAGCCACGGTGACCGTCGACGAAGCCGCGGGCACGGTCACCATCCACTGAGCCCGGGACACCGAGGTGACGCAAAGCCGCCTGTGGCCGCGAGGGCGCTCGGAGGGCAACGTCGACCAGTTCAGCGGAGCGTCAGGGCCCGGGTACGAGGCCCCTGTCCGGCTCAGTCGATACGCAAGGCAGGCCTGAGACTTCCTCTCTGGCTGAACATTCACCCTGCCGGTTCGACGCCTCGACCGTCCCGGTCGAAGACGTAACCGTTGTTGTGGATGTGCGTCTCGAACACCCGCGTGATGGCACGCCAGCCTGATCGGCCGCGTCGAGCACGCGGTCGATGTCGCGCTGGGGGTCCTGGCCGAGCAGCACGGCGAATGGACCGAAGGTCGCCCGGCTACCTCGGCCTGGACTTCCTGGCCAAGTCCCGCCTCAACCTCGCCAGCGAACCGCAGAAGGTCACCACCGCCGAACTCCCCGCCGCCATCAGCGCCTGAATACCGCGAAGGAATTACTCCGTCCGATACGCCACGCCGCGGGCTTGACCGCCCTGGGCAGTTCTCGCTGTCCTCTACGGGGGAACGCCTCCCCTCCCGCGCCAAGTGACGGGCGCCTGGCTCGCTCGGACAGTGCCCCGCGGTGAGTACGTCGTCTCCAGCTCGGATGGTCCTTGGGTCGCGGGGCTGCACGCCTTTCGCGTCGGCGCACGGATAGGCTAAGGTCGTTACGCAAACAGTCGCATACTCGACTAAAAGACGAGCGGGCCGTGAGGAGTGCACATGCGCGAGGCGTGGATCATCGATGGCGTCCGCACTCCGCGGGGCAAGGGCAAGCCGAGCGGTGCATTGCACGGCATCCACCCGCAGGAGCTGCTCGGCGGTCTGCTCCAGGCGCTCGTCGAACGCACCGACATCGATCCCGCGCAGGTCGACGACGTGGTCATGGGCAACGGCGAGCACGCTGGTGACCATGCGAACGACATCGCCCGCTCGGCCGTCCTCGCGGCGGGCTGGCCGGTCACCGTGCCCGGCCTGGCCGTGAACCGCTTCTGCGGCGGCGGGCAGCAGGCGGTGACCCTCGCCGCGATGGGGGTCCGTTCGGGGTGGCAGGACCTGGTCGTCGCCGGCGGCGTGGAGTCGATGTCTCGGCACACGTACGGCGCGCCGCTGGACGGGAACAATGCCAAGCTGCGCGAACGTTACCCGCTTGTCCCGCAGGGCATCTCCGCCGACCTCATCGCCACGCTCGAGGGCTTCGACCGCTCCAGCGTCGACGCGTTCGCTGTCCGGAGCCAGGAGCGGGCCGCCGCCGCGATCGCCGAGGGCCGCTTCGGCAAGAGCGTCGTGCCCGTCATGGACGCCGCCGGGAACGTGTGCCTGGAAGCCGACGAGCACCCCCGTGCCGGCACGACTCTCGAGTCGCTCGCGGCCCTGCCTCCCTCCTTCGCCCGGTCCGGTGCCAAGCCGCGGGAGGACGGCAGATCGTACGACGACATGGCAGTCGCCACGTATCCACAGGTGTCGGCCATCAACCACGTCCACCACGCCGGCAACTCGTCCGGGGTGGTCGACGGGGCGGCGGCCTTGGTCGTCGCCTCCGACGACTATGCCCGGGCGCACGGACTGACCCCGCGGGCACGGATCGTGTCCACCGCCGTCGCGGGAGCCGAACCGGTCATCATGCTGACCGCGCCGGGCCCCGCGAGCGAGGCGGCGCTGGCCAAGGCGGGCATGAGCGTCAAGGACATCGACCTCTGGGAGATCAACGAGGCGTTCGCGGCGGTACCGCTCAAGGTGATCCGCGACCTGGACATCGACGAGGACAAGGTCAACGTCAACGGCGGCGCGATCGCGCTGGGCCATCCGATCGGGGCGACCGGTGCGATGCTGCTCCAGATGGTGGTCGACGAGCTCGAGCGTCGAGACCTCGCCACCGGGCTCGTCACCATGTGCACCGGTGGCGGGATGGGCACCGCCACGATCGTCGAACGAGTCTGAGGAGACGCCGCATGTCCGACTATGAGGCCGTCCGGGTGGAGCGGACCGGCCGCGTCGCCGAGCTTCGCCTGAACCGTCCTGACATGCTCAACGCGTTCGACGACGTCCTGGTCAACGAGCTGCCGCGCGTGCTGCTCGAGCTTGCCCGGGACAGCGAGTTGCGCGCCGTGGTGCTGACCTCCACGGGCCGGCACTTCTCCGCCGGCGGGGACATGGACACGCTCGTCGCGGGCCACGACGACCTTGACGTCCTTCTGCGAGGGGTCGACGACGGGCGGCGGCTCTTCCGGGCGGTCGCGGACTTCCCCAAGCCGATGGTCGTCGTCGTCCAGGGCAGCAGCTTCGGCGTGGCGACCAGCCTGGTCTTCACCGCGGACGCGGTGGTGGCCACGCCAACCACCCTGCTGTCTGACCCGCACGTGCACATCGGCCTGGTCGCGGGCGACGGCGGCGTAGTCGCCTGGCCGCTGAGCGCGGGGCTCGCGCGGGCGAAGCGACAGCTGTTGTGGGGCGAGCCGCTCACCGGGCAGCAGGCGTACGAGTTCGGCCTGGTGTCGGACCTGGCCGAGGACGACGAGGCGGCGCGCGAGCTCGGCTTCGAGCTGGCGCACCGTGTGGCGTCGCTGCCGCCGGTGGCCGTGCAGCTGACCAAGCGCAGCCTCAATCGGGTGCTCTCGGCGAGCATCCACGACGTGCTGGACACGAGCTTCTACCTGGAAGCGCTCAGCAACCGGAGCGCGGACGCCCTCGAGGCGGTCAGTGCGTTCCGTGAGAAGCGGGAGGGCCGATGGACGGGCGCCTAGATCAGGCACTGCTGGAGCAGCAGCCAGGGGTGCAATGGAGCGGTGACGTCGTGGACGGCGAGTACGCCGGACACCCGGGCAAGCTGTACGCCCGGTCCCCGGAGTCGCTCGTGGCGATGCTCGCCGACACCGACCGGTGGTCGGGGCGCGACTACGCCGTCCAGGGAGAGCGCCGCATCCGGCACGAGGACTTCGTCCGAGCGATTCCCGCCGCCGCCGGCCTCCTCGCCGAGCACGGCGTGAAGCCGGGCGACCGGGTGATGCTGCTGTCCTACAACTCCCCGGAGTTCATGCTCGCCACCTGGGCGACCTGGTGGTTGGGCGGGGTGCCGGTCTACGCGAACCGGTGGTGGAGCAGTCACGAGCTCGAGCACGGGCTCGGGCTCTCCGCACCGTCTGTGGTGCTGACCGACCATCCCGACCTGCTGGCCGACGGCCGGGGACACGACATCGCCGCCCTGCGCGCCGCCTTCACAGGCCACGGCGCCGGTTCCTCGGCGTACCCGACCGAGGACCTTGACGCGCCGGCGCTGATCTTGTTCACCTCGGGCAGCTCGGGTGCCCCCAAGGCCGTCGAGCTCTCGCACCGCTCGGTGATCGTCAACCAGCACAACCTGCTGACGCGGTCGCGCCGCCTGCCTCACCTGCTGGACGACGACGCGCCGCACCCGGTGACGTTGGTGTGCACGCCGCTGTTCCACATCGGTGGTGTCTCCAACATCCTCACCAACCTCATCATCGGTGGCCGGCTGGTGCTGACCCGCGGCAAGTTCGACCCGAGCGAGATCCTCGGCCTGATCCAGGACGAGCGGGTGCAGAGCTGGGGGGGCGTGCCGACGATGGCGGCGCGCGTGCTCGAACATCCCGACTTCGACTCCTTCGACCTCTCCTCGCTGCGCTCCTTCCCCCTCGGTGGTGCCCCCTTGCCCGCCACGCTGCTGGACCGGATGCGGCGGAAGCTGCCCCAGCTGGAGAAGCGGGGACTAGCCAACACGTGGGGGATGACCGAATCCGGCGGGTTCGTCACTGTGGCCGGGAACGCCGACCTGGAAAGGTTCCCCGGAACCGTGGGGCGGCCGTACCCCTGTGTCGAGCTGCGCATCAGCGACCCCGACGAGAACGGGTCAGGGGAGATCCTGGTCCGCTCGCCCACGGTGATGCGCGGCTACCTGGGTCTCGACGACGGAACCGTCACCGAGGACGGCTGGCTGCGCACGGGAGATCTCGGGCACCTCAACGAGAAGGGTTATCTCTTCCTCGACGGCCGCAGCAAGGACATCGTCATCCGAGGCGGGGAGAACATCGCCTGCGCCCATGTCGAGCAGACGCTGCTGTCGCACCCGGGGGTGGTGGAAGCCGCAGTTTTCGGAGTCCCCCATGAGGACCTGGGCGAGACGCTCGTGGCCGCCATCACCCACCGAGCCGGCGTCCCCGTGACCCCCGAGGAGCTGCGCGAGCACTGCCGCGCCACGCTCGCCTACTTCGAGGTGCCCGCCATGTGGGCGATCGACGACGAGCCGCTGCCCACCCTGGCAGGGGAGAAGATCGACAAGAAGGCGGTCCGCGACGCGTTCCTCGCCGACCGTGAGGAAGTGTGAACATGCACCTGAGCGCTGCCGACGAGTACTTCACCCACCAGACCTCGCTGCCGCATTCGATGGTCGCGACGAGCGACCCGTCGTGGCGCGAGCGCTACTGGGTGAGTTTTCAGGACACCCACTCCGGAGACACCGTGCTCACCCTCGGGCTGGGCAAATATCCCAACCAGGATGTCTTCGAGGCCTTCGTCTGCCTGTCCAGCGGCGGCCGGCAGACGAACCTGCGGCTGTCCCGGACGCTGCTGCCCGACGCCTCGATGGGCGTCGGCCCGCTGTCGCTGGAGATCGTGGAGCCGTTGCGAGAGCTGCGCTTTCGCCTCGACGACAACGAGTCGGGCATCTCCTTCGACCTCACCTTCGCGGCCACGATGGAGCCGCTGCTCGAGGGACGCTTCTTCCAGGTCAGCCGGGCGCGCACGACGTACGACGCGATCCGTTACATCCAGCACGGCCGGGGCCGGGGCACGATCAGCACCCCCCAGGGGACGGTGGAGGTGACTCCCGAGCGGTGGTGGGCCGAGCGTGACCACTCCTGGGGCACCCGACCTCTGCCGCGGGCCGAGGGGCAGCCGCCCGGCAACCGCCCGGAATGGAAGATGCTCGCCTTCGTGCCGTTGCAGCTGCCGGACTTCGGCGTGCACGTCTACCTGCAGGAGTCGGCACCGGGGCGGCCGGTGCACCTCAGCGCCGGGATCGTCGGGCCGATCGGCGCCGACCTTGAGTTCGAACCGGTCGTCGGTGTCGAGCACGACCTGGAGTGGGTGGCGGGCGCCGCGGCTCCCACCCTGTCCGGTGGCCGCCTTGCGCTGCTCCTGCACGGCGGGGGCCGGATCGACCTCGGCCTCCGCGCCCTTCCGGGCCGAGCACACCTGCGCGGTGGCGGCTACGAGGGCTGGAACGGCTGGTTGCAGGGACACTGGCGGGGCAACTTCAGCAGCGAGACCGAGACCTGGGACCTCCAGGACAGGTCGCAGTTCTACCGGTACGCGAAGGCCGGTAGCGACCACCTGGTCGAGGTCACCCATGACGGCAGCACCGGCTACGGGGTCATCGAGTACATGGTGCTCCCGGGGTACGGGCGGTACGAAGAGGCGATCCCGCCGAGGCGGCCGTGACCGACCTCCGCAGCGCCCTCCAGACGTTCCTCGAGGAGCGGTCGACGGACCGGACCGACCTCGAGGTCACCGAGCCACGCCGCCTGGGCGGTGGCAGCTCCCAGGAGAACTGGGCGTTCGACGCCCTCTGGACCGAGGACGGCGCCAGGCGGTCGGCGCCGCTGCTGTTGCGCCGGCGCCCGGAGTCGGGCGTCGTCGACACCACCCTCGAGACCGAGTTCGCGCTGCTGGGCGCGCTCGCGGGCACCGACGTGCCGGTGGCCGGCGTGCACTGGACCGACGACGGCACGACGTTCGGGCGCCCGTCGATGATCGTCGAGCGCCGGCCCGGGGCGGCCCACCGCGGCCTGCTGCGGGACTCGGACCCGTTAGGGCTGGGCGACGGCGCCCGTCTCGCGCTCGCCCGCGGACTGGCCGACCTGCTCTCGTCCGTGCATCGCCTCGACCCCCACGAGCTCGGCCTGACGACGATCCTCCCCGACCCGGGTGCCGATCCGGCGCGTGCCGAGCTGGACAGGTGGGTGGCCGAGCTGGACCGGGTGGAGCCGGAACCGCAGCCGGCGCTGCGGTTCACCGCCCGCTGGCTTCGCGACCACCTGCCGGAGCCTCCTCGGCGGGTCGCGCTCGTCCATGGCGACTTCAGGCCGGCCAACGTGCTCGTCCACGACGGTCGCCTGGAGGTGCTGCTCGACTGGGAGTTGGCTCGCCTCGGGGACCCGGTGGACGACCTGGGGTGGTACACCTGCTCGATCTATCGCCGGGAGCACTTCCTCCCCGGCCGGTGGGAGCCGGAGGGGTTCCTCGACCGTTACGCTCTCGCGGCCGGCCTCGGGAAGGTGGACCGGGACCGGCTGCACTTCTGGCAGGTGATGGCGACGTTTCGGCTCGCGGTCATCGCGCTCACCGGGGTGGGCAACTTCCTCGCGGGCAGCACCGACCGGCCGGCCGCGCCGGCGGACCGGGTCGCGCGACAGGCGCTGACCGACACCGGGATGACGGGGAAGGAGCTCCGCGCATGAGGCCGCTGCCGTCCGAGGTCATCGCCGGCGTCCGGCAGATCCTCAAGGAGACGATCGCTCCGGAGCTCACCTCCGCCCACGCCCGGTCCCGACTCGAGGAGGTGCGCGCGGTGCTCGCTCAGGTCGACTGGGACGACGCGGCGTTCGCGCTGGCCAGGCGCAACCGGGCGCTCGCGGACGCCCTCCGACGGATCGAGGACTGGCGGTCCGGGGACCCGCGCCGGGCGGAGACGATCCCGGCATGCACCGTGCGCATGCCCAAGGTCGACTCCCTCGCCGCCCACCAGGCGGCGTATGCGGAACTGGCGGCCGCCGCGGTCGCCGTCGTGGAGCCGATGGCGGACTGGCTCGTCGCCCACCCCTCGAACGCGGAAGCACGGGCGCTGCGCGGCGAGCTCCTCGCGGCGCTCTGACCTCGCCGGTGGGCGGCGGTTCTGGACTCTGACCGGCGGGCCGCCGCGCTGACCTTCAACCACCGGGCCGGCGGTCGGCGGGGCGTGATCGCCGGGCGTGGGTCGTGGTTGTTAGGCAGAGGGTGGCGAAGAAGCAGCCCGGGAAGTACTCTATAGAGAAATAGTCGTCTACTAGAGTTCCCTTGGAGGTGGCAACGTGGTCACCCAGCGCATGTCCAAGGACGAGTTCCTCGCCAGCGCGCGGGCCTTCCTCGAGAATGCGTCGGCGTCGCGGGCGGCGGACGAGCAGGCGCGCGCCGAGCAGCAGGAGAGCGACAGGGTCGCGCTCTTCTCCGGCTCGAGCGATGCCGAGATCGCGGCGGCCGTCGCCTACCAGCGAGAGCTCTACGACGCCGGTTACGGCTGGATCAGCGGGCCGGTCGAGGACGGCGGCGCCGGCTACCCCGTCGCGTACGAGATCGCGTTCGCCCAGCTGCAGCGCCGGTACGCGATCCCCTCCAAGGCGCCGCTGTCGGTGAGCCTCGGAATGGTCGCACCGACCGTGGCCCAGTTCGGTTCACCGACCACCAAGGCGCGCTGGCTCACGGCGCTCCACCGGGCGGACGCCGTCGGGTGTCAGCTCTTCAGCGAGCCGGGGGCCGGCTCGGACCTCGCCGCGGTCAGTACCCGCGCGGTCCGGGACGGCGACGACTGGATCCTCAACGGCCAGAAGGTGTGGACCTCGGGCGCGCAGTACTCCGACGTCGGCATCGCCCTGACCCGCACGTCCGACGGACCGCGGCACCGTAACCTCACCGTCTTCGCCGTCGACATGCACGCGCCCGGCGTCGAGGTCCGGCCGCTGCGACAGATGACCGGAGGGGCCGACTTCAACGAGGTCTTCCTCACCGACGTCCGTGTCCCCGATGCCGACCGGCTCGGCGGGGTCGACAGGGGCTGGAAGGTCGCGATGGCGATGCTCATGCACGAGCGCAGCGCGATCGGCGGCTCCTCGAGCGGGGGCAGCGGCATCTTCAAGATGGACGACCTCGCCAGCTGGCTCGGCGCCATCGGACGCGCCGACGACCCGGCGGTCGCGCAGGCCTTCGCCCGCGTCTACTGCGGTGTCACCGCCGCCAAGGCGATGCGGGCGCGTGCGGACGCCAACCTCAAGGCGAACGGGGTGCCCGGACCTGAGATGTCGCTCGGCAAGCTCGCCCTGACGGCGAACCTGACGGCGCTCAGCGACCTCGTGCGACTCGCCCTGGGGCCGAGGATTCTCGCCGACACCGGGGAGGAACGGACGTTCGCCTGGTCCGAGCTCGTGCTGGGCGTGCCCGGCATGCGCATCGGCGGAGGCACTGACGAGATCCACCGCAACACCATCGCCGAGCGCGTGCTCGGCTTGCCGAAGGAGACCGTGGCGCGGGCCGCGACCGACACAGCAGAGAAGGAAGCCTGATGGGACACCTCGAGGGAAAGACCGTCATCGTCACCGGAGCCGGTCGCGGCATCGGCCGGGAGCATGCGCTGCTCTTCGCACAGGAGGGAGCCAACGTCGTCGTCAACGATCTCGGTGGCGCCGAGGACGGCAGCGGCGCCGCCGCCGGCCCGGCCGAGCAGGTCGCCCAGGAGATCCGCGACGCCGGCGGCAACGCTGTCGCGAACGGCGACGACGTCGCCGACGACGAGGGCTCGGCACGCATCGTCGCGCAAGCCATCGAGACCTTCGGCGACCTCCACGGGCTGGTCAACAACGCCGGCATCCTGCGCGATCGGGTGCTGGTCAACATCACCCCTGAAGACTGGGACCTTGTGGTCCGGGTGAACATGCGGGGGACCTTCCTCATGACGAAGGCCGCCGGCACCTACTGGCGCGAGCAGAGCAAGTCCGGCAAGGAGGTCTCCGCCGCGGTGGTCAACACGAGCAGCGAGTCGGGCGTGTTCGGCAACCCCGGCCAGGCCAACTATGCGGCCGCCAAGGCCGCGGTCGCCTCACTGACCCAGGTGGGCGCCAAGGAGCTCAAGCGATACGGCGTCCGGGTCAACGCGGTCCTGCCCCAGGCCCGCACCCGCCTGACCGAGGGAGCCTTCGGCGACGCGCTGGCCGCCAAGGACGGCGAGTTCGACCGCTGGCACCCGGGGAACGTCTCGCCGTTCGTCGTGTACCTGGCCTCGCCCTTCAGCGAGCTCACCGGCGAGGTCTTCCTCGTGGGAGGCTCCCGCGTGCAGCGCGTGAAGCCGTGGGAGAAGGACCCGGGGTGGAAGCTCACGACCGACGGTCGCTGGACCCTCGACGCGCTGAGCACGGCCGTCGCGGACGCCGGAGCGCCCAGCGGAGGCAACTCCTGGACCGCCAATCCCGGAGGGGGCAAGAAGTGACCGTCCACGACGTGACGGCGCCCGACCAGGAGCGGGATCGCGAGGCGTTGATGCCCGAGGCGGTGATCGACGACGAGATGATCGCCTCGATGCAGGCCAGGGCGGGGGTGAACCTCCGGATCGACCACTCCGTCAACAACGAGGAGGCCACCCGGATCGCGGTCACCAAGTTCGCCGGCGGGATCGGTGACATCAACCCGCTGTGGACCGACGCGGACCGCGGTCGCGCGTCCGACTACGGAGCACCCGTGGCTCCGCCGTCGTTCGTGATGGCCTGCTTCTCGGGGATCCAGTTCGGCTGGCCCGGCCTCGGGTCGTTCCACTGCGCGACGCAGGCGCGCTTCCACCAGCCGGTCTACTGGGGCGATACGATCGCGGCGACTTGCACGTACGAGGGGTTCACGGGACCCAAGCCGAGCAGCTTCGCGGGCAGGACGGTCACTGACCACTTCCTCAACACCTACACCAACCAGCGTGGTGAGGTCGTCGCGGAGATCAACTGGCAGGTGATGAACTTCGAGCGCGCCTCGGCACGTGGCCGGAGCAAGCGTGATGACAAGAAGCAGGACCTGACCCTTCCGCACCCGTGGACTCCCGAGGAGATCGAGCGCGTCGAGATGCGAGTCCTCAGTGAGAAGCCGCGCGGCGACAACCCCCGCTACTGGGAGGACGTCGAGGTCGGCGACGGTCTGGACCTCCTGACCAAGGGCCCGATCGGGCTCACCGACGAGGTCGCCTTCATCGCCGGTGGCGGAACGCCGATTCCCCGGCTCAAGGCGCACGCCGCCTCCCTGGTGGACTACGCGGCGCACCCGGCATGGTCCTTCCGCGACCCGGTGCTCGGCTCTTCCGAGCCGATCTACGCGGTGCACTACAACCAGGCCGCCGCCAACGCGATGGGGGTCGCCTTCCAGTACGACGTCGGCTTCCAGCGCCAGTGCTGGCAGGTCCAGCTCCTCACCCACTGGATGGGCGACAGCGGCTGGATCATCGACTGCGACGCCCAGTATCGGGGCTTCGTCTACCTCTCCGACGTCGTCGAGCTGGGTGGCGAGGTGCTCGAGAAGGTGGTTCTCGACTCCGGTGAGCACGCCGTCAAGGTCAAGACCCACGCCCGCAACCAGCGAGGGGCAGACGTGATGCCCGGGCACGCCACCATCGCGCTCCCGACCAGGGAGGGGGCCTCCCCGGTCACCCTCCGCGCCAGGTCATGAGCGCCACCTCGGTCGAGGACCGGCGCCTGCTGGCGGAGTCGGTGCGCGCCGCGGCCTCGGGGTCCTCGCCGCGACCGCTCCTGGCCGAGCACGGCGCGGCCGGGACCGACGAGGCGCTCTGGGTAACGCTGAGCCAGCAGATCGGCCTGGCCGGACTGCTGGCGCCCGAAGACCTCGGGGGCGCCGACGCCGGCGTCGCCGAGGTGGCCGCCGCCCTCGGTGAGCTTGCGGCCCAGCTGTCCCCGGTCCCGGCGCTCGCCAGCATGGGCATGGCCGGACCGCTGCTCGCCGTCACCGGCGACGGTCCCGTCCGTGCGCTGCGCGCCCGGCTGGTCGAGGGGACCCCCGCCTCCGTGGCGTGGCCCCACCCCGACGGCGCCGATCTCACCCCCACGCTCCGGCTCGAGGAGGGCATGGTCCACGGCGAGGCCCGGTTCGTCGTCGACGGGATGGCAGCCCAGGTCCTCATCGCCCCGGCCGCGGGGCCTGACGGTGTGGTCCTCGTCGCCCTCGAGACCGAGGCCGCCGGTGTCTCCCGCACCCCCATGACCGCCCTGGACATCACCCGTGGTCTCGCCGCCGTCACGTTCGACGGCGCGCCGGCGGTGACGCTCACCGCCCCGCACCCGTCCGCCGAGTTCCTGCGCCCCGGGCTGGACATCGCGCTCACCTGCCTGGCCGCCGAGCAGGTCGGGATCGCCTCACGCTGTCTCGACGAGGCCGTCGCGTGGGCGAAGGAGCGGGTGCAGTTCGACCGGACGATCGGCTCCTTCCAGGCGATCAAGCACACGCTCGTGGACCTGCTGCAGGACGTCGAGCTCTCCCGGTCCGCGCTCGACATCGCGGTCGCCGCCGCCGACGCGTACCTCGAGGAGCCCACGGACCGGACGGCGTCGGCCCTCAATATCGCGGCCAGCGCCGCCAAGGCGATGTGCGGCGACGCCGCTACACGGGTTACCGACGAGACGCTCCACATCTTCGGCGGTATCGGCTTCACGTGGGAGCACGACGCGCACCTGTACTTCCGGCGAGCGCGCACTCTTGAGCTGCTGCTCGGAGCACCGGACGACCATCGCGCCCGCCTCGCCTCGGCCTTGGGGGTGGGGCGGTAAGCGAGGCCCATCGTCCTGGTCGACGACGTCGACGGTGTGGTGACGTTGACGGTCAACCGCCCACGGAAGAACGGGTTGAACAAGGCCCGGAAGAGGGAGCCGGACCTCCGGTCCTGCTGATGCGCCGCCGAATGGGCGGTTCGTTCGAGCGCCGATCTGGGGCATGAGGGCCATCGGGGCTGGGCACCGTACAAGAGAGGGAATGGACGCGTGACCATCGACAACGGTGCGGCGCTGAAGCTCGATTCGGTGCCGAACTTCCGTGACATCGCGGGTCCGGGATATCGAACGTCCACCGGGCGCATGCGCCGGGGGCGCCTCTTCCGTGCCAACTCCTTCCTGGTGACGGCCGAGGAGCTCGAACGCCTTGCCCCGCTCGGTCTCATGGCCGTCCACGACCTGCGCGGCCAGGGTGAGGTCGATCTACGGCCCGACACGGTTCCCCGGGGAGCGACCTGGCGGCACAGCTGGGTGCCCGGACTGAGCCGCGACACCGTGCGCACCCTGGAGACGTCGGCAGCGCTGCGGGACGCGATGATCAACCACTACCGCGGCTTCGTCGTCGACGCCAATAAGCGGGCCGGGTTCGCCCACCTTCTCGCCGGGATCGCCGAGGTCGACGGGCCTCAGGTGTTCCATTGCTGGGAGGGTAAGGACCGGACGGGCTGGGCCGCGATGCTGCTGCAGACCCTCGCCGGCGTGTCGCACGACGACATCGTCGCGGACTTCCTGCTCACCAACGAGCTCATGCAGCGCACGGGCCCGACACTCGAGCTGGCCCGCAGGTTCTTCGGTAACCGGCCGGACGAGTTCTTCGCCCCCGCCATGGACGCGGACGTGGCCTATCTCGAGGCGGGGCTGGAACAGCTCGAGGCCACCCACGGCGACGTCGAGACCTATCTGCGGACGGGGCTCGAGCTCGACGACGACCAGCTCGTCAAGCTCCGCGCCCACCTGATCGAGTAGGGCGGGACGTCGGTGGCTATCGAGGAGTTCATCGCGAGGGAAAGCATCTGTGACCTCGTGGCTTGGTACAACGCCGACGGCGACCGCAGCAGGTTCGACGCCCTCGCCGCCCTGTTCGCCGAGGACGGTGTGCTCGTCTTCGAGGACGCGGAGGAGGTCGCGCACTGCCGGGGGCGGGCCGAGATTCGTCGCGCTGATGGAGGTGTTCAAGAAGGAGTTCGCTGCGCTCGGTCAGAATGGCGGTGCGTCGGGCCGCGTTCACCACAGCGTCACCACCCACGTCGTCGACGTGCTCGACCCACGCCAGTGGCCGCAGCTATGTCTCTATGCTCGGACCGGCCGGCTGGTCGAGTGGGGCGAGTATCGCGATGAGTAGTTGAGGACTGCCGGGCGGTGGTTCATCAGCAGACGACGCGCGCGGCGTCTGGGCCGCACGGAGGTCGCCGAGGCGACCCTGCGGGGTTGAGGCCTGCGGATGAGGAGGACGAGGGGTGCCGCGCAGCCCCGGTACGGCATCTCACTGCTCCGGGTAAGCCCCCGCCTGTGGTTCGACGACGCCGAGGAGGTCGAGGAGCGGGTCGAGCCGGTGTGGATGTCCGATGTCCGACCACCTAGTGCTGCCGACCCGGATCGATAGGTCCCGATACCCGGACGGCAAGCTTTCCGATCCGGCCGGACACTCCCACGTTCGACGTCATGGTTCATCCCGTCCGAGATCGCCGGGCGGACGACATCAGGCGCGGGGTCCGTCATGGAGGTCAGGGCCGCCCGGCCTGGCGGCGCTGGAGCAGTCACTCGGGGGGATCCGGTGCGCCAATGAGACGGTACGGAGGCCCATGGCTGGACCTCACGCCTGTGGCTCAACGGCTGGGCTCAACCCTGATCGCTACCCAAGTTCACATGCGGTCGATGCCCGCAGCCAGTTCCTTCACACAGTCGAGTGGGAGACGCGGCGGGCCGGCAGACGTCTAGTGCGAGGCGTGGAGGTTTGGCACGCGAGCGATAGGTGGCGGCGGGCGCCCGAACGGTCTTGCCCCCTGGTGGTAGTCAGGTCAGCGTCCGGTGTATGCAGAGGCCGGAGTTCGGAGCGTTCAACACAGTCCTATGCGATCGCGTGTATACAATGAGGGCTTCGGCGGGTAGGGTCCCGCCCATGCTGGCCAGTGAGCTCGCCCACACAGCCTGCGCGAGGGCACGCGTCACGGCAGCCCTGGCTGTTCTCGCCCCGAGCGGTCCACTGGGTCGCCCGTACCGACGGCGGTCACCCTGTGCCGTCCACACCCGAGGAGAACGACGGATGCCCGCGTCGAGCGTGCTGCGGCGACCGATGCTCATGGGCAGGATCCACCGTCCGACGGTGGCGGCCACCGACCTCCACTACCTCGGCTCGATCAGCATCGACGTGGATCTTCTCGAGGCGGCCGACCTGCTGCCTGGCCAGCATGCTGACGTCGTCGACATCACCACCGGAGCCCGGCTGAGCCGGGACACCGTCAACACACTGCCCTTCGCCCCAGAGCCCACCGGCGTCCCGTTCGAAGCCTTTCGTGCCAAGAGAGCAGTCGGCCGCTGACGTCAGCGTCCAGGAGGAGAAGCCCATGTTCAGCAAGATTCTGGTGGCCAACCGGGGTGAGATCGCCATCCGGGCGTTTCGGGCCGCCTACGAGCTCGGTGCGCGCACGGTGGCTGTCTTCCCGTACGAGGACCGTGGCTCGTTGCACCGGCAGAAGGCGGACGAGGCCTACGAGATCGGCACCCGGGGCCAGCCCGTGGCGGCGTACCTGGACGTGCAAGAGATCGTCCGGGTCGCGGTGAGCTCGGGCGCGGAGGCGATCTATCCCGGTTACGGGTTCCTCTCCGAGAATCCCGAGCTGGCCCGTGCGGCCGACGCCGCCGGGCTGGCGTTCGTCGGCCCGCCGGCCGCGGTGCTCAGGCGCACCGGCAACAAGGTCACCGCCAAGGAGCAGGCCGCGGCCGCGGGCGTCCCGGTGCTGCGCTCCACCCGGGCGTCGGCCGATCTCGACGTGCTGGTCGCCGACGCCCAGGAGCTGGCCTTCCCAGTGTTCGCCAAGGCCGTCGCCGGCGGCGGGGGGCGCGGCATGCGGCGGATCGAGACGCCGGGGGAGCTGCGCCCGGCACTCGAGCAGGCCATGCGCGAGGCCGGCGCCGCGTTCGGGGACCCCACGATGTTCCTCGAGGAGGCGGTCCTGCGCCCCCGCCACGTCGAGGTGCAGGTGCTGGCCGACCACCACGGGGACGTGGTGCACCTGTTCACGCGGGACTGCTCGGTGCAGCGCCGCCACCAGAAAGTCGTCGAGATCGCCCCGGCGCCCAACCTCGACGACGCGGTGCGCGAGCGGCTGCACGCCGATGCCGTCGCGTTCGCCCGGGCGGTGGGCTACGTCAACGCGGGCACGGTGGAGTTCCTCGTCGAGACCGAGGGCCCACGGGCTGGCCGGCACGTGTTCATCGAGATGAACCCGCGGATCCAGGTCGAGCACACGGTGACCGAGGAGGTCACCGACGTCGACCTGGTCCAGGCCCAGCTGCGCATCGCGGCGGGGGCCTCGCTCGCGGACCTCGGCCTGCGCCAGGAGAGCATCCGGCTGCGCGGCGCCGCGCTGCAGTGCCGGATCACCACCGAGGACCCGGCGGCTGACTTCCGGCCCGACACCGGACGGATCACGACCTACCGCTCGCCCGGCGGGGCGGGCGTCCGCATCGACGGCGGCACCGTGCACACTGGCAGCGAGGTCAGCCCGTACTTCGACTCCATGCTCACCAAGCTGACCTGCCGCGGCCGGGACTTCGAGGCGGCGGTGGGCCGGGCCCGGCGGGCGCTGGCGGAGTTCCGCATCCGCGGCGTGGCGACGAACATCCCGTTCCTCCAGGCCGTCCTCGACGAGCCGGCCCTGGCGGCAGGGGACCTGAGCACGCGGTTCATCGAGGAGCGCCCGGAGCTGCTCACCTCTCGCAAACCGCAGGACCGGGCGACGAAGGTGCTGGCCTGGCTCGCCGACGTCACGGTGAACCAGCCGCACGGCCCGCGGCCCGCGGTCGTGCACCCGGCGGAGAAGCTGCCGCTGGTCGACCTGACCCCGCCGGCCCCCGCCGGCTCGCGCCAGCGCCTCGCCGCGCTCGGGCCGGAGGGCTTCGCCCGGGCGCTGCGCGAGCAGACGGCGCTGGCGGTGACCGACACGACGTTCCGCGACGCGCACCAGTCCCTGCTCGCGACGCGGGTGCGGACCAAGGACCTGCTCGCCGTGGCGCCCTACGTGGCTCGGATGACCCCCGGGCTGCTCTCGGTGGAGGCCTGGGGCGGGGCCACCTACGACGTCGCGCTGCGCTTCCTCGGGGAGGACCCGTGGGAGCGGCTGGCGGCGCTGCGCGAGGCGATGCCCAATATTGCGCTGCAGATGTTGCTGCGCGGGCGCAACACCGTCGGCTACACCCCCTACCCCGAGCTGGTCACCCGCGCCTTCGTGGCGGAGGCCACCGCCACCGGCATCGACATCTTCCGGATCTTCGACGCCCTGAACGACGTCGCCCAGATGCGTCCGGCGATCGACGCCGTCCTGGAGACCGACGCCGCGGTGGCCGAGGTCGCCCTGTGCTACACCGGCAACCTGCTCGACCCGGCCGAGCGGCTCTACACGCTGGACTACTACCTGCGCCTGGCCGAGCAGATCGTCACCTCAGGCGCGCACGTCCTGGCCGTGAAGGACATGGCCGGGCTGCTGCGCCCCGGGGCGGCGAGCCTGCTCGTGCGGGCGCTGCGCGAGCGGTTCGACCTGCCGGTCCACGTGCACACGCACGACACCGCCGGCGGCCAGCTCGCCACCCTGCTCGCCGCGGCCGCCGCTGGGGCGGACGCCGTCGACGTCGCCTCCGCGCCGCTGGCCGGCACCACCAGCCAGCCGGCGGCCTCCGCACTGGTGGCCGCCCTGGCGAACACCGAGCGTGACACCGGGCTCTCGCTGCCCGCGGTCAGCGACCTGGAGCCGTACTGGGAGGCCGTGCGCGCGATCTACCGCCCCTTCGAGTCCGGCCTGCCCGCCCCGACGGGGCGGGTGTACTCCCACGAGATCCCCGGCGGCCAGCTGTCCAACCTGCGCCAGCAGGCCATCGCCCTGGGCCTGGCCGATGACTTCGAGCTCATCGAGGAGATGTACGCCGCAGCCGACCGCATCCTCGGGCGCATCCCGAAGGTCACGCCGTCGTCCAAGGTCGTCGGCGACCTCGCCCTCCAGCTCGCCGCCCGGCGGGCGGACCCGCGCGACTTCGCCGAGAACCCCGGCGCCTACGACGTGCCGGACTCCGTCATCCGGTTCATGGCCGGCGAGCTCGGCGAGCTGCCGGGCGGGTGGCCCGAGCCGTTCCGCACCAGGGTCCTCGCCGGCCGCGAGCCCGACCTGGCCGAGCGGCCCCTCACGCCCGAGCAGGAGGCCGCGCTCACCCCACCCGGCGCGGAGCGGCGCGCGACCCTCAACCGGCTCCTCTTCCCTGGCCCGGCCCGCACCTGCGCCGAGAACCGCGACCGCTTCGGGGACGTCTCGGTCATCGACACCCTCGACTACCTCTACGGCCTGCAGGTCGACCAGGAACACGTCGTCCAGATCGAGCGGGGCGTGCAGCTGCACATCGGCCTCGAGGCGGTCGGGGACCCGGACGAGCACGGCGTCCGCACCGTCATGACCACGCTGCACGGCCAGCTGAGGCCCGTCTACGTCCGCGACCGCAGCGTCGAGGCCACCACGGACCCCGCCGAGAAGGCCGACCCGGACGTGCCCGGACACGTCGCCGCCCCCTACGCCGGCGCCGTCACCATGCGGGTGAGCCCCGGCGAGGCCGTCGAGCGCGGACAGCAGGTCGCCACCATCGAGGCGATGAAGATGGAGGCCGCCATCACCGCGCCGATCGATGGCCGGATCCATCGTCTTCCGGTGACCGGCACGTCCACGGTCGACGCCGGAAACCTGCTCTGCGTCATCGAGCCGGTGTGAGGACTTTCGGCCGCTGGCATGGATCGGGCCACGGCCGGCTGCAACGTGCCGAGATGGTGCTGCGCTGGCGCCGCCGTCCGCCGCGACGCCACCGCTGTGCCACGACCGTCACCTCACTCGCTGACAGCGGTCACCGCATTCGCCGGCCGGAGCCCGAACGCACCACGTTGGACGGCGCGCCGCCTGGTGGTCGGTCTGACCGATCCACGGTGACGGTGCGGTTGGATGCGCCCCGAGGTTCTACCGCAGTATCGGCGAGAGCTGTCGCCTCCGTTTCAGTGCAGAAGAGGAGAGTTTGATGCGCATCGGGATCCCCCGTGAGGTGCGGCCCGGCGAGACGCTGGTGGCCGCGACGGCGGTGACGGCGGGGCAGCTGGCGAGGCTCGGGTACGAGGTGGTGGTCGAGGCCGGGGCCGGCGTGTGCGCTGATCAGCCCGACCAGGCGTTCCGTGACGCCGGGATCGCCGTGGGTGACGCGGCGGAGGTGTGGTCGAGCGACGTGGTGGTCAAGGTCAACGCCCCGACCGAGGCGGAGATCGCCCGGCTGCGCCCCGGGGCGACGGTGATCGGCCTGATGGCGCCGGCGCGCAGCCCGGAGCTGGTCGAGAGGCTGCGGGCG
>NZ_VUKE01000034.1 GCF_009193175.1 Georgenia ruanii | reverse complement strand
CGGAGGCCATCGAGTGGACGCGGCGATACCTGATCGACTTCGGCCGCCTGAAGGAGGAAGCCACCAGCGACCGCGAGCTGTTCGACGCCATGGGTCAGCGGTACCCCGGCTGGGTGGCCCACCAGGCCTGGCCGATGTTCGGCATGCGGTAGTCGCTGTCAACAAGATCGATTGGCCCGAGCCCCCGTACGGGGTGGCTTGAACCGGAGTACCGCTCGGCGGACGCTGGGGCGGTCGGGCGTGAGTCCCGGTACCGACGTCGGTCCGGAATGGAGATCACCATGAACGCAGGCAACGCGGGGACGAAGGTCGTCCTCGTCCACGGCGGCTTCGTCGACGGCTCCGGATGGCAAGCGGTGTACGACCAGCTCAGGCTGGACGGCCGCCGCGTCAGCGTCGTTCAGAACCCGACACTGTCGCTTGCCGGCGACGTGGCCGCCACGCGCTGGGTGCTGGACGCACAAGAGGGGCCGACCGTACTCGTCGGCCACTCGTACGGCGGTGCGGTCATCACCGAAGCCGGCACCCACGACAACGTCGCCGCCCTGGTCTACATCACCGCGTTCGTCCCCGACCGCGGCGAGTCGGTCAACACCCTCCTCGCCGACCCGCCGCCCGGCGCGCCGGTGCCGCCGATCCTGCCGCCGAGGGACGGATTCCTCTTGCTGGACAAGGACAAGTTCCCCGCCGCGTTCGCCGGCGACCTACCCATCGACCAGGCCGCGTTCATGGCCGACTCTCAGATCCCGTGGGGCGTCGAAGCACTCAACGGAGCGATCACCGAACCCGCGTGGCGGTCCAGGCCCAGCTGGTACCTGATCGCCACCGACGACCAGATGATCCCGCCGCCGGCACAACGCGCCATGTCCGAGCGTGCCGGCTCCACCGTGGTCGAATCCGCGGGAAGCCACTCGATCTATCTCTCCCAGCCGGAGGCCGTCACCGCACTGATCCGCCAAGCCGCAAACGCTGTGGCAGCCTGAAAGCAGCAACCGCTATCGGGCCTCCCTGCGGATGCTGTGCTGCAGCGGCGCCTGCCACGACGCGGGGGTCGGGTGCGCGCGCCAAAGGAGATGGGCCCCAAGCGCCCCGCCACGACGGTCCGAACGCAATCGTCGCACCGCCATGTGTTTAGGACAGTCGGAGGTAGCGGTGTCCGTCAGCGGCGGCGCCGAGGAGCCACCGTCCGGAGTCTCGCGACCTCGTCACCTGCTCCGGAGGCCCCACCCCGCCAATGCACGGCTACGCGTGCGGGTCGCTGGGGTGCACCGAAAGTGGCGTGATGTCCACGCCGAGCCAGCCGACCATCGGCAGCGTTTCGAGATCCGCGCGCATGGCGTCGATGTCGCTGGCCGCCCACAGGCCAAGTGCCCGGCCGTCGCCTGGCAGCACCCACAGTCGCAGCAGCCGGCCCTTGCTTGCCAGTTCCGCTGTGCAACGGGCTTCCGCCGCGGTCACAGCGGCCACGGTCTCCGGCGCGGTATCGGCGGGAATCACCAGCGTGAACCACGTGAAGTACTCGCTGCCCGGGGCGGCCACCGGTGTGGTCCCGCGGCGGGCCGGGTCGTTCGGGTGCTCCGAGAGCGGCGTGACCTCGTCGGTGCGCCAGGCGCGCAGAGGCATCGAGGTGAGTAACTCTTCGAGCTCGTCGACGTCGGCCGCGGTGAACAGCGCGTAGGTACGCCACTCTCCCGGCTGCAGTGGCGGCCTCCACAGCCGGAGTAGGTTGCCCTGCCCGATGAGCTGGGCCGCCCGCGTCGCCTCCCGAGAACGCATCTCCGCAATGGCGTCCTCAGCGGTGCCATCGGGGACCTGCGTGGTCATGGTGATCAGGAATTCCATGGGCCTGTCTCCCTGGCCGAGTCAGTGAATGAGCCACCACTTCAGGACGGCGGCAGACACGCACACCGCGGCGAGGAGAATCCCCGACAGGAATGTGCGCGGCGAGGCCCGCTCCCCGCGGATGCGGCCGACAGCCCACCCCAGATTGGCCAGGCGCAGCACGGTGGCAGCGATGGCCAGCCGTAGGGCATCGGTTGTGTTCAGCCAGCCCAGAAGCGCGCCGATCATGAGCAGAGTGGGCACCGCGGCGGAACTGGCGATGGGTACCGCGTCGCGCAACTCGTGGACGACCGTGGACAGTCGGGGGTGGGTATCGGTGCGCACTCGCATGCCCACAGACTCCGCGACCACGTGCGCGACGAGCGTGGACACGGCCGTGCCGGTCACGTAGGCCACCCCCGTGGGTCCGACTAGGTCCTGGGGGTGCAGGGCGATGAGGGATGCCATCACCAGGATGTTGCCGTAGACGAACGCTGAGATGCGGCTGGCGGCGTCCTCGCGCGAGAGGTGGCGCCGCAGGTCAGCCCGCGAGAGGTCGGACAAGCGGTGCGCGGGCTCCTGAGCCGCGCTCGAGGTACTCACCGCGCTGATGGTTGGCTTGGCACAGCACGACGTACTTCTGGGTAAGGCAGCCAACTCAGCCCACCTAAACACCTGGCGTGAAAGCCGGCCGGCGCACGCGATCGAGCCAACGAGGCACCACCCGTCAACACCTCTGCAGTGGCCGCCGAGAGCCCGGTAACCATCACTCCGACCGTCAGGTCTGACCGGGCCACACGCGAGGCAATGCCTGCCAGGTGGTCGCCGCCTTCGTTAACGCTGGCCAATCGACACCGGCGTTCCTCCTGTAGAGAACGCCACGCGAGATCCGGCGCCATCTGGCAACTGCCCTGCCCAGCGAGACAGAAGCCGGTGGAGGGAGGGACACCCGCCACCGGCGTGACCATCAGCTCTGGGCCTTCAACGCTGCCGCTTCGGCGTCGGAGTTGGCCAGCACGGCATCGAGGACGGCGTACTCGGCCTCCTCGATTGCGCTGTAGGCGATGGCGATGGCGTATTCCGCGTAGTCCGCCGCCGCCTCCGCCTCGTGTTGGGCAGATTTGGCATCGTGCTCGGCCTTGCGCGCGTCGATGCGTTCACGGGCCCGCTGAATGTGGTCGTTCCAAGACTTCTGGAAGTCGTCGGCCCGCTCGTCCGCCTTCTGCTTGACCTCCTCGGTGCGCTGACGCATCCGGTCCGCGGTTTCCTGGGTGGCGCGCCGTGCGTCGGCAACGTCCTGTTCGAGCCGCTCGCGAGCCTCTGTCCTCGCCGCGGCAGCCCGATCCTCCGCTTCTTTCGCACGTACTGCGAGGCGGGCCAGGTCATCGGAAAGTGCCATGTCAGACCTCCTCAAATGTGTCTCTTGTCGCGGTCCTCCCCGGTCTACGTGTCGCGGTCGTCTCCCATCCACGCTAGCCACGACTGGCGTTCCGGGGAAGACGCAGTTATCGCCGGTGCCGCCGCTACAGCGAGGTACGCTCATCGGGTCTCCGGGTTCACATCCCGCCATGACGACCTGCCTTGGGGGCGGCGCCGTGAGTGAGTCGCCGGTTGGACGTACTAGGTCCGCACGCAGGGTGCTCCGGTATGGGTGGAGTCCTGCGGATCCCGCAAGACGACCCGCGTTGTTCGTCAATCCACGGTCGGGTGACGGCGCCGCCACTCGAGCGGGCGTCGCGCGAAGGGCCCGCGATCGTGGGATCAGGGTGGTCGTCCTCGAGCCGGGTCAGAACCTGGCGGCGGAGGTGGACGACGCGGTGGCGGCCGGCGCGGACGCGCTCGGGATGGCTGGTGGGGACGGATCTTTGGCTGTGGTCGCCTCGGCCGCCGCCGAGCACGGGCTGCCGTTCATCTGTGTCCCGGCCGGAACGCGGAACCACTTTGCGCTGGACCTAGGTGTTGACAGACACGACCTCAACGGGGCGCTGGACGCCTTCGGTGCCGGCGTCGAGCGCCGGATCGACATGGGCGAAGTCAACGGCCGAACATTCCTCAACAACGTCTCTCTGGGCATCTATGGCGAGGCGGTCCGCCAGTCGACCTATCGAGACGCCAAGGTGCGCACCCTCGTGGAGGTTGCGCAGACGGTGCTGTCCCCCATGGGGGATGCCGCGTCCCTGCGTCTCACCGACGACGTCGGGCGTGAGCACGCCCAGCTCGCGGTCGTGTTGGTGTCGAACAACCCGTACGCGCTGGACCCGCCCGTGGCCGGTACTCGCCCGGCGCTCGATGGCGGTCTCCTGGGGATCCTGATTCTCGACGCACCGGACCGCAGGCCCGGTCGGGGCCGCGCCTGGGCTGCACCAGAGTTCGAGATCTTCTCCGGCGCAACGGTGGCCGCCGGTATCGACGGAGAAGCGGTGCCGCTCAGCTCACCGCTTCGCTTCGCCATGCGGCGGAGGGTGCTTCGCGTACGCATCGCGGCGCACCATCCCGGCGCCTCGCCCTCGGCGCGCCTCCGCATGGCTGCTCCCGGGCGCGGGTTGCCGACGGTGCGCGAGGGCGCTCAAGACGGGCGGCCGTGAACCGGTTGTCGTGCTGACGCCCCAATCGTGCGCTCGTAGGCGCTCGTGACGACGGCCGCCGTTCCGGCCCCGACGATGGACCCCAGTATGACGTCACTCGGGTAGTGCACACCGGTGTGAACTCGGGAGTACGCAACCGCGGTCGCCACCAATCCGATCGGCACGGCCAACACCGGATACTGGCGCCCCACCGCATACGCAAACGCGAAGGCCGAAGCGGAGTGGCCGGACGGAAAGGAGGTCGATCCCGGCGTCGGGACACTGCGAGCCCACTGCCACGCAGATCGAACCCGCTGGGGACGCCGACGGCGGACGAGCGGCTTGATGCCCATGTTGACGGCCGCCGAGGTGGCGGCGATCGACAGCACGCCTTCGACTGCGGCCAGCCGACCGCGTCGTCCTCCCAGGACGGCGATCGCCGCGGCCGTGCCCAACCACAGCCGAGATCGGTTTGCCACCAAGGAGAGCCGGCGAAAGGCGTCGTCCAGGTGAGGAGTGGGCGTCTGCGCCACGGCCTGGAACACCGCCCGATCGAGAGCGCCTAGTTCGCCCAACGCAATGGCCATGGGGCGCCGCCCCGCGCCCCGCTCGGCTGGCGCCCTCGCCGCCCCGACCTTCCCGACCGTCGAGTCCTTGTCGACCCGCTGCGACACGACGCGATCCTAGTTCGGCCGCTCCCCCCGACGGCAGGGTATCCGGGGGATTGGTTCGCGGGCTGGCCGGCAGGCCGGCCGGTTCGCCTCCTCCGCATGTGCGCCAGCGTCCGGGGCTTCACGCGATCGGTTCGACCTGAAAGACTCGTCGGCGGAGTGACGGTCGCGATGAACGTGCTGCTGAAGGTCCGAATTCTCGACCCGCTCGCGGGTATCGCCGGCGGGGTGCACGTCGCCGGCGTGAAGCCCGGCCTGGCCCTGGGTGCTCCTGCTTGCTTCCGGTCGTGCGGGTGCCGTCGACGGTGCACCTGGAAGGACCCTCCCGCCGCTCCCCGGAACTCCCTCAACATCCCTCAACCACCGAATCGCGTCCGCGCTCCGGGAGGGGTCCGTCCTCGGCGCCCTCGGCGGATACCGCTCAGGGCGAGCGCGTGGACGCGCTCCGTTCCGGGGATCTGCCCGTGAAGCGCGCACCGCATGGCCCGACCGAGACTCCGCCGCGGCATCGCCGTCGTCGAGTCTCGCGCAGGCACGCGACATCGGTCGAGCCCACTCGCACAGAGCGGATACGTGCCGCCGCTCGCAAGCTCGAAACAGAAGGAGGCACTTCCCGCGAAGTCGTGGTGAAAGGAGTGCGAGATGAACCGAGAAACACAAGTACCCCAGAATGAGCGAGCACTCGCCAGCATCTGGAAGGCCATGGCTGTGCGCGGCGCCGTGGCGATCATCTTCGCCATCGTGATCCTTCTCTGGCCTGGTATCGCCTTGGCCACGCTGATCGCGCTGGTCGGTGCCTACGCGCTCGTTTCGGGTATCGCCATGATCGTCGGCGCCTTCAGCGTGCCCATTCGCGGCGGCCAGCGCGCCTGGATCATCTTCGAGGGCCTGCTCGGGATCGCGGTCGGCGTCGTCGTCTTCGTCTGGCCCAACCTGTCCGCCCTGGGGCTGCTCTACGCCATCGCCGCGTGGGCGATCCTCGTCGGCATCCTCGAGATCGTCCTGGCCTTCGTGCTTCCGTTCACCGGCGGACGAACACTGCTGCTCGCGCTCGGTGGAGTGCTGTGGGCTGCGTTCGGCGTCATCATGTTCGCGCGCCCCGGTGCCGGGGCGGTGGCCCTGCTAGCGCTCATCGCGGCGTTCGCATTCGTCACCGGCGTGATGCACATCGGACTCGCCCTCGACCTGCGGCGCCTGGACATGAACCTCAACCCGGTAGCCCCACCAGGTGCGAGGCCGACCGCCTAGACGGGCTCGCAGCGGGCGGCAAGGCCCGGCGGGTCATAGATGCGTGCCGGTGGAACTGCGGTCGTACTGGGAGGCCTAGGGACCGGACGCGTGGGCCGCGGGCGCAGTCGTGTCCCCAGCAGTCTGTGCTGGTTGTTGTTGCGTCGAGCAGGACGGCGTGTCGGCGCCCTGATGACCGTGGGGAACTGGGCGTGGATCCGGCATCTGTTCGCCGGCCGCGACGGGCTCAGACGAGCTGTTGGCCGCCGTCGATGTCGAAGGTTGCGCCGGTGAGCGCGGTGTTGGTCATGAGGTGGACAGCCAGCGCGGCCACGTCGGTTGGTCCGACGACCCGCCGGATGGGGAGCGTGCTGCGCAGCTCCTCGCGGCGCCGCTCCAGATCATCACCTAGCAGCCGGGCGGACAGCGGCGTGTCGACAAAGCCGGCGGCGATCATGTTGACCCGCACCGGTTGAAGCTCGAGGGCCAAGTTGGCGATGAGCGCCGGTCCCGCCGCCGTTAAAGCACCGGGCAGGACCAGACCGAGGGCGGGTCGTCGGCCTCCGGTACCGCCCATGAACAGCAAGGCGCCCGGAGGCCGGACCTTGCCGATAGCAGCCCGGGCGACGTGGATAGGCAGGAACAGGTGCTCGTCGACCATGCGGCGCACCTGTGCGAAGTCCAGGTCGGTCAGCCGCGCATAGTAGTTGCCGGCCGAGGTGACCAGGACGTGATCGATCGGGCCCGGTAGCTCGTCGAAAAAGCGGTAGAGCGCACCCGGATCGGCAGCGTCGAACGCGGCCGTCCGCGCGGCATCCACCTCCTCGGCCGCACGCTTGAGACGGTCGGGGTCTCGGCCGACGAGGACCACCTCAGCCCCCTCCGCGCGGGCCCGGCGCGCCGTTTCCAGCCCGATCCCCGAGCTCCCGCCGAGCAGGACGACGGTCTCGCCGAGTAGCTGCGGCTCGCGCAGGCTCGCCGACGTGGGTGCTGTGGTGCTCATGATTCCTCCCATGCGGCCAAGCCATGCGGCCACGCGATACCCGAGGGCCGTCATGTGCGGTTCCGTGCCTGCCCGCTCGCGCACCATCTGCTCCTGGCAGCAGCTGGGCCAGCTCGGATCGGCCTCGCTGGATCCACTTCTAGTGCTCGACTCCCACTGTCCCAGCCGGTGGTTGCCCGCGCGCCCCATGAGACCCGGTGTCGACCGGCCGCCGCTGGTAACAGAGAACTTGAAACTAGGGCTGCCTAGTTCAAGATTGTGGAACCCCATAACTGGTTTCGCGGGACGTTTGTCGGGTTGCCCCGCAGGTGCTGGATCGTGATCTGCGGGAGCAGCTTATGGGCTGGGTCGCCCTGGATGGTCATGGCGAACGGGTGGACGAAGTCCGTCGTATTCCCGATGACGATCGGGAAGTAGGTGGGCGCCGTCGCGGGCGAGTCGGCGGTGTCGATGATAAATACGGTCCGTCCTGGGGTCCGGCACGGCTGCAGAGTGAGGCCTTCGTTCCGGTACGCGGTGGTCGCGACGGCCGCGCACAGGCCGGTGGGCGAGCCGCGGGGCGCGTATTCGATCTGTACGGCGCGCTCGGTGCCGTAGTGACTGTTCACGGCAGCGGACACCATGCCGGCCGCGTAGAACGTGGATACCGTGCCCGCAGCGGGCACGATCATGTCCCCTGCGGGGTCGGAGCTGCTGGGGCGGGCCAGGATCGCCGGAACGCCCGCAGCCGGGTGCCCTCGAAACACGCTCTCGACGAACGTGGGGCTGGTGGGTGTGCCGAACTTGGCACTGAACACTTGGATGCAGTGCGGGCCGCACTGCGGGGTCGCTGCTCCCGCGGGAAGTGACGCCGCCGCGCTCGCGGCGAAGAGGAGGGCAAAGGTCGCCGCGGCGGTGAAGAACTTGTGGTGGATGGCCATCGGAGTTCCATTCTCAGCCGGCTTCGCCCACCCATCGAGCGACGGCGGCGGGGAATTCCGTCAGGAGCGCCGTCGCCGAGCTGGGTAGTCTCTCGGAGCCCGGCCACTCTCGGATGGGTCGCGCCCCGCTCGCCACGGCAAGCGGCGTAGCTCCTCAGCGAGGGCGTTCGGGCGACGCGGTACCGAATGTCTGAGAGTCGGGGTGCCGGGGTATTCACCGGGGCTCCCGTGGCGTACTCGCGAGAGCTCACGGCTAGCGCCGTCACCGACACACCGCCTCGACCTCGGTGGCGAAGAGCTCTCCGGCTGTAGCCGGGGAGAAGCCGTCATCGATGGGCGGTGATTCCGGTGTCGCAGCCACTGTTACAGCTGTCCGCACTCACGGCGCTGACCGACTCCATTCAGCCAACCTCCCAACCCAGAGAGCGGAAATGGCGAATCCAAACTCAACCCATCACCGGATCTGATCACCGCCGGGCAAGACGTCTCCAGGTGGGGCACTGCAAGGGCCCAAGAGCGCCGGCTGCCAGCCCCCGCTCCGTGACCGGCTGCGCTGCTCACGGGCAGCATGACGGTGCCCACGGTTGCTTCACCGGGCATGGGCTCATGCTCAGTGACCTGCGTCCGGGTCCGGGGACGCGTCGGGGCTGGACGTCCTTGAGACCCTGGTGTCGATCCCGGGCCCCCGCTTGTACGCCTCCATGTGCACGTGCGCTCGGCCCGGCCGTCACCGACACCGTCGCTCGTGCCCGGACGGCCACCTTGCCGCGGTCGGTCGTTTGTCAGCTCTGCCGCGTGCCCGCGTGGCTGGTCGCCCATTCGAGCGCGTAGTCGGCCACCTGTTCCCAGCCGGGCTCGACACCGGTGAAGTGTGAGCGGTCCGGGAACTCGTGGGTCTCGGTCAACGCTTCGGAGTTGCGGTACTTCTTGGCGTTCGAGCGGATCACCGAGGGCGGCATCAGGTGGTCTTTGCCGCCGATGATGAACAGGAGCGGAGCACGGTCGTCCAGGTCGTAGTCGACCCAGGTCTCCTGGTGGCCCGGCTTCCAGTTGGCGATCAGGCCGTAGGACCAGACCCAGCTGCCGGGCGCCGGGATGTGGAGCCGGTCGTACGCCGCGTCGGACTCCTCACGGCTGACAGTGTTCGCAAACGCATAGTGGAACTGCTCCTTGGTGAAGCCCACGGCGCGGTGCCGGTTGGCGGGGTTCGACAGGACCGGAAACAGGGATCTGATCTGGGCCGGGGGGGTTGACCCGCACGCCCTCGGGTGGGGCCGTGTCGATCGTCACGGCGGCCGCGCCAAGGCCCCGGTTGACCAGGAGCTGGGTGAAGGTCCCGCCGAAGGAGTGGCCCATGATGATGGGGGGCTCGCGCTAAGGCCCTCGACCACGTCGACGAGATGCTCGAGTGTCGCGGGGACAGTGGCTTCGGCGATGATCTCGGGCTTCTCGCGGAGCGCCTCCACCTCGATCTCGAACCCGGGGTAGGCCGGCGCGATGACGTGATATCCCTTCGCCCGGTAGTACTCCACCCAGCGATCCCAGCTGCGGGGGGTCATCCACAAGCCGTGAATGAGGACGATCGGCGGCGCGTTGTTGATTGACTCAGTCATGGATCTCTCCTGTTCCGCGACTAGGGCGGCTCCGACGCGAGGGGCTCCGGTGGCGGGCCGATCCTCCGTCGTCATGAGTGACCCTGATTCAGTTGCCTCAAGGACCGTCGCTCGGGTGTCAGTGTCAGCCCAGCAGCCGTGCGGTTCGGCATGAACCCGGTGCTCCCGATCGTAGTCGGAGCCATCGCGGATCAGTACAGCGATCACCTGCATCCAGGGGCAATGGCCCGGGCTCCGTCACCTGGGTCGGAGCTCTCCAAGAGAGTCGACGTCCGGCAGCATCGGCCGGTGGACGTGTGCTTCTCGCGGCGCTCGGCGACGGGGCGATGCGTGTAGGCCGTGAGTGGAACGCGGGACCTACCCCGGCCAAGACTGGGACATATCAGGAAGCCATCGGCGAGGGATGGCGCGCCCGACCGCTCGCTGACGAAGTGGCAGGGACGCAGCCGCCGGAGTGACTCTGGAGGCTCGGCCCTCTTGTGAGGCACCCACGTTAAGAAGCCTCGGGCCGGCAGACGGCGGGCCCGAACGTGTGCGCCGGCATCGGCGGACTGGTTCCATCGCCACATGCCCGGCTGGGAGACTTTCGCCGTCGTCACCGGCGGCGTCGCCGGCGCGCTTGTCGGCCTGTTCTTCGTCGCGGTCTCCATCCACGCTCAGGAGATCATGAGATCGGTCGACGTGCGCATCCGCGCGGGCCAGACAGTGGTCATCTTCGGCGTCGTCATGCTCAGCGCCGTCTTGCTGACCGTCCCCTCGCAATCGCCGCGAGCCCTGGGAGCGGAGCTGCTGGCACTCGGCGTGGTCTTCGGCGGCCTCCTGGAGCTGCTCGAGCGGCGAGCCAAGAGCGTCACCGCGATACCGCTCGGGCGACTGCTCGAACGGGTGAATGCCAACGTCGTGGTCGCGGGCGGCCTCGTTGCCACGGGGGCGCTGCTGCTCGCGGAGATCGACTGGGCCCTCCTCGTGGTGGTTCCAACAACGTGCTTTGCGCTCACCAGCGGTCTCACCAGCGCCTGGTTCCTCTTGACGCGGCTGTCCGGCTGACGCTGCCGATGCTCCCTCGTCGGGCCGCACAGGCTCCGCCGCATCGTCTGGCCACACGGCCACCGGGTGCAATGCCGCGGTCCCGGATACAGACAGAGGCGAGCAGAGCGCGGCGCGAGCGGGTGCGGGGGCCGCGCAGGGTCTAGCGTCGCTGGTGTGGAGCCAGTGTCGGAGCCCGCCAATGGGAATGACGCAGATGGGAATGACCGGCGAGCGCGGCGGCAATGCGTGGGTGGGACCGGACGTTCCCCAGCCCACGCGTTGGCCCGCCCTCCCGGTGAGTCGATGGTCTGAGATCCGAGACACCCTGCAGCTGTGGCTGCAGATGGTTGGCAAGGTCTCCCTGAAGAACACACCCATGGCCAACCACTGGTGGAACGCCGCCCTGACCGTCACCGCACGTGGTTTCACCACCTCGCTGATGCACCATCCCCGCGGCGAGAGCTTCCAGATCGGCCTCGACCTGCGGGAGCATCGACTCCACATCACCACCGCGTCCGGAGCCGAGCGCTCGATGCCGCTGACCAGCGGCCCGGTGCGGCAATTCTTCGCCGAGCTGATGGGTCGGCTCGACGAACTCGACTTGCACACCGACGTCTGGCCCATGCCGGTGGAGATCGAGGGCGCGATCCCGTTCGACCGTGACGAGGTCCACACGGTGTACGCGCCAGGGCAGGCCCAGCTGTTCTGGCGGGCGTTGGTGACCATGGTCCCGGTCTTCGGCGAGTTCCGCAGTCGATTCGTCGGCAAGGCGAGCCCGGTGCACCTGTTCTGGGGCGGGCTCGACCTTGCGACCACCCGATTCTCCGGGCGCACCGCTCCCCCGCATCCGGGCGGCGCCCCGCACTGCGGGCCGCAGGTGATGCGAGAGGCCTACTCGCACGAGGTCAGCAGCGCCGGGTACTGGCCCGGCGGTGATGGCGAGGGCTTCTTCTACAGTTACGCCTACCCCGAACCTGCCGCTTTCGCGGTCGCCGCGGTGCAACCGGAGGCGGCCCGATGGTCTGCGGACCTCGCGGAGTTTGTGCTGCCCTATGAAGCGGTTCGCCGAGCTCCCGATCCGGCGGCGGCCCTGATGCGCTTCCTTGAAAGCACCTACAAGGCCGCAGCGGAAGCCGCCGGTTGGGACCGGGCGCGGCTGGAACGGCCAGCCGCCCCAGCGCACGCCCCACAGCTTCGCCCACCTTCGTGAAGGGCAGCCGATGAACGACACCCCCGGGATCAACCCCGATGCGCCGCCGAGCGGCACCGGATGCGTCGAATGCCTGGCCGGGGCACCGCCTGGCTGGTGGTTCCACCTCCGCCGGTGCGCCCAATGCGGTCACATCGGCTGCTGCGACAACTCACCCAGCCAGCACGCCCGCCTGCACCACGAGGCCACCGGGCACCGCTACATCCAGAGCTTCGAACCGGGCGAGGACTGGTACTGGGACTTCCGAACCCAGGACTACTACCAGGGACCCGCCCTCGCACCCCCGCGCCACCACCCCGCAGACCAACCCGTACCAGGCCCCCAGGGCGCAGTCCCCGACAACTGGGCCCAGCTGCTGCACCCCTGACCGAACACCGCCACGCAGGATCGGACAGAATGAACTGACTGCGTGGACACCCGAAGCGACTCGGTCTGCGCGCGGGGTTGCGCGAGCAGACCGCGCACCTCGACAGCCGTCAGGTTGCTGGCGAAGAGCAGGCGCGCAGGGAACGGCTCGCGGTCGGTGTGCCCGGACAGCGGGGAGGCGAGCCATTCCCGCAATGCCTCCCGGCCAGCCGCGGTGATGCGGTGCTCCTGGCGGTCGGCCCGGTCTTCCTGGAGCCACCTCGACAGTGGCATAGCCCTCCGGGACCAAGCTCCCGAGCACGGGGTAAATCTGCGCCTTGTCGGCGGACCAGTAGTGGCGGATCGTCGAGTCGACGTGCTTCTTGGCGTCGTAACCACTAATCGGAGCGAGGGCGAGGACGCGGAGGATCAGCCGGGAGTGGGCCACGGTCGATACCCGATCCCGGGTACATCAAGAGAGGGCGAGCCAATGCCAGGTGAAGCAACGCAGCATGCCTACATCAGTTACCGCGACGCCCCGTCCGCGCTGCAGTGGCTCCAAGCCATTGGGTTCCGTGTCGTCACGCGTAACGACGGCGAGGACGGCCGCGTCCTGCATGCCGAGGTACGACGCGGCGACGCCGCGCTGATGATCGCCACTGCCGACGCCGACTACGTCACGCCGCCGCTGATCGGAGAGAGCGTGGGCAGCGGTGTCTACCTGTGCCTGCGCGACCCCGCCGACGTCGACGCCTGGCACCAGCGCGCGTTAGCGGCTGGCGCGACCCCGGTCATCGCCCCCGAGAACACCGCATGGGGCACCCGCCGCGCACGGGTGCTCGACCCCGAGGGTCATGAGTGGAGCGCCGGAACTTACAGGCCCGGCGAATCCTCATAGCGGGCCGTCCCACCGCTGAGTAGCCCAGACGACCACGGCCGCACCGACCGCACTGCGGACGGCTCCGGATCACCCGCAGAGGCCGCCCTGAGGCGTTCACCGGGGGCTGCCCGCCTGGCACTCGCGCCCCAGACCGTCCACGTCAAGCGCGGCGACCAGGTGGACGATGTCGCGATATCCGCGCCGGGCGCTCGGGCCTCGTGGGTCAGTGATGAGGCTCGGGAGCCTGCGGTGCGCGCAGCGGACGGAACGCGGCTCGCAGCTCTGCCGCGAACAGTTCGGGTTCCTCCCAGGCCGCGAAGTGGCCGCCCCGCTCGGCCTCGGCGAAGTAGTTAAGGGTGGGGTAGGAGTGTTCGGCCCAGCTGCGGGGCGTCCGCCAGATCTCACCGGGGAACGTGCTGAAGCCGACCGGCATCCGCGGCGGCGGGAGCGGCTGACTGCCCGCGGAGGGGGCGTCCGGTCCGTAGGCCTCCCAGTACGAGCGGGCCGCGGACGCCCCGGTGCCGCTCAGCCAGTAGGCCGTGACGTTGTCGAGGACGTGGTCGCGAGTGAGGTTGCCCGAGGGCTGTCCGTCCACGAACGCCCGAGCGATCTTGTAGTAGGCGTCGGTGTCGTGGTCGATCATCCAGGCGGCCAGAGCGGCCGGCGAGTCAAGCAAGGCGTAGCCGATGGTCTGCGGCCGCGTGGACATCTCGACGAAGTAGCCGTTCCCGCTCGTCTGGAAGGTCTTGATCGCGGCGAGCGCAGCCCGTTCGGCGTCCCCGTCGCTGGGCAGGGACGCCGGATCGTTGAGCGCGGGCACGAGCAGGTTGGTGTGGATGCCGACCAGCCCCTGGGGGCCGAGGCGTCCCATCGCGTCGGTGACGCCGGCGCCGACGTCACCGCCCTGGGCCACATAGCGGTCGTAGCCGAGCCGGCGCATTAGCTCCGCCCAGGCCCGCGCAGTCCGGATCAGGTCCCACCCGACCTCGGCCGGCTCTGCGGAGAAGCCGTACCCAGGCAGTGACGGCAGCACGAGGTGGAACGCGTCCGTGGCGGTACCGCCGTGCGCGGTGGGGTCGGTGAGCGGGCCGACGGAATCGAGCAGCTCGATCACCGAGCCGGGCCAGCCGTGGGTCATGATCAGCGGTAACGCGTCCTGGTGGCCGGACTTGACGTGGATGAAGTGGATGTCCTCGCCGTCGATCTCGGTGGTGAACTGTGGCAGCGCGTTCAGCCGGGACTCGACCCGCCGTCCCTCGTAGTCGCTCGCCCAGTACTCGCGCAGCGCCTGCATCGTGGCCAGCTGCACCCCTTGTGAGCGGTCGCCGACCAACTCCCTGCTCGGCCACCGCGCCGCCACCAGACGGCGCCGCAGATCCTTCAGCGCCTCATCGGGGATCTGCACCGTGAACGGTCGGATGAGGTCGCCGGCCGGCTGCTCTAACGCGGTCATGTCAGGAACTCCCCTCTGTCGAAACCCTGCGCTGAGAAGTCGCAGATCCGGCCGGGCAGGCACGCGCCCTCACAAACGGCTGGCGCATCTCAGCTTCCAAGGCGACCCCCCTCCGCCAGGCCAGGAACCGATCTCGTACGACACCCTGTTCGATGCGGCCAGGGGTCAGACGGGTGAGCGAGAGCCATGCCCGGTGCGGCAGAGGCATGTCCGACCGTCCCGGCTATCCGCGGCCGGCTGGCGAGGCTGAATGAGCACTTCATCAAGTTTCAGCGGTTCTCGGTTGGTGGGGCGGGGGCGAAGAAGTCGATCAGCAGCTGGCTGACGCGTTCAGCCTCGTCGTGATGGACCCAGTGCGACGCCTCCGGCAGGCGCTCGACGCGAACGAGGTTGGGTACGTCGTCGGGATCCGGCTGGGCCAGCTCTGGCTCGAGGAAGCGATCGCGTTGCCCCCAGATCACCAGCGTGGGCGCCTCGAGCGGGCGAAGCTGCGCCTCGGCGCGCTTTTGCGACTGTCGCACCGAGGACCGGTAGTAGTTGATCATCGCGGTCGCTGCGCCTGGTTGCGACCACGCCTCGACGTAGCGGTCGATCTCCTCCGGAGTAAAGGCCGGGCGGGCGTCGCGCAGGAAGTGCCGGAGGAAGTGCCAGTCGTCGGCGTGCACCACGCTTTCGGGCAGTTCCGCGAGATCGAAGAAGAAGAAGTACCAGGATCTCCGGAGCTGGCCCGGGTGGTGCAGTCCCTGCGACAGCTTCCGTGGATGGGCCGCGTTGAGGATGGCCAGCCGCGCCACCACCTCGGGGTGGTTCATCGCGGTGGTCCAGGCGATGGTTCCGCCCCAGTCGTGACCGACCACCAGCGCGGATTCGGCCCCGAGCTCGCGGATGAGACCGCGGATGTCATCGGCCAGCCGGTCGACGGCGTAGGCCGCCACGTCGGTCGGCCGCGAGGACAGGTTGTAGCCGCGCGTGTCCGGTGCGACGACGCGAAAGCCCGCCGCCGCGAGTGGTTTGATCTGTTTCCGCCAGCCGAACCAAAACTCGGGGAAGCCGTGCAGCAGAACCATCAGCGGCCCGTCACCGGTCTCGACATAGTGCAGTCGTACGTCGCCGACCTCGGCATAGCCCTCGCGAAGCTCGCTCTGTTCGTCCAGCATCATCGCTCCTCCAACTCGCCTTCCCGTCAGCCGGCGAAGTGCGTTCGCCGCTACCCGCATCACCGCCGGTGTGGGCCTCCCGCATGCACGGCCCCACGACCCGGCGTGGGTCGTCGCCACGATGAGCTCGGCGACCTGCTGGGGGTGCGAGCGGTGAGGCGCGGCTGGATCGAGCCTCCGCGGTGGTCGCGCCGATGCGATCCGCCATGAGCCACTCCAGGTCAGGGTTGATCATCCGGTCCTAAGTCATCGGCACCTGCACCGCGAGCACGAGTGGCAGGGCTGCTGCAGGATTGCGATGACCCGGGTCCAGCTGGATCCGTCAACCCACCCCCGGTGCACCACATCCGTCAACTCACCCCCGTTGCACCACCAGCACGTTGGCCCATGGGATCCCGGGCCGCCCGTACCAGCCGATGCGGTCTCCGCTGCGGGGGCCAGGGCCGGAGGCTTGGACCGCGGTCAGACCGACCAACGCGGCGGTGATCGCCTTCAACACGGCTCGTCCGGTCGGCGTTCCCATGCGCCCCCTCCTTGAAGCGCTGCGCTCGGAGGCTGGAAGCGACCAAACCAGGTTGAACCGCCCCACGCCGACAGTCAACCCAACTTCTTGGGAAAGGAGGTCTCCACTCGCTCCACAGGGTTGCTCCTGAAACGACGGGGTGCGTACGCTCTCATCGCAAACATGGGCCACGAACGCTGACGCGTGGCACGCTGGGCGACAGCTGCCAGCGTCGCCTCGGTGACAGAACGACCCAGTGCGTGACGGTGGCCGGTGCCGATGTCGTGCCGCGCGCTCATGGCCCGAGGTCATGTCCCGGTTCGACTGGGGGGCGCCGTCATGACTGCGGCAAGCCGGATCGTCCTTGAGCCAGCGGCGCAGCAAGTTGCCGATGCGTTCTCCAAACCACCGTTCTTGTACGACATGACGCCCGCCGATGCCCGGAAGGTCCTTGAGGACGCGCAGTCTGGTGCGATCGGCAAGCTCCCGGTCGACGAGGAATGGATCACGGTTCCGGCCCCGGTCGGGGACGTCCGGGTGCGCGTCATTCGGCCGCAGACCGCGACGGGCACGCTGCCGGTCATCGTGTACATGCACGGTGGAGGCTGGATCCTGGGTAACGCCGGGACCCACGACCGGCTCGTGCGCGAGCTCGCCGTCGGCGCGCGGGCAGCACTGGCGTTCGTGGAGTACCGGAACTCGCCGGAGGCGAGCTACCCAACCGCGATCGAGCAGGGCTACGCCACCGCCCAGTGGATCACGCGCGAAGGGGCATCCAAGGGTCTGGACGCCAGCCGCATGGCGGTGGCCGGTGAGTCAGTCGGCGGCAACATGACAGCCGCGCTGGCGCTGATGGCCAAGGACCGCGGCGATGTCAGCTTCTTGCAGCAGTCGATGTACTACCCGGTCACCGACGCGGCGATGAACACCGCCTCCTACGACCAGTTCGCCACCGGCTACTACCTCACCCGCAAGGCGATGCAGTGGTTCTGGGACGCCTACACCACCGACCCGGCACAGCGCGCCGAGATCACCGCATCGCCGAATCAGGCCAGCACCGAGCAGATGACCGGGCTACCGCCCACCTATCTGTGCGTGGACGAGGCCGATGTGCTGCGCGACGAGGGAGAGATCTACGCCGCAAAACTCCGCTCAGCGGGCGTCCCCGTGACAACCGTCCGCTACAACGGCACCATCCACGACTTCATGCTGCTCAATGCACTCAGCGAGACCCGCGCGACGCGGGCCGCCATCGACCAGGCCACCGCATTCCTGCGCGCCGGGCTCGGAACCACCTAACCGGGATGGACACCGGGCGCACGTACTGCTTGCCACCGAGGAGGGGCGCTATCGATCCGTCGAGCGGAGCGGCGCACGACAAGACACACACCTGAAGAAGTTGTCCTGGGCCTCCACAGCCCCGAGGCGTGCCCGGTCCGAGCCGCCATGGGTGCGACCCGTACGGAAAGGTTTGCCATGAAGATCGTCGTCATCGGGGGCACCGGCCGGATCGGTTCGAAAGTTGTCACAAAACTCGAGGATCAGGGCCACGACATGGTGGCGGCGGCGCCGGACACCGGGGTCAACACGCTCACCGGCGAAGGACTCGCCGACGCACTGGTCGACACCTCCGTGGTGATCGACGTGTCGAACTCGCCGTCCTTCGAGGACGACGCGGTCATGAGATTCTTCGAGACCTCAACGCGCAATGTGCTCGCCGCCGAAGCCAAAGCCGGCGTAGCCCACCACGTCGCGCTGTCGGTGGTGGGGACCGAGCGGCTGTCCGAGAGCGGCTACTTTCGGGCGAAGCTCGCTCAGGAACGACTGATCGAGGGGGCATCGATCTCATATTCGATCGTGCATGCGACGCAGTTCTTTGAGTTCGTGGGGAGCATCGCCGACGCCGCCACCGTCGACGGCAAGGTGCGGGTGGCCCCGGTCCTGTTCCAGCCGATCGCCGGCGACGACGTCGCCCAGGCGGTAGCCCGAGTCTCGGTCGGGTCGCCGTTGAACGGCAGGATCGACGTCGCCGGGCCCGAGCGCTTCCGGATGGACGAATTCTTCCGGGAGGCCCTGACCGCTCGCCGCGATCCGCGCGAGGTCGTCACGGATCCCCATGCCCGCTACAACGGAGCCGAGCTGAGCGAAGGGTCCCTGGTGCCGGGCGGCGACGCGATCCTCGCCGAGACCCGCTACCGCGACTGGCCCGGCAGGACCGGGGCCGACTACTAGCACCTCTTCCGCCGGGCGCCCGCCCGGGTCCATCTCTTGTGGTCACGGAGGTGACCCCCATGTCCGACATCGGTCCGACGATCACCGAGCGCAAGTGGACACCACCACCGCCGACCGCGGCAGACCTGGCACACCAGCTCCGGGACGTCGTCGCCGATCTGCCGCGATTCCTCACGGCCCCGCTGCGACGGCGCCGGCACCGCACCTGGGGCGCCACCGCGGCCGAGGTCACCGCGACGATGCCCGGAGACGACCTGTTGCCCCGCGCCCACTACCGCAGCACGCGTGCCATCACCATCGCCGCCCCACCCGAGGAGGTGTGGCCATGGTTGGTTCAGGTCGGCTGTGGACGCGCCGGCTGGTACGCCGACGACCTGCTGGACAACTTCGCCCGCCCCAGCGCCCGGAGGATCATTCCCGAGCTGCAAGACCTCGAGGTCGGTCAGTGGCTGCCCATGGTCATGAAACCCTCGGAGCGGCGGTCGTTCATCGTTGACGGCTTCGACCGGCCGCAATGGCTGCTGTGGCGAAGCCGGGTGCGCAGCTGGGCCTGGCGGCTGATTCCACTGCCCGCTCAGCGGACCCGGCTGATCAGTCGGCTCAACACTTTCTACGACTCGCGGCGCCCCGGAACGCTGATCACGGTGTTCCTGATGGAGTTCGGTGACTACTCGATGATGCGACGCATGCTGCAGGGAATCAGGGAACGGGCCGAGGCCGAACACCAACGCCGTGCCCAAGCCATGTAATGGGATGCGGCGCAGCGCGTCTGCCGCCCGCTGCCCCGAGGCCCGCCTCCGGCGGACAGGGTTGGCCGACGGGGTCGACACTCAGGGACGAGGCAACACTGCACGGGAACGCCTGGTTGTGGCGGTGCGATCACCGGCGCACGTCGCCGCTGCACCGTTGGCATTGCGGTCGCTGAAGAAGACGCTGATACAGCTACATGTGGAGATTGCCCGACACGCCCAGGTGGGGCGGCCGGCACGACGAGGTACAGGTACGGAGCGGGCGACGAAGGAGAGTTGCCCGGCGACCCTTCGAGGACAGCGCGATCTCCATGCCTTGTTCACAGCGGGATCGTCCGGCGCATGAGCAAGTGGCCGTTCGTCGGGCCTGGGTCGCTTCAGCGAGACCTCACCGGACACCTGTGCGGAGGAGGTGGCTGATGACGGGCCGGGCGCCGGAGACGCGTGCACACCGGCTGCGGCGAATGTCGGGTCGCGACCCTGACGAGGACCACCGGAACGCGACACCGCTGGAGCTGCTCTATGACCTGACCTTCGTGGTGGCGTTCGGACAGGACGCCGACCAGTTCGCTCACCTGCTCGGCCAGGGCCACCTGGCCGGCGGCCTGATCGGCTTCGGGTTCGCCACGTTCGCCATCTGCTGGGCCTGGACGAACTTCTCCTGGTTCGCCTCGGCCTACGACACCGACGACTGGGCGTTCCGCCTCGCGACGATGGTCCAGATGGTTGGGGTGCTCATCCTCGCACTCAGCCTGCCCCAGGTGTTCCAGTCCCTCGACACAGGGGGGCCGGTCAGCAACGCCGTCGCCGTCGCCGGCTACGTCGTCATGCGCGTGGCAATGGTCTTCCTCTGGCTCCGGGCCGCGAAGCACGACCCGTCGCGGCGGCGAGCCTGCCTGGACTACGCCGTCACGATCGGGATCGCCCAGGTCGGGTGGGTCGCGCTGATCCCGGCCCACCTGACGCTCGGAGCCTTCTTCGCCTGGGGATCGCTGTTCCTGCTCATCGAGGTGGGTGGCCCGCTCCTCGCCGAGCGGCGCAAGGGCGGGACGCCCTGGCACGCCCAGCACATCGCCGAGCGCTACGCGCTGTTGACGATCATCGCGCTCGGGGAAGGCGTGATCGGCACGGTCGCTTCCCTCGGCGCCGTGGTGGGGGCGCAGGGCTGGACCTTCGACGCCGCCCTGGTCGCCCTGGCCGGCACGGGGCTGACGTTCGGCATGTGGTGGATGTACTTCCTCGTCCCGACGGGCGAGCTGTTGCAGGCCCACCGGGAGCGCGGACTTCCCTGGGGCTACGCCCACATCCTGCTCTTCGCATCCGTGGTGGCCACCGGCGCGGGGCTTCAGGTGGCGGCCTACTACCTCGCCGGCCAGGCCCACATCGGAGCCGCCTCCACCGTGCTGGCCGTCGCGCTGCCGGTTGCCGCGTTCGTGATCACCCTGTTCGCGAGCTACACCTACCTCGTCCACGCCTGGGACTCGTTCGCCCTCACGTTGTTGGCTGGCACGGCCGCCGTGCTCACCGCCGCCTTCGCCATGGCCGCGCTCAGTGTCCCCATGGCAATCTGCCTCGTCATGCTGATGCTCGCGCCGGTCGTGACGGTCGTCGGCTACGAGACCATCGGACACCGGCACATGGCCTTGACGCTCGAGCGTGCTCTCGCCGGGTGAGTAGGCCCCGTACGCGAACCCGCAGCCATCAGACCACGTCGTGCCGCGGGCGACGACCCGCGGGTGAGAGCTCAGTCATTCGGGAAAAAGGGCGCGCCGGAGCGGGCGGCGATGCCCGGACCGGCACGCCGCTCAGCGGCCGCGCCTCGCCATGGATGCCCGATCATGATTCGCACCAGATCACGAAGGCATCTGCGTCTCAATCGCCAAGGCCGTCCTCCGCCTCGAGCAGCAGGGAGCTCGTGACCTGCTCCTTGGTCAGATCCACGTCGACCGTCTCGTGGTCGAAGTCGACGCGCTGGACCACGCCGGCGGGGACCAGCACCCCTGACGACGACCTCGACTGGCCAGGCATGCCGTCAGCCGGCCACCCGCTGCTGCGGTTTCAGCCACCCGAACTTCCGGGACAGGGCCCGGGCGCAGGCGACCAGGGCGCGGACGTGCTCGGAGTCGTCCCCGGCCCGCCACAGCACCGACCAGGG
>NZ_VUKE01000033.1 GCF_009193175.1 Georgenia ruanii | reverse complement strand
GGGTGTGGAAGGCCCAGCACTTCTCCTGGTGGATGACCTCGATGCTGCACACCCACCCCGGCGCCTCCACCTTCGACCGGCGCCGCCAGCTCGGCGAGCTCGACCTGGTCACCACCTCCCGCGCCGGATCGACCTACCTCGCCGAGGCCTACACCGGCTGGCCGCTGATCCCCACCCGCCCCGGCTTCCTCGACCCCGACACCGCCCTCGGCAACGCCCTCGCCACCCAGCTGCCGAGCCACGCGGCGCTGCGCTGAGACGAGGCGCGGCGCGGCGCCGGGACGCTGGGGCTGCGCCCGTCGGCACCCACCGCGATGTCGAGCTCGATCCACAAGACAAGAGGTCGAAATCGATCCACAAGACAAGAGATGGAGGCGCCTCCGTGGCGGGACAGGCTGTTCAATAGCCCGCCCCCGAACGGACGAAGCGGGCGGGGCGCCGCTCGGCACCCCACCCGCTTCGTCGTGACCTACGAGACGTTCGCCCGCTTAGGCGGACTGCCGCTCGCGCTCGACGATGCTGCTCTCGTCGTCGGCGCGCTGGGCCTGCCCCTCGCGGGAGGCGAGGTAGGAGGAGATGGCGAGTCGGTTCACCGCGGAGCGGCTGACGATGCCGATCATCGGGCCGTTCTCGTCGCGGACGACCGGCACCTTCTTGAGGTGCTTGTCGGACAGCACGGCGACGGCGTCGGCGATCGAGGCGTTCCCGTCCACCGTGACGACCTCGTGGGTCGCCAGGCGCATCACGGGCAGGGACACCAGGTCCGCCAGGGCGTCCTCGAGGTCGTCGGACTCCCCGATCGCGAAGGAGTAGATGTTGGTCGAGCTGGGGTGCTCAGCCGACAGGTACCGCATGACGTCACCGTCGGAGAGGAAGCCAGCCAACGACCCGTTGGGGTGCAGCACCGGGGCGCCGGAGATCCCGCGCTCGGTGAACATCTGCAGGGCCTCGAGCACGTTCTGCTCGGTGCTCAGCGCGTAGACGTCGGTCTTCATGAGGTCCACGACGGTGCGCGCACGGCCGGATTCCACGGTTCCCTCGGCCTGGGCGGCGCGGGCGGCACGGGCCGCGCGAGCAGCCCTGGTGGCCGCGAAGGCGAGGACGATGCCGATCACCGAGGTAAGGGCGACCAGCGCGGCGGCGCCCCGGAAGCCGAGGGTCGAGGCACCCAGCAGATCGGAGCCACCCTCGAGGCCGCGGGTGGTCATCGCGTTGTACACGCCGATGGCGAGCGAGGTGCCCAGGCATCCGGCGATCTGGAAGCTGGTGCTGACCACGGTCACGCCGTGGGGGCTGCTCTCACGGTCCAGGCTGGACAACGCGAAGGTCTGCGAGGGGCCGATGACCAGCGAGGTCGCCAGCACCGCGGGCACGTACAGCGCGCCGAACAGCAGCACCGACTCGTGACCGGCGGCGACACCCACCAGCAGAACAAAGACGGCCATGATCGTGAAGCCGGCCGGGATCATCACCCGGCCGCCGTGGCGGTCGAACAGTCGACCCGCGATCGGGCCCAGAACCACGGTCAGGAGGATGCCGGGGGCCAGCGTGAGGGAGGCACCCATCGGCGTCTGGCCCCTCACGGACTGCAGGAAGATCGGGATCACCACGTTCATGGCGAACACGAAAAGCAGACCCAGCATGGTCATGGAGACGCCGAGGACGAAGGGCGTGCTGCGGAAGGGCCGCAGGTTCAGCAGCGGGTGCTCGATCCGGTTCTGACGCACGACGAACGCCGCGAGCGCCAGGACGCCGACCACCGCGGCGATCGCGGCGATGAGTGCGGAGCCGCTGAACGCGGTGGAGATGCCGTAGAGCAGGCCCACGAGGCCGACGGCGACGAGCAGGAAGGACAGGACCTCGAGCACGGGGCGGCCGAGCTCGGCGACGTTGCGCAGCAGCACCGCGCCGGCCAGCAGGACGAGCAGCGACAGCGCGCCGAAGACCCACATGAGGGTGGTCCAGGGAGCGATGGAGAGCAGGGCGCCGGAGACCACGATCGCCATCGAGGGGCCGAGCGTAGTCATTGCGGCCATGATGCCCATGGCTAGGCCGAGCTTCTCGCGCGGGGCGACCGCGAGGGTGACGTTAATGCCGATCGGGGTGAGCAGACCGGTCCCGGCCGCCTGCAGCAGGCGACCGGCCAGCAGCACGCCGAAGCTCGGGGCGAGGGCGCCGACGACGGAGCCGACCACGAGGAGGGCCACGGCGGCGACGAACAGCGGCCGGGTGGGGAAGCGGTGGTACAGGACGTTGGAGACCGGCACGAAGACGGCGGCGACCAGCAGGTAGCCGGTGGCCAGCCACTGCACGATCGAGACGTCGACCCCGAAGTCCGTCATGATCGGCGTGAGGGCGACGTTGAGGAAGGTCTCGTTGAACGTGGCGAGGAAGGCCGCCGCGGCGGCCACGGCGATCATGCCGATCGCGGCGCGCGAGGTGCCTTGTGCCTGGGCGTGATGGGAGGACAAGAAGTGCTCCTGACGATGGGTACGGAGACGCGCGGTCGAACCGTGCCGTGTCAGAAGTTGCTGTGGAGCACCTCTCGTGTCGTGTCATCGATGCGCCATTGCGGCTCATGAGCCGTCGTCGATCATACGGGACGAACGTCCCCGGTGCGCCGGTACTGTGCCCGAGGTCCTGATCACCATCACCAGGTCACCGTCCTCGAGGTCGGCGTCCTGGCTGGAAAGCAAAACCTGCCGACCTGCGGTTCCGTACGGTCCGGCCAGTTCTCGCCAACCGCAGCCGGCAGCAGGGGTTAGCGTGGCGCAGGCGTATGTCGGATCAGCGTCGGTACGCTGGCTCGGTGCACAAGGCCGTCGCGCCGCCGGAGGTCTCGGCACCATCGATCATGCGCGCCCTGCGCGATCAGCCCGGCCTCGTCGCCCTCCTCGGCGACTGGCACGACGGCGGGGACGTCGTCGCCTTTCGACCGGCGCGGCTCCTCGCTCCCGACGAGGACCCCTTCGCCGCCCTGGCAGCGCTGCCGGTTCACGACGCCGCCGGGGACAACAGGTCGTCAGCCTCACCCTCCCCGGACAGTCGCGCAGCGGTCTTCGGCGGCGGATGGATCGGGTACCTGGGCTACCAGCTCGCCGGCCACCTCGAGGCGCTGCCGGCCTTCCCTCCCCGCCCGACGCCGCTGCCGCACCACCATCTGGCCTGGTACGACCATGTGCTGCGCCGCGATGTGCGCCTCGGATGGATGCTGGAGGCGGTGCGGGGCGCCGACCCCGAGCGCACGGCGCGGCTGCGCGCGGTCGTCGACTCCGCGCTCGGCCGGCCGGCCCCTGCACAGCCCTACCACTGCGGACCCGTCGGCTCGGACGTCTCCGGAGCGGAGCATGCCGCCGCGGTGCAGCGCGCCCTCGACCACATCCGGGCCGGTGACGTCTACCAGGTCAACCTCTGCCGGCGCCTGGGAGCCACCTTCGCCGGTGACCCGCTGGACCTGTTCTGCGCCGGATACGAGGCGCTCTCGCCGCGGTTCGCCGCGTTCGTGCGCCTGCCTGGCGGGGCGGTGGCGAGCTTCTCCCCCGAGCTGTTCCTGCGCCGGACCGGCCGGTCCGTGCTCACCTCCCCGATCAAGGGCACCGCGCCGCTGGAGACCGATCCCGCCGCCCTCGCGGCGTCGGGGAAGAACCGCGCGGAGAACATCATGATCGTCGATCTCATGCGCAACGACCTCGGGCGGGTCAGCGAGCCCGGCACGGTGGCGGTCGATCAGCTCGCCGCCCCCCAGCCGCACACCGGCGTCCACCACCTGGTGTCCGACGTGCGCGGCGCCCTTCGGGCCGACGTCACCGACGGGCGGCTGCTGGGCGCCTCGTTCCCGCCCGGGTCCTGCACCGGCGCGCCGAAGGTGCGCGCCATGGAGATCATCACCGCCCTCGAGCGCACCGCCCGGGAGGTCTACACCGGCGCGATCGGCTACGCGGGCCCGGCCGGCCTGACGATGAACGTGGCCATCCGCACCTTCGAGTTCGCCGGGGACCGGGTCTGGCTCGGGGTGGGCGGGGGCGTCGTCGCCGACTCCGACCCGATGGATGAGGCGCACGAGACCCTCGTCAAGGCGCGACCGCTGCTGGCCGCCGTCGGCGCCCGGCTGGACGAGGCGCTGGGCGTGGAGTGGGCGGAGCACGCCGCTCGGGCCGCGCGCCCGGAGCCCACGATGGGCGTGTTCTCCACCGCGCTGGTCGACCAGGGCGTCGTGCAGTGCCTCGACGACCACCTGGCCCGGCTCGCCGCGAGCGCCGCCACCCTGTACCGGCTGCCGCTGCCCGCGTCGCTGCGCGCGGACGTCGTCCAGGCCGCGGCCGCGCTGAGCGGCGCGCACCGGCTCCGTGTGGAGGTGGCGCCCGGCGCGGAGGGGCTCGCGCACCGGGTCACCGCCACCGCCCTGCCCGCCGGGCGGCGGGCGCCCTGGCGGCTGGTGCCCGTGACGGTCCCGGGCGGCCTCGGCGCGCACAAGTGGGCCGACCGCCGCCTCCTCGCCGCCGAGTCCGGGCCCTGGTCGCCGACGTGCGACCCACTCCTGCTCGACACCGACGGCGCGGTGCTGGAGGCCGGGCGGGCGAACGTCTTCGCCGTGCTGCCCGACGGCGTGCACACCCCGGCGCTCGACGGGCGGATCCTGCCCGGCCTCGCCCGCGCCCGGGTTGTCGCCGCGCTGGCTGCCGCGCGGATCCCGGTGATCGAGGGCCCGCTCCGGCTCGAGGACCTCCACCGAGCGAGCGAGGTGTTCGTGACGAACGCGCTCGTCGGCGCCCACCCCGTCGTCGCCGTGGACGGGGTCGGCGCGTGGCCGCCCGGACCGATGGCGCGCCTCGTCAGTCCGCGACGTCCAGCCCCACGTCCAGCACCGGCGCCGAGTGGGTGATCCACCCGGCGGACATCAGGTCCACCCCGGTCGCCGCGACGACGGGCGCGGTGGCGACCGTCAGCCGCCCCGACGCCTCGGTGACCATCCGCCCGGCCACCAGCTCCACCGCCTCGCGCAGCGCCTCCGGTGCCATGTTGTCCAGCAGGACGGCATCGACCGGGTCGGTGAGCACCTCCCGCAGCTGGTCGAGGGTGTCCACCTCGACCTCGATCTTCACCAGGTGCCCCACCCCGGCCCGGGCGCCGGCGATGGCCTGGCGGACGCCGCCGGCCAGGGCGATGTGGTTGTCCTTGATGAGGACGGCGTCGTCCAGCCCGAAGCGGTGGTTGACTCCCCCACCCGCCACGACGGCGTGCTTCTCGAGGGCCCGCAGCCCGGGGGTGGTCTTGCGGGTGCAGGTCACCCGCGTGGCGGTGTGGGCGACGGCGTCGGCGATCTGCGCCGTCGCCGTCGCGACGCCGGAGAGGTGACCGAGGAAGTTCAGGGCGACCCGCTCGGCGGTGAGGATGGCCCGTGCGGGCCCGGACACGGTGGCGACGACGTCGCCGGGACGCACGCGCGCCCCGTCCGGCAGGGTGACCTCGACGGCGACCGCCGGGTCGACCAGCCGGAAGGCCGCCGCGGCGAGGTCGGTCCCGGCGACCACGCCGGCATCCCGGGCGGTGAGCCGGACCGCGGCGCGCCGCGCGGCGGGCACGACCGTGTCCGTCGTGATGTCCCCGGCCCGGCCGAGGTCCTCCAGGAGCGCGGCACGGACCACCGGCTCGACGATCAGCGGGGACAGGGGTTTCATGAGGCGCTCCGTCGGAAGGCTGGGGTGGCGAGGTCGTCGAGGCCGGCGAGGCCGGCGGCGAGGGTCAGGGTCAGGTGCCGTGGCTCGGCGGCGGCCGGGAAGTCGGTGCGCAGGTGGGCGCCGCGGCTCTCCTCGCGGCGCAGGGCCGAGGTGGCCAGCAGCAGCGCCACGAGCGTGGCGTCGTCGGTGGCGTCGAGGCCCGTCCGCTCGACGGTGGCGCCGAGCTGGTCGACGGCGCGGGTCAGGGACGGGCCGTCCCGAACCACACCGACGGTCTCGGACATCAGCGCGCGCAGCTGCCCCGCACCCCTGGTTGGGATCGCGGCCCACCGTGGCAGGCTCGACGCGCCGCCGGGGCGGCAGCGTCGTCGTCGATCCTGGCCGGCCAGGTCCTCGGCGACCCACCGGGCGCACACGGCCGCCTCGAGGAGGGAGTTGGAGGCCAACCGGTTCGCGCCGTGCAGACCGGTGCTGGCCACCTCCCCCACCGCCCACAGGCCCGGGACGCTGGTGCGCCCGCGCCCGTCGACGCTGACGCCACCCATGAGGTAGTGCGCGGCCGGCCGGACGGGCACGGGGTCGCGGATCGGGTCGATGCCGGCCGCACGGCACGCGGCCGCCACGGTCGGGAAGTGGGCGGCGAAGCCGGCGCCCAGCGTCTCCCGGGCGTCGAGGAAGACCCGCTCGCCGCGCTGGAGCGTGGCGAAGACGGCTCGGGCGACGACGTCGCGCGGGGCGAGGTCGTCCTCGAGCAGGCCGTCGCCGGCGGCATCCACGAGGCGGGCCCCCGCGCCACGAAGCGCCTCGGTGACCAGCGGCATGGGGTCCAGGCCCACGTCGAGCGCGGTGGGGTGGAACTGGACCATCTCCAGGTCCCGGAGCTCGGCGCCGGCCCGGCCGGCCAGGGCGAGCCCCTGACCACGAGAGCCGGTGGGGTTGGTGGTGTGGCGGAAGAGCCCGCCCGCGCCGCCGGTGGCCAGCACGACCCGATCGGTGCGGATCACCCCGGGGGCGCCGTCGATCGCGGCGACGACGCCGGCCACCCGCCCGTCGTCGGCGGTGAGCACCCGCAGCGCGCGGGCGTTCTCCAGGACGGTGATCGACGGCGTGGCCCGTACCGCGGCGATCGCGGCCCGCAGGACCTCGTGACCGGTGGCGTCCCCGCCCGCGTGGGCGACGCGGTGACGGCTGTGCGCGGCCTCCAGGCCCAGCGCGAGGCCGCCGTCGGGCGTGCGGTCGAAGCGGGCGCCGAGGGCGGCGAGGTGCTCGACCGCGGCCGGGGCGGCGGCGGTGATCCGCTCGGCGGTGCCGGGGTCGGACAGGCCCGCCCCGGCGTGGAGGGTGTCGAGGGCGTGCAGCAGCGGCGAGTCACCGGGGTCGAGGGCGGCGGCGATCCCCCCTTGGGCGAGGGCGGAGGAGGTGTGCTCGGCCAGCCGCCCGGTGGTCAGGACCACGCAGGGCAGCGGGGCCAGGTGCACGGCGGTCAGGAGGCCGGCGAGACCGCCCCCGACGATGACCGGCCGGTCCTGGGGCGGCGCGGCGCCCATCAAACGGCCAGCATGCGCTCGACGGCCGCCCGGGCCCGGGCGGCGAGCTCCGGATCGATCCGCACCTCATGCCGGCCCAGCTCCAGCGCGGCGCGGATGGTGGAGAGGGTGTTGCGCTTCATGTGCGGGCACAGGTTGCAGGGCCGGACGAACTCGACGGCGGGGTTGGCGGCCGAGACGTTGTCGCTCATCGAGCACTCGGTGATGAGGGCGACGCGGGTCGGCTGCTCGTCGCGCACGAAGTCCTGCATCTGGGCGGTGGAGCCGGCCATGTCGGCGGCGTCGACCACCTCGGGCGGGCACTCGGGGTGGGCCAGCACCGTCACGCCGGGGTAGTCCTCGCGGATCTGGGCGATGTCCCGGGGGGTGAAGCGCTCGTGGACCTCGCAGTGCCCGGCCCAGGTGATGACCTCCACGCCGGTCTGCCGGGCGATGTTCTGGGCGAGGTACTCGTCCGGGATCATGATGACGCGGTCGACGCCGAGGGACTCGATGACCTTCACGGCGTTCCCGGACGTGCAGCAGATGTCCGACTCGGCCTTCACCGCGGCGGAGGTGTTGACGTAGGTGACGACCGGGACGCCGGGGTGCGCCGCCCGCAGCGTGCGCACGTCCGCCGCGGTGATGGACTCCGCCAGCGAGCAGCCCGCGCGCAGGTCCGGGATCAGGACCGTCTTGGCGGGGTTGAGCAGCTTGGCGGTCTCGGCCATGAAGTGCACGCCGGCCAGGACGATGACGTCCGCCTCGACGTGCTGGGCCTCGCGGGCCAGCGCCAGGGAGTCGCCGACGATGTCCGCCACCCCGTGGAAGATCTCCGGTGTCTGGTAGTTGTGCGCCAGGATCACGGCGTTGCGCTCGTGCTTGAGGCGCCAGATCGCCGCGACGTCGTCCTCCATGGTGGCCCACTCGACCCGGGGGACGACGGTGCGGACCCGCGCGTACAGGGCATCGGTCCTGATGGTCGGTGCGGTCATGGTGGGCCTCTCGGGGGCGCCGGGTAATGGACCGGTCAGACTTATACTGACTCTGAGCATTTCATATGCTGGTGATGAGCATAACCGACGATGGTGCCGGCACGAAAGGGCCAGGGCGACCTGACCCGCGCTCAGTTGGGGCGCGGGACCGGCAGCTTGGTGCCCGCGACGTCCCGCTCGTCCAGGACCTCGCGGCGGAAGCGGAAGAGCCTGGCAGGCCGCCCGCCGGTGGAGTGGTCGACCTCGCCGGTCTCCTCGACGAGCTCCTGCTGCTCCACGAGGCGGCGGAAGTTCTGCTTGTGCAGGTGCTGGCCGGCGAGGGCCTCGACCGTCTGCTGGAGCCGGCCGAGGGTGAACGCGGGCGGGAGGAGCTCGAAGACCACGGGGCGGTACTGGATCTTGGCGCGCAGGCGCCCGACGGCGGTGGCAAGGATGCGCCGGTGGTGCCGGTCCATCGGCCGCCCCCCTGACTCACCCGCTCCCCCGTGCGCTTCCGGCACCAGGGCGGCCTCGTAGAGCAGCTCGTAGCGCTGGAGCGCCAGGCCGGGCAGCCACGGATGCCCGTCGAGACCGAAGGTGACGGCGCAGCGCAGCCGGCGGCGTTCACGCACCTGCGGTCCGTCCGCCGAGGCCCATTGCTCCAGGGCGGGCGCGAGGGTCTCCGTCACGAGCGTGTCGCCGTCGCGTCGGTCCTCCCACGGGAAGTACTCGAACCAGTTCCGCCAGCCCTCGTCGACGCTCGGCACGGTGGTCAGGCCCAGGTAGGAGACCTCGAGCACCGCGCTCAGGCCGCGGTCGCGATCGGCGAAGGTGTAGAGCTGCTCGACGTAGCCCAGGTCGTACCCCGTCTGCTGGACCACCCAGGAGCGCAGTCCCGCCTGCATGGACCGGTGCCCGGCCTGCAGGGGCCCCGAGGGCAGACGACGCCCCTCACCGGTCGTCAGCACGAGCGGGACGCCGTCATGGACGGCGGTGATCACGGCGACGAGCTCGGCCGAGACACGATCGTCCTGCGCGGGCTCGCCCACGTACCCTCCTGTGCCGGTCCTGTCCGTCAGGCCAATCATGCCGCGATGGCCGCGCCGGCTCGTAGCCGGTCAGGCGACCACGGCCGGACTGAGGGCTCGGTCGTCCCGTCGAGAGCCGTCCCGCTCTCGGTACCCTCACGCGTCCCTGCCGTGACCATCGGCTCTACCACCCGCCGGCTCCGCGGTGGAATCCGGATGCGTCATGGATGGGCCTGCAGCGCCTCCCCTACCGGGTCCTCAGTCCGCTCGAGCAGGTCGCGCACGCGCTGCCGGAGGGGCTCGGTGTCGGTCGCGTCGACGAAGGCCGACGCCATGCGGATGGGGTCGCCGAAGAAGTAGTACTCGTACAGCGTCTGCCGGCCGGCGAAGGATGAGATGGCCGCGTCGAACGCGAGCCGGAACAGCTTGACGCGGTCCACGCCGGTCAGGTTCCTGGACTGCAGGTACGTGGCCACGTCGTCGGCGCCCTGGCCACCGAGGACGTCTGCCTCGTCGGGCAGCGCCATGAGCCCCGACGCGCCGAACTTGCGCACGATCGCCGGAAACTGCTGGAAGACCTTCGGGTACCAGTTGCGGGCGGCGTTGAGGGACGCCCAGCGGGGCTGGAAGAAGCCATACCGGTTGATCGCGCCGTCGGCCTCCGAGGCGCGCAGCGCCGACCGGCCCATCTCGGCGGCGACGAGCACCGAGGCGATGTCCTCGCGGATGTGGGGGAACTGGTCGATCCCGATCGCGTCTGCCATCTCCATGAGCAGGCCGGCGTAGAACTCCGACTTGACGGTCGTACGGGAGACGACCTGGTGGGTCATGAGCGAGGTCGCGCCGGTGTCGTTGTAGAACCCGTTGCACTTCTCGGGGCTGCCGAGCATGAAGACGCGCTCCCACGGGACGTGCACGTCGTCGAAGATGACGACCGCGTCCATCTCCTCGAAGCGCGAGGCCAGGGGTTCGTTGAAGGCGCCGCCGCCGCTGTGGAGGGACTTGCGGCACAGGTAGCGCAGGCCGGGTGCGTCGTTCTGGATGGCGAACGCGAACGAGTACTTCGCATCATCGGGGCCGCCCTTGAGCACCGTGGAGGGGAAGACCAGGACCTCCTCGGCGAACGGCGCGATCGTGGCCAGCATGCGCGCGCCACGGACGACGATGCCGTTGTCGTCCTCCCGCACGATGTGCGCCGACACCTGGCCGTCCCCCTGCTGGTTCACCGCGACCGAACGGTTGACCTGCGGCGGGATGAGGGTGTGCGTCGTCAGGACGTCGTTGTCGCGGGCGTACTCGTAGTACTTGCGGGCGTTCTCTCCGAACGCCGGGTCGGTGTCGGCGAACCAGTCCTGCGCTTGTGACAACGCCGTGAGTGCGGCGTTGAGGTAGTCGCCCGTGCGGCCGAGCATGCCAGCGCTGTGCCGGGCCCAGGCCGAAGCGGCCTCCCGGCGGCTCGCGAGGTCCTCGGCGGACCGCGGGACCATGAACGAGGTCCCGTACCGCCCTCCCCCCTCGGTGTACGTGGTGAGGTCGCGGGTCCTCTCGTCGTGCTGCATGTCGTACAGCTCGGCGTAAGTCTTCACGACACCGGCGAACGCCGGGTGCTCGGCGACGTCGCCGGTGATGGTCTCGCCATCGAGGTGGATGGTCGGGTGCATGTTCTTCAGCGCCTCGAGATAGTCGGCACCGGTGCGTGCGCCCACGAAAGCTCCTTCTTCTGTCTGGCTTGGGACTGTCAGGGACGCGATGGCCACGTACCCCGAGAAGCCGTGCTGTGCGGTCGCTCAGCGCTCCTCGGTGGAAGGCTCACATGAGGAACTCGTGGCCCAGGTTCAGCTCGTGGATGACGGTGAAACGCGACCCGTTGAAGCCGAGCGCATCACCGTCGCGGTAGCCGTAGGAGCGCACCTCGCCGACGACGAGGGTGTGGTCACCGCCGTCGTACGTCTTCCAGGGAGTGCACTCGAAGTGCGCGAGGGAGCCGGCGAGTCGGGGAGCCCAGTCGCCCTCGACCCACGACGGCTCCTGGTTCGGGCGACCGGCGAAGTGCATCGCGAGCGCCTCTTGCTCTGCGCCGAGGACGTTCACCGTGAAGGGCGCCTCGAGGAGCACGTCGTGGGATCGGGCGGACCGCGCGATCGACACCAGCACGAGCTTGGGATCCACGGACACCGACGTGAACGAGTTGACCGTGATCCCGTGCCGGAAGCCGGGCCCGTCGAAGGTCACCACACAGACACCGGTCGGGAATCGCCCGAAAGCCGACCGCAGCCGTTGCGCATCGGTGGGCACCTTCAGGCGTGTCGTCGGCGGCTTCGGCTTGGCGTGCAGGGCGTAGCTGTCGGTCATGGTCATGGACTCTCCTGCCTCGTTGCCGGCTGCGCTGCTCGACCGCACGAAAATCGGCCTATCGATTTCGCTATTCGTTTCTGAGCGATGGCTCAACTACGATTTATACAAGCCGGGGGCGAGGAACACAAGAGCCCGGCGCGCCCCTGCGCGACGCGCGCACTGAAGGCGGCCGGCCAGCCCGGCCGTCCGAGGCAGGCACCGCCACCTCGGGCACCACACCCCCGACCAGCGCTCCCCGCAGCGGCACGAGCGAGCCCGCTCGCCCACTCCGCGCCGGGCCGGCTCACCCACTCCCAGCCACTCCGCAGCGGGGCCCGCTCGCGCGTTGGTCAACCCGTCAGTCGGTCAACCACGGGGCGATCGTGAGGTCCAGGATCTCCAGCTGCCGCTCGGGCGCACTGAGCGACGAGCTGACGACGAACTCGACCTGCAGCGCGGACGTGAGCAGGAGAAGCTGCTGCGCAAGGAGCATGACGGGCGTGGACGCCTTCAGCCGCCCATCCTCGACGGCGCCCTGGATGTAGTCACACATCCGTCTCGTCCAGTCGATCTCGAGCTGCGCCTGGATGCGGGAGAGCTCGGCACGGGAGGCGATGTACCCCCAGTAGCTGACGTTGATCCGCGCCTCGAGCTGGGTGGTGGTCGTGAGCGGCAGGAGTGCGCGCACCATCGCCTTCGCCGCCGCCAACCCCCGCAGCCCCTCGACACCCTCGTCGATGCGGTCCGTCTGCCGGGCGTAGATGCGCTCGTACGCCGCGGACAGAACGGCCTCCAGGCTGTCGAAGTAGTGCCAGAGGCCTCCGACGGCGATGCCGAGCTCCGAGGCCACCGCGCGGGACGTCACTCCGTGCAGCCCCTCGCGAGCGGCGACACGGATGTAGGCCTCGACGATCTCCCTGCGGCGGACGTCATGGTCCACGATCTTCGGCACCCGGCCATTCTGACCCGAATCTGGACGCCGGTCGTAACTCCGGGCGCGGCGAGCCGCACAGGCGACCACTTGACGGGACCTGAGTCACACCCTTTACTGGTGCCTTGATTGAGCGCCCGCTCAAGAACGAAGGGTCCGACGATGCGACGGCTCACCGACGAAAACGCCGCAGCTTCGATCCCCTCGCCCTCAAGCACACCACTCGCCCGCCAGGCGGGTGAGCACCTCGTTCACGTGAACCTGACCGAGAAAGGGGACGCCATGTCGGTGGTCACCCACGTCTCTGATCCGCGCGTCGTCCGGGCGACCTTCGCGCAAGTCCCCTCCGGGGTGGCCGCCCTCGCGGCGACGGTCGACGGCATCGATCACGTCCTTGTCGCCTCCACCTTCACGGTCGGTGTCTCGCTCGATCCCCCGCTGGTCATGTTCGCCGTCCAGCGCACGTCGTCGACATGGCCTCGCCTGCGCATGGCGGACCGCATCGGCATCTCGGTGCTCGGCACGGACCAGGGTGAGCTGTGCCGACGGCTCGCCGGGCCTGACCGTGCGGCCAGGCTCCACGGAGTACCACTGGAACGGGCCCTGGACGATGCCATCTTCGTCCGCGGCGCGTCGGTCTGGATGGGCTGCCGCGTCCACGCCGAGCATCCGGCCGGCGACCACGACGTCGTCGTCCTCGAGGTCGTCACGCTCGAGAGCGACGACGACGTCGACCCGCTGGTCTTCCACGGCTCGCGCTTCCGGGCGCTGGACTGATCGGCGGCCAGCAGAGTGATCGTCACCGTCACCGCGGCCGGCGAGGTGCGCCCGAGGGAGGCCGATGACCTCTCCCGCTTTCACATCCAGTCGGCCCTTCGCCCCGCCGAGATGGCCACGGCGCTGCGTGAGGGCGGGACGGGCGAACTCCTGACGCCGCGGAGCGCCGCGATCAGGATCGATGCCCTTCTCGCGGCCGTCGGTCCGCTGGCCGCCGACCCGGCGTGGCGGGCGAACTTCGACGCGATGCTCGCCTACGCGCGCACGAGGTCCTGGGTCACCGAGGACGGCACGAGCGTCGTGGGGCACGTGGAGACACCGACCGAACCCGCACCCCGCTCGTGCGTACAGCAGGAAACGATGAAGGGACACCGAATGGGCAGCACAACCCGGGACTCCCGATACCGGGTGGCCATCGTGGGCATGGGCCACCACGGCACGGGGATCGCCGAGCTCGTCCTGGAGGCGGGTGACGCGCTGGTGGGCGTCGTCGATGTCGGCGACAAGGTCGGCCGCCCGGTCAGCTCGTTGGTGACGGCCGAGCGCGCCCCGGACGAGCCCGTCCGAGGCTCGCTCGAGGAGCTGGTCGAGGCGGCCGGCGGCGGAATCGACCTTGCCATCCTCTCTGCCGCCGTCGACGTCGATGTGGTGCTCGACCAGGCAGGGTTCCTGCTCGACAGAGGCATCAACGTTCTCACCCTGCACCAGGACCTGTTCGAGCCCGCCGACGGCTGGTCCGCCGATCTCGACCGTCGCGGCCGGGCGACCGGCGCGAGCATGCTCGCCACCGGCGTCCAGGACACCTGGTGGGTCCACCTGCCCAACGTGGCGGCCGGCTCCACGCGGGACCTCCGGTCGGTGACCGTGACGTCCTGCGTGGACGTCAACACCCTCTCCGAGGCGGTCGGGCGCGAACACGTCGGCGTGGGCCAGAACGAGGCGGAGTTCGCGGACTTCGCCGCCGCCATGGAGTCCTACCCGCCCGTGCTCGGGGCGCCCCTGCGCGAGGCTGCTCGCCGCATGGGGCTCGCACCGCTCGAGGCCACACGCACGATCGCACCCATCACGGCCGACCACCCGGTCCGATGGGCCTCAGCCGACCGGCAGCTGGCGGCGGGCACCGTCATCGGCCTGCAGGAGACGGTGCGCTTCCAGACGGACCGGGGCATCGCCTTCGAAGGCGCGCTCCGCACGGTGATCCTCGAAGGGAAGGAGGTCCCCGCGGATGCGCTCGACCTCGACGGCGACCCCGCCCTCCATCTGGAGTTCCGGCCGTTCCCGGGCGAGTTCATCACCAACACGGCCGTCCTCAACCGGATCCCCGACGTCGTCGCGGCGCCGGGCGGCCTGCTGTCCGCGGCCGACCTTCCTGCGGCCCGGTACCGCCTCTGACGTCCGCTCGACGACGGACCGGCCGTCCTCACCCACGCACGGGGCCGCTACCGCGGCTCCGGCCCCGACCGACATCGGCGTCACCAAGAAAGGGTCACCCATGACGACACTTACCCCGCCACGCGACTTCAGCGACCGGACCTGGAGCTCGTGGACGGAGCCGTCCTTCATCGAGGTGGACGGGCTCCCGACCGCCTACCGGCGGGCCGGCACCGGCCCCACCCTGGTCTACCTGCACGGCGGCGGCGGCACCCGCAGCTGGACGCCCCTGTACGAGCAGCTCGCCGCGCACTACGACCTCGTCGCACCGGAGCACCCGGGGTACGGGGACACCGGCCGGCCCGACCACGTGGACAGCTGGCCGGACCTCGTCCTGCACTACGAGGCCTTCTTCCGGGCGCTCGACCTCGGCGAGATCCACCTGGTCGGCACCTCGCTCGGCGCCTGGCTGGCCGCCAACCTGGCGATCTACTACCCCGAGCGGTTCGCGAGCCTGACCCTCGTCACCCCGCTCGGCACGCGCATCCTGGACGAGCCGTTCATCGACGTCTTCCGGTTCACCCCGGAGCAGGAGGCAGAGGCGATGTTCAACGGCCGGGCCGACCGCTACGCCGAGGCACTGGCCCAGGGGGACGAGCTCGACACCATCGTGCACGCGTTCGGGGAGAACGCCATGGCAGCGCTGCTGTTCTTCAACCCCCGCTACGACTACAAGCTCGACATGCGCCTGCAGCGGGTGGCGGCGCCGACGCTGGTCCTCGGCGTCGACGACGACCGCGTCGTCGGCAATCAGCAGGCTGCCCGGTACAGCGAGCTGATCCCGGGGGCGACGCTGCGCACCATCCACGGCCCGGACGGCGAGCCCTCGGGGCACGGCGTCACCGTCGAGCAGCCCGACGACGTCGTCGCCGCCATCACCGCGCACACGGCCGCCACCAACTGACACGAGGAGAGACCGAGATCATGACCACGCACGACGTCGAGTTCATCGGCGCGATCGAGAGCGGCTACCCGAACGTCCCCTACGGCCCCGACCGCCACTCGCGGTCGCTGTACGTCGATCTGCCCAACGGCGAGTACTACGACCCCATCGCCGGCCAGAAGGCCCTGGAGACCCAGCTCGAGAACCTGGTCCACCTCGAGAAGCTCGGTTTCGACGGGGTGACACTCACCGAGCAGCACAACGGCCCGATCGGGCTGGGCCCCAACTCCATGGTCAGCGCCGCCTGGCTGGCCGCCCACACCGACCGCGCCAAGATCGTCGTCGGCGGGCCGCTCATCAACGCCTACCAGAGCCCGATCCGGCTGGCCGAGGAGATCGCGCTCGTGGACACCCTCTCGAAGGGCCGCCTGGTGATCGGCCTGCCCATGGGCCTGGGCCAGCAGTACCACTCACTCGGCATGAACCCGGCCACCGCCCGGGAGCGGCACGCCGAGGGGTACGAGCTGCTCACCAGGGCGCTGACCGAGCCCGGTCCCTTCACCTGGCGGGGTAAGTTCTTCAACCAGAACTACGTCAACATCTGGCCCCGCCCCGCGCACCCCGTCGAGCTCTACCTGCCCAGCGGCGGGTCGCTGGAGACCCTGCAGGTCGCGGCGCGACGACGGATCGGCTACCAGTCCGTGCTCAGCGACTGGAACACCATCGCCAAGACGCTCGAGAAGTTCCGGGACCTGTGCCGCGCGGAGGGCTACGAGCCGGACCCGCGACAGAGCTCGGCCGTCATCGAGGTGCACGTGGCCGAGACGGACGAGATCGCCCGCCGGGAGTACGAGGGCATCGCGCTCTGGAACTACCAGAACTACTTCGAGGGCACGCTGGAGGACAGCTTCCCGCCCGGCTACACCTCCGCCCGTTCCTACCGGGCCATCCTCGGCAGCGGCTACGGCCTGGACACCAAGGCCATGACCTACGACGACCTTCTGGAGCAGAACTGGGCGGTCGCGGGCTCACCCGCCACGGTGAGGGAGAAGCTCGAGGAGTTCATCGACAAGACGGGCGTCGGGCGCCTGATCCTGACCTTCTCCCTCGGCGCGAAGAAGGACTGGCTGCTGCGCAAGACCACCACGATCTTCGCCGAAGAGGTGCTGCCGCACTTCCGCTCCACCGGCCTTCCGCTCTCGGAGAGCGACCAGCGGACCCGCTACGGCTACCGCACGGCGCTCGAGTACGCCGCGTCCGTGCGACGGGACGTTCCGACGCCCACGATCGTCAAGGACGGCTACTACCAGGACGCCTGGAAGTACCGCCAGGAGGGGACGGATGCCCGGATCCGTCCCCGCGAGCAGGCCCCGGAGCCCGTGGCGGCCGCCGTCGCCACCAGCCAGGGCTGACCTCGCGCCCACGGGGCGGGGCAGGAGCCGGGAGCTCCTCGCCCCGCCCTTCTGTGTCACCGGCCGAGCAGCGGATCACACGCCTCACGCACCGGCTCCATTCGACGAGACGCACCGCTGCGAGGACGCGCAAGACGCGCACGCAGCGTCGAGTGGACGTCACTCTCGCCGTCCGCAGGCACTGGCACCCAGGAGACTGCGCCACCTCTACCTCGCTCGCCACGGACGCCGACGCCCCCTTGTCGCCGCTGTCGATGCCAGCGGCGACAAGGGGGCTTCGGGCCCGGACTACCGCAGCCCGCTCCGGGACACGCCCGCCGGGTCAGCGGGTCCGGATGAAGCTGACGTCGTCGGGGTTGACGACGCCGTCCTTGGTCCAGCCGTTGAGGTCGTACTGGTCCATGCAGGTCTCCACCAGATGGCGGGCGTGGTCGAAGGTGCCGTCGTGCTTGCTCAGCTCGGCCAGGGACAGCTGCGTGACCTCGGGCTGCCCGAAATAGTTGTGCTCGTACAGTTCGTGACGCCCGGCGAACTCAGAGCCGACCGCGTCCCACACCAGCTTCATCGTCTTCGACCGGTCCAGCCCGGTCTTGCCGTTCGAACCACGCAGGTAACGGTCCAGGTACGGGCGCAGCTCCGGCGTCTGGAAGTCGATCGCGTTCGAGTTGAGGTAGATCAGACCCGACGCCACCACCGACTCGAAGATCTCCCGGATGCGGCGGTACATCCCGGACGCCATGGAGGCGTAGGCGAAGCCGTAGCCCGGATTGGGGTCGATCGTGGGGCCCCAGCCCGGCTGCGCGTGCTCGATCATGCCGTCCCGCATCGCGTGGACGGCGTGACGGTAGGCCACAACCTCCCCGAGCTGGGCCTGGACCCCGCGGAACTGCCCGGCGCCGGTGATCTCCAGTGCCTTGCTCAGCAGGCCGACGAAGAAGTCGAGCTTGACGCCCATGCGGGTCGACGCCTGGAAGATCGCCCGCGAGGGCCAGCCGGAGACCTCGTCGAACTGGGACAGCTTCTCCAGGTCGTACATGAGGACGTTCTCCCAGGGGATGAGCGCCTCGTCGAAGACCAGGATGGAGTCGTTCTCGTCCAGCCGGGAGGACAGCGGGTAGTCGAAGGGGCTGGCCGCACGGGCGGCAACCTCCTCGTACGAGGCGCGGGAGATCATCTTGATGCCCTTGCCGGCGGCCGGCGCGAGGAACGTGAGGGCCATCGACTTGTCCCGCAGCGGTGCCCCGCCGCTGTGCGAGACGTAGATGTACTGCACCGTGGGCGACCCGGTCGCGACGACCTTCGCGCCGCTGACGATCAGCCCCTTGTCGGTCTCGCGCTCCACGCGGACGTAGACGTCCTTCGCGGCCTCGGGCCCCTGCCCCCGGTCCACCGGGGGATGGACGACCGCGTGACCGATGTGCAGGACCTTCTCCTGGACCTCCTTGTACCAGTAGGCGGCGTTGTCGCGGAAGTCGCCGAAGAAGTCGGGGTTCGCCCCGAGGCAGGTGATGAGGGAGGCCTTGTAGTCCGGGGAGCGGCCCATCCACCCGAACACCGTCTCCTGCCAGGTGGAGATCGCCGTCTTGCTCGCCCGAAGGTCGTCCTTGTTCCGGGCGATCTTGAAGAACGGGTGCGTCAGCCCGCCGCTCCCGGTGTCCGTCGGGACCGTCATCCTGTCCTTGGTGGCGGGCGCGTGCATGACGTCGTAGAGCTCGGCGAGCGAGCGCGCGGAGTTACGGAAGGCCGGGTGTGCGGTCACGTCGGCGACCCGCTCGCCGTAGATCCAGACCTCCCGACCGTCTCGCAGGCTCTCGAGGAACTCCTCGCCGGTCTGGATCCGATTCCCGACGGGTGCCGGGGTGAGGCCGCCGTCAGCGGGCGTGGTGCTCAGTACGTCAGTCACTGTCTTTCCTCTCGATGGTGTCGTGCAGCCGGCCGCCGACCGGGTGGGGAACCGCCAAAAATGGTGAGGTTGAGCTCGCAGGACGATGAAGCGATGCGGCGCGCGCGTTCGGGAACCGGCACACGACTGCCGACGTCCGGGTCCTCCCGGGGTGGGCAGCGCTCCGCCGGTCGCCGTTCACGCCGCCTGCGGTCGACGATCAGGGCTCGTACATCTGCGTACGGCTGTACACGTTTGCCGATGGTAGCCAGAGCACCCACCGCTCCACAAGCGGACCAGCCCCTGCCCACTTCCCGGATCGCCGCACATGCGCCCGTCAACTCCCGGGATTCCGGGCCTCAACGCGGAACCGACGTGCCGTCGCCCCACGATCGCGAGAGATGCAACGGGCAGATGGGGCGCCCCTGCTGCTCGATGTACGAACGTACGCATTCGCAAACGCCTGGGCTAGGCTGCGCTCATGAGCGGCACCCCCACCGAAACCGAAGTCGCCGGCGGCCGGAAGAACGATCCGCTGCGCAAACAACGCATCACCGAGGCCGCTGCTCGCGTCATCGCAGAGCGAGGCATCGACGGGCTGACCTTTCGGTCCGTGGCACTGGCCGCGAAGGTGCCACTCGGTTCGACGACGTACTACTTCGCGGACAAGGACGAACTCGTCACTGCCGCCATCAGTGTCTTTCGCGAGCGCAGCACGGAGCTCTTCCGCGATCTGCTCACAGACTTCGTCACGGAACTGGGCCTGGCGGGCGGGGTCGCGGCCCTCGTGGAGGAGATGACGGTCCGCCGACACTCCGTGCTCGTCGCGGACTACCGGATCTACCTCTCCCTCCTCGGGAGGCCCCAGCTCGCCTCGGGCCAGCCCGGCTGGGATCTGGCCGACCTCCTCCGGCCGCACTGCTCACCGGCGACGGCTCGGCTGCTCTCGTACGTCGTGGAGGGCATCCTGATCAAGGCGGTCATGGAAGATGTGATGGTCTTCGCTGCCGAGCTCGAGCCTCTGCTGCGCCGGATCACCGACGCCTGAGGTACTCGTCCCGCCGGCGACCGGCCAGGCGCACCTCCGCTCGCCGACTCCTCTTCCCCTCGGGGCGGGTCGCGCATCGCAGCGAGGGACGTGCAGCAGCCACCTGGTAGAGAGCCGTCGTTCCCGCCGCCGCGCTCCTTCTCGTCCCGCGCTGGGACGCTCGCCGATCGGCGCACGTTCGGCTGCCTGCCGGCCATGAACAGGCCCCCGGCCGTGCGCGCACCGCACGGCCGGCGGCCCGCCGTCCTCAGTCGAGCTGGGTGAGTCGGGCGCCCCGGTGCGCCCACGCCTCGAACTCGACCTTCATCCGAGGGTCGGCCAGCTCGACGACGGTGAGCGCACCGCTCGCCGGCCTGGGCTCGGGCAGCAGCTCGCGCAGCACCCTGTCGACGGCAGGTATGTGCTCGCGCCGGGTCACGTACGGCCGGAACCAGACCAGCTCGCCGAGGTGGCTGCCGGACCTCTCCAGCACGGCGGCGAGGTTGCCGATGGCGGCCCGGGCCTGCTCAGCGGCGTCCTCGCTCAGCTCGCCGTCGGCGTCGTGCGCCCCGACGCCGCTGACGATCACCCACTCGTCGCTCGCGATCGAGTGCGGGAACGGGTGGGGCGGCTCCGGGGAGCGCCGGGTGAACCACTCACTCATCCGGGCCTCCCCTACCGCTCGGCCTGGGTCAGCGCTGCGGCCGCCCGGACCGACTCCTTGGTGATCCGCGGGCGGAAGCGGGGCGCCGGCAGGTCGATCGTCGAGATCAGGCCCGGCGGCGCCGCGATCACGTCCGGGATCCGATTCACCGTCGTCGCATCGACCGCCGGGGAGCCCGGAACGAGGCGGTGGTCGATCTCCACACGTGGATCGCCGTCCAGGACGGCGTGGAAGTCGTCCTGTCCCATGAGCGCAGAGGTGACGAGCTCCGCGACCAGGTCGACCCCCTCGGCCGTCCGCACCGTCACCACGTCGCGCCGCCCCACCGGATCACCTGGCCGGATCGTCCGCTCGAGAGTGATGGAGTCGACCGGCTCGTCGATGACGTACGGGCTCATCTCCCGGCTCTCCTCGACGGGCGTGAGCCCGAGCCGGCGGACGAGGACGGGAAGGATGGCACCGAAGACCGACGGCGTCTTCCCCGCCTCCTCGGCCGCCGCATCGAAGGCCTCGCCGGAGAGCCCGACGCCGATCCACTCGACGAACTCCCGCGGGTAGCCATCCACGCCGAGGTGCTGCTTCAGCCGGATGCTCCGCAGGTTCCGCTGCATGCCCGTGGCCTGGGCGACGAGCCCCGACCAGGCGATGTCCTGGACGCCGGTCGCGACCACGCTCCTGCCGGCTACCACTGCCGCCGCGTCCAGCTCGGCGTGGAGCGACGGGGCGAACGACTCGAGATCGAAGACGTCCTCCACGATCGTGAGGATGTCGGTGTCATGCTCGAGGATCGTCTTCACGAGCTCGACGAGGTCGGGCACGTCCAGCTTCGCGGCCACGATCGTGACGTCGGCCCCGACCGCCTCCCACGCCACGTCCTCGATCGTGGGCAGCACCACCAGCGACGAGAGGTCCCGACGATCCACCAGCTCTCGCAGATCGCGCCCCGCATGGACAGGGTCGACCGCGGCGACGATCTCCACGCCCGCGTCCGCGGCGAACCCGGCGATACCCCGACCATGCGTGCCGAGGCCCACAATGACGGCTCTGACTGCTTCGGTCACCATCGACTCCTTCCTGAGCGCTTGCTCAACGAACGGAAATCATGACAGAGCTAGGAGCGTGGGTCAGTAACACGCCAGGGGTGGTCCGCTATTGATGGGCTTGTCGGCGGGAGAATCGGGGAGTGAGCGGCGAGGGGTTGTTCGAGGCGGGTCCGTTTCGGGTGGGGCGGGTCGGGG
>NZ_VUKE01000032.1 GCF_009193175.1 Georgenia ruanii | reverse complement strand
GGAGTCCGCCCCTCCCCAGGACGAGGCCGTCGAGCGGTTCTGGGCCCTGGCAAGCAAGGTCGCCGACATCACCGGCCTCGACGTCGTCGTCGGGAGGAGCGAGCTCGCCGCGCTGACACCGCCCGCGTGGTCCTTCGGCTCGACCCCCGAGGAGGCGGACCAGCTGCTCGCGCTCGTGCTGGCGGGCGTGAAGACCGCGACCTCGAGCAGCCTGTGGGAACGGCAGGAGCAGGGCGAGGAGCAACCGAACCCCGGGGACCTGTCGATCATCTGCGACGGCAACGGCCAGCCGCAGGTGCTCGTGCGCATCGAGACGGTCGACGTCCGGCCCTTCGACCAGGTGCCGGCCGAGCACGCGGCCGCCGAGGGCGAGGACGACCGGAGCCTGGAGCACTGGCGCCGCCAGCGCCAGCGCGAATTCACCGACACGCTCGCCGCCTACGGACGGACGTTCCGCGCCGACATGCCCGTGGTGCTGGAGACCTTCACGGTGCTCTTCCGCCGCCCACGCTGGCACGAGCGCGTCGGTTGAGGCTGCGAGGCGGGGCTCCCGCCTCCCGCCCCCTCGCCGTGTCCGGCCGTGCCCGGGCCCGGGCGCGGGCACGGCCGGTGCCTCACAGCTGCGTCACGCCGGCGATCTCGGCGTCGCCGGTCTCCGCGTCGACGACGACGACGTACTGCTTGGCCGCCGTGGCCACGGTCACGACGAACGACTTCTGCCGGCCCTGGAAGTCCCGGACCGCCTCGACGACGCGACCGGTGGAGTAGCTGACCTCCTCGAGCGCGGCGGCCTTGGCCTCGGAGATGTGCAGGAAGCGGCCCTCGTTGGTCTTGACCTCGAAGTCGACGACCGCCTCGCGCTCACCCTCGGGGTCCGCGGCGGGCAGCGTCCACAGCACGTGGAGCACCGGACCGGCATTGCTCTCGAAGGCGTCGGCGCTGCGGTTGCCCTCGCCGGTGATCTGGAAGGCCATGGCGTTGCCGGTGGCCCAGCCGTCGCGGTCGACGATCTGCTGCAGCAGCGCGCTGAGGTCTGGGGTGCGCTGGTCGGGGCCGGCCTCGCGGTCGACCGTCCACAGCGGCACGTCCGCCCACCGCACCGACTGCTCGCTGAACGTGCGCGAGGTCAGGTTGGCCGTCTCGGTGGTGAACGGGGCGGCGTCGTCGACGTCTTCGACGCGGATGTCCACGGCGAAGTCGTCGGTGCTCATCTCCGGCTCGTCGACCGTGAACTGCACGTACGCCTCGCTGATCTGCGCGCCGGCCGGGATGGGCAGGTCGGCGAAGCGCAGCCCGACGGCCTGCTCCGTGCTGCCCTCGTGGACGATCTCCAGGTCGGAGCTGTCGAGGTACATCCGGCCGTTGGAGACGTACTCCTCGACGTCGTCGTCGCCGGTCAGGATCGGGGCCACGACGTAGTTGTCGGTGGAGCCGACGTCGACGGTAAGGGTGACGTCGTCGGTGTGCACCTGGCCGGCCGCGATGACCGTCGCGCGGACCTTCACGGCCATGTTGGCCAGCGGCGGGTTCACGACGGTGACGGTGCCGTCGTCGGCGACCTCGATGATGTCGTTCGGCACGGTGTCGTAGGCGACGACGGCGCCGGACAGGTCCACCGGGCCGCCCTGGGCGTCGGTCGCGGTGGTGGTCACCCGGACCGGCCGGTCCGCCGTGACGGTGCTGCTGGACGCCGTCAGCTCGATGCCGCCGACCTCGACGACCTCGCGGCCCGGACCGCCGTGGACGCCGAAGGGCTGGGTGAACGTGATGCCGCCGGGGCCGATGAGCTCGGCCCGCACGTAGGAGCCGACCTTGCCGTCGTGGTCGTCCAGGTCGATGGTGGCGCCCTCGGCGATGACCTCACCCTCGCTGATCCAGCGCACCGAGTCGGTGTCGACGCCGGTGATGGACACCGTGTCGGCGTCGTCGTCCACCGTGATGTTGCTGATGGTCGGGGTGTTGCCCTGCGAGACGAAGTCCTTGCCGAGCTCGCGGTAGCTCACCTTGGCCGAGGCGTAGTACGTGCCCGCCTCGAGCGAGTCACGGAACGCGCCCTCGCTCAGCTCCGGCATGAGGTGGACGTTGTAGCTGAAGCCCAGCGCGCCGTTGGAGTGGGCGTCGTCGTTCGACTGGGCCCACACGGGCCGCTCGGGCATCATCTCGGTGAGGACGTTGTCCCACAGGATGCGGTCGGACGCCGAGTCGCCGTCCTTCTTGTTGATGATCTCCATGGCGACGGCGGAGTCGTACCGGGTGAACAGGTCGACGTACTTCTGCACCGTCTCGGGCTTCGAGGAGGCGATGAGGCCCTGCGCGCCGGTCTGGCCCGCACCGCCGGTGTACCGCCCGGGGTGGGGGATGATGGACACCCCGCCGAGCTCGTCGGCCTGGGCGATGTTGCCCTCCAACGTGGCACCGGACTGGTTGTTGAAGTCCGCCCAGAACGTCAGCAGGTGGTCCGAGCGGGACTGCTCGTTGGCGTAGGAGATCGGCAGCATGGCCTGCCCGTCACGGCCGACGCCGGCCTTCATCTCCTCGAGCCGGTCGGTGCTCAGGTACGCCAGCGTGCCGCGGTCGTTGGACTCGGGCCGGTCCGTCCGGTCCCACGTGGTGTTGGTGAAGTTGTGATCGGTGAGGGCGAAGATGTCGAACCCCTTGGCGTAGGCGTCCTCGAACCGCTCGGCCGGCCTGTTGCCGCCGTCGCTCTCGTAGCTGTGGTTGTGGAGGGCGGAGGTGTACTGGCTCCACTCGCCCCACGGGACCTCGGCGTAGGGGTTGTCGATCGTGTAGTCGGTCTCGTCCGCGAGCGCCGGGCTCGCGCCGGCGGCGGCCAGCACGGTGGCCAGGGCGGCGGAGAAGAGGACGCGGGCAGGGCGTTTCATGGGTCTGTCCACTCGATTCGTCGGGTTGTCGCCACGGCATGGGTGCCGGTCGGCAGCCTGACCCTAGGCAGCGCAGGTTTCCCCCTAGCCGACGTAAAGTGTCCGCAATGTTGCCGGACGGCGAAGGCCGGGACAGGCGCTGGCGGTGAGCGGTCCGCCTCGATCTCCGGAGGGGGCGCCGCCACCCGCTGGGCGCCGCTCACCGGGCGCGCGGGCCGCCCGGTCAGTCGGCCGGAGCGCCCTCGGCTGACGACTCCGGCGCGCCGGCGCGACGGGGCCGGGCGCCCTGGGCCTGGTAGGCCGCCAGCAGCTCCCGCTCGCGCTGCCGCCGGGGGAACATGAAGAAGACGAGCACCGCCCCGAGGAGGATCGCGACCGCGCCGGCGGCGTACGCCCAGTCGTCGCCCTGGAGGAAGGACTGCTTGGCCGCAGCGGTGATCTGATCCGCGTACGAGGGATACTGCTCGGCAATCTGCTGGGCGCTCGCGAAGGACTTGGTCAGGGCGGACTGCACCGACGCGGAGACGGCCTGGCCCTGGGGGTTGTTCGCGATCGCGGCGCCGAAGGCGCTGGCGTAGCCGGCCGTGAGCAGCGCACCGAAGACCGACTGCATGATCGCGCCGCCGAGGTCGCGCTGCAGGTCGGCGGTCCCGGACGCCATCCCGGCCCGGTTGACCGGGACCGCGCCGGTGAGCGAGTGCGAGGCCGGCGTGCCGGCGAAGCCCACGCCGACGCCGATGAACGCGTAGGCGACGGCGACCGCCCAGTAGGGGCTGCCCTCGCCCCAGACGAAGAACATCCAGAGGAAGGCCGCCATCAAGAAGACGTAGCCGATCAGCAGCGTGGTGCGCGCACCCCGGGCCTCGACCAGCTTGGCCGAGCGCGGCGCGACCAGCACCATGAGGACCACGGCCGGCAGGAACGCCGTGCCGGCCTGCAGGGTCGTGTAGCCGAGCACGTTCTGCAGGTACTGCTGGCTGATGAACATCGAGCCCATGAGCGACCCGAAGACGATGATCCCCGCGCACGCCGCCACCCAGAAGATCCGGCGCCTCGCGATCGTCAGGTCGTAGAGCGGGTTGGGGGCGCGCTGTTGGCGAAGCAGGAACGCCACGGTAGCGGCCAGCGCCAGGACGGCAAGGCCCACAACGAGCGTTCCCCTCCCGGGAACCGGGGCGAAGTCGATGGCCAGGACCAGGCTCGCGACGAGGACCACCGAGAGGACGCCGCCGAGGTTGTCCACGGCGTCGGTGGACTCGTGGGCGTGCGCCGGCACGAGGAACCACGCCATGAGCAGCGCGAGGACCGCCAGCGGCAGCGTGATCAGGAACACCGACCCCCACCAGAAGCGCTCGAGCAGGAAGCCCGAGGCCATCGGGCCGAGCGAGGCGATCGCGCCACCGAGCGCCGACCAGAGCGCGATGGCGCGCGTCCGTGGCGGGCCCGTCCAGAGCGCGGCGATGAGCGCCAGCGTGGTCGGGTAGACCATGCCGGCCGCCACTCCCCCGAAGATCCGGGCCACCGCGAGGACGCCGTCGGTGGGCGCGTACGCGGCCAGCAGGCTCGCCGGGATCGAGAGCACGAGCCCGACGACCACCATCATCTTCCGGCCGTATCGATCACCGACCGCCCCGAGGTAGAGCACCGACGCGGCGAGGCCCAGGGAGAAGCCCACCGCGATCAGGTTGAGGGCCGTCTGGGAGGAGTCGAACGCCTTCCCGATCGTGGGAAGGGCCACGTTCGCCACCGACAGGTTCAGATTCGCGACCGCCGCCACCACGATCAAGGTGGCCAGGACGAGCGGCGCGCGGGCCGGCGCCGTCCCGGCCTCGGCGCCACCGATGCTGGCCGGCTGATTCGCGGGACTCGCGGACATGACGACCTCCCGGACCTCGGGTACCCCATCGGAGACTTCTACGAGCGAGGAGGCGGCGACTCACCCGCGCGGGACGACCGGTACGTGCGTCCGCGCACCGAACCCGGCACAGCTGACCGACGCCACCACGGGTCGTGTCCGCCTCCGAAGCCCACAGCCCTTCCGATGCCGGCCTCCCGTGCGGCGACGCCCGCACGGGCAGACGGGCCACACCCCGGATTCGCGCGGGCCCTTCGGCTCTTCACCGTCCCGCGCATGACCGCCGGCCCGCGGCCCGGGGGCTTGACGGGGCCACATGGCCAGCTTGGATGGGCTTCATGGACAGAGGATGGGTCGCGACGGATTTCGGCGGTCCGGACGTGCTGCGGCTGGTAGACACGGAGGTTCCTGCCCCGGAGCACGGGCAGGTGACCATCTCCGTCCGCGCCGCGGGCATGAACCCCGCCGACTACAAGCGCTTCGCCAAGGGCCCGAACAACGACGCCTCGGCGCTCCCGTTGCCCCTGGGCTTCGAGGTGTCCGGTGTGATCGAAGCACTGGGACCTGACACCGAGATCGCCTCCGGCGGCGGTGCCCCTGGTGACCCGGTGCTGGCGTTCCGCATCTCCGGCGGATACGCCGACCGGGTCACCGTGCCCGCCGCCGACGTCTTCGCCCGCCCCGAGCGGCTGAGCGACCCCGAGGCCGCCAACCTGCTGCTGGCCGGCACCACCGCGGCAGAGATGCTCCACGTCACCGGCGTCCGGGAGAACGAGACCATCCTGGTACACGGGGCGTCCGGGGCCGTCGGCGTCAGCGTGCTGCAGCAGGCCGGGCTGCTGGGCGCCCGCACCATCGGCACGGCGAGCGCACGCAACTTCGATACGGTGCGCCGTTTCGGCGCCATCCCGGTCGCCTACGGCGAGGGACTCGAGCAGCGCCTGCGGGAGCTGGCTCCCGGCGGCTACGCCGCGGCCCTGGACACCGTCGGCACCGACGAGGCCGTCGACACCTCGCTGGCGCTCGTGGCCGACCGCCGGCGCATCGTCACGATCGCCGCGTTCTCCCGCGGGCAGCAGGAGGGCTTCCGGGCTATCGGCGGCGCCATGCCCGACAGCGCCGCCTACCGTGCGCAGATCCGGCCGCACCTGATCGAGCTGGCCGGCAGCGGTCGGCTCGTCGTGCCGGTGGCCCGCACGTTTCCCCTCGAGGAAGCCCCGCAGGCGCTGGCTGTGCTGCAGAGCGGGCATCCCGGCGGCAAGCTCGCGCTGATCCCGTAGCTCCGCAGCGGGCGACCCCCTCCCCCATCCCCCGGTCGTCTGCGCACGCTCAGCACGGTCGGCTGGAGTAGACCGGGGCCTTGCTGCGGCCCGGCGCCCAGGCCGCCCGGAACGCACCAGCCACGATGGCGCCCTGCCGTACAGCGGCGACCGCGTCCTGAGCGGCTCGAACGGTTCGGACCCGGCACACTGCGGGCATGCCCTCTGCCGCCGACGCCGAACGGCCCGCGCCGCCGGCACCCAGGCGCCGCACGAGGGTCTGCTCGGGACCCTCGAGCGCTGCTGGCGACTGGGGACCCGGCCCCGATCCAGCACCAGCTCACGGACCACATCAGGTCCGGCATGGGCTGCGACGACCTGCAGATCCAACACACACGACCACGAGAGGACCCCTCGACGATGAAGTTCTCCACCCTCCGCCTCCCCGACCGCACGGTGGCGGTGCGCCAGGACGGGGACGTCTACACCGAGATCCGCGACCTGCCCGACGTCGGGCGCGCTCCTCCGGCTCGACCGCTGGCAGGAGGTCGCCGCCGCGGGCGACGGCGCCACGCACCCCGTCCAGGGCGCCGACCTTGCCCCGGTGATTCCCGCCCCCGGCAAGATCGTGTGCGTCGGCGCGAACTACCGCAGCCACATCGTGGAGATGGGCTCGTCGCTGCCGGAGTACCCGACGATCTTCGCCAAGTTCACCGACGCCCTCATCGGTGCCACCGACGACATCCAGCTGCCGCCCGAGGACGCGTGGATCGACTGGGAGGCCGAGCTCGCCATCGTCATCGGCACCCCCGGCCGCCGCATCGACCCCGCCCACGCACTGGACCACGTGGCCGGCTACACCGTGCTCAACGACGTCTCGATGCGCGGCTACCAGTTCCGCACCAACCAGTGGCTCCAGGGCAAGTCCTGGGAGAAGAGCACCCCGCTCGGCCCCGCCCTCGTCACGCCGGACGAGGTGGACCACGCCGCCCGCATCCGCACGGTCATCGACGGCGAGACCGTGCAGGACTCCACGATCGACGACCTGCTCTTCGGCCCGCGCGAGATCATCGCCTACCTCTCCACCCTCTTCACGCTCCGTCCCGGCGACGTCATCGCCACCGGCACCCCCGACGGGGTGGGCTTCGCCCGCGAGCCCAAGCAGTTCCTGCGGCCGGGCAATCTGGTCGAGACGACGATCGACGGGCTGGGCACCCTGCGCAACCGCGCGGTCGCGGAAGCGAACTACTCCCGGGCCCGCAGGCGCCATGAGAAGGGCTCGGGGGCCGACCGTGCTGGTCGGCCCCTCACGCCGTAAGCCGCTCACCGCCGTGCGCGATTGCCGCGGGGCCACGTCACCGCCCCGGCTCACGCATGGACGCGAGCGAGGAGGTGGCTTCGTGTCGCGCCGTCATGCCGGCAGACCGACGCCGGGCGCGCCGGCGCACCTGCTGGCGGTGAGGTGGCGCGTGGCGGTCACTCGTGCGGGCGCCCGACCGTGGTCTCCTGCGGGTGCCCGACCGTGGTCTCCTGCGGGTGCCCGACCGTGGTCTCCAGCGGGCGCGCCTCGATGAAGACGGCGAGGACGAGCCCGACCAGGAGCAGGGGCAGACCGAGCAGGAAGACCGGGGGCAGCGCGGTGGCGAAAGCGTCGGCGATGAACCGCTGGGCCGGCTCGGGCAGGGAGGCGAGCAGCTCGGGCGTGAGCGAGCTGATCTGCCCGCCGTCGATCTGCGGGGCTCCGCCGGGCGCCGGGGCGACGGCGAAGGCGTCGGTGAGGCGGTTGACGAAGATCGATCCGACGACGGCGATGCCGAGCGAGGCGCCGATCTGGCGGAAGTAGTTCTGCGCGGAGGTCGCCACGCCGAGCACGCGGTGCGGGACACTGTTCTGGACGATGAGGGTGAGGTTCTGCATCGCGGCACCGACGCCCAGGCCGACCACGAGCATGCCGACGGCGAGGAACCAGTACGGGCTGTCGGCGTCGATCTGCGACAGCAGGGTGAGGCCGACCCCGCTGACGATCAGGCCGAGGATCGGGTAGATCTTGTACTTCCCCGTGGCAGAGATCAGCCGGCCGGTGACGATCGTCGAGGTGAGCATGCCCGCGACCATCGGGATCATCATGAGCCCGGACTCGGTCGCGTTGACACCCTCGACCATCTGCAGGTAGGTCGGCAGGTAGGCGATGACGGCGAACATCGTGACGCCGATGGCGACGCCCACCGCCGCAGGCAGGACGAAGTTGCGCTCCCGGAACAGCGCGAGCGGGATGATCGGCTCGGCCGCGCGCCGCTCAGTCAGGACGAAGAGCACGGCCGCCAGGAGGGCCAGCACGCCGAGCCCCCGGATCTGCAGGCTGCCCCATTCGTACTCGTTGCCGCCCCAGCTGGACAGCAGCACGATCGCCGCGGAGCTCACCGCGAGCCAGAACGTGCCCAGGTAGTCGAGTCTCGGCTTGACCCCCACGGGCTTGTGCAGGTGCAGGGCGAAGATCACCGTGGCCAGGGCCACCACGCCAAGCGGCACGTTGATGTAGAACACCCACCGCCACCCGACGGTGTCGGTGAGGTAGCCGCCGATGAGCGGGCCGGCGATCGAGGCCAGGCCGAAGACCCCGCCCATCAGGCCCATGTACTTGCCGCGCTCTCGCGGCGGGACGATGTCGGCGATGATCGCCTGGGCGCCGATCATCAGGCCGCCGCCGCCGATCCCCTGCAGGGCGCGGAAGGCGATCAGCTCGGCCATGTTCTGGGCCAGGCCCGAGAGAATCGAGCCCAGCAGGAACACGACGATCGCGAAGATGAAGATGGGCTTGCGCCCGAACAGGTCGCCGATCTTGCCGTAGATCGGCAGTCCGATCGTGGCAGCGAGCATGTAGGCCGTGACCACCCAGGACAGGTGCTCGAGGCCGTTGAGCTCGCCGACGATCGTCGGCAGAGCCGTCGCGACGATGGTCTGATCCAGGGCTGCCAGGAGCATCGCGAGCATGATGCCGACGAAGGTCCAGACGAACTGCCGCTTGCTGGCGGCGTGAGCGATGGCATTGGACGGCATGGCGGGGGTGTGAGACATCGTGCGCCGATCGTCGAAGGAAGGAACAGGCAGGAGCTTGCCGGGGTGGCGGTCGCGCTCGGGTCAGATGTCGCGGCGCGTCAGCTGGATCACCGGGATCTCGCGGTCGGTCGATCTCGCGTAGCCGGCGAACCGGGGCGCCATCCTGGTGATCTGCGCCCAGGCCTCCGCCCGCTCACCGCCGTGCAGCTGCGCCGCCGTGACGTCGATGGCCTTTCCGTCGAGCTCGATGCGCACCCGGTCGGGGTGCGCAGCGAGGTTGTCGTACCAGGCACGGTTGCGCGGTCCCCCGGCGGCGGCCGCGACCACCAGCCAGGTGCCGTTCCCGCCGTCGAACCAGCCGAGCGGGTTGGAGCGCTCCTGGCGGGACGTGGCGCCGATCGTCGTCAGCACCAGCGCGTTCAAATCCATGAGTCCGCGCCCGCGGCCATCTCACGCACCTACGTCCCGGAAGTCGATGGACAGGCTGTGGGCCTCGTGGTCTGGCTCATCGAGTCCGAAGCTGATCACCCGCTCGGGGTGGATGCGGATGAATGCCGCCCGGGCTCCGTCGGACGGGAAAGCCTCGCCGTGGCCACGGATCTCGACACAGCGCGGACGCCAGGGACGGACCGAGGCCAGGTCGTCGACGACGAACGCGACCTTGCCGTTCGCCGCGACGTTGCGGAACTTGCGGCTGCCCTCGAAGTTGTAGCCGCTGATGTCGATCGTTTCGGTGGCCGGGTTGTACTGGAAGCCCACTGGGCTGTTCTGCAGGGTGCCGTTCGGCTTCTGCGTGGCAAGTCGGCCCAGCGGCTGGCCGTTCAGGTAGGCGATCTCGGAATCGGTAAAGGCAGGCACGGAACGATCCCTTCGTGGTTGTCAGGCTGGGACGGCGGAACGCATCCAGGCGCCAACAACGGCCTGGGTCCAGCTCGTGAACGTGTCCCGGTCGGCCTCCGGCAGGGTCGCGATCATCGCGTCGAGCGCGAGGTGCAGCCGCTCGTAGAACTCGGAGCAGGCGGACGTGCCGGCATCGGTCACAGCCACGTGGATCGAGCGGCGGTCGCCGGGGATGGCCTCGCGGGCAACCAGCCCGCGTGCCTCGGCCCGGTCGACCAGCCCGGTCGCGGCTGCCTTCTCGACCCCGAGTCGCTGAGCGAGCTCGTTCATCCGCAAAGGCCCGCGCGCCAGGAGCCCCAGCATCCGGCCCTGCATCGGTGTCAACCCGAGCCGCTCGGCGATGGCCACGACCTCGGTGTGCACGACGATCGCGAGCTGCGCCAGCGGCGGCAGCGGACTGGTGCCGCCTGGGCCGAAGCCACACGCCTCGCGCCGCGCCAGGTCCTTGCCCTCAACCATGTGACATACCGTACATGGCGACTACCGTTCGCGCCATGAACTGTTAATCGGCTGTACTCGTCCGCAGTTCCCGTCGTGCGTACCGAAGTCACTCGCCCTTCGCGGTGAACGCCCAACGACGACGAAGTCGAGACCTGTCGCGGTTGGAGCAGCTAGACGGGGACCTCGGCGCTGAGGGTGACGGTGCGGTCGTTCGGCAGGCCGAGGAACTCGGCCTGGCTGGCGGCGTTGTGGGCCAGGGCGATGAACAGGGCCTTGCGCCAGCGTGCCAGGCCGGGGCGGGTGGTGCGCTTCAGGGTGATGCGGGAGAGGAACCAGGAGGCCCTGTCCGGGTCGCCCTCGGGGCCCAGCATGGCGGGGTCGGCGGCGGCAGCGCGGCGGAGGACCTCGGGGAAGTCCGTGGGGTCCTGGAAGCCGAAGGTCGCGGCGATGTGGACGATGCCGTCGTCCTCGGCGCCCAGCGGGGTGATGATGAGCCGCTCGGGCCAGGGGATGTGCGGCACGTTCGCGGTCTGGCCGGAGATGATGACGATCCGCTGGTGCAGGACGTGGTTGTGGGCGAGGTTGGCCCGCAGCGCCAACGGGGTGGTGTCCTTGTTCGGATGCGGGAAGACGGCGACACCGTTCACGCGGATCGGCTCGTCGCGGTGGAGCTGGGCGAGGAAGTCGGTGAGCGGGCCTTCCATCTCGATGCGGCAGGCGGTGACCAGCTCCCGGCCGCGTTGCCAGGTCATCATGACCGTGAACGCGAGCGTGGCGATGAGCAGGGTCAGCCAGCCCCCATGGGCAACCTTGGTCAGGTTGGCGGTGAAGTAGGTGAGCTCGATCAGGCCGAAGGCGACCACCACCGCGGCCAGCCGCCAGGCCGGCCAGTGCCAGTGGACCCGGGCCAGCAACAGCAGCAACGTGGTGGTGATGAGGAACGTGCCGGTGACCGCGACACCGTAGGCGGTGGCCAAGCGCGCCGAGGAGCCGAAGATGAAGGTCACCAGGAGCACGGCGGCGAACAGTGCCCAGTTCACCGCCGGCAGGTAGACCTGGCCCTCGTGCTGCGCGGAGGGGCGCCGGATGCGTAGGTGCGGCAGGAACCCCAGCCGGAGCGCCTGGCGGGTCATCGAGTAGGCCCCGGAGATGACCGCCTGCGAGGCGATCACCGTGGCCAGGGTGGCCAGGACCACCATCGGCAGCTGCGCCCATCCGGGCAGCAGGAGGAAGAAGGGGTTGGCGCGGTTAGCCGGATCGCGCAGGATCAGCGCGCCCTGCGCCAGGTAGTTCAGCGTGAGGGCGGGGAACACCAGCGCGAACCACGCCCGCCGGATGGGGGGCGCGCCGAAGTGACCCATGTCCGCGTACAGGGCCTCCGCGCCGGTGATCGCCAGCACCACGGCGCCCATGGCGACGAACGCCGTGTACGGCCGGTCGGCGACGAAGGCCAGCGCGTAGCTGGGAGAGAGCCCGCCCAGGATGCCGGGGCTGGCGAGGACCTCCCGCAGCCCGGCGGCGCCGATCACGACGAACCACAGGAGCATCACCGGGCCGAACAGTCCGCCCACCCGTGCGGTGCCGAACCGCTGCACCACGAACAGGGCGGTGAGGATCGCCGCGGCCAGCGGCAGCACCAGATGCGTCAGCTCCGGGGAGCTGACCTCCAGCCCCTCGATCGCCGACAGCACCGAGATCGACGGCGTGATCACGCTGTCGCCGTAGAACAGCGCCGCGCCGGCCACTCCCAGGGCCAGCATCATCGTGGCGGTCCGGGCGTTGGCCCTCGTGCCCTGCAGCGCGCGGCGGACCAGGGCCGCCAGTGCCATCACCCCGCCCTCGCCGTCGTTGTCCGCACGCATGACGAAGATCACGTACTTGACCGACACGATCAGGGTGATCGACCAGAACACCAGGGACACGACTCCGTACACGTCGTGGGCGTCCGGCCGGACCAGGCCGTTGTCGAGCGCGAAGACCGTCTGCACCGAGTACAGCGGGCTCGTCCCGATGTCGCCGTACACCACGCCCAGCGCACCCAGCGTCAGCGCCCAGCCGGCATCCCGGGGCCTCAGCGGCCGCGGCCGGCGCCGTCGCCCGTGGCGTCCGGCGGAGTCGGCGACATGCTCGGTGTCCACCAGCTCACCCACGACACAGGCATACTCCCGATTCGTTGCTGGTGCCCTTCGTGCGGCGGCCGGGCGCGTGAGGTACCCGGCCGCGACTGCTGACACGGCCGCCGAGGGCGCGTCAGGGCGCAGGTCTCCTCCCCCATCCATGCGGGACGCGACGGCCGCAACCAAGCCCGCCTGCCCCCTCACGGCACTCGACGGGGACGCAGCGCGCCTGTCTGGAAGTCCCTGCCACGCTGCGGGCGAGCTAACCGACACCGAACCAGTTGAGGACTGTCTGCACCAGCACGATGGCTGCGAGGACGGCGACGGCGATGACGCAGGTGGTGGCGAGCACCTTCAGCCTGGTGCCGTTGGCGGCGTCGCCGAGCACGCTGCGGCGGTTGGCCAGCAGCAAGATGAAGGTGAGGATGATCGGGGTGATCAGCCCGTTGAGGACCTGGGTGTTGATCAGCAGGCTGATGAGGTTGCCCGGGGCGAGGGCTATGGTTGCGCCGACGGCGACGAGGCTGGTGAACAGGCCGAGGAACAGCGGGGCTTCCCGGAAGCTGCGCGAGACCGAGCGTTCCACCCCTACCGCTTCCGCGACGGCGTACGCGGTAGACAAGGGCACGACGGCGGCGGCGAGGGCGGAGGCACCGAGCAGGCCCACGGCAAATAGCTGAGTGGCCGCCGACCCGGCGACCGGGCGCAGCGCTTGGGCGGCCTGGGCGGCGCTGTCCAGGGGACCGGTGCCGCCGATCGCCGCGGCGGTGGCCACGATGATCGTGATGCTGATCAGGTTGCAGAAGATCGAGCCGAAGATCGTGTCGGCGCGCTCGGCGGGGTAGTCCTCCGGGCCGATGCCGCGGTCGGCGACCGCGGCGGCCTGGTAGAGCTGCATGTAGGGAGTGATGGTGGTGCCGATGAGTGCCACGGCGAGGAAGAGGAAGGCTTTGCTGCCCAGCAGGTGCGGAACCACCAGGTTGAGTCCGGCCGCGCCCCAGTTCGGATGGCCGAGGAACATGGCCAGGGGGTAGGCCAGGAAGGCGAGGGTGAGCACCAGGAACACCCGTTCGGCGTAGCGGTAGGAGCCGAACACGACCACCGCCCAGATGATGGCCGCGGCGATCGGCACCGAGACGTACCGGTTGACGTGGAGCAACTCGAAGGCGGCACCGATGCCAGCGAACTCCGAGACCACCAGGCCGACGTTGGCCACCAGCAGCATGAACACGGCGAAGGCGCCCGCACGCAGCGGGAAGTGCTCACGGAACAGCGAGACCAGGCCCTCTCCGGTGTACGCCCCGAGCCGGGCGCTCATCTCCTGGACCACTACCAGCGCGACGGTGACAAGCACCATCACGAACAGGGTGCGGTAGCCGAACTGCGAGCCCGCCGAGGCGTAGGTGGCGATGCCGCCAGCATCGTTGCCGGCGTTGGCCGCGATCAGCCCCGGACCAAGCGCGGCCAGGAGCGCCAGCGCCCCCCGCCGGCCCCACCGCTGCCGCGGCGAGGCCCGCGTGTCGGTCACCCGCCCCGGTGCGGTGCTCACTCCACCACCCGGGGGAAGCGGACCCGGGGCAGCGCCTCGACGAGGGCGTCGATGAGGTCGTCCGCGAGCACCCGGCCGACCGGCCGTTCGTCGGCGTCCACGACCACGAGAGCGTGGGCGCGGGACTGGACGAACTTCTCTACGAGCGTCGGAAGCGGAGTGTCGGGCGCGACGGCGACGGGCCACCGCCCGGCGACGAGGTCGGCCATCTGCTGGTCCGGCTCGGCGAGCAGGAGCACGTCGAACAGCGGGACGGTGTCGACCAGTTTCCCGTCCTCGTCCACGACGACGACCTCGTCGAGCTCCTCGCGGTGCTCGAGGTTCTCCCGTAGCCGCTGCCGCACCTTAGCGACGGTCTCGTCCGGGTGGGCGAGCACCATGCGGTTCGTCATCAACCCACCAGCCTGGCCCTCCGGGTAGCGCAGCAACTCGCCCAGCTCGCGCGCCTGCTCCGCGGGCATGGCGGCGAGCAGCTCGGTTCGTTCGTCGGCGTCAAGGTCACGCAACGCATCGACCGCCTCGTCCGGCTCCATCCGGGCCAGCAGCCCAGCCGCCTGCTCGGTGGGGGACTCGCGCAGCAGCTGCTCGACGTTCGCGGGTTGCATCTCCTCGACCGCGTCGGCGGCCGTCTGCGGATCCAGATGGCCGAGCAGCTCCTGACGCTGGGAGCGGCCCAGTTCCTCGAGCAGGTCGGCCAGGTCGGCCGGGCGCAGCGCGCGGAGCCCCGCATTGGGTCGACGCAGCCGTAGCGGCCGGCCGGGCTGCCCAAACGGCTGGACCGCGCCCCAGTCGATCACCCGCTCTGGCGTAGGACGACTGCGCCAGCGAGAGGGCCCGATCCGGCGCAGCAGCGTGCCCATCCCCACGTCCGCGCCCACCAGCCGGTAGCTGTCGGCCAGCCGGACAATGTAGAGATCCGAGGCACGGATGACCCGCACCCCGTCGATATCGACCAGTTGGTGGTCGATCACGTCCCGGACCAGCAGCACCTCCCCCTCACGGCGGCGGAAGTCCCGCAAGTCCACCCTGACCGTCGACAGGCGTGCCCCGTTGCGGGCCAGCTCGGCAACCTGCGCGATCGGTACGAAGATCCGACGCAAACCGACCCGCACCACCAGCCCGGTGACGGGCGGATAGGCCGCGCCATCCCACCTTGCGACCAGGTCGACGATCCGGCCGACGACCTCGCCCGCGGTGTCCCGCACCGGTCGAGCGGTCAACCCGGCCACCGACACCAGCGCCTCGGCCACCGCCCGGTGAGCCAGCAGCCGGCGGCTGTGACGTGCTCGGCGCCGACGCTGAGCTGCCGGGGTGTGGGCGGCGTAAGAATTGCTCACCGAAATCTCCCACCTCAGCCAACGGCTGACGGGGCACCGCGGCCAGCCAGGTCCGGGTCAGGCGATCAGACCGTGATCACCGCCGGATGGGCCGCCGCTGAACGGACTGGGGACTGGGGCCATGGGAGAACTGTGATGGTCGCTAGGCACGACGCCACCCCCGTCCGACCGTCCGTCGCGATGGCTGAGCAGGCGGCGGCCCGCGCCAAGCCATCCCTGCTCCGAGATTTTGACATGCGGCGAAGCGGGCCGCTCCATGGGTCGTGAGGGTCCCGTCGCTCCGCAATCCCGGCCCCCACTTGCTCGATCGAAGCATCTTCTCCCGTGACTGCCACAACAACGAGCTCGTCCTCCCCGACGTTACCTATGCCCTCCCGCCCGAGCAGTGGCTCGCGACCTGAGCCCTTGCCCAGGCCACCGCTCGCGCGGCACGCTCATAGCCGACAGTCCCTCCCGGCCGCCGTGCCGAAACCGCCCGCGGAGGCCTCCAACGCCAAGGCGACAAACCGTCACCACGAACACCACCCACAACCCGACCGTCTTGACGACCTCCGCGCCCAGCTGCCGGTGCCGTACCGCGACGTACCGGACTCACAGATCGCCATCATCTGGGTGGCCTGGTCTGCGGCCAGGCACGGCCACAACGCGGTCTACCTCGAAGAGGTCATCGGCGTGCCCCAGCCGCTCGCCGAGGACCTCGTCGCCCAGGCGCGCGGGGCCCACCCCGAGTAGGTCCGCCAGCAGGGACGCCGCGACGGCGTGGACGCGGGACGGCCGGCCGAAGGATTTCAGCCGATTCTCAGGGATGCGCGCCGACCACCGTGACGGGGCGTGGTGGTGCAGCCGGGAGGAAGCCGCTAGGCTCCTCGGAGTTTCGGGCAGCCGAAACTCTTATTTCGCTACACCGCAGAAGGGCCTGTGATGTCGAGATCCGTCAATCCTCGCGCTGGGACGATCGCGCTGGCCGCGACCGTCCTAGCCCTGGCGGGGTGCAGCCAGCCCCCGGCCTCCCGGGCGTCCGCCGGCGAGGACGCCCCCGTCGTGCTGACCACGTTCACGGTCCTGGCGGACATCGCCGCCAACGTCGCCGGCGAGCACGCGAGCGTCGAGTCGATCACGAAGATCGGGGCGGAGATCCACCACTACGAGCCCACCCCGAGGGACATCACGAAGGCCGTGCACGCAGACCTGATCCTGGACAACGGGCTGAACCTGGAGTCCTGGTTCGCGCAGTTCGTCGAGGAGGTCGACGTCCCGCACGTCGTCGTCTCCGAGGGGGTCGAGGCGATGGACATCGCCGAGGACACCTACGCCGGCAAGCCGAACCCCCACGCCTGGATGAGCCCGCTGAATGTCCAGGTCTACGTCGACAACATCACCGCGGCCTTGAGCGACCTCGCCCCCGAGCACGCCGCGGACTTCGCCGCCAACGGCCAGGCCTACAAGGTCGAGCTCCAGGCGGTCCACGACGAGCTGGTCACCGCCCTGGCGGCGCTGCCGACGAACGAGCGGGCGCTGGTCACGTGCGAGGGAGCCTTCTCCTACCTCGCCCGCGACGCCGGGCTGACCGAGCAGTACATCTGGGCCGTCAACGCCGAGCTGCAGGCCACCCCGCAGCAGATCGCCGCGGCCATCGAGTTCGTCGACGCGAACGAGGTCCCGGCGGTGTTCTGCGAGTCCACCGTGTCCGACAAGGCGATGCGCCAGGTCGTCGAGGCCACGGACGCCGTCTTCGGCGGGACCCTCTACGTCGACTCCCTCTCCGAGGCCGGCGGCCCCGTCCCGACGTACCTGGACCTGATCCGCTACGACGCCAGCACAATCATCGACGGCCTCACGGGGCGGGAATCGTGACCGCCGCCATCCAGGTTCGCGACGTCGTCGTCCGCTACGGGGAGGTGCTGGCCCTGGACGGCGTCACCCTCGACGTCGCGCCAGGCCGGGTGACCGGGCTGATCGGCATGAACGGCTCGGGCAAGTCCACCCTGTTCAAGACGATCATGGGCCTGGTGCGGCCGGACCGCGGCCGGGTCCTGCTCGAGGGCGCCGACCCGGGCGCCGCCCGCCGGCGCGGCGTGGTGGGGTACGTGCCGCAGAGCGAGGACGTCGACTGGGACTTCCCGGTCGGCGTGCGCGACGTGGTCATGATGGGCCGCTACGGACGACAGGGCCTCACCCGGCGGCCCCGTCCCGCCGACCACGGCGCCGTCGCCGAGGCGCTGGAGCGGGCAGAGCTGGCCGACTACGCCGACCGGCAGATCGGCCAGCTCTCCGGCGGGCAGAAGAAGCGCGTCTTCGTCGCGCGCGCCATCGCCCAGGGCGCCCAGATCCTCCTGCTTGACGAGCCCTTCGCCGGCGTCGACAAGCGCTCCGAGGCCACCCTCGTCCGGCTCCTGCGCGAGCTGGCAACCGATGGGCGGACCATCCTGGTCTCCACCCACGACCTTCAGGCCCTCCCGCAACTGGCGGACGAGGCGGCCCTCCTGCTCCGCCGCGTCCTCTTCCACGGCCCGGTGGACCAGGCACTGCGCCCGGCGAACCTCGCCCTCACCTTCGGACTCGACGTCCTGGACCAGGCAGGCGCCGCATGAACCTCCTCGACCTCCTCCTCGAACCCCTGCAGTACGACTTCATGGTCCGCGCCCTGGTCACCACCATCATCGCCGCGATCGTCTGCGCGGTGCTGTCGTGCTGGCTCGTCCTGGTCGGCTGGTCCCTCATGGGCGACGCCGTCTCCCACGCGGTCCTGCCCGGGGTCGCCATCGCCTACGTCCTCGGCGCCCCGTTCGCCCTCGGCGCGCTCGTGTCCGGCCTCCTCGCCGTCGCCCTCATCGGGGCGATCCGCGGCACCAGCCGGGTCAAGGAGGACGCCGCGATCGGGATCGTGTTCACCACGTTCTTCGCCGCCGGGCTCGTGCTCATCTCCGTCACGCCCAGCCAGACCGACCTGGTCCACATCATCTTCGGCAACGTCCTCGGCGTCTCCACCGCCGACATGGCCCAGATCGCCATCCTCGCCGCCGTCGCCTTCGCCGTCCTGATGCTCAAGCGCCGCGACCTCGCCCTCTACGCCTTCGACCCCAGCCACGCCCACGCCATCGGCCTCAGCCCCCGCCGCCTCGGCGCCCTGCTCCTCGGACTCCTGGCCCTGGTCGCCACCGCCGCGCTCCAGGTCGTCGGCGTCATCCTCGTCGTCGCGATGCTCATCATCCCCGGCGCCACCGCCCACCTGCTCACTGACCGGTTCGGGCGCATGCTCCTCGTCGCCCCCCTCGTCTCCGTGCTGTGCGCGGTCACCGGGATCTACCTCAGCTACTGGGTCGACGCCGCCTCCGGGCCGCTCGTCATCGTCATCCAGGGCACCGTCTTCGCTCTCGTCTACCTCTTCAGCCCCCGCCACGGCCTCGTTGGCAAACGACGCCCCGCCCGCCACCGGGACCTGGCCACCGCGCAGCCGAGCAGGAAGTCGCCAACGCCGACCCGGTGAACACAGATCAGCACCTCCGGCGAACCCAGGACGGTTCAATCATCGACCTTCACCACACCCGCCAGCCTCGGCCGTGGCGGCGGCGCCGGTGTTCGGCCACACCCTCACCGTCCCGGGGCGACTCTGGGAGCACCACCCTCCTGGGCGACCTGTGCATCGCCGTCCTGCCGACGCTCGCCGCCGTCCCGCTGGCCTGACCAGGACGGAGCGTGACGGGGTGGCCACGACCCACCGGCCATGGTGGCGCGGCAGCCCACCATCCGGACCTGTGGAGCCGACCGTCCTCGCACCCCCACCACCTGACGCTCCGGACAGAGAAGGCGGGCGTGCCCCTAGCGCTAGAGTCCTGGCATGCCCCCCTCAACACCCCACGACGCACTGAAGCCGGATCCCAGCAACCGGCGGGCCGGGGCGCTGATGCTCCAGCTCCTCGGCCTGGTCCTCGTCACCGCCGGGGTGCTCTCCTTCCCGGGGTCCCCGGTGCTCGGCACCGTCATCTTCGCGATCGGCGGGACGTTCGCCGTCCTCGGCTACGAACGGCGCTGAGTACTCCTACCCCGCGAGGTAGCGGTAAACCGAAGCACGCGAGACGCCGAGGGCCTTGGCAATCTGTGTCGGGGTCTCACCTCTTGCTCGCCGAGCCCTGGCGGCGGCCAGGTTGTCGTGGTCCATCACTCGGGGCCGGCCACCGACCCGTCCCCGTTTCGCGGGCGGCCGCGAGGCCAACCATCGTGAGTTCGCGGTTGAAGTCCCACATGGTCGCGATCATGGCCGCCGGCGAGATCGTGCTCAGCGGCCGGACCGAGGAGATCCGCGCCGGCGGGTCTCTCACGGAGGCGTTCATCCGCGTCGCCGGTCCCGCGGACCTGGACGCCGTGGAGATGTCGTGGTTGCGGTGATCGTGCGGCTGCACCGCGCCCGTGGCGCGTCGCTCTTCATGTTGCTCGGTTCCCTGTTGATGGTCGGTCACCGGTTCGGTGGGCTCGGATGGCGTCAGGCCCGTACGTGCGTCGCTTCCATGGCTGCGACGGCTTCGGCGGTGGTGAGCACTGCGTTGGCGACGAATCCGAAGTTGGCGACCGCCCCGGGGTAGCCGTCCCCGAGCTGGGGGTGGTTCGGCGCCGCGGTGGCGTCCTTGACGACGGCTACCTCGAAGCCCTGCTCGACGAGCTCACGCAGGTGGGACTCGACGCACAGGTTGGCCAGCATGCCGGCGAGCATGACCTTGGTCTTGCCGAGCTTGCGAAGCTGAAGGACCAGGTCGTTGGTCTCGGGCCCGAAGACCTTGTGCGGGCTGGCGACGACGGTTTCGCCGTCGTCGATGTACTTCTTGTACTGCTCGAGCCAGTCGGCACCGGATCCTTCGAAGCCCTCGAGGCTGAGCGCGCCCGGGCGGGCGAACATGCCCGTCTCGTGCATCATCTGCTCGACCGGGCCGCCGAAGCGCCAGCCCTGGTCGGTCGGGTAGTAGTAGTGGGGCGAGATGACCACGTCGAAGCCGTTGGCCTTGGCGGCACGGAAGAGCTCGTCGAGGTGCTCGACCGTGCCGAGCTCCCGGATCCCCGCGCCGACAAGGCCCCATGCGGCGCCGCGTTCGCTGAGGACGTCGTTTTGTGGATCGGTGACGACGAAAGCGGTGTCCTGCGGGCCGATGTCCATGTCAAAGCCTCCAAGCGCGATGCGCTGACCCCGAGCCCTCGCCACTCGGTCGCCGGCCACGTGCAGTGTGCGGCAGGCGGCCTCCGGCGGCAATGGCCGGGGGTGGGTTCCGGGGTGTCGGGTCAGAGGTCGGCGGGGTCGACGACCGGGAAGTCGATGTCGACCTGGGCGGCCTTGTTGAAGAAGTTGGTCAGCGTGTTGAGGGCGACGTGGCCGACGATCTCGGTGGCTTCCTCGGGCGTGATGCCGGCGGCGCGGGCGGCCTCGACCTGCTCGTCCGTCACGGCGCCGCGGGTGGCGACGAGGGCGGCGGCCAGCTTGAGGATGGCGTCGGTCTTGGGGTCCTCGGAGGACGCGCGCCGGGCGGCGAGGACCTGCGTCTCGGTCAGGCCGACGCTGGGGGCCTTGGCGGTGTGGACGGAGAGGCAGTAGCTGCACTCGTTGGCCTGGGCGACCGTGAGGGCGACCTGCTCGCGGGTGGCGGTGTCCAGCTTGCCGCCGCCGAGGGCGGCGGACAGCCGCAGGTAGCCCTTGAGGGTGGCAGGGCTGTTGACCATGGCCTTGGCCATGTTGGGCACCGCGCCCATGCCCTTCTGAACCTGTCCGAGCAGGTCTGCGGCGGTGCCGGTGACGTTGTCGATCTCGTTGAGGGGCATGCGGGCCATGGTTCACTCCAGAAGTCTCGTCTTACGGTTGCGGAAGCGTTTATCCGATAGAACGCATCAGATCACGGCCTTCTCACGGATGCAAGTCACTGCTACCGTCAGAAACGTGAGTGAGTCTTCCTACGTCGGTGGCGCGCCGCTCCTCGGTGACGCCCCGGCGCTCGACCTGGCCAACACGCACTACGCCGTTCGCGGCCGGCCGCGGGACGGGCTCGCGTCCCCGGTCGACCTCGCTGCCTGGGCCCGTGAACTCGCACCCCGACTGCCGATGGTTGACGTCGCCGCGCTGGCGGACCTGCCTGTCGCCGACCGCGACGTGGCGCGATTCCTCGATCTGCGGGCCGCGGTGCGCGGGATCGCCGAGAACCTGACCGGCGGCCATGTCCCGGTGGCAAGCGATGTCGCTGTGGTGAACGCGGCGGCCGACCGGGCGCCCTCATCGCCTGCGCTGGTCATCACTCCCCGGGGCGACCTCGCCAAGCGAGCGCGGGCCGGCGCGCCGCTCCTTGACCAGATCCTCGCCGGGATCGCCGGCGACGCCGTCGACCTTTTCGCGGGCGAGCGCGCGGCGCGGCTGCGCGCCTGCCAGGCACCTGGGTGCCCCCTCTACTTCCTCAAGGATCACCCGCGCCGGGAGTGGTGCATGCCCGCGTGCGGGAACCGCGTGCGCGCCGCCCGCGCCTACCGCAAGCGCACGAAACCGGTGGGGGCCTGACCGACGCGAGGTCGCGGTGGCGCCCCAGACGGCTCAAGGACAACGCCGCGACACCCTCGGCGTCATCTGCGCCGCAGTCATCGGCCTCCTCGATCACCCCCGGGCGGACCGTCGCCGGCCTGCCCATCGACGGCGAACTGCGCACCGTCGGGCGCAGCAGTGTGGTTCGCGCCGCGGTCGCCCGTGCTCTCGGCCGGCACCTGGGTCTTAGCGGGGTTTTGCGGGATGCACCATCTCCCAGAGACACCTCAGGCCTGGTGAGACGTGGTCTCACCAGGCCTGATACGTCGGGCTGGCGGTGTCGTGGTTCAAGACATAGGCGACAGGTCTCTCAAGACATCGGCGACACGTCTCCCAGGACATCGGCGACAGTGCCTGGAGGCACTACCGGTGGGGCATGTCGAGCCTGCCCCGCTTGGTCATCGCCGCGGTCGTGACCCAGAAGCGTCCCGTGGCCGAGGTCGCCGCCACCTACAACGTCCACCGTTCCTGGGTCTACAAGCTCCTGGCCCGCTACCGGGCCGAGGGCGAGGCCGCCCTCGA
>NZ_VUKE01000031.1 GCF_009193175.1 Georgenia ruanii | reverse complement strand
CAAAACAAAACCCGCGGACACCACCACACCAGACCCTCGGCCCGGCCAGCGACGCCCACGAATCCATATGGCATCAAAAACTTGGCACACTGTTGAGTTCTCAAAGAACAGACACACACCATCAGACCCGGGAACCACGTTCCCGACCCCTCCGGGGCAACCTCTCTATCTTAACCAGCCCGACCCGGCCTGTCAACCCGCCACTCTTCGCGGCAAATCTCGAAAACCCAGTCCTGATCGGCTCCCCCGCGAGCAGACACGGCACCGCCATGACCACTGAATCCGGGGGACTTCCCGCGGGACCGGCCACCGTCTCGGTGTCCGTGCCTCCCTGGCGGGACTCCGAAATATTAGGCAGATGCCGAACCGACGGTCAAACCGCCGACGCATGGCCTGCGTCACAGACCGCCGGGGTCCGTGGGCACTGCCCGCCAGGGCTGGTGGGCACAGCCGGCCAGGGCTCATGGCGCTGCGGGGTCGGCGGTGGTGTGGCCGGGTCGAGGCCGAGAGTCGGAGCCCTTGGTCGGCGGCGAGAGTCCGGTGCCCCTGTCGGCGGGGCCTGGGCCGGCACAGCGCTGCCGGGGGCGTCGCTTCGCCCCCGGCAGCCCCGGTCCGTCTACTCGATCCGGGCGATGAGCGCGCCCTGCCGCAGCTCGCTGCCCTCCCCCGCGAGGAGGCGGATCGTGCCCCCGGTCGGTGCCGTCACCTCGGCGTCGACCTTCTCCACCTGCACATCCGCGAGGAGCTGGCCGGTCGCGACGGTCTCGCCGTCGGCGACGTACCAGGTGACGAGGACGCCCTCGGTGTCGGGATGGGTCTCGTCCAGCGGCGGAAAGGGCACCTCCGTCATGCGAGCACCTTCCTGATGGCGGCTTCGATGCGCTCGTGGCGGGGGAGCACCGCGTACTCGAGTCCGTGCGCGTACGGGATGGGGATGTCGGGCATCGTCACGCGCTGCACGGGTGCGTGCAGGAGGGTCGGGTCCTCGTCCGCGACGGTGGCCGTCACCTCCCCGGAGAGCCCGAACGAGTGGTAGTCCTCGTCCACGACCACCAGCCGCCCGGTCTTGCCGACCGACTCCAGGATCGCGGTCCGGTCCAGCGGCACGAGCGAGCGCAGGTCGAGGACCTCGGCGTCGATGCCCTCGCCCGCGAGCTTGTCGGCGACGTCGAGCGCGTGGTGCACCGAGAGGGAGAGGGTGACCACCGAGACGTCCGTGCCCGCCCGCGCGGTGCGGGCCTTGCCGATGGGCACGACGTACTCCCCCTCGGGCACGACGTCGACCGAGCGGGGGTTCTTGGCCATCCACGGCAGGCCCATGACGCCCTTGTGGAACATGTAGACCACCGGGGAGTCGTCCCGGACGGCGGCTGTCATGAGGCCCTTGGCGTCGGCCGGGGTGGCCGGCACGACGACCTTCATGCCGGGCAGGTGCGCGAAGGTGCCCCACAGGGTCTGGGAGTGCTGGCCGCCGTCGGAGTACCCGCCGCCGACCGCAGTGGTGAGCACCATCGGCACGGTGACATTGCCACCGGAGAAGTAGTGGATCTTCGCCATGTGGTTGTAGATCTGGTCCAGGCACACGCCCATGAAGTCCGCGAACATGAGCTCGGCGATGGGGCGCATGCCCTCGGTGGCGGCGCCGACGGCCATGCCGATGAAGGCGGTCTCGGAGATCGGGGTGTCGATGACGCGGTCCTTGCCGAAGCGCTCCTGCAGGCCGGTGGTGGAGGAGAAGATGCCGCCGTAGGGGCCCACGTCCTCCCCGAGGTAGATGACGGCGGGGTCGCGCTCCATCTCCTGGGCGATCGCCTCGACCATCGCCTTGGCGGTGTTGAGGCGGCGGCCGGTCTCGGGGGCCTGGCTGCGAGTGTCGGTCTGGGTCATCGTCCTGCCTCCTCGGCGAACACGTAGCTGAGAACGTCCGCGGGGTCCGGCAGCGGGCTGTCCTTGGCGAAGCGGATGGCGTCCCCGACGCGCTCGGCGGCCTCGCCCCGGATGCGCGCGCCGGCGTCGTCGTCGACGACGCCGGCCTCCCGCAGCCGGGCCTCGTAGCGCGGCAGCGGGTCGAGGGTCGCGACGGTGGCCAGCTCGGGGCGGTAGCCCTGGGCGTCGCCCTCGAAGTGGCCCCACATGCGCAGGGTGCGCACCTCGATCAGGCTGGGCCCCTCCCCGGCGCGGGCTCGGCGCACGGCCCGCTCGGCGGCCGCGTAGACGGCCTCGACGTCGTTGTCCTCCACCCGCTCGCCGGGCATGCCGTAGCCGGCGGCGCGCGCGGCGTTGGAGGTGACGGCGGTGGAGGCGGACCGCGGGACGGAGATGCCCCACTCGTTGTCCTCCACGACGAAGACCACCGGCAGCTTCCACAGCGCCGCGAGGTTGAGCGACTCGTGGAAGGCGCCCTGGTTGGCGGCGCCCTCGCCGGTGACGGCCACGGCGACGGCGTCGGTGCCGGCGCGTGTGAAGGCGAGCGCGGCGCCCAACGCCGGCGGGTAGCCCTCCGCGATGATGCCCGAGCAGGAGAAGTGCACCGCCGGGTCGAACAGGTGCATGTGCCCACCGCGCCCGCGCCCCAGGCCGGTGGCGCGGCCGAAGATCTCGGCGGTCATCGTGCGCAGGTCCACGCCGTGGGCGACGGCGAAGTGGTGCGGGCGGTGGGTGGCGGTGACGGCGTCGTCGGCGGTGAGGTGGGCGCACACGCCGGCGGCCACCGGCTCCTGCCCGGCGGAGAGGTGCATCTCGCCGGGGATGAGGCCCTTGCCGATGTCGAAGCCGGGCCCCTTGTCCGCGTGGTACTCGCGGAGGATGGCCTCCTCGAAGGTGCGGCTGAGGACCATCGTCGCGAACAGGTCGCGGCGGACGTCGTCGTCCAGGTGCAGGCCGGGGGCCTGGGCCTCGGTGGGTTCGGGGACGGGTGCGGGTTGGGAGAGTGAGGTCGACACGGTGCCTCCATTGGCTTGATGACCGTCCGGCCACTCTCGGCCGGTGCGGCGAGGCCCGGCAACGGCGAAGTTTTCAGATGGTGAGAATCAGGTCGTCCCGGCCAGCGCGAGCAACCGCGCGGCCCGGCGCAGCGCGTCGTGGCGCCCGACCACGGCTCGCCCGCGGGCAGCGGGGACAGAGACGGCGACCGCGCCCGTCACGGCGGCGGTGGGGAGCGGCATCGCGGCACACACGGTGCCCAGGGCGTACTCCTCCCGGTCCAGCACGAGCTCGCCGCCGGCCGCCAGCTCGCGCAGCAGCGCACGCCGGTCGGTCACCGTGTGCGGGGTGAGGTCGACGAGCGGGTGGGCGTGGAGGTAGGCGCGCCGGGCCGCCTCGGGCAGGGCGGCGAGGACCGCCTTGCCGACGGCGGTGGCGTGCGCCGACTCGTGAACCCCCACCCAGAGGTCGGTCCGGGGCGCGGCGGGGCTGTCGACGATGTCGACGACCCGGATCTCGCCGTCGTCGAGGACCGCGAGGTAGGCCGCCGCCCCCAGGTCGTCGTGCAGCTGCCTGAGCACCCGGCGGCTCCGGTGCCGGCTCGGTGCCGGCCGCGGCGTCGTGGCGAGGACGTCGAGGTGGCCGCCGAGCACGTATCCCTCGCCGGTGCGCTCGAGGTAGCCCTCGTGCACCAGGGTGCGCAGCAAGTGGTAGGTGGTGCCCAGGGGCAGGTCGGTGAGGTGCGCCAGCCGCTTGGCCGGCACGGGGGCGCCGCACGCGCCGACCGCGTCGAGCAGGGTCAGCGCGCGGACCACGGAGTTGATCAAGGTCGGCTGCGTCATCGGGGCCTCCTCGCGCCCAGCGTAGAACGCCCGTGCCGGCGCGGAGGCGCGCCCGCGGCCCGAGACAGTGCCCCTGTCACGGCACCCACTTTCGCGTTAACCTCATTGACATGAAAGGTGGTCCCTCGCGGGCCTACCGCATGGCCGCCCGCGCCGAGTCGACGGCGGCCACCGGCGAGCGCATCCTCGCCTCCGCCCTGGTGCTGTTCTGGGAGCGCCCGACCGACCAGATCTCCCTCGCCGACGTCGCCGCCCGCGCCGGGGTGAGCGTCCAGACGGTCATCCGCCGCTTCGGCGGCAAGGAGGGACTGTTCGAGGCGCTGGCCGACCGCGAGCGCCGGCGCATCGTCGCCCAGCGCGACGCGGCCCCGGCCGAGGACCCCGTGCGCGCGGTCGAGGTGCTGTTCGACCACTACGAGGACGTCGGCGACAAGGTCCTGCGCCTGCTCGAGGAGGCGTCCCGGGTCCCCGGGCTGCGCGCCGTCGTGGAGGAAGGACGCCGCTACCACCGCGCCTGGTGCGCGCGCGTGTTCGCCCCGGCCCTCACCGGCCGGCACGGGACCGACCGCGACCGGCGGCTGGCCCAGCTCGTCGCCGTGTGCGACGTCTACATGTGGAAGCTGTTGCGCCGCGACGCCGGGCTCAGCCGCCGCCAGGCCGAGCTCGCCGTCGTGGAGCTGCTCGATCCCCTCCTGGAGTGATCCCCATGGCGCACGTCCTCGCGTACACCTCGCCCGCCCGCGGGCACCTCTTCCCCCTCGTCCCCGTCGTTGACGAGCTGAGGCGCCGCGGGCACACCGTCGCCGTGCGCACGCTCGCGGCGGAGGTGGCCGCGCTGCGCGCCCGAGGCGCGGCCGCCTCCCCGATCAGTCCCGCCATCGAGGCCGTCGCACTGACCGACTGGAGGGGCCGGGGCGCGCGCGACAGCCTGCGCCGCACCGTCCGGACCTTCACCGACCGGGCCCCGCTCGATGCCGCCGACCTGCGCGCCGCCATCGAACGGGACCGTCCCGACGTCGTGGTGGTCGACGTCAACGCCTGGGGGGCGATGGCGGCCGCCGAGGCCTGGGGCGGTCCGTGGGCGGCCTACTGCCCCTTCCCGCTGCCGCTGAGCTCGGCGGACGCCCCGCCGTTCGGGCCGGGGCTGCCACCCGCCCGGGGGCCACTCGGCCGCCTGCGCGACCGGCTCCTTCGCCCGCTGGTCATGGGCACCATCGAGCGCACCACCCTTCCCCCGTTGAACGCGGCGCGCGCCGACGTCGGCGTGCCACCCCTGCGTTCGGCGGACGCGATCTACCTCGCCCCGCCCCTGCTGCTGGCCATGACCGCCGAGCCGTTCGAGTACCCGCGGCGCGACTGGCCCCCCAACGTCGTCCTGGTCGGCCCGTGCGACTGGGACCCGCCCGCCGACCCGCCGCCCTGGCTCGCGGAGGTGCGCGGCCCGCTCGTGCTCGTCACCACGTCCTCGGAGTTCCAGGACGACGGCGCGCTGGTCCGCGTCGCGCTCGAGGCCCTGGCGGACGAGCCGGTCACCGTCGTCGCCACGGTGCCCGCCGGCGACCCGGCCCGGTTCGCGGTCCCGCCCAACGCGCGCGTCGAGCGCTTCGTGCCGCACGGGCCGCTGCTCGCGCGGGCCGCGTGCGCCGTCACCCATGGGGGCATGGGCGCGACCCAGAAGGCGTTGGCGCACGGGGTGCCGGTCTGCGTGGTGCCGTTCGGCCGGGACCAGCTCGAGGTCGCGCGGCGGGTGGTGGGATCCGGGGCGGGCACCGCCGTGAGATCCGGCCGGCTCACGCCACCCCGCCTGCGCGCGGCCGTTCGCGAGGCGTCACGCCGCCGTCGCGAGGCGACCGCCGTCGCCGCCGCCTTCGCAGAGGCCGGCGGCGGGGGCGCAGCGGCGGATGGCGGCGGTAGCGCCGCGGCGGACGCGATCGAGACCCGGCTCCTGGCGTCCGCCCGGCCGCGCTGAGGCCGGACCATCACCGCCCCGGCCCGGCGGGCGCGGCCGCGTACGGCCCGGACCCGCGACGCCGAGGCGCTGCTCACACCCCACCGGACGGCCCGCCATCCCGCCCATGTATCGCGATCACCGGGTCCATAATTTCGGGGTGCTGCGCCGTTCTTCCTCCTCGCGTCGTGTCGGCCTGGTCGGCCTCGTGCTCGCTGCGGTCGTGTCGCTCGGGGCCTGTGGGGGTGGGGCGACCGCCCAGGTCGATCCGGCCGGGGGCGCGACGGCGTCCAGCGCGCCGGCGCCCACCGCGGCACCGAGCGGTCCTTCCGCGGAGGCGTCGACGCCGCCGGTCGCGGTGGCCGGGTCGGCGCTGGCCACGGCGGAGCAGCTCGAGGTCAAGGGCCGGGCTCCCAAGACCGGCTACGAGCGGGACCTGTTCGGCAGCGGCTGGGTCGACGTCGACCACAACGGCTGCGACACCCGCAACGACATCCTCGCCCGGGACCTCGAGGGCGAGACGTTCAAGCCCGGCACGCGCGACTGCGTCGTGCTCACCGGCACCCTGGCCGACCCGTACTCGGGCGAGACGATCGCGTTCGCTCGCGGCAACGGGACGTCCAACGAGGTCCAGATCGATCACGTGGTGGCGCTCAGCGACGCCTGGCAGAAGGGCGCGCAAGGCTGGGACGAGGGCACGCGGGTGGCGTTCGCCAACGACCCGCGCAACCTCCTCGCCGTCGACGGCCCGCTCAACGGCCAGAAGGGCGACGCCGACGCCGCCACCTGGCTCCCGCCGAACAGGGCCTACCGCTGTGCGTACGTCGCGCGGCAGGTGGGGGTCAAGGCCATCTACGGGCTGTGGGTGACCCAGGCGGAACAGGACGCCATGGTGCGGGTGCTCTCGACGTGCCCGGACCAGCCGCTGCCGGACGGCGTGGGCGCGGCCGCCGCGGCCGGTGGTGCCGCCGCGGCCGGCCCCGCGCCCGTGCCGGCACCGGCACCGACCTCCGGCCCCGCCCCCGCGCCCGCGCCGGCGGACGTGCCCTACGCGAACTGCGCCGCGGCCCGCGCCGCCGGCGCGGCCCCGGTGCACCGGGGCGACCCGGGGTACGGCAAGCACCTGGACCGCGACGGCGACGGCGTCGGCTGCGAGTAGGCCGGCGCGGATGCACGTGGGCAGGTCGGCTGCGAGTGAGCGGCCGGCAGCTCGGAGCGAGGAGGCTGCTCAGCCCCCCGCCAGCTCGGCCAGCAGCGCGTCGACCCGGTCGGGCTCGGCCAGCGCCGCCTCGACCACGTGCCGCGCCGGCCACGCCTCCGCCGCGTGGGCGAGGGCGCGCGCCAGGCCCGCGGTGGTGGTCGCCCAGGCGGCGCCGTCGGCGGCCCACCACTCGACGTCCGCGCCCTCGACGTGCAGCTCCTCGCACTCCCACCACTCCGTCGGCGCGCCCGGCAGCACGGCGAGCGCCGCGGGCGGGGTGGGCTGCAGGACGGCGCCGGCCGTCATCGGGGCCACCTCGCCGGCCGCGTCGAGGTCGAGCAGGTCCGCGACCGGCCCGACCCGCGCGGCCGGCACCGGCAGCACCGGGCCGACCTGGGCCCACATCGGCGGGCCGACGAGCGCGTCGTCGGCCGGGACCATCCGCGCCGTCCCGCCGTCGAGCACCGGCACCGCCTCCGGCGCGAGCTCCAGCCCGCTGCCGGCGGCGCGGGCCAGACCGTGCCACAGCGCCAGCGCGTCGGGCATGGGCACGGTGCCCCGCGCCGGCCAGGCGGCGACGTACGCCTCCCACGCGGGCCCCTCGAGCTCGTCGAGGTCCCCCACGGCGCCGAGGGCGGCGAGCACGGCGTCGTCGAGCCGGTCCAGGCCCGCCGGGGCGTCGGGCAGGAACGGGACCCGCGCCCGGGCGCCGGCGCGCGGGTGCACGAACGGGGCGCCGAGCTCCTCGCGCAGCCACCACGCGGTGTAGGACGGCGCCCGCAGCCCCGGCGCCCGCCCGCCGGAGACGGCGCGCACCTCGGTGAGCAGCGCGGCGCGCGCGTCGCGGTCCTCGGCCAGGCGGGCCAGCAGGGCGGGCCAGGCGTCGTCGGCGACGGCGTCGAGGTCGGCGACGGCGGGCAGGTCGCCGACGTAGGCGCCCGGGCCGAGGACGGCGGCCAGGTGGACGAGGTAGTCCGCCCACCCCTCGACCGGCTCCTCCGCGCCGGCGGGCTCGGCGACGACGTCGGGCACCAAGGTCACGACCAGGTCCGCGCGGACCCCGACGGCGCGCAGCGCGGCGGCGTCCCACCGCGCGGCGACCGCGGGGGCGAGCCGGTCGAGGGCGTCGAGCACGCCGGCGGCCCAGCTGCCCGGCAGCACGAGCTCGGCGGCGGGGCACCACGCGCCGGCATCGCCGGGCAGCGGCAGGTCGGCGAGCCAGTCCGGCAGGGCGGTGTCCGGGCGCGCGCGGACGGACTGCTGGGCCAGGTCCAGGACCGCGACGATGGCGGGTGGGAGGTCGCCGTCCGCAGCGGACACCAGGCCGCCGTCCGTGGCCGGCGCCAGGTCGGCGTCCCCGCCCGGCAGATCGCCTCCGGCCGCCTCGACAGCCGCGCGGACCGCCTCCTCGGCCAGCACCGTGGCGGCGTCGGCCTCGACCGCCCCCAGGGTGTGGAGCGCGGGGTGGGCGGCGCCGGGGTGGACGACGCGCAGCCCGGGGAAGGCCGCCGCGGCGGCAGGGTGCTCGGCCCAGAAGCGGGCGAGGTCGGCGGTGGGCAGCAGCACGCCGCGGGCGCCGCGAACGGTGCGCCCGTCGGCCAGCGGCACGGGCAACCCGGCCAGCGCCTCCCGGTGCGCGGCGGCATGGGGGCCGAGGGCGCCGTAGACCTCGCGCCACCGCTCCGGCGGGCCGGCCGCGGGGAGTGCGTCGACGACGTCGGCGAGGTCGCGCAGCGCCACGCCGAGCACCCGGGCCTGGCCGTGGCGCCCGGGCGGCACGTGGACGAGGCCGCCGACCATCGGCGCGAGCGCGTCGAGCACGGCCGCGTCCTGCCCGAGCGGGCCGGCGAGGGCCTGCGCGGCGCGGGCGGAGAGCCGCTGGCCGCCGCCCACCTCCGGAAGCAGCGGCGCCGCGCGCAGCGCCGCCAGGGCCACGCCGTGCAGGGCGGCGTCGAGCTGGCCGGCGGGCAGCCCGGTGGGCACCAGCGCGAGGGCGTCCTCCCCGGCCTCCGCCGCGGCCTCGGCGAGCTCGGCGTACAGCTCGCCGGCGCGGGCGACCAGGGCGTCGGTGAGCGGGCCGGCGGCCACGTGCCGGCGCGTCGGGTCCAGCGGCAGGCTGGCGACGAGCAGGGCGGGCAGGGTGCACGGCTCGTCGGTGGGCGTCGGGGCGTGCACGACGCCGGGGTGGGCGGCGGCGGCGTCCTCGACGATGCGGGCAGCGTCGGTCCGCGACCGGCGCGGCAGCGCCCAGGTGAGGCTCCAGCCGCTGCGCTCGCGTTCCTCCACGGGCCGGTCCGCGAGCAGCGCGGCTTCAAGCGTGCCCGTGGCCCGCACGGTGAGCCAGCGGCCGGCGGCGTCGGCGATCGTCCGCGCGGCGCCGTCGACCTCGACGACGATCGCGGTCAGCGCCGGCAGGGCGAGCAGGGTCGCGTCGGAGACCTCGGCGAGGGCGGCGCGCGCCGCGGCGACCTCCTCGGGGCCGCGCAGCTCGAGCGTGACCGCGGTGACGTAGCCGTCCGGGACCCACGGCCGGCTGGCGGGGAAGGGCAGGCGCAGCGCCGGCAGGTCGCCGTGGCGGCGCGCGACCTCCTCCCCGAGCGCGGGCAGCTCGGCGCCGGCGCGGTCGAGGACCGCGCGGGTCCGACCGAGGGAGAAGGTGACCCCGGCGACCCCGTCGGGGGTGCGGGTGGCGATCGCGATCTCGTCGCTGACGGAGCGCACGGCGGCGAACCCGACGCCGAAGCGGCCGACCGTGGCGCCGGCGCGCTTGGCCGAGGCGCGCATGCTCGCGAGGGCCGCCACGCCGTCGGCGGTGAGCGGGGCGCCGGTGTTGGCCGCGAGCAGCCGGGAGCCGGCGTCGCCGGTGGTCAGGCGCAGCAGGAGCCGGCCCGGGGCGTCGGCGGCCACCGCCGCGTCGGCGGCGTTCTGGGTGAGCTCGACGACGACGCGGTCGCGGTAGTAGCCGCGGGCGTGGTCCTCCTCGAGGTTGGCGTCCTGGCGCAGCCGGGAGGGGTCGCGCAGCCAGGTCGCGACCGCGGCGTCGCGCAGGGCCGTGGTGTCGAAGGGGTCGGAGGCGGCGGGCACCGCCGCATCATCCCACCGGCCCGGGGGCGGGCCGTCAGGCCTGGTCGGCCTCCGGTTCGCCGCCTGCCGCGGCCTCGTCCTGGGCGGGCTCGGTCGCGGGCTGGGCGGCCGCCGGCCCGGCCTCGGCGGGCGCGCCGAACTCGGGCACGGCGTCGGCGGCCGACTCGGCCGCCTCCTCCTGGGCGATCTCGGTCGGCACGTCCCGCTCGGTGACCGGCTCGTCGTCCGTGGGCGTGGCGCCGGCCTCGGCGTCGGCGACGCTGTCGACGACCTCGGGCGCCACCGGGTGGGTGGCGAGGACCTCGAGGTCGCGCTCGTCGACGACCGGCGCGGAGGGGTTCCACAGGGAGGCGGGGTGCGGGGCGTCGGTCTCGGAGTGCGCGCCGCAGCCGTGGTCCATCGAGACCACGCGACCGTCGTCGGGCGACCACTCGTTCGCGCAGACCCCGAACACGGTGCGCGGGGAGCCGGCGAGCTTCAGGAGGAAGCCGCAGGTGGAGCACTGGCCCTTGGCGGCCTTGGCGCTGGCCGCCTGGGGGCCGCGGTCGCCGTCGTACCAGCGGGTCAGCGCCTCGCGGCGGCCCTCCGGCGAGAGCACGCGCGGGCGGCCGAGGCCGAGCTCGTAGATGGCCAGCCGGTCGGTGTCCGCCTCCCCGGTGGCCTCGTAGCCCTGCTCGAGGCGCGGGTCGTCGGGCAGGTAGGGCAGGGCGTCGGTGGGGCCGACGTCGCCCGGGCGCAGCCGGTCGGACCACGGCACCCACTCGGGCGCCAGGAGCGCGCCGTCGCCGGGGAGCAGCTCGGCCTCGCACACGGTGGCCACGCGGCCGCGCGGCGGGCGGGCGAGCGTGATCGCCCAGTGCCAGCCCCGGTAGCCCGGCACGCGGGCCTCGAAGACGTGCGTGATCAGCCGCTCGCCCTCGACGACCATGCCGAGGTGGTCCCCCACCTCCCCGGGGCGCGCGAGCTCCTCGGCGGCCTGGCGGGCGAGCTCGACGGCCGCGGGGGCCGCCAGCACGGTCTCCTTGCCGGCGCGCGAGGTGATGCGGGGCGTCTTGGTTGCTGCTGCCACGTCACTCAGTCTAGGTGCTGCCTGTCGGGACGGATTCGGGCGGCCGGCTCAGGCGTCGAACTGGTCGGCGACGGCGCGCAGCAGCTGGGCCAGCTTCTTGCTGTTCTCGGGGTAGCGGCCGCGGTGCAGCGAGTTCGAGGTGCGGTCGAGCGCCTTGATGAGGTCCTCGACGATGGGCACCATGTCCTCGGCCGGCTTGCGGTGCGCGCGCACGACCGACGGCGGCTCCTCGAGCACCGTGACCGACAGCGCCTGCGGACCGCGGCGGCCCTCGGCCACGCCGAAGTCGACGCGCGTGCCGGGCTTGGGGCTGGCGCCCGTGGGCAGCGCGGAGGCGTGCAGGAAGACCTCACCGCCGTCGTCGGCGGCGATGAATCCGAAGCCCTTGGCGGCGTCGTACCACTTGACCTTGCCGGTAGGCACGGGGCGACCTCACTTGTTCCTCATACGCGACGAAGGCGCCAGCCGTGCTGGCGCCGCTTCCTGGTTCAAGGATACCGGGCGGGCAGGCACGAGCACGCCCCCTTTGGCGCACCGGGGGGACGAGCGAGGAACTTGCGCCGGGCTCACGACCCGTCGGGCACCGGCCTCGTCGTCCGCGCCCGCGCCGTTGCGGCCAGGGCGTCCACCCCTCGCCCGCGCGCCTCCCCGGGGCTGTGCCTCGCCTCCCCCGGGTCCGCCTCCCCCGGGTCGCGCCGCCAGCGCCGGTGGGTCAGCCTGGAAAACCATGCCGGCCACGCGGAGGGAGCCGTGATGTCCGTCCCGTCGCCCCGTCTCCGGGTCCGCGTGGACCGGGACGCCGTGGCCCGCGACGACGGCCGCCGGCCCTGGCAGCGCGAGCTCACGGTCGACGGCGAGGCCACCCTGGTCGACCTGGTCGAGCTGCTCGGCCTGCCGCTGGCGTTCACCGACGACCGCGGCGTGTGGGCGCTGATGCGCGGCCACGACACGGAGGACGGGGTGCACATCCTCGCCGTCGTCGAGCAGGTGGCGGCACCCGGGCGGCCACCGCGGTGGGCGGTCCACATGGTCTCCCACGTCCCGCCCGCGCAGCTGGCCGACGACGGCGTGGTGGACCTCCACTTTCGTTCCCTGCCGGGCCCGCCGCGCGAGGTGGTCGCCGCCGCGCACCGCGGGGACTCCTACTCCCGCCCGGCGCCGGACGGGGAGCCCGCCGACAACCCGGCGGTGCGCACCGCGCTGGCCACCTATGCCGCCGACCAGACCCCCGAGAACGCCCTCGACGTGCTGCGCCAGGCCTTCGGCGGCCAGCTGGTGCTCGACGCCACCGGCTCGACGTTCGGCGACGAGGCGCGCGGCGGCGTCACCCGCCTGGTCATCAACTTCATCCGCGCCCCCGACGGCAGCAAGGCGTTGCCCGCCTTCACCGCGCACGACGAGCTGGTGAAGTTCCGGGAGGAGGACGAGGAGGGGCCGCGCTCGCTGGTCCAGCCCGCCGACCGGGTGCTGGCCTTCTTCGTCCGGGACCCGGAGGCGCGCTGGCTGTACATCGACCCGGCGGGACCGCCGCTGGGCATCCGCCGCGACCAGGTCGAGTTCGCCCTGCAGGCCGGGCACAACGCCGCGGTGAAGAACGCGCTGACCCGGCCGGACCTCACCATGCAGGACCTCTTCGACGCCCTGCGCGCGCCGGGCGGCATCCTCTTCGTCGGCGACCGGGGCCAGGGGGACGACATCCAGCCGCTGGTGGTGGACACCGGCGGGAGCGAGAAGCTGCTGGCCTTCACCTCCGCGGTCGAGGCGGCGGCCTGGGACCGCACGATGCGCTTTCACCGGCTGAGCGTCGGCGGCGCGCTCGAGCTGGTGCTCGAGCTGGGCGCCCAGGGCCTGCTCCTCAACCCCGGGGGGCCGTCGGCGAACGTGTCCGCGCTGCAGGTGCGCCGGTTCCTCGGGACGTGGCGGGAGGCGACGGCGTAGACGTCGCCCCCGGCTCCCCTCCCCGACGGGACCGCGCCGGGCTACCGGTCGTCTGACGCCGGTGCGGGGCCTGCTGGAGGTCCCGCACCGGCGCGGCTGAGCCTGGTCAGTTGGCCGCGGTGAACCGCTCGCGGCGGTGCCGCGGGGCCTCCAGCTCGTCGACGATGGCGACGGCGAGGTCCTGGCTGGAGATCGACTCCCCCGCCGGGGTGTCGGTGGCGGTGCGGTAGGCGCCGGTGCGCTTCCCGGGCTGGATCATCGGCGCCGGGGAGACGGCGGTCCAGTCCAGGTCGTCCGCCGCGCGGAACCTGTCGAGCACCTTCGTCATCGTGATCGCCTCGGGCCGGTAGGCCTCCGGGAACTCGGGGTTGTCCGCGAGCGCGACCCCGTCCATCTCGAGGCTGCCGGCGCCCACCACCGCCAGCACCCGGGCGTGCGGTCCGGCGCTCACCACGCCGTCGAACGCCTCCAGCAGCGGCTCGTGCGGGCCACCCGTGCGGTCCGGCGGGATGGAGATGACGACGGCCTCGTGCTCGTCCGCGACCTTCCGGAAGGTGGCGGTGTCGCCCAGGTCAGCGCGGCGGACGTCGTCACCGCCGGACCGGGAGAACCCGGTGACCTCATGACCACGACGCCTCGCCTCCGCGACCACCTCGCGCCCGATCATCCCGGTGGCGCCGTAGACCGCGATCTTCATGCTGGCTCCTTCCCCTCCCACACGCCGGGCGCGCAGGAATAGACGTGTCACCGTCCCGAACCCCGCGCTGGCGCCACGGATTCCCGGCTGCCGTCTCCGACCGCCTTCGCCCCCGCCGTAGTGTGGTGCGGATGGCTACTTCGAGGAGGCGCGCCGCGGTCGCCACCGGCACGGCGCTGGTGGCCGAGCTGGCCGGGCGCGACGACGACCAGCTCGCGGCGCTGCTCGTCGCCCGCCCGGACCTGGCCACCCCGCCGCCGTCGTCCCTCACCGCCCTCGCCGCCCGCGCCGGCTCCCGGCCCAGCGTGGAGCGGGCCCTGACCGGGCTGGACACCGTCGAGCTCGCCGTCGCCGAGGCTGCCGTCGCCCTCGCGCCGCTGCACCGGCCCACCCCGGCCGCGCTCACCAAGGCCGTCGGCCTGGACGCGGCGCCCGCGCACCGGCGCCTCACCGACCTCGCCCTGCTCGTCAAGGACCTGCCCGTCCCCGCCCTCGTCGAGGCGCTGGGCCCGCACCCCGCGGGCCTCGGGCCCGCCCTGGCCGAGCTCGTGGACGCCGACCCGACGACCGCGACAGTCACGGCGACGAATGGCGCCAAGGCGGCCGAGCCGGCGACCGACGGCGACGCCGCGGCGGCCGCGCCCACCACCGTCGGCGCGCTCAGGGCGGCCCTGCGGAACGTGCCCGCGAGCGCCGTCGGCACCCTCGACGCCCTGACGTGGGGCCCGCCGGTCGGCACCGTCGCCGCCGACCACCTGCCCGAGGGGGCGGCCTGGCTGCTCGACCAGGGCGTCCTGCGGCGCCTGTCCCCCACCCAGGTCGTCCTGCCCCGCGAGGTCGCCCTCGCCGCCCGGGGCGGGCGCACCCACCGCGAGCCGCCCAACCCACCGGCGGATTCCGTACGCACCTACCCCGAGGCGGTCGTGGACGCCGAGAGCGCCCGGGCGGCGGAGGAGATCGTGCGGCTGGTGGGCCTGCTGCTGCAGACCTGGCACACCCAGCCGGCCACCGTGCTGCGCACCGGGGGCATCGGGGTGCGCGAGCTGCGCCGCACCGCGGCAGCGCTGGAGGTCACCGACGCCGACGCCGCGCTCGTCGCCGAGCTCGCCGCCATGGCGGGGCTGCTCACCCAGGAGGGGGACGAGGGCGTGGCGTGGGCGCCGTCGCGCGAGGCGCTGGACTGGCGCGAGGACCCCGTGCCGGTGCGCTGGGCGCGCCTGGCCCGGGCCTGGCTGGGCTCGGCCCGCGCCCCGTGGCTCGTGGGCACCCGGTCGGATCCCGGCACCCTGCGCGCCGCCCTGGAGCCCACCCTCGAGCGCGGCTGGGCGGTGGAGCTGCGCACGCGGGCGCTGGAGGTGCTGGCCGGCCTGCCGGCCGGCGCGGCGCCGGACGCCGGCCAGGTGCACGCGCGGCTGACCTGGCACCGCCCGCGGGCCACGGCGCCCGAGCGGACCGTCGCCGCGGTGCTCGCCGAGGCCGAGCGGCTCGGGCTGACCGGGGCCGGGGCGCTGTCCCCGGCCGGCCGGGCGGTCCTCGCCGGCGCCGACGTCGACGCGGTCGCCGCGGCGCTGGAGGCCTCGCTGCCCGAGCCGGTGGGCGAGCTGCTCGTCCAGGGCGACCTCACCGCCGTCGTGCCGGGCCGTCCCGAACCGGACCTCGCGGAGCTGCTCGCCGCGTGCGCCGACGTCGAGTCCCGCGGCGCGGCGCTGACCGTGCGGTTCACCGCCGGGTCGGTGCGCCGCGCCCTCGACGCCGGCCTGGGCGCCAGCGAGCTGCTCGACGCCCTCGCCGCGCGGTCGCGCACCCCGCTGCCGCAGCCGCTGGAGTACCTCGTCCGCGACGTCGCCCGGCGCCACGGGCAGGTGCGGGTCGGCACCGCCCGGGCCTACCTGCGGGTGGAGGACGCCGCGGCCGGGGCGACGCTGCAGGCCGCCCCGGCGCTGGCCGACCTCGGGCTGCGCAGCATCGCCCCGACGGTGCTGGTCTCCCCGGCCGACCCGGCCGAGGTGCTCGACGCCCTGCACGCCGCCGGGTTGGCGCCGGTGCTCGAAGGGCCGGACGGCACGGTCGTGGTCACCGGGCTGGGCGGCGGCCCGCGGCCGGCCCTGCGGGGCCGCAACGGCCGCGTGCGGGGCCTGCCCGCCTTCCCCGGCGCGGCGAGCAGCACGTACACCCGCCGGCTGGACGCCGGCGACCTCGGCGGCGTCGTCGCCCGCATGCGCGCCGGGGAGGAGCAGGCCCGCCGGGACGCCGCCCGCCGCGGCTCCGGGGCGCCGGCGGCCACCGACCCCGTGCACGCGCTGGTGGTGCTGCGCGAGGCGGCCGACGCCGGCGAGGCGGTGGAGATGGTCCTCGTGGGCGCGACCGGCCGGGCGGAGCGGCGCCGGGTGCGCCCGGTGCACGTCGACGGCGGCCGGGTGCGCGTGCTGGACCTCGACCGCGAGACCGAGCTGACGGTGGCGATCCACCGGGTCTCCGCGGTGCGCGCGGTCTCGTAGCCGCGGTTGTCCACAGGTCGGCCCGCTCGGGGCCGGCTCGGCCGCCGCGGCGTCGGCGACGGCGCCTAGCGTCGCTCGTGTCAACGATGACACCGAGCGGGGAGCGACCCATGTGCCTCATGTGCCAGGGCTGGACGCGCGAGCAGGTGCGCGAGCTGTACGCGGAGCAGATCGAGGAGCACGGCTGGACCACGGTGTCCGTCGAGGGCGGCCGGGACCGCCCGCCGATGACCTACACGGTCGGGCTCACCCGGTTCCGCGACCACCCCGAGCTGGTGGTGAGCGGGCTGGCCCCGGCGGACGCCGTGCCGTGCCTGGACGAGCTGGCGGCGCACGCGCGCGACGGGCACCGCTACGCCGCGGGGGAGGTCATCACGAGCTTCGGCCCGCACCGCTGTCGCCTGCTGCGGGTCAACGACCCGCGCCGGCTCGTGTTCGCCCAGGAGATCTACGGCGGGCGCGGGGCCCGGGTGGTCCCGGGGCTGCAGGTGGTCTGGAGCGACCACGCGGGGCGCTGGCCCTGGGACCCGGCCTGGTCGCACGACGGCGCGCAGCAGCAGCTCTTCGGTCGCCCGGGCCGTCGGACGCCGTGAAGGCCGGCCCCGGGGGCGCCGGGCGGGCGTCCGGGCCGGGCCGGTCGGCCGTGCCCGTCGGCCGGCCGGCAGGCGGTCAGGCGTGCGCCGCCTGGAAGGCGAGGATGCGCTCGATCGCCTCGGCCACCGCCGGCGCCCCGGCGGCGAAGGAGAGCCGGACGAAACGGTGCCCGCGGGCGCCGTCGAAGTCGCTGCCGGGCACGACGGCGACGCCGGTCTCCTCGAGCAGAGCGGCGCACCAGGCCGTGGAGTCGGGGAAGTGGCCCAGCTGCTCGCCCAGGTCGGCGTAGAGGTAGAACGCGCCGTCCGCCGGGGCCACCGGGCCCCACCCGAGGCGGTCGAGCCGGCCGAGCAGGACGGCGCGGGTGCGGGCGAAGTCCGCCACCCGCTCCTCCGCCTGGGCGTAGGCGGCCGGGGTGAACGCGCCGAGCGCGGCCAGCTGCGCGGGCGCGGGCGGGCACAGCGCGACGTTGCCGGCCAGGGCGTCCATGGCGGGGGCGAGGTCGGCGGGCATGAGGGCCCAGCCGAGGCGCCAGCCGGTCATGCCCCAGTACTTGGAGAAGGAGGAGACCACGACGGCGGTGCGGTCCAGCTCCCAGGCACACACGCCCCGGCCGTCGGGCGCGGCCGGGTCGGTGGGGTAGGTGATGCCGTGGTAGATCTCGTCGCTGACCAGCCGGACCCCCTGGGCCGCGCACCACCGGGTCAGCGCGTCGAGCTCGGCGCGGGTGACCATGGTGCCGGTGGGGTTGGCCGGCGACGCGAGGACGAGGCCGTCCAGCGGACCGGAGTGCGCCACGAGGGCGTCGAGGGCGGCGGGCGTGGGCTGGAACCGGTCGGCGGGACCGCAGTCGATCTCCACCACCTCGCACCCCAGCGCCCGCAGGATGTTGCGGTAGGCGGGGTAGCCGGGCCGCGCCAGCGCGACGCGGTCGCCGACGTCGAAGGCGGCGAGGAAGGCGAGCACGAAGGCGCCGGAGGACCCGGTGGTGATGGCGACGTGCTCGGCGGGGACCTCGAGGCCGTACCAGGCGCGGTAGTGCTCGGCGACGGCCTCGCGCAGGGTCCGCAGCCCCAGGGCGCTGGTGTAGCCCAGCTCCAGGCGGTCGGCGTGGGCCTGGGCGGCCAGCCGCTGGACGTCGTCGGGCGCCCCGCCCGAGGGCTCGCCCGCGCACAGCGAGATGACGTCGCGCCCGGCGGCGCGCAGCTGCGCCACCCGGTCCAGGATGTTCATCACCTCGAACGGCGGCACCGCCGCCCGGCCGGCAACCTTGATCATCGCGTCCCCCTCTCCCGGCCAGGGTGTCACAGCCGGGGCGCCTGCCGGCCCGTTGGCCGGCCCGGGTCAGCCCGGGGGCCCGGCGGCCATCGCGTGTCGCTTCCCCGGTGCGGCCCGCGGGCACCCCGACCACGCGCGCCGGTGCGTCTCCCCCGACATGCGCGTCGTCGAGGCGTGCCGGCGGCCCGGCTGCCATGATCGCGACATGGCGGAGCGCAACGTCCTCGGCGGCGAGCTCGGCGAGTGCGGGACGGACCCGGTCACCGGCTACTACCGCACCGGCCGGTGCATCGCCGACGAGGCGGACCTCGGCAACCACAGCATCTGCGCGGTGATGACCACCGAGTTCCTCGAGCACCAGCAGCAGCACGGCAACGACCTGCTCACGCCCCGCCCGGAGTGGCTCTTCCCCGGCCTGCGCCCGGGCGACCGCTGGTGCGTCGTGGCGGTGCGCTGGCTGCAGGCCTACGAGGACGGCGTCGCGGCGCCGGTGGTGCTGGCCTGCACCCACGAGCGGGCCCTGCAGGTGGTCCCGCTCGAGGTGCTCCAGCAGCACGCGGTCGACGTCCCCGACGACCCCAGGGTGCTCGAGTGAGCGGTGCGGCGCCCGGGTGCGTCTTCTGCGGCATCGTGGCCGGGCGGACCCGGGCCCACCTCGTGCTGGAGACCGACGAGACGGTCGCCTTCCTCGACGCCCGCCCGGTCTTCAAGGGCCACACCCTGCTCGTCCCGCGCCGGCACGTCGCCACCCTGCCGGACCTGCCCGCCGACCTCGCGGTGCCGTTCCTCACCGGCGCCCAGCGCCTCGCCGCGGCGATGACCACCGCCCTGGGCGCCCAAGGATCCTTCGTGGCGGTGAACAACGTGGTCAGCCAGAGCGTGCCGCACCTGCACGCCCACGTCGTCCCGCGCACCAAGGGCGACGGGCTGCGCGGCTTCTTCTGGCCCCGCACCAAGTACGCCGACGACGCCGAGGCGGCCGGGTTCGCGGCGCGGCTGCGCACCGCGCTGGACCCCTGACCGCCGTCGCCGGCCGGGCCGGGCGGCGCCGTGACAAACCGCGCACCGCGAGCGCGCCCCCGCGAGGGAGAATGACCAGATGCCCGACGGCCCCCTGATCGTCCAGTCCGACAAGTCCCTCCTGCTCGAGGTCGACCACCCGCGCGCCACCGAGGCGCGGCGGGCCATCGCGCCCTTCGCCGAGCTCGAGCGGGCCCCCGAGCACGTGCACACCTATCGCCTGACCCCGCTGGGCCTGTGGAACGCGCGCGCCGCGGGCCACGACGCCGAGCAGGTCGTCGCCGCGCTGATCGAGTACTCCCGCTACCCGGTCCCGCACGCGCTGCTCATCGACGTCGCCGAGACGATGGACCGCTACGGCCGGCTCCAGCTCGTCCAGCACCCCACCCACGGCCTGGTGCTGCACGCCCTCGACAGGCCGGTGCTGGCCGAGGTGCTGCGCTCCAAGCGGGTCAAGGGCCTGCTCGGCGAGCGGCTGGACGACCAGGACGTCGTCGTCCACCCCTCCGAGCGCGGCCACCTCAAGCAGGTGCTGGTCAAGCTGGGCTGGCCCGCCGAGGACCTGGCCGGCTACGTCGACGGCGAGGCCCACCCCATCGACCTCGCCCAGGACGGCTGGCACCTGCGCCCCTACCAGGAGGAGGCGGTGGACACCTTCTGGCACGGCGGCTCCGGCGTCGTCGTCCTGCCCTGCGGGGCGGGCAAGACGCTCGTCGGCGCGGGCGCGATGGCCAGGTCCCGGACCACGACGCTGATCCTGGTGACCAACACCGTCTCGGCGCGCCAGTGGCGCGAGGAGCTGGTCCGGCGCACCACCCTGAGCGAGGACGAGATCGGGGAGTACTCCGGCGCCCGCAAGGAGGTCCGCCCGGTCACCATCGCGACCTACCAGGTGCTCACCACCAAGCGGAAGGGCGTCTACACCCACCTGGAGCTGCTCGACGCCCACGACTGGGGGCTGATCGTCTACGACGAGGTGCACCTGCTGCCCGCGCCGATCTTCCGGATGACGGCGGACCTGCAGGCCCGCCGCCGCCTGGGGCTGACCGCGACCCTGGTGCGTGAGGACGGCCGCGAGGACGAGGTCTTCTCCCTCATCGGCCCCAAGCGCTACGACGCCCCGTGGAAGGACATCGAGGCCCAGGGCTACATCGCCCCGGCCGAGTGCATCGAGGTGCGGCTGACGCTGCCCGACCACGACCGCATGGTCTACGCCACCGCCGAGCCGGAGGAGAAGTACCGCCTGGCGGCCAGCGCCCCGGGCAAGGTGCGGGTGGTCGAGCAGATCCTCGCCCGCCACCCCGGGGAGCAGACCCTGGTCATCGGCCAGTACCTGGACCAGCTCGAGGAGCTCGCCGAGGACCTCGGTGCCCCGCTCATCACCGGGCAGACCACGGTGACCGAGCGCCAGCGCCTCTTCGACGGCTTCCGCCGCGGCGAGATCCCCATGCTGGTGGTGTCCAAGGTCGCCAACTTCTCCATCGACCTGCCCGAGGCGTCGGTCGCCGTGCAGGTGTCGGGGTCCTTCGGCTCCCGGCAGGAGGAGGCCCAGCGGCTGGGCCGGCTCATGCGGCCCAAGGCGGACGGGAAGACGGCGCACTTCTACGCCGTCGTCGCCCGCGACACCGTGGACCAGGACTTCGCCGCGCACCGCCAGCGCTTCCTCGCCGAGCAGGGCTACGCCTACACGATCATGGACGCCGAGGACCTGGCCAAGGCCTGACGGCGAAGACCCGGCCCGCCCGAGGCTCGCCCACCGCTACAAGTCCCGGCGAGCGCCGTTGCAGCCGTCGCACTCGCCGCGGCGTGGCGCGCCCGGCGTGAGCAGCAGCCCGCGCTGGGAGGGCGCCGCGGGAGCTGTAGGGAACGCCAGCGAGAGCTGAAGGGGCGCCGGCGAGAGCGGTAGCCCTCGCCGGCGCCCCGCCGAGCTGGACTGCTACGCGGCCAGCCGTTGCCGGGCCGCCGCGCGCACCTGGGCGGCGAACGCCTGCGCGATGGCCCGACCGACCGGGGCCACGTGGGCGTCCCGCGCGCGGGCCTGGGCGAGCACAGCGGCGGCGTCCTCACCGGAGGACGCGGCCCAGCGGGCGAGCAGCTCGGGCGAGGCCTCGGGGTGGAACTGCACGCCGAGGGCGGAGCCGACGCGCATGGCCTGGAACGGGTACATCGTGGAGAAGGCCAGCCACCGGCCGCCGGCGGGCAGGTCGACGACGGCGTCGGCGTGCATGGACGGCACGAGCGCGCCGCCGAGCTCGCCCGCCGCGACGACATCGGGGGCCGCGGCCGCGATCGCGGCGCCGAGGACGGGGTCCTCGCGGGCCTCGGGGCGCCACATCACCGGCACGATGCCGGCCTCGCGCCCGGGCGGCGGGGCGACCTCGACGCGGCCACCGAGTGCGGCGGCGAGGAGCTGGTGGCCGAGGCAGATGCCCAGCACGGGCACGTCGGCGGCGACGGCGTCCGCCAGGAGGCGCCGCGTGGCGGGCAGCCACGGCGCCCGCTCGTCGTCGTAGGCGTTCTGGTCGCCGCCGAGAACGAGCAGCCCGGCGCCGAGCGCGTCGACGGCGGGCACGGGCTCGCCGTCGTCCAGCCGGACCACCCGGGTCTCGACGCCCTCGAGCCAGGCGGCGAACCTGTCGAGGGGGACGTCCGGATCGTGCTGCAGGACGGTAAGGACGGGGAGGGTCTCGAACATCTGCCTACGGTAAGGCGCCGCTGTCCCCTGTGTGTAGGGCCTGGCCCACAGGTGTCGTCGCGGCCGCGGGCAGGGCACGTGACCCGGCGCCGGCCGGTTGCGGACCCATGGCCCCTGGACGACGCGGCTGACCAGGAAGTTCCCACGCTCCTCCCACCGCGAACGCCCCGCGGTGCTTATTGCGCGGGCCCGCTGGGACCGCGAGGATCGCCGCGTGAGACCCGTCACCGCCCTGCGGACCCTCGCCGCCGTCGCCCTCGCCGGCCTGCCCCTGCTCGCCCTCGCGGGTCCGGCCGCCGCCGAGCCGCCGCAGAACCTCAGCGCGCAGGTGACCGACACCGCCGACGTGCTTACCAGCGCCGAGGAGCAGGAGGTCCAGCAGGCGATCAAGCAGGTGCAGGCCGACTCCGGCCAGCTCGTCTACGTCACCTTCGTCCCTGACTTCTCGGGCCAGCCCTCCGGCGAGCAGTGGGCCACCGAGACGGCCCAGGCCTCCGGTCTGGGGCCCAACAACATCCTCCTGGCCGTCGGGGTGAACGACCGGAAGTATGGCTTCGCCCGCGACACCCGCTCACCGGTGGACCAGCAGGAGCTGCAGTCCTTCACCGACTCCGAGGTCGCACCCAGGCTCGGCAACGGGGACTGGGCCGGCGCCGCCATCACCTTCGCCCACGGCGTGGGCGACCTCGCCCAGGGCAAGACCCCCGGGGCGAGCGGCGGGGCGAGCGGGGGCGGCGGAATGGGCGCCTTCGGCACCGTCGTGGTCGTCGGGCTCATCGTCATCCTGGCCGTGGGGGCGTTCCTCATCCTGAAGCGCCGCCGCGAGACCGGGGCGCGCCGCCCCGCCGGGCGAGCCCTGCCCAAGGACCACCCGCTCAACCTGCCCACCGAGGAGCTCGCTAAGCGCGCCGGCACGGCCCTCGTGGGCGCCGACGACGCCATCCGCAGCTCCGAGGAGGAGCTCGGCTTCGCCAAGGCCCAGTTCGGGCTGCAGGCGACCGACCAGTTCACCGCGGCGCTGGAGCAGGCGAAGACCCGGGCGCAGCGGGCTTTCCAGCTGCGCCAGCAGCTCGACGACGACATCCCGGAGACCGAGCCGCAGCAGCGGCAGATGTACGCCGAGATCCTCCGGCTCACCACCGAGATCGACCAGACGCTGCGGGCCGAGACGGAGCAGTTCACCAGGCTGCGCAACATGCAGGCCCGCGCCCCGCAGGTGCTCTACGAGCTCGAGCAGCGGGCCGGCGAGGTGGCCCAGCAGATCGAGAGCGCCCGGGTGGAGCTGGCCGAGCTGGCCACCCGCTACCCGGCGGCGTCGCTGGCCTCCATCTCGAAGAACCCCGACCAGGCCAAGGCGCTGCTGGCCTCGGCGCGGCAGTCGGTGGAGGACGGACGGGCGAAGGTCCAGGAGGGCGACCGGGCCACCGCCGTCACCCACGCTCGGGTGGCCGAGCAGGCGATCGGGCAGGCGGACACCCTGCTCAAGAACGTCCACGGCGCCGGCGCCACGCTGGCCCAGGCGGGCTCCCGGCTCGACACGGCGCTGGCCTCCATCACCGCCGACGTGCGCGACGCCAACCGGCTCGCTTCCGGCGACCCGGTCGTCGGGGCCCGCCGCAAGGAGGCCGAGGCGGCCATCGCGCAGGGCAACCAGGCCCGCGGCGGCGCCGGTGACCCGCTGGCCGCGCTGCAGCGCCTGGCCGCAGCGGAGGCCGCCATCGACGCCGCCCTCGCCCCGGCGCGCGCGGCGGACGAGACCAACCGGCGCGCCGCCGCCCAGCTGGCCGACCGGCTGGGGCGGGTCAACTCCCAGATCCAGGCCGTCTCCGACTTCATCGCCACCCGCCGCGGCTCCGTCGGCTCCGAGGCCCGCACCCGGCTGTCGGAGGCGAGCCGCCTGGCGGCGGAGGCCGCCCGGCTTGCCGGCTCCGACCCGGCCGCCGCGCTGCAGACGGTCATCCAGGCCGAGCAGATGGCCGCCACCGCCCAGCAGCTCGCCGAGCGCGACGCCAACCGGTTCGACGACTCCGGCGGCTTCGGCGGCTGGGGGGGCGGCTACGGCGGGCCGCGCCGCGGCGGCATCGACGTCGGCTCCCTCATCCTCGGCGGCATCCTCCTCGGCGGCGGTCACGGCGGCTGGGGTGGCGGCTGGGGCGGGGGCGGCGGCTTCGGCGGTGGTGGTTTCGGCGGCGGAGGCGGCGGTTTCGGCGGCGGAGGCGGCGGGGGCGGCTTCGGCGGTGGCGGCGGGGGCGGGGGCTTCTGAGGAGAGCGAGCAGGCAGTGATCTTTGGCAGGCGGCGCGGCCGCACCAGCTCAGCGCTAACGACAACCAAGAAGGGCACCACCATGGCAGAGAAGCAGAGCATCCTGGGCCGCATCGCCCAGCTGACCCGGGCCAACATCAACGCGCTCATCGACCGGGCCGAGGACCCGCAGAAGATGCTCGACCAGCTCGTGCGCGACTACACCTCCTCGATCGCCGAGGCCGAGGACGCCGTGGCGGTGACGATCGGCAACCTGCGCCTGGCGGAGCAGGACCACGCCGCCGACGTCGCCGAGGCCCGCGACTGGGGGCAGAAGGCGCTGGCCGCCGCGCAGAAGGCCGAGCAGGTCCGGGGGCAGGGCAACGAGACCGAGGCCGCTCGCTTCGACAACCTCGCCAAGGTGGCCATCGGCAAGCAGATCGCCGCGGAGAACGAGGCCAAGGCGGCCGAGCCGATGATCGCCTCGCAGAACGAGGTGGTGGAGAAGCTCAAGGTCGGGCTGCAGGACATGCGGGTCAAGCTCGACGAGCTGAAGTCCAAGCGCGACCAGCTCGTCGCCCGCGCCAAGAGCGCCCAGGCACAGAAGCAGGTCCAGGGTGCCATCGCCTCGATCAACATCATGGACCCCACCAGCGAGATCGCCCGGTTCGAGGAGCAGGTGCGCCGCGAGGAGGCGTACGTCGCCGGCCAGGCCGAGCTGCAGGGCTCCACGCTCGAGGACCAGTTCGCCGAGCTGGAGGACTACGGCCGCAACGCCGAGATCGAGGCGCGGCTGGCCGCCCTCAAGGGCGGCACGAGCGCCCCCCAGCAGATCGGCGCCAGCGCCGCCGGCTCCACGGGGGCCGACGAGGGCTCCGCCGCCGTCAACGACCCGGCGGAGGACAAGACCACGTACTGACGCTGTGCGGGAGACCCGCACCTGAGTGAGACATCGAGGCCCCCCCTCCAGCCGCAGCGCCGGAGGCGGGGCCTCGCTCATGGGTCCGTCCGCACGCCGGTCGACGCCGATATGGGCGAGGTCCTAGTGAGCCATGAGTGCAGATGGTCGCGGGATCCACACGCACGGGTCGCGCTGATGCCACGCCATCGAGTGCGCCTGCCCGGTCAGAAGGGTGGTGGTGCGTCCTCGGGTGGTGTGAGGGGTTGGCCGGTGCGGGGGTTGAGGGGTGTGGTGGTGCCGTCGGCCTCGCGGCGGTAGGTGCGGCCGGTGCGTTTGGAGGTCCATTCGAAGATGCCGGGGGTGGTCTGGCGGACGTGGAAGTGGCCGTCGGTTTTTAGGGGGTGGTCGACGGAGCAGGCGGCGCCGAGGTTT
>NZ_VUKE01000030.1 GCF_009193175.1 Georgenia ruanii | reverse complement strand
CTTCCAGCGCGACAGCGGCGGAAACAGCAGCATGCTGCGGAGCGCCTTGAACGCCGGGGAGTCGGGATCCTGGTGGAACCGGGCCACGTCGGTGCGCCCCTGGTCCCCGGTCTCTCCAGCACCGCCCGAAGAATGACGAGGATCGTTGCTGAACGTCTTCGGTCGCCGGACGAGATCCTTGGCCAGGTCGTACGAGGTGATGTACCAGAACCCGAGAGGTGTCCAGAAGACTGGCTCACGCGTACGTAGGCGATCGTAGATCGGGCGCGGATCTTGCGACTGATCCCTGACCAGGACCATGAAGTCGTCGCTCAGGTCGCGTGTTGTCGTCATCTCGTGTGCCTCGTTCCTTGGTTGAGATCAGTAGCTATTTCGATCGCGCCAGCCCGAGACGCTCTGCGGAATCTCGCAGGTGAGCGGTCCTCTCCTCCAGAGAGCGACCGACCCAGAGGCGATCCGCCCAGATGACAACGTTGTCGAAGCCTGCCTCGGCATAGCGTTCGACGTCTCTACGGGAGCTGCCGTTGGTGCGCACGAAGCACTGAAGGGGAGGCAGGTCCTCATGCATGGCCCGTAGCCTCGACACGTCACTGTGCAGCGCTACGGCCTCGTCGAACGTCGGTGTCCCAGACGCGAACCAGCCGTCGCCCATCCTGGCTGCACGAGCGAGGGCTTTCGGGCCGTTTCCGCCCATGACGACGGGAACGGCGACGGGCTCGGAGTTCATCTGCACCGTGTCGAACGAGAAGTACCGACCGTCGTAAGAGAACTCCTCGGCGCTCCATGCCTTACGGAGGATGTCGAGGGCCTCCTCGAGGCGGCCGATCCGCTCGGCGAAGGGGATGCCGAGGACGTCGAACTCCTCCCGGAGCCATCCGGCCCCGACCCCGAGCAGAAACCGTCCGCCGGCCAAGGCTTGGAGCGTGCTTGTCACCCGTGCGGTAGCGAGCGGATGACGGAGCGGGACCAAGTAGACGCCTGTGGCTATCCGCAGTCGAGCTGTCGCAGCGGCGACCGCACCGAAGGTCACGAGCGGATCAATCAGCTCGGTGCTCTTGTCGATCACCGGCCGGGCCAGCTCGACGCCACCGTCCTCGCTCGGATGGTCGCTCCCATAGTCGACAGGATTCAGGATGTGCTCTCCGACCCACAGTCCATCGAAGCCGCATTCGTCCGCAACCTTGGCGAGCTCAAGCACCTCCTGGGACGGAAGGTCGTAGATGGAAATTCCGACAGTTCCGATGGTCGTTCACCCTTCTGCGGACTGTGGCTGTGGCTGTGGCTGTGGCTGTGGCTGTGGCTGCAACTCGAGATCACAGCCGGCTGAGAACGTTGCGGCCGCCGACGGCCGTGGCGACCGCCACACCCAACGCGGTCACGACCGTCATGAGGAGCGCGACTGCGGCAACGGTGGGGTAGGAACCATTTGTCCAGTAGTCGTACAAGATCGTGCCCATCACCTGGGTCGTAGGTGCCCGGACCAGGAGCGACGCAGTGAATTCATGGGTGAGCAGGACGAACATCAGCGCGAGGGCCCCCGCGATGCTCGTGCGCATCAACGGAAGGGTGATGCGCACGCTGGTGCTCAATGCCGATGCTCCACTGGCTCGCGAGGCCTCCGTATATCCCTGTCCCAGCGAGATCAGGCCGGTGAGCAGCATTCGCGTCGCGAACGGCAACATCAGCGTGACGTAAACCAGCACCAGCACAGTCCGAGACCCGTATAGGACCAGGGGCGCTTGGGTGTATGCCAGCAGGAAACCTGCGCCGAACACCACCGCTGGCACGCTCAGCGGGAGCGAGACGACGAGATCCAGCACCTGACGCAAGACAGGGTACCTGCTACCTCTCAAGATCAAAGCTGCCGAGAAGAATCCTATGGGCACAGTGATCAGAACAGCGGTGAGCGAGAGCAAAAGGCTGTTCTTGATCGCTTCCACAATTGCGGAGTCGTTAATTACCGTGCGGAAGTTGTCGAGGGTCATGGAGTCGAACGAGGGGGCGCCGCTCCAGAATGGGGACATCGCCACGATGACGAGGCCGATGACCGGCAGCACGGTCGCTACGAGGGAAAACGAGAGTATCGAGCAGACGGCCCATTTCGACGGTCGATCACGGGCGACGAACCCCTTGCCGCCGTGCGTGACAAATCGGCTTTGATCGCCGAGCGCAAGCTTCTGCACGAAGACCACGACCACGCCGAAGACCAGAAGGGGACTTCCGATGGCCGCGGCGATTCCATAGTCGACCGGCGCCTGCGAGACCGAACGGTAGATCTCGGTAGTGAGGACGCGTATTCCTTCGTTTGCACCAAGGAAGAGTGGCGGAGCGAACTGGCCGAGGGCCAGCAAAAGACACACGCCTGTGCCGTACACGAGAGAGGGCCGGAGTAACGGCAGAACGACCCGGAAGAACACGCCCAGCTGCGACGAACCGGACACCTGCGCGGCCTCGATCTGATCCGATCCGATATTTTGGAGTCCCGCGTTCATGAACGTGTAGGCGAACGGAACCAGACCGAAGCCCGTGATGATCACGATCCAAGGAAGCGTGTACACATCAACAGGCCCCTCCGAGCGGTGATCCCACCAAGGGAGCACGCGTAGCAGACCATTCAGGTAGCCGGGCCCCGGCGACAGAAGGAACGCCCAGCCGACGACACTGGCGACAGAGGGGACCACAATCGGCAGGAGCGGGAGCGCACGCAAGAACCGGTATCGGCTAGGGAGCCGAGTTGCTGTGAACGCGAGAGCGGTGCCCAGGACCATGGCGATAGCGAGCGAACCCAGTGCGAGAACGATCGTTGTCACCAGCGCGTCGATCACCCGATCGTTGCCGACGGCATCCCCATACGCCCGGCCGCCGTCTGCCATCGCCAGCTCTTGCAAACGAAAGAGGGGGACCACGACCAAGTACGCTAGGCCCACGACGACAGCGAGCACGGCGAGGCGCTGCCACAGCCCCGTCGCTCGGACCCGAAGCAAGGCGCGGGGGCTGGCGGAAAGGGCCGCCATCAGCCGGCGACTTCCTCGAGGGCGGGATAGTCGATATCGGCCGGATCCTCGGAGTCTGGCCTGAGTGTGTACGCGCGACCGTCCTCTGCGCGGAAGGCGACCTGCACAACAGCATGCGGAACGCTCGAGCGGAGCCAGCTCGTCGACATGTCCGCCGGCAGACGCGCAGCGAGTCGGTCGCCGTCGGCCGCGAGCACGACATCGATGTGCCCTCCGCCGTACTGGACGTCGAGGACCTCGGCACGCATGGCAGTGAGGTCGGGAGCTGGTTCGCAGTCACGCGGTAGCACCGCCAGGTGGTCGGGGCGGAGGCGATACGCGAGGCTGGTGGACTCGGCGTGTGGCCCGCCGTCGAAACCGACGACATCGACTCCGTGCGTCGTCCAAAAGCGGCCGTTCCGCTGCAGTATCAACCGGTTCGACATACCGATGAAGTCGGCCACGTACTCCGTCTGGGGGGCCCCGAACACGCCCTCCGGAGTGTCCAGCTGCTCGATCCGCCCGGACCGCATGATCGCCATCCGGTCGCCCAGTGCGAAGGCCTCGGCCTGATCGTGTGTGACGAACACGGCGGTGAAGCCCAACCGACGATGCAGCTCGTGCAGTTCCGTCCGGACCTGGTCCCGCAGCTTCGCATCGAGGTTGCTCATCGGTTCATCCATCAGCACCAGTCCGGGCCTGGCGACGAGTCCCCGCGCCAGCGCAACGCGCTGCTGCTGCCCGCCACTCAGCTGGCCAGGGAAGCGGTCCAACAAGCTTCCACAGTCGACCAGCGCCGCGACTCGCTCCACCCATCCATCCGCGAGCTCGCGTTTGCGACGACGCACCTTGAGCGGGTACGCGATGTTCTGGCGGACGGTCAGGTGCGGCCATAGCGCATACGTCTGAAATACCATCCCGATATCGCGCTTGTCGGGCGGCAGCTTCACCCGCTCCTCACGATCGAACACGGTGCGGTCACCTATGCGGATCCTGCCCGCGTCCGGCGCCTCCAGTCCCGCGAGCATTCGAAGAGTCGTCGTCTTTCCGCATCCACTCGGTCCAAGGAGAACGAGGAACTCTCCCTCACGCACCTCGAGGTTGAGATCGTCGATCACCGGGGTACTCGTCCGTGAACGACCGTGAAACCGCTTGCTCAGCCCTGTGATCGTGACGGCGGCGGTCATCTCTCACTCACTCCCGAGGACGCTGCACTGCCACGGATTGACGTCGATCTCACTGGAACGACCTCCGCCAATCGTCCTGGAACACGCTCACCTTTTCGGGGGTGAGAATCTCATTATCGGAAATCCGTGCCTCGGCGGCGGAGCCGACCGCTCCTTCGATATCGGGCAAGATGGATCCACCATCACGACCCAACGCTTCCTGCCCACCCCTTGTCACGATGAAGTTCGCGAGCACCTGCGCGGCGTTCGGGTTCGGTGCTGAACTGAGCACCCCGCCTTTCAGAGCAGGCCCCCAGTACCCCTTCGCCCCGATCCCCCAATCGACCGGAGCACCCGCCTCCATCTGAGACGTCAGCGGCTGCACGAACGTCGCGGCAGCGATCTCACCGGAAACCACTGCTTCTGCCATAGCGAGCGTACTCGTGTACACCTTCGGCTCCTGCGCCGCCAACTCCTCGGCGAAACCGTCGCCGTAGTTCTCCTCAAGCCACAGATAGAAGTCTACGTAGGCCGCAGCTAGAGGTTCGATAACCCCGAAGCGCCCCTTCATCTCAGGCTTCAAGAAGTCCGTGTAGTCGGTCATGCCTTCAGGCAGCTCATTCACGTTCCACCCAATGGTCAGCACTCCGGAGTTCGAGGTGAAGTACGTCCCCTTCGGCGAAATGACATCCCAGGCGACCTCGTCAGCTTCGAATGCCGGGCCCACCGGTGAAACGAAGTATCCCTTGTCATCGGCGGCGATGATCATCGGGTCGCTGGCCGCGAACCAGAGGTCCGCTGCGCCCCGACCGGTCTGCGCCTCGGCGTCGACCTTCGCTGCCAGGTCGCCGTCACCTCCTCGCACGACATCGACGTCGATGTCGTACTCGGCCTCGAACCTCTCCTTCAAGTCCGCGAGCTGGGTGTCGCCCTGCGAGCCGTAGATCGTGACCTTGCCCTCCTTCTCGGCCGCCTCGACGATGGCATTCCATCCACCGACAACCAGTTCACTCGTCGAGTCAGACCCGCCGCACGCCGCGGCTGACATCGCGACGGCAATGGCGACGGTGACGGTTCCGGCAACATTTCGCATGCGCATGCTGTGCCTCCCTAGACCCCTCGAGGGGCTCGTCTTCGCCTCGACAATGAGACGGCAGCCCCGATTATAGTCGGATGACCTACTATTGGCAACCCGAGTTTTGGGGCTCTTACCGAACTGGTCCCGGCCCAATCCACGAGGGGTTCCTCGGAAGCTCGGCCATCACCGCGTCGGCCCGCTAGGGCCCTCTCCTACTTCTGGTCCGGCCACCTCTGCCACCAGGTACCTGGGCAGCCTATTGCCGCGCGAAGCGGTCGAGCGCGCGATCGGCAGGGACATCGTTGGCCCCGTCCAGCACGAGAATGCTCCCGTTTGCCAACCAACCCTCATCGCTGAGCAGGAAGACCGCCCCAGCCGCAACGTCTGCAGGCGTGGGTGCGCGGCCGTAGCTCGACTCCAGGGCCGACCGCACCGACTCCATGTCGCCGCCGGTGATCACATCGGTCAACAACGGGGTTGCGACTCCCCCCGGCGCCAATGCATTCACGCGGATACCGTAGCCGCGGAGCTCGACCGCCGCAGACTGCGTGAGACCGACAACGGCGTGTTTGGCAGCGGTATACGCGTGCTGGCCCAGACCCGCTCGAAGTCCCGCGACGCTGGCTGTGTTGAGGATCGTGCCCGGGCCCTGACCCTGGTTCTTGGACACGCTGAATCCCGCATCGTGCGGGAGAGAGCGAGAATCAAGAACCATGGCCCGCAAGAACTACTCCGATGAGTTCCGTCGGCAGGCCGTCGACTTGTACGAGTCCACCCCGGGCGCGACGGTGCGTGGCATCGCCGATGACCTGGGCGTCGAGCGGGGCACGTTGCGCCACTGGCTCGGCCTGTACGGGACCGGCAAGAAGACCGCTGCCGACGGCACGCCTACCTCCAGTCCGCTCAAGGCGCAGGCGCCGCCGGCGCCGTCGGCGTCCGCTGCGCCGGATGAGACCGACGGGCAGCGGATCGCCCGGCTCGAGGCCAGGGTCAGTGAGCTGGAGGCCGAGCGGACCAAGCTCACGACCGAGCGAGAGATCCTCCGGTCGGCGGCGAAGTATTTCGCCGGGGAGACGAACTGGTGAGCCGCTTCCAGTTCGTCGCTGACCACCAGCACGCCTTCGAGGTGAAGCGGTTGTGTGAGCTCGTCGAGATCGAGCGCTCGTCCTACTACGCCTGGAAGGCAGGGGCGCCGGCGCGGGCGGCCCGGGCCGGCGCCGAGCTGGCCGAGAAGATCCGGGCCATCCACGGCCAGGACAACACCCTCGGGGCGCCACGGGTGACCGCGGAGCTCAACGACACGGTCGCCGCCGCGGAGCGGATCAATCACAAGCGGGTCGCGCGGGTGATGCGCGAGCACGGCATCCGCGCCTACCAGAGGCGGCGGCGGGTCAGGACGACGATCCCCGAGCCGTCGGGGCAGAAGGTGCCCGACCTGCTCAGGCGCGACTTCACCGCCCAGGCGCCGAACCAGCGCTACGTCGGCGACATCACCTACCTCCCGCTCGCCGACGGCACCAACCTGTACCTGGCCACGGTGATCGACTGCTACTCCCGGCGCCTGGCCGGCTGGTCGCTGGCCGACCACATGCGCACCAGCCTCGTCGAGGACGCACTCAAGGCCGCCGCCGCGACCCGGGGCGGCTCGAGAGCACTGGCCGGCGTGATCTTCCACTCCGACCACGGCTCGGTCTACACCTCCAAGGACTTCGCCAAGCTCTGCAAGCAGCTCGACGTGACCCAGTCCATGGGGGCCGTGGGCACAAGCGCCGACAACAGCCTCGCCGAGTCGTTCAACGCGACCCTCAAACGCGAGGTCCTCCAGGACGAGCACGTCTGGCCCGACGAGGCCACCTGCCGCCGCCAGGTCTTCAGATGGATCGTGCGCTACAACACCCGACGACGGCACTCCTGGTGCGGCTACCAGTCACCGACCGCCTACGAGTCACACCACGCTGCTACGCTCGCGCCCGCCGCGTAATCCCACCCCGTGTCCAAGTTCCGGGGTCAAGGCCCCCCCACCCTGCCGCATCATCACGCGGGCCGCGTGTTTGGTTCCGAGAAAAACACTTCGTAGCAAGACCGCCAGCGTGCTTTCCCAGGCATCGAGCTCGACGTCCATGATGCTTCCCCCGACGCCGTCGACGCCGGCATTGTTCACCATCGCGTCGAGTCGTCCATGTGCGGTGACAGCTTCGTCGATCAATGCCTCGACGTCAGCCTCGTTCGTCACGTCCGCGCGGACGAACCGCACAGACCGCCCCAGGTCGCCGACGATCCTCTCGCCCCCGGCATCGTCAATATCGCCGATCACGCAGACCGCACCCTCGGCCACCAGGCGTCGCACGATGCCTTCACCTATACCGCTCGCGCCGCCGGTAACGACCGCCACCTTGCCCTGCAGCCTCTTTGTCACCTTCTTGTCACCTTTCCCTCGGAAGAGTTCGCTGGAACGCTCGGGGAGCAGAGCACCTCGGCCTCCCCCGCCCACTCCCAGAGCCGCGGACAAACGCCTCCGGTGCTCGTCCGACATTCGAGCAACAGTTCCAGGCTGTGCGGCGCCTGTCGGAAGCAGAGATGCGCGTCGTGCTCCAGGTGAAGCCGAACGCCGATGAGGGTGAGTCGGTCATGCTGACCCGCCCGACGATCGACCCCGACGACGTCGCCGACATGGTCGTGGCGAGTGCCATCATCACCGAAATCAGTGGCTCAACCTCCCACCCCCCATGGTCAGTCGCGAGCTCGGGACGCCGTGCGTGGGCTGCGGGGAGGTCACCGCGACGGCGCTGAGCGGGCAGACGTGACCGGCGACGGCTCGACCGGGGGATCTTCCTGAGCGCCCTCCCCGTGTCTCGGTCGCCACCGAGGAACACCATCTGCGTAGACCTTGGCCGAATGGGCGGGTCGCTCGTACTGAGGAGCCAGGGCTCCTGCCCCGCCCGCTCGCCCGCACGGATCGAGAGGAATCGGATCAGGTCAGGGCGAGTGCGGCAGGGTTGAAGCTGCGTCGGAGGTGTGACGTGTCGTTGAACCGCCGTACGATCCACCGACCGTCGCCGTCGACGATCAGGTGGGAGATCGAGCAGTTGTCGGCGCCCACGAAGGCGAAGTTCCGCTCCGCCCGGGACGCGAGAGCGAAGATCTCACCGATGACGCCTCCATGCGCCACCACCACCACCGTCTTCCCCTGGTGGTCGGCCGCGATGGCCGACACCCCGGCCTGGATCCGCGCCCGGAACTGATCCGCAGGCTCAGCGTTCGGGATGACGTCCCACCGCTCCTCCGCACGCATCTGAGCGACCACGGGGTGGTCCGACGACAACGTTCGCAGCATCCCGGTGCCGTCCCAGTCGCCGAGGTGCACCTCGCGCAGGTCTTCGGAGACGCGTGGCACGATGCCCTTGCGGGCAGCGAGCGGTGCCGCCGTCTGCGCGGTGCGTTGCAGCGGAGTGACGTAGATCGCGGCGATCTCCACGTCCTCAAGCCGGTCCGCGAGCAAGCGCGCCTGCTCCTCGCCGCGCTCGTGGAGCGCGGGGTCGCCGTGGCCATTCCACTTCGGGAAGCATTCCCCCTCGGCGATGGACTCTGACTCGCCGTGGCGCACGATCAGCAGGTCGGTCGCGCCGACCTGCGCGGGGCGAACTGACGTGGGTGCCTCTACGACATCTGACATCGGTGGAGTGCCTTCCTAGGTAGTGGTGCAGACGTGCGGAGTGCTCGGCGGTGGTCGGTCCGGGCCCCTTCGGTTGGACGGGGCGATGAGTCTCGGGACGCTCAAAGTCCCGCGAGGTGCTGGGGTCCGCGCGCCTGGAGCTGAGCGAGGGCGTCCTGCAGTGCCGCATCCTCCGCGACGAGACGGCCCAGCCGGGCGACCTTGTCGGGCACTCCGGCTCCCGCCACACCCACCAACCGGCCGGCGACGCCGTATGCACACAGGAACTTCCGCCGGTCGTCCTCCAGGACGACGACCTCGTCGGCACGGTTGGTCTCGCCAATGATCTGGATCTTCAAACCGGCCTGGTCGGACCAAACGTAGGCAGGCGTGGGCTGCGTCGTTACTGGTTCACCCAGGATCGCAGCCGCCACCACTCTTGCCTGGTCGACCGTTCTCGTCCAGTGCTCGGCACGATGGTGACCCCCTCCGGGTCGGGACCAAGCCGCGATGTCTCCCAGTGCCCAGACCCCCGGGGCGCTGGTGCGGCCGCTCTCGTCGCAGAGCACGCCGTCACCGACGCGCACGCCGCTGTCTTCCAACCACGAGACGGCGGGATCGGAGCCGATGCCGCACAGGACCAGGTCGAAGCGCTCTAGGCGCCCGTCGCTCACGGTCACCTCAACGCCGTCACCGGTGGACTCGACCGACTCCACGTGCACACCACAGCGCACGTCGACACCCGCCGCTCGGTGGAGGCGTGCGACCAGGGCACCGGCGCGCTCCCCCAACGCCACCGCAAGGGGGGTGGGCTGCGGCTCGACCAGCGTGACGTCCAGTCCCAGCTCGACGAGCGAGGTCGCCACCTCACACCCGATGAAGCCACCGCCCACGACAAGAGCGTTGCGGGACGCAGCAACATCGGCGCGGAGCGAGAGAAGGTCCTCGGCCGACCGCAACACGTGGACGCGCGCCAACCCTTGGGTGCTGGGCAACCAGCGGGGGACGAGCCCCGCGGCGATGACGGCGCAGTCGTACTTGTAGGTCGCCCCCGACGCCGTGACCACACTGCGTTTGTCCGTGTCCAATCGCACGGCCGGGTCCCCGAGACGTAGGTCAACGTCCTCCGCCTCGAACCAGGCCGGATCCTTGAGGGCGGTGTCGTCAAGACTCCGACAACCCACCAGCACGTCCTTTGAGAGGGGCGGTCGGTTGTAGGGCGGCCGGCTTTCCGCACCGACGAGCGTGATGCGGCCCCGATGTCCGCGACTCCGTAGGTTTTCAACCGTTCGGAGCCCTCCCAGTCCGGCACCGACGACCACGATCGATCGGAGTACTCGCGACTGCATGTGGCTCACCGTTCTGCGAGGTGCTGGTCGGGCTGCAACGCAGCCATCGTACCTCAGAGTCACCTACTATTGAGTACTAGACATCCCTTCATCCGCAGCGAGGACACTGTGATCGAGACCAGCTCTTCAGCCGCCGACCAGATCGTCGACGTTGCCGTCACCTACGCGTTCGCGATCGACGACCGGGACTGGGAGGCGTTGCGCAGCTACTTCGCGCACGACGTGGCGTGGGAATACAACGACCTCGAGCCGCAGTCCGCGACGCCCTCGTTGCGATGATCCAGGACGTGGTCACGCCCTTAGACCGCACGCAGCACCTGCTCGGCAACCACCACGTCTCGGTCGACGGCATGACCGCCGCGGCCAGGTGCTACTTTCAGGCGCAGCACCTGAGGCGCGGAACCACCGGCGGCGACACTTACCTGGTGGGCGGCACCTACACCGATCGGCTGCTCATGACCACCGAGGGTTGGCGAATCACACACCGACGCCTGGAAGTGACGTGGACCGACGGGAACCCGGAGGTCCTCCACCCGCGAGGCCGAGCAGACGCCTAGGGCCCGTGAACTGCCTCGGCCGTACGGTGACGCCCGTGGCCTCCACGTCCATCACGAAGGTGATGGCACGGTAGTTGGGTGCATCGGGGTCGGTGCGCGCCAGGAGAGACAGTGCTCCGCGTGAGCCGCCTGGCAAGACCAGAGCTTCTGGCCCGAGACCCGCCGCCCTCCTGCTCCGTCTATACGGCGCGGGGCTCGAGCGAGGCGGGGGCTGATCCGGCACCCGGCCCACCGAAACCCTGGCACCACACGGCCCTTGCGATGGCGGGACGGATGTACTTCTCCTGCTGCTCCTGGCCCCGGCCGCGACGAACGTCCCGGGTACGTGGTTGAGCGACATTCGCACACGTCGTCGGGCGGTGCCCCTGCCCTCGCCGAGGCCGAAGGCGTTGGCCTGCTCACGCGCGTCGTAGCCGCCGCGACCCCACGTCTTGCCGACCTCGGGGGCTCGGAAGGCCAAGCTCGTTCAGTTTGAGCAACCAGGGCCGCGCTCGACGTACCCGGCGTCATCCAGCTCCGAGACCGTCGCGATTCCCAGTCCCCGAGCGGCGTTGTCGGCGAACGAGGCCGCCACCTCTCGCTCGAAGAAGCCAGTGCACTGCATCGGACACCCACTGCAGGAACTGCGGCAGATCGGTCGGGCCCCGGTCCGGGAACGCGGTGCGACGCCGCTCCATGAAGCTCGCGACCGCCTCGCCGGCGTGGAGAGACGGGTGAGGTGCTGGATGAGCCGCCACTCGACCTCGTGCACCTGCCGCGGATTCCGGCAGCGGTGACATCCGGTAAAGCATCTGTCGCGCGAGCGCAACAGCCACAGGGGCGGTGTTCTCGGCGATCACGCGCGCCAGCGCCCGGGCGGCCGGCACCACCTCGTCCGCACCGTGCACGCTCCGCACCAGACCCCGCAGTCAGCGCCTCCTGCGCCTCGACCAGGCGGCCGGTGAGGAGCCAGTCCAGCGCCGTGGGAACCCCCGACGATCCGCGGCAGGAACCAGTGCGCGCCGCCTTCAGGGGTGATGCCCCGCGAGACCAACTCGAACGCCGCATTCGCGCTCTCGGCCAGGAGCCTGGAGCCCGCCGCCACGGTCAGGGAGATTTCCGCCCCGACAGCGTTGCCGTTGATCACTGCAATCACCGGGTGTTCATGGAGCATGCGCATCGTCACCACGCCCGCCGGCTCACGTCACGCCGCCGGATCGACCTTCCGCCTCGGGTTTGGTGCCGCCCTTCAGCTGGGCTGCGGAATTTAACCTGCCCTCCGAGAGGTCGGCACCGACGCAGGAAGTGGCGCCCGCTGCCCCTGAGGACGACGGCTGGGACGCCGAAGTCCACGTCCGCCCGGGTTAGGGTATCGACCACCTGCCCCGCCACCGTGTGGGTGAAGCGTTGCCCTTATCCGGTCCGTTTAGTGTGATCGTCGCGACCGCACGGTCGTCGCGGTGCGTGATCTCCGCGCATTCCTGCACGATCCTGGGTGCCTCCGGTCAGAGGAGCTCGACGATGGTGGCGTTCGCCTGACCGCCACCCTCGCACATGGTCTGGAGTCCGTAGCGCACGCCGTTGTCGCGCATGTGATTGACGAGGCGAGCCATCAGCACCGCGCCGGACCCACCCAGGGGGTGCCCCAATGCGATCGCGCCACCCAGGGGGTTCGTCACCTTCACGTCCGCGCCCGTCTCAGCCAACCAGGCCAGGGGGATCGGGGCGAAGGCCTCGTTTACCTCGAACGCCCCGATGTCCCCGATTCCGAGACCCGACTTGGCCAGTGCCTTCGCGGTCGCCGGGATCGGCCCAGTCAGCATCATGACGGGATCACTGCCGACCACGACCGACGTGTGTACGCGCACTAGCGGGGTTAGCCCCAGCTCGGCGGCCTTCTCGCTCGACATGACCAGCATCGCGCCGGCACCGTCCGAGATCTGGGAGGAGTTGGCCGCCGTGATGAGACCGTCCTCGTCGAACGCGGGCTTCAGCTCAGCGAGCTTCTCAAGGGTCGAGCCGCGTCGTACACCCTCGTCCTGACTGAACACCCCACCCGCGATGTCTACCGGAACGACCTGGGAGTCGAAGGCACCGGCGTCGATAGCAGCAGCCGCACGTTCGTGGGACTCGAGCGCATACTCGTCGGCCTGCTGACGACTGATCCCCCACTTCTTCGCGATCATCTCGGCACCGATGCCCTGGTTGAAGCGAACGCCGTAGCGCTCGTGCACCGACTCTGGCATGGGGAACCCGGGGCCGGGCTCGACGGTCGACCCCATCGGCACGCGGGTCATTGCCTCGACTCCCCCCGCCACCGCGATGTCGTAGTGGCCCGCGACCACGCCAGCTGCCGCGAAGTGCAGCGCTTGCTGGCTCGAGCCGCACTGGCGGTCCACGGTGGTGGCTGGAACCGTCTCCGGCCACCCGGCAGCGAGGACGGCCGTGCGACCGATGTTGCTGGCCTGCTCACCGACCTGGCTCACACAGCCCCAGACGACGTCATCGACCAGCGCCGGATCGACTCCGCTGCGCTCGACCACGGCGTTCAGGACGGTGGCGGACAGGTCGGCTGGGTGCACCTCGCTTAGGCTCCCGTTGCGGCGCCCGACGGGCGTGCGGGCGATCTCGACGATGACGGCGTCTCTCATGGTGCTACTCCCTGTCGACCGCTCCGCGAAGGAGCGATAGGTCGGTTCGATCGGGTTCAGTGCTCGGTCTCGTCGACGCCGGCGGCGCGCTCCGCGGCCTCTCGGATGTCGGCGTGGCCGAGATGTTGAAGGTTGAACGCGGCTTGCTGGGCGGTCCAGAAGCCCTGTGCGTCGAGTGCCTGGTTGACCGCCATCTTCGCTAACCGCAGGGCGAAGCTGGGCTTCCGCGCGATCCGTCGGGCGAGGTCTTCGGTGTAGGCCTCCAGGTCAGCCGGTGCGACGACCTGATTGACCATGCCCAGCTGGCGCGCCTCCTCGGCGGTTATGAAGTCGCCCGTGAACAAGAGCTCCTTTGCCTTCCGGACCCCCAGCTCCCAGGGGTGTGAGAACCACTCCACCCCGTTCACCCCGAAGCCCACCGTGGGGTCGGAGAACAGCGCGTCCTCGCTGGCGACGATGAGGTCGCACACCCACATCACCATCAGCCCGCCGGCGATCGCCTTCCCGTGCACCTGGGCGATGGTCGGCTTGGGCAGATCGTGCCACCGCCGGCACATCCGGAAGTAGATCTCCTGCTCATAGGCCAGGTATCCCTCCGCGCCCGGAAGGCTGAACCCGCCCTCGATCCCGACCGGCCTCACAGCGAACCCCCCGGTCACATCGTCCGGGTTCTCGGCCCACGCGAGGTGGTCCTTTAGGTCGTGCCCGGAGGAGAAGTGCGGACCGTCGCCGGCAAGGATGATGACACGGACCTTGTCGTCCAGCGACGCCCGGGTGAACGCGTCGTTCAGCTCGGCGAGCATCCTGCGGTCCTGCGCATTCCGCACCTCAGGCCTGCTCATCGTAATCCGCGCGATGGTGCCGTCGTCGAGGGCCTCGTACCTCACGCCGGTGTAGTCCGTCACGATCACCCAGCTCCTCCCGCCAAACCTAGTCGAACCACTCTAGTGCCAGACTATCTAACGATAGACTAGTAGTCCACGCGACAGCGCTCACGAGTGGTGGTGGCAGATCCCGTCGACCTACAAGACGGTGGTTCGGTGAGGGCCCACCACACCGTGGGTACGGAGAAGTAGGCTAATCGGTCCCGCACGGAGCCACACAGGTCATCAGGGCCACGGTGGCACCGGCACGCACCCGCACCACCTCGACGGGCCCCCCGCGCAGATCCGAATGGGCAATTCCGAACGCGCCCGCCTACTTGACGTCAGGATGATGGAGCAGGGCCGTCTCCACGCTGGGGCAACTGATGTTCTCGCCGTCTCGGATCACGACGTCCTTGGACCTCTCGACGAGGAGAAGGCACCCGTAGCCATCGAGCCGTCCGAGATGCCCGCTGCGGAGCCAGTTGTCCGCGTCGGCCGCGACGTCGTCCTCGACGAGGTATCCCAGCATCACGGTGGGCGAGCGCACGAGCACCTCACCGCACCCGTCGCTATCCGGGCTGTCGTCCGCAGCTCGGAGCACAGGGAGGGGCGGCCGACCGTCCCCGAGAGCCTCTCGAGGCCCCCACTCCCGGGCGAGGGTGACGAAACCACCCGACTCGGCTATGCCCCACATGTTGGCCAATCCCCCCTCGCGGAGCGGGGGTACCTGCTGCTGGAGCCGCGCGAAGAGGGCGACGAAGATCGGCGCACCACCAAGGGGGCGAAGGCTGGAGAGGTCGTCGCGGCGAAGTCGGGGTGTTCGACCATGCGCGCGGCCCGCGGTGGGAACCCCTCCCCACGACCGCTCGCCGTCGCGCTCACTCAGGTCGAAAACCCGTCCGGCGTCCAACCTGCCGGCTGTCAGGACCAGCCTCGACAAACTGGGGTGGATCCGACGGTCACCTTGGGCCGGAAAGCCGCATCCGCTCCAGCGCTCCATCGCGAGGAGCAGCTCGTTGATCGAGCGCGGCCGCCGCAGCATGCGGCCCGTCGTTGCCGGCGACGCGGTCGGCGACGATGCTGCCTCCCCAGATCTCCTCGATGGTCCGGGCGGCCCGTCGCGATCCGCCTTGCCCCTCGCTCCGATCCCCCCGCTGCGGCCAACTGTCAGGCGCAACCCATTCATTGTCTTCCCAATGATAGGGTACTAGAGTACTTTCTGGCAGTTAAACTCACTAGGAGCACCAATGACCTTGAACGCGGCGGCGCTGGGCGCCACCACGGAACCGATCGAGATCTCGTGGACCCCGAAGGACTGTGCTCTCTATGCGCTGGGGGTGGGCGCGGGCACCTCCGACTTGGCCTTCACCACGGAGAACACCAAGGACACCCCGCAACGGATGCTGCCCACCATGCCGGTGACCTTGGGGCTAGACCCCAGGGCTTACGACCCGGTGGGGCCGATCGACTGGACCCGGGTCGTCCACGCCGAGCAGGGCTTCCAGCTGAGCGGTGAGGTTCCCGTCGCGGGGACGGCCGTGGCCTCCACCCAGGTGGTGGAGATGTGGGATAAGGAGAAGGCGTCCATCGTCGTCACCGAGACCACAGCGCGGGACAAGGACGGGGACGCCGAGCTGTTCCGGACCCGATCCGCCATCTTCATCCGCGGAGCCGGCGGGTGGGGCGGCGAACGCGGCCCCTCCGTGCACGCGCCCGAGCTGCCGGAGCAGCCGGAGCACACCGTGACATACCACACGCGGGACGACCAGGCGCTAATCTATCGCCTCTCCGGCGACTACAATCCCCTGCACTCCGACCCCAGCTTCGCCAAGCGGGCCGGGTTCAACCGTCCGATCCTGCACGGCCTCTGCACCTACGGCTTCACGGGCCGAGCACTGCTGGACGCGGCAGCCAACGGCGATCCGTCTCGCATCTCGTCGATGACCGCCCGGTTCGCCACCCCGGTATACCCGGGCGAGACGCTGCACATCGACCTGTGGGACCTGTCTGGCGAGCTGCACTTCCGGACCCGGCGCGAGGATGGCTCTCTAGCGCTGACCCACGGCCGGGTCACGATCACGACCTGAGTCAAGGAGGAGGCGCCGGCCGGCGGCGCCTCCTCACTTCAGGTGAGCCGCGATCTGGGTGGCCCGGGCCGCGTGGTAGACGGTCGAGTCGGCGTAGACCTGCACCTCTCCCGGTGTTACTTCCTTCATACTGCCGCTGCGGTACCGGGCGACGACGCCCTCCCCGATGCACGCGATCCGCCAGTGCGCGAAGGCCACGTAGTAGTCCAGGTCATCGACCCAGATCCCCGTTACCCCGGTGTACAACTCAGCCATCTCGTCGCGGGACAGGAACCCGCCGGCGCTCGTGGGCCAGTCGTAATCCATGCCCGACGGCTCTCCCTCGCCGGTCCAGTAGGCGATCATCGAGCCGACGTCCGCGAGCGGGTCGCCGAGCGTGGCCAGCTCCCAGTCGAGGATCGCCCGCACGTCTCCCCCAGGAGCCAGGATGACGTTGTCCAACCGGTAGTCGGCATGGACGACGGACACCTGCTCTCGCTCGGGCATGCACGCCACGAGTCGCTCGTAGGTCCACTCCACGCCCGGCACGTCCCGGGTCCGGCTCAGCTCGTACTGTTGCCGCCACCTCTTCAACTGACGGCCCACGTATCCCACCCCCTTGCCGAGGTCCTGGAGCCCGACCGCGGCCGGCTCGAGGGTGTGCAGGGCGCCGATCGCTCGGACGAACGACTCCGACACGAGTGGCCGTAGCTCGAGCGGGACATCGTCGGCGACCTTCGCGTCGCGGAGGACGACACCGTCCACGAACTCGGTCACGTGAAAGGGGGCCCCGGTCACATCCGCGTCGGTGCACATCGCTACCGGCGGAGGGACCGGCACGTGACCGTTCAGTGCCTCGATCAGCTTCCACTCGCGGGCCATGTCGTGCGCGGTGGCCAGCAGCTCTCCGGTCGGCGGTCGCCTAATGATCCACGCCTGACCCGTGACGTCGGTGACCCGGTAGGTGAGGTTGGAGTGGCCGCCTGCGATCAGCTCGAACGTCAGCGGAGCCTGGGCGGCGGGAACGGCCCTGGCGAACCAGGCGGTGATGCTGGCTTCGTCGATCCCGGGCAAGTGAACCATGCGCGTCTCCGGTCCTCATGTATGGTCGCAAGTAGTCGCATACTAGACTAGTTGTGCAAGAACATCCGCCCTCGAAGGCGCCTTGACAGAACTTGCAGCGGGTGAATAATCGTCTATGACTCAACTACTGAGTGCACGCACTCCTGACGAGGGCGCCGCGTACCCGGCTCCCGCCAGACCCACGGTAGGGACCCAGTGACCGTTGATGTGTTCCCCGCGCGGGGCCTCGGGGCCATCGCCGGTATCGGAGCGACGGACTTCAGCAAGGCGTCCGGACGCAGCGAGCTGACGCTGGCCACCCAGGCGGCGGTAGCCGCGGCGGAGGACGCCGGCGTGGACGTCAAGGACATCGACGGGATCGTCCGCTGTGACATGGACCTGGTGCATCCGAACGACCTGTCCCATGTGCTGGGGCTCCGCGACCTGACCTACTGGGGCGACGTCGGTCCGGGCGGCGTCGCACCCTCCGCCATGGTCGGCCAGGCCGTGGCCGCCATCCTCACCGGTCAGGCGACCACCGTGCTCGTGTTCCGCTCGCTCAACGGGCGGTCAGGCCAGCGGTTCGGCCAGGCGTCGTCAACCTCGGGCGCCGTCGGCGGGAACGGGACCTACGACGAGTTCTTCATGCCGTTCGGACTGACCAGCCCCGGGCAGGTGTTCGCGATGTTCGCCCGGCGTCACATGATCGAGTTCGGAACACGCGAGGAGGACTTCGGCGCGATCGCCATCAACTCCCGTGAGCGCGCGCTTGTCAACCCGCAGGCACAGATGCACGGGCGTCCGCTCACCATGGAGGACTACCTGGCGAGTCGTCAGATCGCCACCCCCCTGCGCCTCTTCGACTTCTGCCTGGAAACTGACGGAGCGTGCGCGGTCATCGTCACGAGCACGGAACGGGCCAGGGATCTGCGCCAACCTCCGGCCGTCGTCCGGGCCTGGGCGCAGGGAACCGGGTTCGGCGTCCAGCCGGGAATCGGCTTCCCGGCCCTCATGCGGGAGGACCTCACCAGCCTGCCCTCGAAGGCGGTCGCCGAGACGCTGTACCGCCGCGCCGGCCTCGGCCCCTCCGATATCGACGTGGCACAGCTCTACGACTGCTACACGGTCACGGTCCTCATGCAGCTGGAGGACTACGGGTTCTGCGAAAAGGGCGAAGGAGGATCGTTCGTCTCCAGCGGCGCGATCGACATTGACGGACAAATTCCGACCAACACCAGTGGTGGACAGCTCTCCGAGGGCTACATCCACGGCATGACCCACGTTCTCGAAGGCGTGCGTCAGATCCGGGGAACATCGACGTCCCAGGTCACGGACGCCGAGCTCTGCCTCGTGACGTCAACCCCGTACTCCCCAGGGAGTGCCTTGATCCTGGAAGCCGCCTCGTGACCGATCCGCGGCCCGTGCCCGCGCTAGACCTCGAGACCCGTGGCTTCTTCGAGGCCGCGGCCGAAGGTCGACTGGCGGTGCGCGCCTGCACGGAGTGTGGCTTCGTCCTGCACATGCCTCGGACCTACTGTCACCGGTGCGGCAGTTGGGAGAGCGAGTGGCGCACGGTCGCGGGAGTCGGCATTTTGTACTCCTGGTGCGTGGTCGAGCACCAGGTGCACCCTGCCTTCCCCGCTCCGTACACGCTGGTGATGGTCGACCTGTCCGATGCTCCCGGGACCCGCTTGGTGGGCTACCTCCCTGGCCGGCCCGCGCTAGCCGCCGGGCAGGAGATGCGTGCTCGGTTCGAGATTCTCGACGAGAAGGTCGGCGTCCCGCGGTGGGAAACCATTTCCGACGATTTGACCCGACAAGGCTGGGAGTGAGCGTAATGGGCTGGGGCTTCGAGACTGACCCCGAGTTTCAGGAGAAGCTGGACTGGGTCGAGGAGTTCGTGCGCGAGGAGGTTGAGCCACTGGACCTGGTCATCGACCACGCGTGGAACATCCACGACCCCGTTTGGAAGAAGCTGGTGCCGCCGCTGCAGGCGAAGGTGAAGGAGAAGGGACTATGGGCGGCCCACCTGGGTCCACACCTGGGAGGCCCGGGGTTCGGCCAGCTGAAGCTCGCCCTGCTCAACGAGATCCTGGGCCGGACGCGTCACGGGCCCATCGTGTTCGGCTGTCAGGCTCCAGACTCCGGTAACGCCGAGATCCTCGCGCACTTCGGCACCGACTACCTGAAGAAGACCTACCTCGAGCCATTGCTCGCCAACGAGATGGTGTCCGCGTTCTCGATGACCGAGCCGCAGGGGGGTTCGGACCCCACGAGCTTTGTCACGCGCGCCGAGCTGGACGGGGATGAGTGGGTCATCAATGGGGAGAAGTGGTTCTCCTCCAACGCGCGTTACGCGGAGTTCCTCATCCTGCTCGCGGTGACTGACCCCGAGGCTGCCCCGCACCAACGGATGTCCATGTTCGTGGTGCCGAAGGAGACGCCCGGCGTCACCATCGTCCGGAACGTCCACGTCTACGGCCACGCGGAGCGTGCGGGGGGCGGCGGCGACCACGCCTACATCAGGTACGAGAACGCGAGGATCCCCGCCGATCACATCCTGGGCGGCATCGGTCAGGGCTTTGCCGTTGCGCAGACGCGCCTGGGCGGCGGCCGAATCCACCACGCGATGCGCACCGTCGGCCTGGTCCGCCAGGCGTTCGACATGATGTGCGAGCGTGCACTGTCCCGGGAGACGCGCGGCGAGACCCTAGCGCGCAAACAGCTGGTGCAGGCGAAAATCGCCGAGTCCTGGGCCCAGATCGAGCAGTTCCGACTGCTGGTGCTGCGGACGGCTTGGAAGATCGATCGCTACAACGACTACGAGAAGGTCCGGGTTGACATCGGGGCCGTGAAGGCACTGATGCCCGGAGTCCTCCACGACGTGGCGTCGAACGCCCTGCAGATCCACGGCTCGCTCGGCGTCTCGGACGAGATGCCGTTCGGATTCATGATCATGGAGTCCTACCACATGGGTCTGGCTGACGGTGCCACGGAGGTTCACAAGGCCAACATGGCCCGAAGCATCCTCAAGGGCTACCAGGGCACCGACGACCTCTTCCCGACCACTCATCTGCCCAGGCTTCGCGCTGCTGCCAGGACGAAGTTCGCCGATGCCCTGGCCGCGGACGGCGCCTGATCCCGCTCGGCACTGAGGCGTCCGTCCTTCCGATCGTCGGAGGACGGACGCCTCGGCACTTTCTGCGTCTTCAGGTGTTGGGCCCGCCGGAGACGTAGAGGACCTGGCCCGAGACGAAGCCCGCCGCGTCACTGCAGAAGAACGACGCGGCGTGTGCGATGTCCGCGGGCTGACCGACCCGGCCCACCGGAATCTGCTTCGCAGCCGCCCGCTGCATCTCCCGGAAGTCCACGCCCATCCGTTCCGCGGTGGCTGCGGTCATGTCGGTGACGATAAATCCCGGAGCGATAGAGTTGACCGTCACACCGAACCGGCCGAGCTCGATGGCAGCTGTCTTGGTGAATCCCTGCAGTCCCGCCTTCGCCGCTGCGTAGTTCGCCTGGCCGCGGTTGCCGAGGGCAGACATCGACGACATGTTGACGACGCGCCCCCACCCGGCCTCGATCATGTGTTTCTGGGTCGCCTGGGTCATGAGGAAGGCACCCCGCAGGTGCACGTTCATCACCAGGTCCCAGTCGGAGGCGGGCATCTTGTGGAGCAGGTTGTCGCGCGTGATGCCGGCGTTGTTGATCAGCACGGTCGGCGCTCCCAGCGCGTCGGCGACTGCGTCGACGGCGGCCGTGACCTGCTCGGCGTCGGAGACGTCGACCTCGACTCCTAGTGTCTCTCCGCCAACCTCAGCGATCTCGGCAGCCGCCTTCTCGGCGTCGACGGCCACGAGGTCCAAGATAGCGACCTTCATGCCGTCGTCGGAGAGTCGTCTGGCGATGCCGGCACCGATGCCCCGTGCACCCCCCGTCACGATTGCTACTCGCTGGTGAGCCACATGGATCATCTCCTTCTCACTCAACTTAATTGGTTCCTCAATAGTATATTGCACGACCTTGCTCGTCGTCGGTCGGTGGTATCGTCCGCCGGACTTACTCGGACACTCAGTAGTTGTGCCATGAACAATAGGTGGCTACGCTAGCCTCTCACAGCGCCCTCAGCTATGGCTTCAGTACAGGGACCGGAGGACTTCGATGCAGGTACACGTCAGCAGCGAACTCTGCAGCGGCCACGGCCGCTGCTACACGGTGAGCCCCGACGCCTTCGAGTCCGACGACGCGGGCTTCTGCGCGCAGGCAGGATCCCCGTACACGGTGCGACCCGAGCTCGAGGAGAGCGTTCGGCGGGGCGCCGAAGCGTGCCCCGAAGGGGCCATCAAGATCCTCGGCGGCTAACCGGGCGGTTCATGGCGCCATGCGATCGCCCCCCACTCGCCGTTTCTTCGATCGTTGAGTGCTAGACTATTGAGCAATGGCTCAGTGTCGACCCTTCCGCACTGAGTGGTGAGGAACAGGATCGTGATGACTCAGAAGCCCCTCCACGAAACGGCACCGGACATTGCTGGCGCGGAGCCCGTCGTGCAGCGCCGCTACAAGGATCCTCGGTTCCCGCTCGACCGCGACGTGATCGTGCCGCAGCTGATCCGCCGACGCGCAGCAGAACACCCGGACCGCGTCTTCGCCGTGTTCGACGACGGATCCACCTGGTCCTACGGTGATCTCGCCACCCGCGTCTGGCGGCGCGCCAACGGGCTCATCGAGGCGGGGGTCCTCCCCGGGGAGTACGTGTCCAGCTGGCTGCCGACCGGACCGGCCGCGATCGAAACGTGGTTCGGCACCAACGCAGCCGGCGCCGTCTACGCGCCCGTGAACCTTTCGTACAAGGGCAGCCTCCTCGAGCATGCCCTGAACCTGGCGGAGTCGAAGGTGCTGGTCGCCCACATCGAATTGCTCGAGCGTCTCAAGGGCCTGCACCTAAAGCACCTGAAGACCATCGTCGTAGTCGGTGTCGGCGCAGTGGACCTCCCCGGTTACACCGTTCTCCGGTGGGAGGACGTCACCGGAGACGCGCGGTGCCCGTCGACTGTCGACGGCTTGCACGTCTGGGACGACATGACTCTCATCCTGACCTCGGGCACGACCGGTCCGTCGAAGGGCGTCCGGTGCTCCTACCTCAACCACTACGTGGACTCGAAGAACACGCTCCACCCGTCCATCACCGGGGACGACCGGTTCTTCCTGTGCGTGCCGATGTTCCACGTGGGTGGTACGAAGTCGACGTACGCGATGCTCCAGAAGGGCGGCTCCGTCGCCGTCACCCAAGGATTCAGCACCAGCACGTTCTGGAGCGACGTGCGGCGACTGGAGGTCACGACCTGCTTCTTGATGGCTGCGATGACCATGTTCCTCCTCAAGCAGCCCGAGCGTCCCGACGACGCGGACAACCCGCTCCGCACGGCCTTGACGGGGCCGATGCCGGAGAACATCGACGAGTTCAGCAACCGTTTCGGCGTGCAGCTCTACTCGAACTTCGCAATGTCGGAGATGCCCGCGGTGTTTCGGACCGAACTGAACCCGGATCCCGCGCTGTTCAAATCCTGCGGCAAGGCCGTCGATCCTGAGAACTACGAGGCCAGGCTGGTAGACGCCCACGACCAGGAGGTCCCCGTGGGCGAGATCGGCGAGCTGATCGTCCGGCACGCTTGGCCGTGGGCACTAAATTCGGGCTACAAGGGCATGCCGGAGGCGACGGCTGCGGCATGGCGCAACGGGTGGTTCCACACCGGCGACGCCCACTACCGCGACGAGGACGGCAACTACTTCTTCGTCGACCGCTTCAAGGACACGCTTCGGCGCCGCGGGGAGAACATCTCCTCGATGGAGGTGGAGGCCGAGGTCATGAGCCACCCCGCGGTGGCACACGCCGCCTGCATCGGAGTGCTTTCGGAGGAGCTGGAGGAGGAGGTGATGGTCTGTGTCGTGCTCAAGGACGGCCATCACCTAACGCCCACCGAGCTCGTCGACTTCCTGCAGCCCCGACTCCCCTACTTCATGATCCCGCGGTACATCGACTTCCGATCGGAACTTCCGCGTACGCCTTCCTTCAAGGTGGAGAAGTTCCGCCTCCGTAAAACCGGGATCACCCAGTCGACCTGGGACCGTGAGGCTTCCGGTATGCGCGTGAGGCGCGAGAAGCTCCAGCAGACCGTCTGACATCAGAGAGGAAAGATCGATGCGAGACCTAGTCCACCGGAGCGAGCTACCGCACCTGGCGTACCCGACCGGGTGGTTCCAGGTCGGCTGGAGCCACGAGCTGGCCGTCGGTGACGTGCGCCCCGCGCGCTACTTCAACCGCGACCTGGTCATCTACCGGATCGAGAGCGGGACGGTGCAGGTCGCCGACGCGTACTGCCCGCACTTCGGCGCCCATCTCGGATTCGGCGGAACGGTCTCCGGTGACTGCATCCAGTGCCCGTTCCACGGCTGGACGTGGGACACCGAGGGCAGGAACCAGTCGATCCCGTACAGCGAGAAGATCAACCGCAGCAAGCAGATCACGCAGCACGTCGTACGCGAGGTCGGTGGGCTGATCCTCATGTGGCATGACCCGGACGGTGAAGGGCCGACCTGGGAGGTGCCGCCGGTTCCTGAGTTCCTGGACGAGAGCCGGTTTCACACCCCCTTCGACGGCGGTCACAAGCGCTGGGCGGACATGCGCCTGATGCCACAGTTCGTGCTCGAGAACAACGCGGACTTCGCCCACTTCAAGTACGTCCACGAGTGGGACGCCGTCCCTGACGTGCAGTCGGTCGAAGCCACGGACCATCAGTTCGTCGCGAGGTACACCGGGCAGGTCACCACCAAGCGCGGTGAGAGTGCTCTCAGGATCGCGTCGACGTCCTACGGCGTCGGCCTCATCGTCGCCCGGCTCGACGGCCTGCGCGACACCGTCAGCGTGACCGCGGTGACTCCGGTTGACGAACTGCTTTCCGACGTGTTCCTCAGTGTCGCCGTTGAACGGCTGGCGGACGACGGCTCTGAGGTTCCGAGGTTCGTCCAAGGTATTCGTCATGCCCAGCTCGATGGCGCCTTCCGTCAGGACATCCCGATCTGGGAGAACCAGATGTACAACCTGGCGCCGCCCTACCCGAAGGAAGAAGCTCGAAACTTCCTGCGCCTCCGCAAGTGGTCGGAGAACTTCTACTCGAAGCCCACCCGGCTCAAGTACTGATGGCGGGGTCGAAGATGGCGCTGGCGCTCACCACGCTGACGGGCCGTTTGCGGACCGCCGGTCCGGTACTGGCCGTCGAGTGCATGGGGTCTCCCGCCGGCCGCCCGGTGCTCCTCCTTCCGGGCGGAGGCCAAGCCAAGCACTCGTGGGCCGACGCAGCGGCCGTGCTCGCCGAAGCCGGTTACTGGGCGTGGAGCCTTGACCTGCGCGGGCATGGTGACAGCGAGTGGGCCGTGGACGGCAACTACACGTTCGAGGCCCACGCCCGAGACATCGCCTCCGTCGTCGACCAGCTCCCTCGCCCGCCGGTCCTGGTCGGCGCTTCGCTCGGTGGGTTGGTATCACTTCTCGTCGCCGGCGAGTTCCGCACGTCGGTCGCCGCCCTTGTCATGGTCGACGCCGTTCCCGAGGTCCCGGCAGAGGCCGTCTCTCGGATCCAGCAATTCATGCATGAGGGCCGCGACGGGTTCGCCACGCTCGATGAGGTGGCACATTCCGTCCAGTCCTACCGGCCCGACAGGTCCGGCAGCCGGGACCTCGAGCGGTTGCGGCGCAACCTGCGTCAGCGTGAGGACGGCCGCTGGGTGTGGCACTGGGACCCGGAGTACATCGCGGTGGACCGCACGCAGACTTCGTCCGACATCGAGCGCTTCTACCGGGCCGCGGCGAGGCTCACCGTTCCGTCGCTTCTGCTGCGGGGGGAGACCAGCGACGTCGTCGAGGTCGATGCCGCGCGCGCGCTGCTCGACGCCGCACCCGCAATGGAGTACGCCGAGATCGCGGGAGTTGGCCATGTTGTCACTGCTGGGAACAACGGCCAGTACGCCCCCCGCCTCCTCGACTTCCTTGCGGCCCACGGCCTGTAAAACTCCGATGAGAGGTACGTCGCACTCATGAACGGCACTGAACAGGTGGGAGCGTTCGCACGCCCGCTCAAGATCATGCGCGTGGTGGAAGAGACGGCCGACACACGGAGCCTGGTCTTCGACCTGCCGGACGACGGCGACACGCGCTTCCAGTACTCGCCCGGGCAGTACCTCACGCTACGCATCCCGAGCACTCGATCGGGATCGGTGGCCCGCTGCTACTCGCTCTCGAGCTCACCTCACACAGACAGGGAGCTGACGATCACCGTAAAGCGGACCGCCGAGGGCTACGGTTCGAACTGGTTGTGCGACAATGCTCGACCGGGCATGCAGATGCACGTCCTTCCCCCGTCCGGGCGATTCGTCCCCCGGTCCTTCGACCATGACCTCCTGCTCTGCGGCGCCGGCTCAGGCATCACCCCGTTGATGGCCATTGTCAAGTCGGCGCTGGCGACCGGCACTGGGAACGTCGTGCTCTTCTACGCGAACCGCGATGAGTCGTCGGTGATCTTTGCTGAGGAGTTGCGCCGGCTGACGTGCGAGCACCCCGGTCGTCTCGTGGTCCTCCACTGGCTCGAATCGGTGCAGGGCCTGCCGACCACCGCGGCGCTCGCCTCTGCGATCGAGCCGTACGCTCGCAAGCATGAAGCCTTCGTCTGCGGACCGGCCGCCTTCATGTCGGCGATGACCTCTGCGCTCGCCGAGGCTGGCGCCCCCGCAGACCAGGTGCACGTCGAGGTCTTCCACTCCTTGGAGGGAGACCCGTTCGAAGAGGTCGAGATCGCGGCCGATCACGACGGCGCATCCCCCGCGACCGCGGTGATCGAGCTGGACGGTTCCACCTACGAGGTGACGTGGCCACGATCGGCGAAGCTGCTCGATGTCATGCTCAACGAGGGCATCGACGCACCTTTCTCCTGCCGGGAGGGGTCGTGCAGCTCCTGCATGTGCCTGGTCAGTGCCGGCGAGACCGAGATGATCCTCAACGACATCCTCGAGGACGAGGAGATCGAGGAGGGCATGCGCCTCGCCTGTCAGCTGCTGCCGCTGAGCGATCGCGTAGAGATCAGCTACCCCGAGTGACTCGTTCAAACCTTCCACATCCCCGAAGGGCATCCATCGTGAACTCCTCCTCCGACCAACCTCTCGCCGGGAAAGTCGCCCTTGTCACCGGTGCCACCAAGGGCCTGGGGCTCGCCATGGTCACCGCGTTCGCCCGTGCCGGCGCGGACGTCGTCGTCTCGAGCCGCAAGCAGGACTCCTGCGACGAGGTGGCGGCCCGGATCCGCACGCTGACCGGACGTCGGGCGGTGGCGGTGGCCTGTCACGTCGGGCGGTGGGCCGCCGTCGACGCCCTGGTGGAACGCGTGTACACCGAGTTCGACGCCATCGACGTGCTGGTGAACAACGCGGGGATGTCGCCGACCTATCCGAGCCTCCCCGACGTCACCGAGGAGCTCTTCGACAAGGTCGTCGGCGTCAACCTCAAGGGTGCCTTCCGCCTCGGCTCTCTCGTGGGCGCGCGGATGGCAGCCGGCCGCGGAGGGTCGATCATCAACGTCAGCGCCGTGGGGTCGATCAGACCGACGTGGGACGGGCTCCCATACTCCGCGGCCAAGGCCGGGCTGGACACCCTCACCGTCGGGTTCGCCCAGGCCTTCGGGCCCTCCGTGCGCGCCAACTCGCTCATGCCGGGCGCGTTCGCCACCGAGCTGGCCGAGACGTGGAGCGAGGAGTTCCGTTCAAACCTGGCGTCGCGAGGCACTCTCGATCGCGTGGGCGATCCTGAGGAGATCGTCGGGGCTGCGCTTTATCTCGCCTCCGACGCCTCCAGCTTCACCAGCGGCTCGGTGCTGCGGGTCGACGGCGGCATGGCGGTCAAAGTCACCTGAGCCTGAGTTCTCCGGTGGGATTCCGCCCGGCGGTCTTGCGGTTTGGTCGTGATGGATTTCGTTTGCGGGCGCACGGGAGTTCCCGGTCTGTCCGGCTTCTTCCACATCTCGTTCCTCGGAGGCGGAGAAACCCGGGCGGTCAGACTGCGAGGGGTGCCACGGGCCCGGGTCGAGATGCGGGCGGCGATGTTGATCAGCTCGGTGCGGATGGTGCCGGTCCGGGCGCGGGCGTGCCGGATGGAGGCCAGGGTGCCGGGCGGCGAGGTGCGGGTCCTGCCCGGCGGCGGCCGACTTTGGGTTCAACCGCTTGACCCGCCGCACGATCAGCCGGGCGGCGTGGTCGTCGGCCTTCCTGCGGGAGGCGAACGGCGCATAGCCGATCTCGGCCACCTCGGCGTCAAAGATCCACCGATGCTGCTCCTCGTCGAAGATTGCTTTGGGTACTTGATCGGCGTCCAAGCGTCCTGATCGATGCGGCTGATCGCGGCGATGATGGCCTTGTCCATCCGGGCGGTGATGATGACGCTCAGGTGAAACTCCCCAGACCTGCTCACTGAAATTCCCCACCCGTGTGGCTCCGCCGACGACGGTGGGGCCCCCTCGACGATGGCGGTCTCTGACCACCAGCCATCACCTCGAGG
>NZ_VUKE01000002.1 GCF_009193175.1 Georgenia ruanii | reverse complement strand
ACGCCGCGGCCTGCTTGGCGTAGCCGTGGACCTCCCGGATCGTGTCGTCGACGTCGACGAACGCGATGTCCTCCGCGCCCGCGCCGCTGACCAGGGCGGGAACTTTTCGAGCGAGCCCCGCCAGCAGCGCGCCGCTGATCTTGTCGAGCTGCTGGACGTGGCCGTGGGTGAACGAACGCAGGAACGTGCCCAGCGTCGACGGTGCCCGCACCCCGGCGAACAACCTGCCCATCCCGCCATGGCGCAGCAGGTCCAGATCATCGATCGAGTCCGCGCCGGCGAGCATCCCGCCGACCACGCTCGCCGCCTTCACCCCGGCGTTGGGCGAGGGCACCGTCAACTCCTCGAGGAGGTCGTGCAGACCAGCGGCCTCGGCCAGCCGCAGCGCCGGAACCAGGCCCGCCGCCGACACCAGATTCGACTCATCGAACACCGGCCGAACCGTGTGAGAGGGTTTCACTTACGAGGTGCCCTTCTGGGTGGTCGGATCTCGACGTCGCAATCAAGATCTTCCCCGCCCGGAAGGGCTCTCTCGTTCTACGCCACGCTCACCACACCGGTGGATCAGGGCTGAGCCGATCCCCGGGGCGGGCGTCGCCCCGGGGCACGCGCCGTCGGGCTGACCCACCACGGAGCCCCGCGGCGCCCCGGGCACGCGGCGTCGAGCCGGCCGGCCGCGGCGCCCCGCGCCTACCGCGCGGCCACCTGGCTGAGGGACACCACCTGCACCGTCACGGCGACGGCGACCGTGAGCACGAGGAAGCCGCGGGCCGTGCGGGCCAGGCCGCCCCGCCCGGCCGCCGGCCCCGGCGCGAGGCGCTCGACGGCGACCGGCACCGCCAGCCCGAAGAGCACGAACACCGGGGCGAACAGCGCGAGGGCGAGCAGCGGCCGCTCGAGCCGGGCGAAGGCGGGGTCGGCGGAGAACACGGCCCCGGGGACGAGCAGGAGGAACCCCGCGAACACCGGCGCCCGGACGCGGGCGCCGGCGGGCAGCACGGCCCGGACGCCGAGGTAGAGCAGCCCGCCGATCACCCCGACCAGCGCTCCCCACCCGAGGACCTGGGCCGTGCCCGCCCAGGTGACGTCACCGACGGCCGCACCGGAGGGCATGCGCGTGCCCAGGGCGTCCGGCGGCTGCGCGAGCGCGACCAGCCGCATGACGAGACGTCCGCCGGCCCCACCCACCACGAGCCCCGCCGCGGCGCCGACGGCCGCCGCCACCAGGACGCTGCGCAGCCAGGTCGGCATCGGCACCGCCACCTCCCGCACACCTGTCGTGAGAACGGACAGACTACGAAGAGAGCGCCCGTTCGTCTCGCGATCCGCGGGCCCACCGACCCACCACTGCCGTCCGAAACGGCCTCGCCGTCCGGGCCGGCGGCTACCGTGCGGACATGCGACGACGCACCCGGGAGTGGATCGGCGCCGGCGTGATCGCCGCCGTCGTCGGCGGCGTCATGGTCCTCGCCCCCACGCCGGACCCCTACGCCGCCGTGCTGGCCGAGGCGCGCAAGACCGCCTCGGACTTCCAGCTGGAGGTCCTGGCCGACGGCCTGATCACCGACGCGGAGATCGACCGCGGAATCGCCCAGATGGAGGACTGCCTGCGCGGACTCGGTGTCGAGCCATACGGCCAGGGCGGCATGGAGATCGCCGGCCAGGACGCCGAACGCTGTATCCAGACGACCGTGGGCGCCATCCACGAGCTGAAGTGGCGCATGGAGATGGACCCGGCGAACAAGGGCATGATGGTCGTCATCGCCGAGTGCCTCCACCGCCACGGGGTCCTCCCCGACCGGTACGAGCCGGCCGACTTCCGCGACAAGGACGTCACGGTCGACCCCGCGCTGGGCCTCGACCTCAGCGACGCCGCCGTCGGAGACTGCTTCAACGACCCGCGGAACTGACGCGGCGCGCCCGGCGGGCATGGCGCGCCGCAGGCGGTCTCGGCCGACCGGCACTCACCCTGCAGGGCGCTCGCCCGCACGCCGCCTCACCCTCGCGTCGCTGGCGGTCACCCTCGGATCACCCGGCAGGCCGCATCGCCGCGGGTGCGGCGCTGTCTACCGTGGCGGCCATGGAGGGCCTGACCTCGATCGCGCTCGGCGCCGGTGCGCTGTGGGGCCTCTACTGGGTCGTGCGCTCGGGCGTGAAGGGCGGTCTTCTCGACGCGGCGCGGGAGTGGGAACGAACGGCCAGGCGGACCGACGGGGGCACTGCCCGGGAGGACGACGCGGCCGGGTATACCCCCGGCGCCGGCGCGGAGCACGGGCGGGCGCGGCCGGCACCGAGGCCGCCGCTCGACACCCTGGCCTGACGGCCGCCACCCGCTCCGCGCCGGGAGGCTGCGCGCCGGCCGCGCGGACCGGCCACGCCGGGGGGCCGCACGGCCACCCCGGCGCGGGTGATCAGTGCTGGGCCGCCGCCGCGAGCCCGAGCTCCGTGTAACCGGCCAGGCCGTCGTGGCACGGCACGATGCGCACGGTGTAGCCGAACGGCCCGGTCTGGTCGAGCGTGCGCTCGCCCCGGAACGCGTACCGGCCGCCCTCGAGCGCCTCCGCCGGCTCCAGCGGCAGGACGATGAGGTCCCTGAGGTTGTCCGCCTCGTCCGGGCGTCCCGCCACGGCCTGCACCTCGACGTCCTCGGGGCGCAGGTCCCCCAGCGAGACGTAGGCGGTCATCGAGATCCGGTCGCCGACCTTGACGACGTCCGCGACGCCGTCGGCCTCGACGTGGTCGACGCGCACCGCGGGCCACGCCTGACGCACCCGGGTCTTCCACCGCGCCAGCTCGTCGGCGCCCCGGTGGTCGGAGGGGCCGTCGAGGGCGTGGGCGTACCCGGCCACCGGGCTGTATAGCCGCTCGACGTACTCCCGGACCATGCGCGTGGCCTGCACCTTGGGCCCGAGGGTGGCCAGGGTGTGCCGCACCATCTCCATCCAGTGGCGCGGGACGCCGTCGTCGTCACGGTCGTAGAAGCGCGGCACGACCGTGGACTCGAGGATCTCGTAGAGGGCGGCGGCCTCGAGCTGGTCGCGCGCCGCCGGGTCCTCCACGCCGTCGGCGGTGGGGATCGCCCAGCCGTTGCGGCCGTCGTACCACTCGTCCCACCAGCCGTCGAGGATGGAGAGGTTGAGCGCGCCGTTGAGGGCGCACTTCATGCCCGAGGTGCCGGAGGCCTCCAGCGGGCGCAGCGGGTTGTTGAGCCAGACGTCGCAGCCGGGCATGAGCGTCTGCGCCATGGCGATGTCGTAGTTGGGCAGGAAGACGATCCGCTCGCGCACCCCGGCCTGGTCGGCGAACTGGACGAGCCGCTGGATGAGTCCGACCCCCTGTTCGTCGTCCGGGTGGGACTTGCCGGCCACGACGATCTGGACCGGCCGCTCGGGGTCGGTGAGCAGCCGGGTGAACCGCTCGGGGTCGGACAGCATGAGCGTCAGGCGCTTGTAGGTCGGCACGCGGCGGGCGAAGCCGATGGTCAGCGCGTCGGGGTCGAGGACGCTGTCGGTCCAGCCGAGCTGGGCGGGCGAGGCGCCGCGGTCCAGCCAGGACTTGCGCACCCGGCGTCGGGCCTCCTTGACGAGCTTGCCGCGCAGCCGGTGGCGCATGTCCCACAGCTCGGCGTCGGAGACGCCGCCCTCCTCCGGGCTCAGCCGCCAGCCCTCGCCGGACTCGAGCTGCTCCCGGGTGAGGTGCCGCTCGGCCAGCTCCACGAACGACGGGTCGACCCAGGTCGGGGCGTGCACGCCGTTGGTGATGGAGGTGATGGGCACCTCGCTGACGTCGAAGCCGGGCCAGAGCTGGTGGAACATCTCCCGCGAGACCTTGCCGTGCAGCTGGGCCACGCCGTTGGCGCGCTTGGCGGCGCGCAGGCCGAGGATGGCCATGTTGAACACGCCGGGGTTGCCGCCCTCGTAGTCCTCCGCGCCCAGCGCCAGGACCTTCTCCAGCGGGATGCCGGGCAGCTCGGCGCCGCCGCCGAAGTACTCGGCGATGAGGTCGGCGCTGTAGCGGCTGATCCCGGCCGGGACCGGCGTGTGGGTGGTGAAGACCGTGCCGGCCTTGACCGCCTCGAGGGCGGTCTCGAAGGCCAGCCCCTCGGCCTCGATCAGCTCGTGGATGCGCTCGACGGCGAGGAAGCCGGCGTGGCCCTCGTTGCAGTGATAGACCTCCGGGCGCGGGGCGCCGGTGAGCCGGGAGTACAGGCGCAGGGCCTTGACGCCGCCCATGCCCAGAAGCAGCTCCTGCTGCAGCCGGTGGTCCGGCGAGCCGCCGTAGAGGCGGTCGGTGACCCGGCGGGCGGCGTCGTCGTTGTCGCTGACGTTGGAGTCGAGCAGGAGCAGCGGCACCCGGCCGACCTGGGCGAGCCAGACCTGGGCGTACAGGCGCCGGCCGCCCGGCAGCGGCAGCTGGACGCGCGCGGCGGTGCCGTCGGCCTCCCGGAGCAGCGTCAGCGGCAGGTTGTCCGGGTCGAGCAGCGGGTAGGTCTCGTGCTGCCAGCCGTCGCGGGTGAGGGACTGCTTGAAGTACCCCGCCCCGTAGAGCAGGCCGACGCCGACGATGGGCACCCCGAGGTCGGAGGCGGACTTGAGGTGGTCGCCGGCGAGGATGCCGAGGCCGCCGGAGTACTGCGGCAGGACGGCGGTGATGCCGTACTCGGCGGAGAAGTAGGCGATCGCGGCGGGCTTGTCGGGCGCGGTGCAGGAGGTCTGGTACCAGCGCGGCTCGGTGAGGTACCGCTGCAGGTCGGCGTCCAGCTCGTGCACCTGGGCCACGAGGGAGCGGTCCAGGGCCAGCTGCTCGAGCCGGCGGGGGGCGAGGGAGCCGAGGAGCGCGACGGGGTCCCCGTGAACGGCCTCCCACAGCTGGGGGTCGAGGGAGGCGAAGAGGTCCCGGGTCGGGGTGTGCCAGGACCACCTGAGGTTCTGCGCGAGCGCATCCAGCGGCGCCAGCGCCTCGGGCAGAACGGTGCGGACGGTGAATCGACGAATCGCTCTCACGCCGACGAGTCTAGACACGCTGAAACCGTTGCACGACCTTGCAGTCCGGTTTCAGCGCGGGGGCACGGCGGGCCCGCTCCGGGCGGCGCCGGAGCCGGGCCGGCGGGGGTGCGGGCGGGCGGTCCCGCGGGGCGTCCCCGGGCCCGGGCCGGCGGGGGCCGCCAGGCCCCGGCGGGGGTGTCGCGGCTGGTCAGCACGGTTCGCGGGGCCGCCGCCGGGTACCACGAACTGCCGTCGTCGCCGCCTCTCGGTAGGTTCGGGGCGTGATGTCCAAGCCGCGCAAGGACTCCGGCCGTCGCTGGTGGCTCCCTTCCTTCCGGCACGCTCCCGCGGCGCCGGACCGGCCCCCCGTGCCCGCGCAGCGGCGGATAGCGCCCCCGGGCTCACCCGCCGGCCACGGCGCCGCCGCACCGCGCGCGGCCGCCCAGCAGGAGGCCGGCCCGCCGGAGCCCTCACCCCCGGCGCAGCCCGGCGGCCACGAGGCCTCCGCGCCCCGGGAGCCGTCGGCCCCCGCCAGACCGGCGCCGACCGACCCGGCACGACCGGCCGCCACCCCCGCTCGGACCGCGAGCGCCAGCCCCGCTCGCGCCCCGAGCACCACCCCCGCGCCCGCCAGCGGCACCGACACGCCGGAGCGGGTAGCGTCTGCCGCGCAGGACGTCTCGTCCGCGGCGACGGGAGAGACGGCACCGCACCAGCCCGGAGCCGCCGCCCCCGACCCCATCGCAGCCCCTGTCCCCACCGAGGAGTCCACGCCCCGTGCGGGCGGTACGCCCATGACCTCATCAACCAGCTCCGCCACGCCGAGCACCCCAGCCGCCCCCCGCCCCGCCGAGACGACCGCCGTCGGCGCGACGCCGGCGCCCGCCGCGCCGCGCCCGGCGCCGTTCGCGCCCGTCGGCCGCATCCCGGTGGTCGAGGTCTCCCCCGTCCTCGAGGACGGCCGCTGGCCGGCCAAGGGCACCGAGGGCGAGGCGTTCCCCGTCCGCGCCACGGTCTTCCGCGAGGGCCACGACGCCGTCGCCGCCACCGCCGTGCTCGTCACGCCCGACGGGCGCGACCACTCCTGGGCGCACATGGTCGACATCGCCCCGGGCCTGGACCGCTACGAGGCCTGGCTCACCCCGGACCGGCCCGGCACCTGGGGCTTCCGGGTCGAGGGCTGGTCCGACCCCTACGGCACCTGGCGGCACGACGCGACGATCAAGGTCGACGCCGGGGTCGACGTCGAGCTCATGCTCACCGAGGGCGCGCTGCTCCTCGAGCGGGCCGCGGCCCGGGAGCTGCCGGCCGCGGCCGCGCGGGTGCTGCGCGACGCCGTCGCCGGCCTGCGCGACGCCGGCCGGCCCGCCCCCGCCCGCCTGGCCGCCGGCACCGCCGCCGAGGTGCGCGCGGTCCTGGCCGAGCACCCGCTGCGCGACATGGTCTCGCCGTCGGCCACCTACCCGGTCCAGGTGGACCGCGAGCGCGCGCTGGTCGGCTCCTGGTACGAGATCTTCCCCCGCTCGGTCGGCGCCCACCGGGACGCGGCCACCGGCGAGTGGGTCTCGGGCACCCTGCGCACCGCCGCCGACGGGCTGGGCCGCATCGCCGAGATGGGCTTCGACGTCGTCTACCTCACCCCGATCCACCCGATCGGCATGACCAACCGCAAGGGCCGCAACAACACCCTGGAGGCCCGGCCGGGCGACCCGGGCTCGCCCTACGGCATCGGCGCGCCCGAGGGCGGCCACGACGCCATCCACCCGGACCTGGGCACCTTCGCGGACTTCGACCACTTCGTCGCCCGGGCGCGCCAGCACGGCATGGAGGTCGCCCTCGACCTGGCGCTGCAGGCCTCCCCGGACCACCCGTGGGTCACCGAGCACCCGGAGTGGTTCACCACCCGGGCGGACGGCTCCATCGCCTACGCGGAGAACCCGCCGAAGAAGTACCAGGACATCTACCCGCTGAACTTCGACAACGACCCGGAGGGCATCTACGCCGCCGTCCGGGACGTGCTGGAGGTGTGGGTGGCGCACGGCGTGACGATCTTCCGCGTGGACAACCCGCACACCAAGCCCCTGGCCTTCTGGCAGCGGCTGCTCGCCGAGTTCCGCCAGACCCACCCGGACGTGCTCTTCCTCGCCGAGGCCTTCACCCGGCCGGCGATGATGCGCACGCTCGGCGCGATCGGGTTCCACCAGTCCTACACGTACTTCGCCTGGCGCACCGGCAAGCAGGAGATCGGCGAGTACCTCATGGAGCTCGCCTACGAGACGGACGCGCGGCTGCGGCCGGCGTTTTGGCCGACGACGCACGACATCCTCACCCCGTACATGCAGCAGGGCGGGGCCGCCGCGTTCGCCATCCGCGCGGTGCTCGCCGCCACCGGCTCGCCCACCTGGGGGATCTACTCCGGCTACGAGCTGGTCGAGAACGTCGCCCGGCCGGGCGCCGAGGAGCAGATCGACAACGAGAAGTACGAGTACAAGGAGCGCGACTGGTCCCGGGCGTCGAGCCTTGGCGTCGCCGACCTGCTCGGCAAGCTCAACGCCGTCCGGCGGGCGCACCCGGCGCTGCAGCGGCTGCGCAACGTGCACATCCACCCCACCGACGACGACCAGATCCTGTGCTTCTCCAAGCGCCTGACGGCGGAGCAGTCCCCCACCGGCCAGGAGGACACCGTCATCGTCGTGCTCAACCTCGACCCGTACACCACGCGCCAGACGCTTCTCCACCTCGACCTCGGCGCGCTCGGCATCGCCGGGGACGCCCACGCCCCGTGGCCGGTCATGGCCGCCTCGGACGAGCTGGGCGGGGAGACCTACCTGTGGGGGTCCGACCCGTTCGTCCGGCTCGCCCCGCACTCGCGCTGCGCCCACATCCTGTCGGTGAGGCCGCTGTGAGCGTCACGGAGCAGGCGGGCCCCTCGCCCTACAGCGCCCTGCCGCCGCGGGTCCAGCCCGTGGCGAACCTCCAGGCGCACCACCCGGGCCTGCGCGAGGACCCCGAGTGGTACCGCACGGCGGTGTTCTACGAGGTGCTGCTGCGGGCCTTCGCCGACTCGCGCGGGTCGGGCACCGGGGACCTGCGCGGCCTGATCGACCGCCTCGAGTACCTGCAGTGGCTCGGCGTGGACTGCCTGTGGCTGCCGCCGTTCTACCCCTCCCCGCTGCGCGACGGCGGCTACGACGTCTCCGACTTCACCTCCGTGGCGCCGGAGTACGGCACGCTGGAGGACTTCGAGGAGCTGATGCAGCAGGCGCACGCCCGCGGCATGCGCGTGATCATCGACCTGGTCATGAACCACACCAGCGACCAGCACCCGTGGTTCCAGTCCTCCCGCTCCAACCCCGACGGGCCCTACGGGGACTTCTACGTCTGGAGCGACGACAACACCAAGTACCCCGACGCCCGCGTCATCTTCGTCGACACCGAGACGTCGAACTGGACCTTCGACCCGGTGCGCCGGCAGTACTTCTGGCACCGGTTCTTCTCCCACCAGCCCGACCTCAACTTCGAGAACCCGGCCGTGCGCGAGGCGATGTTCGACGTCGTGCGGTTCTGGTGCCGGGTCGGCGTGGACGGCTTCCGGCTGGACGCGGTGCCCTACCTCTTCGAGGAGGAGGGCACCAACTGCGAGAACCTCCCCCGCACGCACCGCTTCCTGCGCGAGCTGCGCGCCATGATCGACCGGGAGTTCCCCGGCACGATCATGCTCGCCGAGGCCAACCAGTGGCCCGAGGACGTCGTGGAGTACTACGGCACCGAGTCGGCGCCCGAGTGCCACATGTGCTTCCACTTCCCGGTCATGCCGCGCCTCTACTACGCCCTGCGCGAGCAGCGGGCCCGGGCCATCCGCGACATCCTGGCCGACACGCCGCCGATCCCGGCCGGGGCCCAGTGGGGCACGTTCCTGCGCAACCACGACGAGCTGACCCTGGAGATGGTCTCCACCGAGGAACGCGCCGCGATGTACGGGTGGTACGCCGAGGACCCGCGCATGCGCGCCAACGTCGGCATCCGCCGGCGACTGGCGCCGCTGCTGGGCAACTCCCGGGCCGAGATCGAGCTCGCCCACGCGCTGCTGCTGTCGCTGCCGGGCTCCCCGACGCTGTACTACGGCGACGAGATCGGCATGGGCGACAACATCTGGCTGCCCGACCGGGACGCCGTGCGCACCCCCATGCAGTGGACGCCGGACCGCAACGCCGGCTTCTCCACCGCCGACCCCGGCAAGCTGTACCTGCCGGTGGTGCAGTCGCTCGTCAACCACTACGCCGCTGTCAACGTCGAGGCCCAGATCGCCCAGCCCACCTCGCTGCTGCACTGGGTGCGCGGCATCCTCGACGTCCGGCGCCGCCACCCCGTCTTCGGCAACGGCGAGTACCGGCCGCTGGAGGTGGACAACGACGCCGTCCTGGCCTTCACCCGCTCCAACGCCGAGGAGACGGTGCTGTGCGTGTTCAACCTCGCCAACACCGCCCGCTCGACGACGGTGCGCCTGCCCCGGCTGGCGGGCGCCCAGCTCACGGACGTCTTCGGCGGGGCGCGCTTCCCGGAGGTCGGCCCGGACGGGTCGGTGACCATCACCCTGGGCTCGCGGGACTTCTTCTGGCTGCTGCTCTCCCGCCGCGGCGCGCCGGCGGCCCCCGCGCCGATGACCGGGCTGCCCGCCCAGGTCCGCCCGGTGGAGGAGCCCGAGCCGGTCAGCCCGCTCAGCCCGGAGGCGGCGGAGCTGGCCCCGGCGACGGCGGGCGTGACGGCGTCCGGCGCCGGTCCGGGACCGGGGGCCGCGGCCGGGACCGGCGCCCCCGCGGCGACCTCGGCCGGCCCGGCCGGCGGTCTCGTCGCCGGCGCGCCGCCGCGGCCGGAGACGTACGTCGTGCCGTCCACCTCGGCCGCGCCGCACAGCGCGTCCGCGCCGCGGGCCCCCGAGCTGCCGTCCCCGGCCGCCACCGGGCAGCTGCCCGCCCCGGGGATGCCCGCCGAGCTGCCGCAGGGGTTCACGCCGCCCGGGGTCGCCGACGGCGACCTCGGGGATGCCGTCGAGGTCGGCCCGGGGGCCGCGGCGGCGGGCGCCGCCGGCGGACCGGCGGTCAACCCGGCCGGACCCGGTCCGGCCGGCCCGGCGCCCGGGTCCACCGGCAACGGCGTCGCCAACGGTTTTGTCAACGGCGCCGGCCGGCGCGGCCCGGCCGACGCCCTCGGCCCGGCGCCCCGGCGCACCGACCCCACCGCCCAGACGCCCGAGTCATGACGGCCTCGGAGGCGCTGCGGGCCGCGCTGCCCGCCTGGATGGCCCGGCAGCGGTGGTACACGGGCAAGGGCCGCGAGCCGCGCCTGGAACCGGTCGGCGGGCTCGCGCTGCCCGGGCCGGACGGCGTGGACGTCGCCACGTGGCTCGTGCGCGACGTCGGTGCCGCCGACCCGGTGCTGTACCAGGTGCCGCTGACCGTGCGGCCGGCCGCCGTGCCCGGGCTCGAGCACGCCGTCGTGGCCGAGGGGCCCGGGCAGGTCGTCTACGACGGCTGCCACGACCCGGCCGGCGCCGCCGCGCTGCTCGCCGCCGTGGTCGACGAGGCGCGCCTCGGCCCGCCGGGCGGCGACGAGGCACCGGCCGATCCCGCGGACGCCGCCGGCCCGGCGCGGCCCGGCGGGGCCGTCGTCGGCGCGCGGGGGCACCGCATCGGCGCGCCCGTGTCCGCCACCGGCTCGCGCGTGCTGCGTGGGGAGCAGTCCAACACCTCGATCATCTTCGACGTCGCCGCCGGCGCGCCGGTCATCCTCAAGGTCTTCCGGGTGGTCCAGGCCGGGCGCAACCCCGACGTCGAGGTGCAGGAGGCCCTGGCGTCGGGGGGCAGCACCCGCGTGCCGCGCCCGCTGGGCGACCTGCTCGGCTGGTGGCCCGCCGGGGCGCAGCGCGCCGAGGGGCACCTGGCCTTCGCCCAGGAGTTCCTCCCCGGCGTCGAGGACGCCTGGCGGGTCGCGCTGCGCGCCCTGGAGACCGGCACTGACTTCGCCGGCCGGGCCCGCGCCCTCGGGGAGGCCACCGCCGAGGTGCACGCCGTCCTCGCGCGCACCCTGCCCACCGCCGAGGCGGACGCCGCCGCGCGGGAGGCCGTGCTGAGCGGCTGGCGCCAGCGCTTCGCCGCCGCCCGCGACGCCGTCCCCGAGCTGGCCGCCCGCGCCGACGACGTCGAGGCGGTGCTGCGCGCCGGGGCCGCGGCGCCCTGGCCGCCGCTGCAGCGCATCCACGGCGACTACCACCTCGGCCAGGTGCTCGACGTGCCGGGCCGCGGCTGGGTGCTCCTGGACTTCGAGGGCGAGCCGCTGCGGCCGCTGGCCGAGCGCACCGCCCCGGACCTGCCGCAGCGGGACATCGCCGGGATGCTGCGCTCCTTCGACTACGCCGCGGGCTCGGCGACGGTCGCCGCCGGCGAGTCCGGCCACGGCGACCGGGCCGCCAACCGGCCGGCCTCCACCGGGCCGGTGGCGGTCCAGGCCGCCGAGCTGGACGCCCACCACGCCTGGGCGCGCCGGGCCCGGGAGGCCTTCCTCGACGGCTACGGCGCCGCCACCGGGCGCGACCCGCGCGCCGACGCCGCCCTGCTGCGCGCGCTCGAGCTCGACAAGGCGCTCTACGAGGCCGTCTACGAGGCGCGCAACCGGCCCGACTGGCTGCCCATCCCCCGTGCTGGGGTCGCCCGGCTCCTGGCCGGCTGACGAGACGCGCGCACCGGCAGGGGTGATGGAAGAGTGGTGCCCATGGACCGCGACCTCAGCCACGACGCCCCCACCGGCCCCGATGCCTCCGCGACCACCAGCGCGGCGCCTCTCCCGGTCGAGCCCGCCGAGCTGCACCGTGTCGCCTACGGCTACTCGCACGACCCCCACGCCGTCCTCGGCCCCCACGTCGGCGATTCCGGGGTGACCGTCCGTACGGCGCGCCACCTGGCTGACGCCGTCGAGATCGTCACCGCCGCCGGGACCTACGCGGCCACCCACGAGCAGGACGGCGTGTGGGTCGCCGTCCTGCCTGGCCGGCAGGTGCCCGACTACCGGGTGCGGGTGACGTACGGGGACGTCAGCAGCGTCGTCGACGACCCGTACCGCTTCCTGCCCACGCTCGGCGAGCTCGACCGGCACCTCATCGCGGAGGGGCGCCACGAGGAGCTGTGGACGGTGCTCGGCGCCCACGTGCACACCTACCCCAGCGAGCTGGGCGAGGTCCGCGGCGTCGGCTTCGCGGTGTGGGCGCCCAACGCCCGGGCGGTGCGCGTCATCGGCGACTTCAACGGCTGGGACGGCACCACCAGCGCCATGCGGTCGCTGGGCAGCGCGGGCGTGTGGGAGCTGTTCCTGCCCGACGCCACCGCCGGGCAGAAGTACAAGTACGAGATCCAGTACCAGGACGGCTCCTGGCACCAGAAGGCCGACCCGATGGCCCGCCGCACCGAGGTGCCCCCGGCCACCGCCTCCGTCGTCGAGGTCTCCGAGTACACCTGGGACGACGACGCCTGGCTCGCCCGCCGGACCCACACCAACCCGCACACCGGGCCGATGAGCATCTACGAGGTCCACCTCGGCTCCTGGCGGCCGGGGCTGGGCTACCGCGAGCTGGCCGAGGAGCTCGTCGCCCACGTCACGCACCTGGGCTTCACGCACGTCGAGTTCCTCCCCGTGGCCGAGCACCCGTTCGGCGGGTCCTGGGGCTATCAGGTCACCTCGTACTACGCCCCGACGGCGCGCTTCGGCACCCCCGACGACCTGCGCTACCTCATCGACCGCCTCCACCAGGCCGGCATCGGCGTCATCCTCGACTGGGTGCCGGCGCACTTCCCCAAGGACGCCTGGGCGCTCGCCCGCTTCGACGGCACCTCCCTGTACGAGGACCCCGACCCGCTGCGCGGGGAGCAGCAGGACTGGGGCACCTACGTGTTCAACTACGGCCGGCGGGAGGTGCGCAACTTCCTCGTCGCCAACGCCCTGTACTGGCTGCAGGAGTTCCACGTCGACGGGCTGCGGGTGGACGCCGTCGCCTCCATGCTCTATCTGGACTACTCGCGCCAGCCGGGCCAGTGGCGGCCGAACGTGCGCGGCGGGCGGGAGAACCTCGAGGCCATCAGCTTCCTGCAGGAGACGACGGCGACGGCCTACCGCAAGGTGCCCGGGATCGTCATGGTCGCCGAGGAGTCCACGGCCTGGCCGGGGGTGACCGCCCCGACCTCCCACGGCGGCCTGGGGTTCGGCCTGAAGTGGAACATGGGCTGGATGAACGACACCCTGCGGTACCTGGCGGAGGAGCCGATCAACCGCCGCTACCACCACGGGGAGCTGACGTTCTCCCTCGTCTACGCGTTCTCCGAGCAGTTCATCCTGCCGCTGAGCCACGACGAGGTCGTGCACGGCAAGGGCTCGCTGCTCACCAAGATGCCCGGGGACCGCTGGCAGCAGCTGGCCGGCGTGCGGGCGCTGCTGGCCTACCAGTGGACCCACCCGGGCAAGCAGCTGCTGTTCATGGGCCAGGAGTTCGCCCAGGAGGCCGAGTGGAGCGAGGCCCGCGGGCTGGACTGGTGGCAGATGGACGACCCCGGCCACGCCGGCGTCGCCCGCCTGGTCAAGGACCTCAACGAGGTCTACGCGGCGCACCCGGCCCTGTGGGCGGAGGACTTCTCCAACCGCGGGTTCGAGTGGATCGAGATGAGCGACGGCGACCACAACACCCTCGCCTACCTGCGCCGCACCCGCGACGGGGAGCAGACGGTGGTGTGCGTCATCAACTTCGCCGGCACCCCGCACGAGGGCTACCGGGTGGGGCTGCCCCAGGGCGGGGACTGGCTCGAGGTGCTCAACACCGACGCCCCGGTCTACGGCGGCTCCGGCGTGGGCAACCTCGGGCGGGTGCGCGCCGAGAACGTCGGCTGGCACGGCCGGCCGGCCTCGGCCGTGCTGCGCGTGCCGCCCCTGGGCGCGCTCCTGCTGGTCGCGGACACCGCCCCGCGCCCGACGGCGGCGGCGGACACGGCGGCGACCGGGGCGGGCTCCGGCGCGCCGGGGTCCGCGGCGACGGCGGCCGGGTCCGGGATGACGGCGACGGCCGAGACCGCCCGGCCAGGCGGCGAGAGCACCCGGCCGCGCGACAACAGCACCCGGCCTGAGAGCACCCAGCCGCGCGACAACAGCACCCGGCCGCGCTCTGAAGGTCCCGGCCCCGTGCGGAGCGACCGCCACCCCGCGCGCTGAGTCGTCACGTCCGCCCGCGGGTCCGATGCCGTAATGGCGCCGGGGCCGCGTGACCAGACGCCACCGTCGCAGGCGTGCGCGGTCTGTGGGTAAACAACGTCCGGCATCCCCGGACGTTGTTTACCCGTTGTGTCGCGCCGCTGTGTCCGCGCCGCGATGCAGGAAGGGTCGCGCCCGCGCGGGGCGTCAGTCCAACGCGGCCTGGCCTGCACACCTCAGCACCGCGCGGCCTGCCGCACACCTCGGCACCGCGCGGCCCGGCCCGCGGAGCTCAGTACAGCGCGCTGGCCAGCTGACGCCGGGCCGCCTGGACCTCCGGCGTCGGTCCGGCGATGTCGAACAGCTCGATGAGCCGCAGCCGGGCCTGCTCGCGGTCGTCCCCGGCGGTGGCCCGCACGACGGCGAGCAACCGGTCGAACGCGGCGCCGAACTGCCCGGTCGTGGCCTCGACGTCGGCGGCGGCCAGCTGCGCGGCCACGTCGGCCGGGCCGGCGGCGGTCGCGCGGCGGAGCACCTCGTCCGGGTCGTGCTGCTCCACCCGCCGGATGAGCTGGACCTGCAGCAGCGCGGCCTTGGCGTCGGCGTCGCGCGGATTCTCGTTGAGGGCTTGGGTGTAGGCGGCCTCGGCCGCCTCGAGGTCGCCGCGCTCGATGGCGGCCAGCGCCTCGGCGTGCAGCGGCGGCAGCGGCGGCTCGGCCGGGGCCTCGGCGACGTCGTCGCCGGCGTCCTCGAGCACCCCCGTGACGCCGTTCTGGGCGGCCACGCGCAGCACCTCGTCGAGGACCTGGCGCACCTGGTCCTCGGGGTAGGCGCCCTGGAACAGCGGCAGCGGCTGGCCGGCGACGAGCGCGACCACCGTGGGCACCGCCTGCACCTGCAGGGCCGCGGCGATCTGCGGGTTCGCATCGCCGTCGACCCGGGCGAGCTGGAACCGGCCGCCGTACTCGCGGGCGAGCTTCTCCAGGACGCCGTCGAGCTCCGCGGTGGCGCCGGAGCGGGCGGACCCGAGCAGCAGGATCACCGGGACCTGGGTGGACAGCTGCACCGTCTGCCCGAAGGTCGCCTCGCTGACCTCGGTGATGACGGCCCCCGGCACGGCCCCTCCCGCGGCGCCCCCGGGCGCCGCGGCCTGCTGCTGCCCGGCGGGCGGGCCCGCGAGGGCGGAGAGGTCCACCGCTCCGTGGAGGTTGACGCGGGGCATCGGCTGGCTCATGGTCGTCCTTCGTCCTTCATCCGTCTCGGTGGCCGGGCGCTGTGCCCGGTCGGCTGCATCATCCCGCAGCCGGGGCCTCGGCGTCGTTCCGGCTGACCTCGGTGAGCACGGTCTTGGCGCCCAGCGGCCGGATCTGCTTCGCCTCGCCGCCGGCGGGCGGCACGTAGAACGCCACGAGCACCTCGGAGACGCCGGACACCGTGCCGCGGACCTGCTTGTCCTGGCCGAGCAGCGCCCCGATCTCGCCGCCGACCGTCAGGGTCGCCCCGGGCACGGTCTTGCGGATGGTCTGCGTGGAGCTCAGCTCGGCCAGGACGATGGCGCCGCCGTCGGCCGTGGCGAGGGCCTGCGGGGCGTCGTCGCCGACGGCGTAGCTGATCGTCGCGTCGCCCGCGGCCTCGATGCGGCTGTCGAGGTCCGTGATCGCCTTGCGCGAGCTGTCCTTGTACGGGTCGCCGGCGAACTGGTTGGCGTACTCGCTGTCCTGCTTGTTCAGCGTGTCGACGTAGCGCTCGACGGCCTGCGCCGGCGTCGCGACCAGCCCCTCGGAGTCCGGGCCGAGCTGCTTGGAACCGGTGTCGGGGTGGATCAGCGGGGGCGTCTCGATGCCGGGGAAGAGCTCGACCCAGCCCCACAGCTTGTAGGGGGTGCGGGCGTCGGGCTGCGCGAAGGCGAGCAGGAGGGGCAGGTTGGCCCCCTCGGGCACCTGGGTGATGACCATCGCGGTGCGCGGGAAGTCGTACGTCGCGGCGACCGCCTCCACCTGGGTGGCGGTCGTGACGGGCGACGGCGCGGCGTTCCCGCCCGTGGCCTCCGCCAGGCGGTACTCGGACTGACGCAGCTCGAGGGCCGGGCCGGTGAGCCGGGGGTCGAGGGCCTGGGGGTCCTTGGCCTCGTCCGCCTTCTGGAAGGTCGCGGCCGTCTCCGTCAGGATCCGGTCCAGGCGGTCGCCGTCGAGCACCGGCGGTGGGGTCTCGGCGGTGGGCTCGGGATCGGGCTGGGGCAGCTGCGAGCTGCAGCCGGCGAGGAACGCCAGCGACAGCGCGGCGCCCGCCGCCACGGACAGCCGGGTGCGACGCCTCATCGCTGCTCCTCCTCGTCGCGGGTCTCCTCGCCGTCGGCGCGGCCGTCCTGCCACTCACCGCCGGACTGCTCCACCTCCGGGCCGTCGTCCGTCGCCTGCGTGCGCTCGCCGAATCCCCACATGCTGCGCCAGCTGGGCGGCGCCGCCGCCTCGCCGGCTCCTCCTTCCTCCTCGTGCCCCCCTGCCTCGGCCGCGCCGGTCTCCTCCGTCTCGCGCGACTCGGGGGACCGGGTGGCGGCGGGCACCACGCCGGCGCCGCGGGCGCCGGCCGCGGACCCGCCATCCTGGGTCGCGGCAAGACGCTCGGTCGGGTCGCCCACCGCGGCCATCTGCTCGGTGCGGTCCCCGCTCGTGCCGACGCGCTCGGCCCCGTCACCCACGGCGGTCATCTGCTGCGTCTCGTCCCCGGCGCCGGTGTCCTCGCCGGCCGTGTCGGACGCCTCACGGTCGCGGCGGTACTCCGCGGCCCGCGGCGACGCCGGGACGATCCCGGCGCCGCGCGCCGAGCCGGCCGCAGCCGCGCCGTCGTCGACCTCGTCGTCGGCCACCGTCTCTTCCGCCGCGACGGCCGGGACCACGGCCGTGGCCGTCTCCTCGGGCCCGCCGCGCCAGCCGCGGCCCTGCTGCGCCGCTGCTCGGGCCTGCTCGCGCAGCTGGCGGCGGGTCAGGCCGGCGGTCTCGGCCGCCGGGAGCACGACGGTCTCGTCCTCCGGTGCCGCGGCCACGGCCTGGCGGCGGCGCAGCTCGCGCGCCGTCAGGCCCTCGAGGATGGCCAGCGCGAGGCCGGCCAGGAGCAAGATCACACCAACGATCAGGCCGGGCACGAGCCAGGGGGTGCTGACCTCCCGCGGCCAGCTCAGCGAGACCTGCGGCGCGGGCCCGGTCCCGTCGGTCGCCGCCAGCAGGCTCCAGCGCCCCTCCCGGTCCTTCCAGGACATCTCCGCCGTCCCCGTGCCGGTCTGCTCGCTGACCCACAGGTCGGAGCCCGCGGGGCTGGGCAGCGCGGCCTGGCCCTCGGCGGGCGTCGCGCCCGCGGTCGCCTCACCGCCTGCGACGTCCTTCACCGCCAGCTGCTCCCAGCTGCTCAGCCCCGTGATGCGGGTGTGCGGCGCGCCGTCCACCCAGGCCAGGACGTCCTCGGTGCGCCCGACAGCGAGGGTGACGGGCTGGCCGTCGTCCGCGGTCGCGACGATCCGGACGTCCGGCGCGACGGCGTCGAGCACACCGGCGTCGGAGATCACCACCGGCGTGGCGGGTCGGGCGGGCAGGGTCAGGGTCGCGGTGTTCGTGGGGCGCCACACGGTGGCAGAAGCGATCGCCAGCGCGATGGCGATCACCCCGAGCACCATGAGGACGGCAGAGATGATCCGACGATTCACGAGGTGGAGGGTCCTCCCGTTCCGGGATGCAGGGCATCGTCAACGGGCCAGAATACGGTGCCCCCGGGCGGGGCGCTCCCCCGTCGTCGGGCGACGCGGTGCAGCGCCCCCGTCACCCCCCCTGGTCCGGGCGACCACGCGGACCTCGCCGCTGCCCCTTGTCCGGGCGACCAGCCCGGACGTCGCCGCCACCCCCCTGTCCGGGCGGCCGCCCCGGCACCGCCGGCCCTGTCCGAGCGACCGCTGCGTCCCACTGGCGGCGCCTCCGCCGAGCCCCCTCGGCCTGCGTGGTTAGTCTGGGGAGACGCTCATCCGGCCTCAGGGGGGTCGGGTACGACACGGAGGACTGAGTGTGAGCAACGAGCGACCGGTGTTCCCGGTGGTCATGCGCGGCTACGACCGCGCGCAGGTCGACCAGCGCGTGCAGGCGCTGAGCGAGGCTCTGGGCGAGGCCCGGCGTGAGGTGGAGACGCTTGACGGTCGCGTCATGAAGATGTCCGGCGAGCTGTCCGAGGCACAGCGCCAGCTGCGGGAGAACGAGCGCCCCACCTATGCCGGCCTCGGGTCCCGGGTGGAGCGGTTGCTCCGCTCGGCCGAGGAGCAGGCGCTGGAGGTGGTCAACCGCGCCAACGACGACGCCCAGAAGACCCTCGAGCGCGCGCGGACCAGCGCCCGGGCGGTGCAGGAGCGCGCCGAGCAGGAGGCGGCCCAGCGGCTCGCCGAGGCCCGCCAGGAGGCCGAGCACCTCGAGTCGCACACGCGCGCCGAGTCCGAGACCACGCTGCTCAACGCCCGCCGCCGCGCCGAGGAGCTCGTCGCCTCCGCCGAGCGCGAGGCCGCCCGGCTGTCCGCCGCCAGCACCGCCGAGGCCAGCGAGCGGCGTGCCAGCCTCGAGCGCGAGCTCGGGGTGATGCGGACGACGACGGAGAAGGTCGCCACCGAGATGCGCGCCCACGCCGAGCAGGAGGCGGCCAGCGTTCGCGCCCGGGCCGAGCAGGAGGCCGCCGAGGCCTTCGCGGCCGCCAAGGCCCGCATCGACACCATGACCGGCGACGCCGAGAGCCGCGCGCTCGACGCCGAGCGACGGCTGGCCGAGGCCGTGCAGCGCTGCGAGCGGCTGCTGGTCGAGACCGACACGACCGTGCGCGAGCGCGAGGAGCACGCCCGCACCGAGGTCGCCCGCCTCCTGGCCGACGCGCAGGCCGAGGCGGCCCGGTTGCACAGGGAGGCCCAGGCGGACGCGGAGGCCACCCTGGCGACCGCGCAGCGCCGGGTCGAGGAGCTCACGCGCCAGCGCGAGGAGGTCGCCGCCTACCTCGACGACATGCGCGGGATGCTCGGGCTGTCCGCGGCGGCCGCGGCGGCCGCGGGCGAGGCGCCGCCCGCCCCGCCGGCCCCGCCTGCGGCGAAGCCGACGGCACCCACGCCTGACGTCAAGGCCGCGGCTCCGGCACCCGCCGAGAAGGCGCCGGCTGGCAAGGACACCGGTGGCCCGGCACCGGCCGGCACGGCATCGAGCGACGCCCCGGCAGCCAAGACGACGACGGAGTCGAAGCCCGCCGCAACCGCGGACGAGCCGCCCGCCCCGCCCGCCGTCAAGGCCCCCGCGGCCAAGCCGGCAGCGGAGAAGACATCCCCGGCCAAGCCGGCAGCGGAGAAGGCGTCCCCCGCCAAGCCGACGTCCCAGGCGAAGCCCGCCGAGAAGGCGGACGCGACCACGAAGCCCGACGCCGCCGAGAAGGCGGACGCGACCACGAAGCCCGACGCCGCCGGCGAGCCGCCCGCCCCGCCCGCCGCCACGGCGCCGCAGGCCAAGCCGGCAGCGGAGAAGTCGCAGGCCACGGCCGAGAAGGCACCGCCGGCGAAGCCCGACGCCGAGGACCAGACCGACGAGACCGCGGTGCTCGAACTGCCCGTCGCGCCGGACGACGTCGCCCGCCTCGCCGGCCCCGACGAGGTGCGCGCGGTCGAGGAGCCCGCCGACCCGACCGAGCGCATCGAGGCCGTCGGCCCGGACACCCAGAAGATGGACGCCATCCAGGACGCCCCGACGACACCCGCCAAGAACGCTCCGCGGCCGAGCGCGCCCCGCTCGCCCGCGCGCGGGGCGGGCAAGCCGCGTTCGCGCGGCGGCCGCTAGCGGCGCACGGCGTCCGGCAGGGCACGGCGTCCGGCGGGCGGGTGGCTCCACCCGCCGACCGGACGCCGGCCACGCCCTCAGGCGCGCAGCGCGTCGCGGGCCAGCTCCAGCGCCCGCTCCGGGGTCAGGCCCAGCTCGCGCGCCCGGGCGGCATAGGCGGCGGCCGCCGCCTTGGCCCCGTGCTCGGCGTCGTCGTCGGCGACGACGGTGCCCGACCGCCCCCGGGTGACCACCGCACCGGCCTGCTCGAGCTCGCGGTACGCCCGGGCGACGGTGTTGACCGCCAGCCCGAGGTCGCCCGCGAGCGCCCGCACCGTGGGCAGCCGGGTGCCGGGCTGCAGCGCGCCGGCCTCGATGGCGGCGGCCAGCTGGGCCCGCACCTGCTCGTAGGGCGGGGTGGCGGAGGCGGGGTCGACGCCGAGGTCGAGGTCCATCAGCGCACCATCCGCAGCGCGAGGAGATGTCCGCCGGCGGCGACCTGCTCGCGGGCGCCGTCCGCCTCGAATCCGTGGGAACGGTAGAAGCCCTGCGCCTGGGTGTTGGCCTCCGCGACCCACAGGAAGCACGGCGCGTCCCCGATGGCCAGCTCGAGGAGGTGGGTGCCGGTGCGCCGGACCTGCTCGGCGGCGAGAACGTACAGCCGCGACAGCTGCAGCGGCCGCACGCCGCTGGGCCCGGCGGCGAGCGCCGTCGCGAACCCGACGACCTCGTCGTTGCGCTGCGCCACCCACGTCATGGTGGCGCCGGGGGCGGCCAGCGTGGCCTCCCAGCGCCCGGGGCCCTCGACCTCCCGCTGGGCGTAGACCGCGGCGGGGACGAGATCGCCGTAGGTCTCCCGCCAGGCCTGGAGGTGGGCGCGGGCGATCGCGGGGGCGTCGAGCACCGTCGCGGGGCGGATGCGGGCGGCGGGGAAGGTCGGCATGTCCCCAGCGTAGGGCGCCCGCGCCGGCGGGCCGGTCGGCGGAGCGGCGGGGCCGCCGAGCGGTCCCCGGCGCGCTGCTCCCCGGCGCGCCGTCCGGTCTCCCACCCGGGACGGGGCCGCGCCAATCAGGACACGGCGCCCTGGGCGCAGCGCTCGTGCAGGGCGCGCAGGGCGGCGGCGACCTCCGCGGGCGCCTCCACGGCGCTGAGGTGACCGGCCCGCGGCACCACGACGACCTCGACGTCCCCCAGCGCCTCCGCCATGGTGCTCGCCGCCGCCTGCGGCGCCGACGCGTCCTCGGCGCCGCGCAGCACGAGCGCCGGCACCTGGAGGTCCTCCAGCGCGGTGACCCGGTCGGGCCGGGCGGCCATCGCGCGCTGGGCCCAGGCGATCCCGGCCGGTGGGGCGTTAGCCAGCCACGCGCCCACGCGCTCGACGACCTCGGGGCGCTCCGCCTGGCTGGTCGCGCCGAGGACCTGGGTGACCATCGGCGCGACCGCGGCGGCGCCCCGCGCCTCGGCGTCCGCGGCGACCTGGAGCCGGGTGGCGCGGGCGGCGTCGTCGTCCGCGGCGGCCTTGGTGTCCAGCAGGCCGGCGCCGGCGAGCAGGCCCCGGCGCCGTTCGGCGAGCGCGAGGACGGCGTAGCCACCCATGGAGATCCCCGCGACGACGGCGCGGTCGATCCCGGCGTGGCCGAGCGCGGCGGCGACCGCGTCGGCGTAGGTCTCCAGGGACGGCTCGGCCGGCCGGCCCACCTCCGCGGCGACGGCGTCGGGGGCCGGGGAGGCGCCGAAGCCGGGGGCGTCGATCGTGACGACGGAGAGGTCGGGCAGCTGGGCGACGACGTCGTCCCACATGCGCGCGTCGAGCGGGAAGGCGTGCAAGAGGACGAGCGGGAGCCCCTCGTCGGGGCCGTGACGGTGCAGGGCGAGGGTCATGGGCCGAGCATGGCACGGCCCGCGCCCGGTCCGCTCGGGCGGATCGCGCCACAAAGTCCCCCGGCGCGGACCGGCGACCTGCGGCGTTGGTGGGCGCACGGCGCCCCGACGACGACTTGGTGGCGCGTTTGTGCCGTCGTGTCAGCGGGTGGGCCGCCGACGCCCGCGGGCCTGCCAGCAGGCGCTGTGCCAGTGGCGGCGGTCGTCGATGCCGGCCTGCGCGCCGAGCAGGTGGTCGGTCTGCCAGGCGACGACGTGGGCGACCCCCGGCGGGATGAGCTGGTCGCAGCCGGGGCAGCGGTAGGACTTGTCCGACCCGCGCACCTGCCGCACCGAGTACGACCCGCCGTCGGGCCCGTGCTCGCTGCGCGGCATGCCCCTGAGCCGCTCCGGGTCCAGCGGCACGTGCTCCGTCCCGTAGGGACGGCGGCGCGAGCGACGGGAGGAGGGCATGGCCTCATTGTCGCCCCCGGCCCGGGCAGCGTGCGAGCAGGGTCCGGGCGGGGAGCGTCAGTCCGGCAGCGCGCCGGTGCGCGCCAGCTGGGCGTACCAGCGGGCGGAGTCCTTCAGGGTGCGCCGCTGCGTGTCGTAGTCCACCCGGACGATGCCGAACCGCTTGCTGTAGCCGTACGACCACTCGAAGTTGTCGAGCAGGGACCACACGAAGTACCCCTGCACGTTGGCACCGTCCGCCCGGGCGCGGCCGACGGCGTCGATGTGCCGGCGCAGGTAGTCCACGCGGTCGGGGTCGTGCACCTCGCCGTCGGGCCCGGGGGCGTCGTCGAACGCGGCGCCGTTCTCGGTGACCATGAGCGGCAGGCCGTCGTAGGCGTTGTCGAGGGCGGTGAGCAGCTCGTAGATGCCCTCCGGCTCGATGTTCCAGCCCATCGCGGTGGTCGGGCCGGCGGTCGGGAGGAACTCCACACGGTCGAGGCCCACCCAAGGACTGGCCGGGCCGTTGCCGTGGCCGCCGGACCCGCCGGACCCGCGGGACCCGTCGGCGGGGCCGTCGCTGCGGCGCACGGAGTTGGTGAAGTAGTAGTTCACCCCCAGGACGTCCAGGCGCTGGCGGATGAGGGCGAGGTCGCCGGGCCGGACGTAGCCGGCGTCGGTGATGTCGCGGGTGAGGTCGCGCAGCCCGATGGGGTAGGAGCCGTCGAGCATCGGGCCGAGGAAGATGTGGTTGCCGACCAGGTCCACCTCGTGCGCGGCCTCGAGGTCGGCGGCGGACTCGGGGTCGGCCGGGCGGGTGACGTGCAGGTTGAGGCTCACGGAGACCTGGGCGGACTCGCCCAGCTCGTCCCGGATGGCGGCCGCGGCCAGGCCGTGGGCGAGGTTGAGGTGGTGGGCGGCGGCCAGGGCGGCGGCCGGCTCGGTGCGCCCGGGGGCGTGCTCCCCGGCGGCGTAGCCGAGGAACGCCGAGCACCACGGCTCGTTCACCGTGATCCACAGCGCGACCCGCTCCCCCAGCGCCCGGGCCATGGCGCGCGCGTACTCTGCGAAGGCGTAGGCGGTCTCGCGGGTGGTCCAGCCACCGGCGGCCTCGAGCTCGCTGGGCAGGTCCCAGTGGTAGAGGGTGACCACGGGCGCGATGCCGGCGGCGCGCAGGGCGTCGAGCAGCCGGGTGTAGAACGTCACGCCCTCGGGGTTGAGCGGGCCGCGGCCGCCCGGCTGGACCCGCGGCCAGGAGATCGACAGCCGGTAGGCGCCCAGCCCCAGCTCGGCCATGAGGGCCACGTCCTCCTGCCAGCGGTGGTAGTGGTCGTCCGCGACGTCGCCGGTGTCGCCGCCGCGGGTGCGCCCGGGCGTGTGCGAGAAGTCGTCCCAGATCGACCGGCCGCGGCCGCCCTCGGTGGCGGCGCCCTCGATCTGGTACGCGGCGGTCGCCGCGCCCCACACGAAGCTGTCCGGGAACGTGCGCTGGTTCATGTGACCTCCTGGCCGAGACGGTGGACGGCGAGGGGCCGCAGGTCGGCGTCGGTGACGACGACGTCGGCGCGGCGGCCGGCCTCGAGGGCCCCGACGTCGCGGCGGCCCAGGACGGCCGCGGGCGTGCTCGCGGCCATGTAGACGGCGTCGACGAGCGGGACGCCGCCGGCGACGGTGGTGCGGACGACGTCGAGCAGGTGCGCGGTGCCGCCGGCGATGGTCCCGTCGACGCTGAGCCGGGCGACCCCGCCGGCGACGGTGACCTCCATGGAGCCGAGCCGGTAGGCGCCGTCGGGCATGCCGGCGGCCGCCATGGCGTCGGTAACGAGGGCGGCGTTCTCCCGCCCGACCAGCTCGTAGACCGCGCGGACCACGGCGGGCGCGAGGTGCACGCCGTCGCCGATGAGCTCGACGACGGCGGCGCCGCGGCGGGCGGCGGCGAGGAACTCGCCGATGGGGCCCGGATCCCGGTGGTGCAGCGGGCGCATCCCGTTGAAGAGGTGGGTGACGGTGGGGCGCGCGGCGCGGGCGCCGGCAGTGGCGCGCAGCAGCTCGGCGGACTCGGCGAGGGCGCGGCGGGTCTCCTCCGGCCCGGCGTCGGTGTGGCCCCAGGCGGGCAGCGCGGCGCCGGCGACGAGGCGGGCGGCGACGCCGTCGGGCCCGGTGTTGCCGGGGCGCTCGGGCGCGAGCGTCATGGTGGCGACGTGCCCGCGGCCGAGGGCGAGGAGCTCGCCGGCGAGGGCGGGGTCGGGCGCCCGCATGAGGGCCGGGTCCTGGGCGCCGCAGCGCGCCGGGGACAGGAAGGGGCCCTCGAGGTGGATGCCGTCGATCTCCCCGGCGTCGGCGAGGTCGGCGAGCAGGCCCACGCGCGCGCGCAACGTGTCCGGGGCGGCGGTGACGAGCGAGGCGACCAGGGTGGTGGTGCCGTGGCGGCGGTGCTCGACGACGGCGCCCAGCGCGGCCGGGGCGTCCTCGGCGTCGGGGAAGGACGCCCCGCCGCCGCCGTGGCAGTGCAGGTCGACCAGGCCGGGCAGCACGTAGCGGCCGTCCGTGGGCGCGGGCGTGGCGGCGACGGCGGTCCCGTGGCCGGCGGCCGCGGCCTCCTCGACCGGGCCGACCCAGGCGATCCTCGGCCCGGCGAGGACGACGGCGCCGTCGCTCAGCACGCGGTCGGCGGTCACGACCCGCCCGCGCAGCGCCCGGTGCTCGTCAGCCATGCCCCCCATCCAACACCCGCTGGCGGTCCGATACCCACGCGGTGAGGCGTCAACTCCTCCGCGCGCCGTGAGGTCCCGGGCGAGCCGACGAGCCCTCGGTAGGGCGTGGCGTGCTGCGCGTCAGGCGAACGCCGGCGCTTAGAACAGCCGCGACTCGACGTCGTCGATGCCTCGCATGGCGTCGTAGTCGAGCACGAGGCAGCGTATGCCGCGGTCGGTGGCCAGCACCCGGGCCTGGGGCTTGATCTCCTGGGCCGCGAAGACGCCTTGCACCGGGGCGAGCAGCGGGTCGCGGTTGAGCAGCTCGAGGTAGCGGGTGAGCTGCTCGACGCCGTCGATGTCGCCGCGGCGCTTGATCTCCACCGCGACCGAGGCGCCCGCGGGGTCCTTGGCCATGATGTCGACCGGGCCGATCGCCGTGGGGTACTCGCGCCGGACGAGCTGGTGCCCGGGGCCGAGCAGCTCGATCTGCTCGGCGAGCAGCTTCTGCAGGTGGGCCTCGACGCCGTCCTTGACGAGGCCCGGGTCGATGCCGAGCTCCACGGTGTGGTCGGCGACGACCTCGTGCACGCGCACGACCAGCCGGTCGTCGCTCTTGGCGTTCTGCACGGTCCACACCTCGCGCACGCCCTGCTCGGCGTCGCCGTCGTCGGGCTCGCCGACCGTGAGCCGGCACGGCGGGGACATCCAGTTCAGCGGCTTGTACGACCCGCCGTCGGAGTGGACGAGGACGGACCCGTCCGCCTTGATCATGAGCAGCCGAGTGGCGAGCGGCAGGTGGGCGTCCAGGCGCCCGGAGTAGTCCACGGAGCAGCTGGCAATGACGACGCGCACGACGGAGAACCTTACCTTCCGATTCGCGGCGACCAGCCACCCGCTCGTCAGCCGGTCAGAACCCCACGACGGTGACGGGTGGGACGTCGCCCGTGCGGAGGTGCTCGAGCACCTCGAGCTCGTGCGGGACCACGTGGGCAGGCAGCTCATCCAACGAGAACCACCTCATGGCAGCGGCCTTGTGCGGTTCACGCCGTTCGGGTCGGCCCAGCCACGTGTGCGCGGCGAAGAAGAAGTCCACGCGCTCGTCGATGGGATCACCGGTTCCGGCCGTGCGATGCATGACGGTGAGCGGTTCGAGGTCGGACGTGCGCAGCTCCACGCCGAGTTCCTCACGGGCCTCGCGGACGGCGGCCTCGAGGACGGACTCGCCGGCCTCGACATGGCCGGCGGCACCGAAGGACCAGTGCTCATCCATGTACCCGGTGTTGCGCCGCAAGGAGAGCAGGACCCGATCCAGGCACCCGCTCGTCGCTGGCTCGACGAGAAGGACATAGGCGGCCGGGATGACCTGGAACCGGTTCACCCGGGTGGCGCGCGCCCCCTTAGAGCCGCGGCTCCCCGCGCGGCGGGGCCGCCTCGAGCCAGCTCACCAGGCCGGCGAAGGCCTCGCGCACCATGGCCAGCTCGAGCTGCTCACCGCCGCACGCCACCCGCGCCTCGATGACGTGCCCGGCCCCCGCCCGCACCCGCCGCTCGAGCACGACGAGCCCGTCGCGGGTGAAGGAGCGCGACGGGCGCAGCCGCAGGGACACCAGCCGGTACCAGTCGATCCGGCCCGCGCCGTAGCAGGCGATGCCGCTGGTCCAGTCCTTCGCGCCGGTCCGGCGCAGGGCGCACTCGAACGAGCCCACCCGGTTGGCGATGCGCCGCACGCGCACCGCGAAGGCGACGACGAGGACGCCGAGCAGGACGAGGGCGAGAACCGCGAGCATTCCCCACGTGGTTCCCGCCCCCGTCAATGGCGCTCCTACTCCCCCAGGCCGCCGAGCAGCGCGGCGTCCGCCGCGCTCTCGAGCACGACCGTGACGTTGTCGCGGTCCACGGACACGAAGCCCTCGGTGACGTCGACCGTCACGAGCTCGCCGTCCGTCGGGGTGATGCGCACCGTGCCCTCGCGGAGCACGGCGAGCACCGGCTCACGCCCGGTGAGGATCCCGAGCTCGCCGTTCGCCGCGGGCACCACGACGCTCGTCGCCTCGCCCGTCCACACCGGGGCGTGCGTGGACACAACCTCTACCTTCATCGCCACCGTCGGGGCCTCCTTCGCTTCCGGCGCCCGCTCAGCGCAGCTCGGACTGGATCTTGTGCCAGTTGCGCTCGAGGTCCTCGATGCCGCCGATGTTGAAGAACGCCTGCTCGGGCACGTGGTCGTAGTCGCCGTTGGCGATGCGCTTGAACGCCTCGACGGTCTCGGCCACGGGCACCGTGGAGCCTTCCACGCCGGTGAACTTCACCGCGGTGTAGGTGTTCTGCGAGAGGTACTGCTCGATCCGCCGGGCGCGGGCCACGGTGATCTTGTCCTCCTCGGAGAGTTCGTCGACACCGAGGATGGCGATGATGTCCTGCAGCTCCTTGTTCTTCTGCAGGATCGACTTCACCCGGGTGGCCACGTCGTAGTGGTCCTGGCCCACGTACTGCGGGTCGAGGATGCGCGAGGTGGAGGCCAGCGGGTCCACCGCGGGGTACAGACCGCGCGAGGCGATGTCACGGGAGAGCTCCGTGGTCGCGTCAAGGTGCGCGAACGTCGTCGCCGGGGCGGGGTCGGTGTAGTCGTCGGCCGGCACGTAGATGGCCTGCAGGGACGTGATGGAGTGCCCGCGGGTGGAGGTGATGCGCTCCTGGAGCTGGCCCATCTCGTCCGCCAGGTTGGGCTGGTAGCCCACCGCGGAGGGCATGCGGCCCAGCAGCGTGGAGACCTCCGAGCCGGCCTGCGTGAAGCGGAAGATGTTGTCGATGAAGAGCAGCACCTCCTGCTTCTGCACGTCGCGGAAGTACTCGGCCATGGTCAGCGCCGACAGGGCCACGCGCAGACGCACGCCCGGCGGCTCGTCCATCTGGCCGAAGACGAGGGCGGTCTTGTCGAAGACGCCCGCGTCCTCCATCTCCATGATGAGGTCGTTGCCCTCACGGGTGCGCTCGCCGACACCGGCGAACACCGACACACCGCCGTGGTCCTGCGCGACGCGCTGGATCATCTCCTGGATGAGGACCGTCTTGCCCACGCCGGCGCCGCCGAACAGGCCGATCTTGCCGCCCTGGACGTACGGGGTGAGCAGGTCGATGACCTTGATGCCCGTCTCGAACATCTGGGTGCGCGACTCGAGCTGGTCGAAGGCCGGCGGCTCGCGGTGGATCGGCCAGCGCTCGGTGATCTCGAGCTGCTCGCCCTCCTGGAGGTTGAGGACGTCGCCGGTCACGTTGAACACGTGGCCCTTGGTGACGTCGCCGACGGGCACGGAGATCGGGGCGCCGGTGTCGCGCACCTCCTGGCCGCGCACCAGGCCGTCGGTCGGCTTCAGCGCGATGGCGCGCACGAGGTTGTCGCCCAGGTGCTGGGCCACCTCGAGGGTCATCTTCACCGGGCCGCTGGCCTCGCCCTCGCCCTGCGCCGCGAGGTTCACCTCGGTGGTCAGCGCGTTGTACATCTCGGGGATGGCGTCCGGCGGGAACTCGATGTCCACGACGGGCCCGGTGACGCGGGAGATCCGGCCGACGCCGGCTGCGCCCTGCTTCGGCGCTTCGGTGGATGTGGCAGTCATTGTCCTTGTTCCTTCACTTGTCCCGGGCGGCGGGGTGGGGGTCAGCGGCTCGACGCCAGCGCGTCGGCCCCGGAGACGATCTCGGTGATCTCGGAGGTGATGTCCGCCTGGCGCGCGGTGTTCGCCAGCCGGGTGTAGTCACGGATGAGGTTCTCGGCGTTGTCCGTGGCGGTGTGCATCGCCCGCTGCCGGGAGGCCAGCTCCGAGGCCGCCGCCATGAGCAGCTCGCCGTAGATGCGCCGGCGCACGTACATCGGCAGCAGCGCGTCGAGCACCTCGTCCGCCGACGGCTCGAACTCGTACAGGGGCAGCGCCTCGCCCTCGGCGGACCCCTCGCCCTCGACGACCTCGATGGGGAGCATGCGCCGCACCTGCGGCACCTGCGTCACCATCGTCTCGAACCGGGTGTAGACCACGTGCAGCTCGCTCACGCCGCCCTCCAGCACCGGGGCGAGGTAGGCGCCGAGCAGCGTGTCGGCGATCTCCCGCGCCCGCTGGGGCTGGGGGTTGTCCGACCCGTCGGTCCACGACCGGACGATCTCGCGGCCCCGGAACCGGAAGTAGCTCTCCCCGCGCCGGCCCGACACGTAGAGCGCCACCTCCTTGCCCTCGCCCTCGAGCCGCTCGATGAGCCGCTCGGTCTCGCGCAGGACGGTCGCCGAGTAGGCCCCGGCCATGCCGCGGTCCGAGGTCACGGCGAAGACCGCGACCCGGTTGGTGTCCGAGCGGCCCGCGATGAGCGGGTGGTTGAGGTTCGCGTGCGCGGAGACCGCCCCGACCGCCCGGATGAGCGCCCGGGTGTAGGCGTCGGTGCCCTGCGCCGCGTCGCGCGCCTTGCCGATGCGCGAGGCGGCGATGAGCTCCATGGCCCGGAAGACCTTCTTGAGCGTCTGCGTCGCCCGGATCTTCTGCTTGTAGACCCGCTGTGATCCCGCCATGCTCAGCCCCGCTTCGCGCTGACGATCTGCTCCTGCGTGCGCTCGGCCTCGACCTCGTCACCCTCGACCGCCGGCTCGGCGCCGAGCGCGTTGCCCTCGGAGTCGAGGAAGCCGCGGCGGAACTCCTCCACGCCGGAGCGCAGCGCCTCCTCGGTGGCGTCCTCGAGCTTGCCGGTCTCCCGGATGGTGGTGAGCACGTCGGAGTTGCGCCGCAGGTGGTCGAGCAGCTCGCTCTCGAAGCGACCGACGTCCTTGACGTCGACGTCGTCGAGGTAGCCGTTGGTGCCGGTCCAGATGGAGGCCACCTGGTCCTCGACCGCATACGGGGTGTACTGCGGCTGCTTGAGCAGCTCCATGAGCCGCTCGCCGCGGGTGAGCTGCTGGCGCGTGGTCGGGTCGAGGTCGGAGGCGAACATCGCGAACGCCGCCATCGACCGGTACTGCGCCAGGGTGATCTTCAGCGTGCCCGCGACCTTCTTCATCGCCTTGATCTGGGCGTCACCACCGACGCGGGACACCGAGATGCCGACGTCGACGGCGGGACGCTGGTTGGCGTTGAACAGGTCCGACTGCAGGAAGATCTGCCCGTCGGTGATGGAGATGACGTTGGTCGGGATGTACGCCGAGACGTCGTTCGCCTTGGTCTCGATGAGCGGCAGGCCGGTCATCGAACCGGCGCCGAGCTCGTCGGAGAGCTTCGCGCAGCGCTCGAGCAGACGCGAGTGCAGGTAGAACACGTCGCCCGGGTAGGCCTCGCGGCCCGGCGGGCGGCGCAGCAGCAGCGACACGGCGCGGTAGGCCTCGGCCTGCTTGGACAGGTCGTCGAAGACGATGAGGACGTGCTTGCCCTGGTACATCCAGTGCTGGCCGATGGCCGAGCCGGTGTAGGGCGCGATGTACTTGAAGCCGGCCGGGTCGGAGGCGGGGGCCGCGACGATCGTCGTGTACTCCAGCGCGCCGGCCTCCTCCAGCGCCCCGCGCACGGCGGCGATGGTCGAGCCCTTCTGGCCGACGGCGACGTAGATGCAGCGGACCTGCTTGCTCGGGTCGCCGGACTCCCAGTTCGCCTTCTGGTTGAGGATGGTGTCGATGGCGATGGCGGTCTTGCCGGTCTGGCGGTCGCCGATGATGAGCTGACGCTGGCCGCGCCCGATCGGGATCATCGAGTCGATGGCCTTGAGGCCGGTCTGGAGCGGCTCGTGCACGCTCTTGCGCATCATGACGCCGGGCGCCTGCAGCTCCAGGGCGCGGCGGCCCTCGATGCCGGCGATCTCGCCCAGGCCGTCGATGGGGTGGCCGAGCGGGTCGACGACGCGCCCGAGGTAGCCCTCGCCGACCGGCACGGAGAGCACCTCGCCGGTGCGGCGGACCTCCTGGCCCTCCTCGATGCCGGTGAACTCACCGAGGACGACGACGCCGATCTCGCGCACGTCGAGGTTCATCGCCAGGCCCAGGGTGCCGTCCTCGAAGCGCAGGAGCTCGTTGGCCATCGCACCGGGCAGGCCCTCGACCTGCGCGATGCCGTCGGCCGCCAGAGTGACGTGACCGACCTCTTCGCTCGCCGCCTGGGTGGGCTCATAGGAACTCACGAAGCTGTCCAGCGCAGCCCTGATCTCGTCGGGCCGGATCGTCAGCTCAGCCATTGGTCTTCCTTCACGTAGTGACCGCCGCGCGGTCGATGTCTCAGGTTCGGGGTGCGGGGTCAGCCCGCGAGCCGGCGCCGGGCGTCGGCGAGGCGGGTGGCCAGCGTGCCGTCGATGACGTCGTCGCCCACCTGCACCCGCACGCCGCCGAGCAGCTCGGGGTCGAGGCCGACGTGCACCTGCACGTCCCGGCCGTAGGTACGGCGCAGGATGGCCGCGAGCCGGTCGATCTGCTCCTGCGAGAGCGGGACCGCGGAGGTCACGGACGCCACCATGTGGGCCCGCCGGCGTGCGGCGAGCTCGGTGACGGTGCGCAGCGCGGTGGTCACCGAGCGGCGACGCAGCGACCGGGCGGCGCGAACGGCCAGCACGGAGGTCTCCGGGAAGACCTTGCCGTTGAGCACGGCCTCCATCAGGCCCGCGCGGCGCTCCGCGGGGAGGTTGCGGTCCTCGACGGCGTTGCGCAGCTCGCGCTCGTCGGCGAGCATCCGCACGAGGCGGTAGGACTCGTCCTCGACGTCGGCCAGCCGGCCCGCGGCCTGCGCGGCCGCCAGCACGGACTCCACCGCGAGGGACTCCACCGCCTCCGGCAGGTCCCGGTCGTCGGACCAGCGCTCGCGCACGAGCCCGGCGACGAGGTCGACCGCCTCGGCGTCGACCTTCCCGCCGAAGACGGCGCCCGCCAGCCGGGCCTTGTCCTCGCCGTCACGCGACGGGTCGGTCAGGGCCCGCCGCAGCGCGCCGGAGCCGTCGAGGACGTCGACGGCGCCGAAGAGCTGCTCGCCCAGGGTCCGGGCGCGCTCCCCCACCTCGCGCAGGACCGGCTCCCACCGCTCCTGCGCCCGCTCCAGGGCCGCCTCGCTGCTCGCACGCATCAGGCCTCCTGCACCTTCGCGTCCGCCGGGGCCTGCGCCGTCTGGGCGTCGAGCTCGTCGAGGAACCGGTCGATGACGCGGGACTGCAGCGCCCGGTCGGTGACCGACTCGCCGACGATGCGCGAGGCCAGCTCGCTGGCGAGCATGCCGACGTCGGTGCGCAGGGAGATCTGCGCGGCCTGCCGGTCGGCCTCGATCTGCCGCGCGGCGTTGGCGGTGACGCGGTCGGCCTCGGCCTGGGCCTTGGCCCGGGCGTCGCCGACGATCTGCTTGCCCTCTTCCTGGGCGCGCTCACGCACCTCGGCGGCCTCGCGGCGCGCGGCGCCGAGCTCGGCGGCGATCTGCTCCTCCGCCTGGGCGGCGGCCTGCTGGGCCTCCTCCGCCTGAGCGAGGCCGGCCTCGATCTTCGCGGCGCGCTCGTCGAGCATCGCGGTCAGTCGCGGCACGGCGTACTTCACGAGGAAGAACGCGATGATGACGACGCACACCGCCGACCAGAGGATGTCGTAGCTGGCCGGAAGGAGGACGTTGTGCTCCTCCGCCGCAGCCAGCACCAGGTCGGTGGGAGTCATCAGAAGACGAAGCCGGCGGCCAGGCCGATGAGGGCGAGCGCCTCGATGAGGGCGATACCGATGAACATGTTGACGCGCAGCGGGCCGGCGAGCTCGGGCTGGCGCGCGAGGGACTCCTGCGTCTTGCCGACGAGGATGCCCATGCCGATGCCCGGGCCGATCGCAGCGAGACCGTAACCGACGGTGGCGATGCTTCCGATCATGTCTGGGGATTTCCTTCCGTGGTGCGAACCGGGCCGGTCCCGGTGCGTGGGTGGTGGCGAGCCCGACGGGCCGCCGGGGTCAGTGGGCCTCGACGGACAGCTGGATGTACACCGCGGTGAGCAGGGCGAAGATGTACGCCTGCAGGAACGCGATGAAGAGCTCGAGGATCGTGAAGGCGAAGCCGGCGGCGAACGTCACCACGCCGACGACGGACAGGGCGCTGGCGGCCTCGAAGAAGAAGAAGCTCGTGGCGGCGAAGCACAGGACGAGCAGCAGGTGCCCGGCGAGCATGTTCGCCATGAGACGGACGGTCAGCGTGAGCGGGCGCAGGATGAACGTCGAGAAGAACTCGATCGGCGTGAGCAGGATGTAGACCGGCCACGGCACGCCCGGGGGGAAGAGCTGCGACTTGAGGAAGCGTCCGCCGCCGTGGTGCGCCTTGATGCCCGCGGCCACGAACGCCACGTACGCGATGATCGCGAAGATCAGCGGCAGGCCGATCACCGAGGATCCCGCGATGTTGAGGAACGGGATGATGCCGGTGATGTTCATCGTGAGGACACCGAAGAAGATCACGATGAGCAGCGGGGCGTACTTGCGGCCCAGCTCCTTGCCCAGCGACTCCTCGGCGATGTTCGAGCGCACGAAGTCGATCGCCAGCTCACCGAGGGACTGCCCCCGGCTGGGCACGAGGCGCGCGTTGCGGGACGCGAGCCAGAACAGCAGCACCAGCGCGGCCGTCGCGATGATCCGCACCAGCGTGATGCGGTTGAACTCGAAGATCGTGCCCTCGAACAGGATCGGCGCCGGGAAGAAGTCGGCGAGGGAGGGACCGTGGAAGCTGGCTCCCCCGTCCGCGGCCATGACCTGGCCCGGGGCGGTGAGCGTCAGCAGACTTACGACAGACAGGACGTCCCCCTGTGGCTCGTTCCGGCTCTCAGTGTGGTTTCCCGCGCATGCGCGAATCACGTCGCGCAGCCAGGGACTGCACAGAGCCTAACGCATGTTGACGCCCCCAAAGACCACCGCCCGGGCGGCGGACGGACGTCGACGCCGGCCCCCTCCGGCGCCGGTGGCGCTCGGCTCCCGGCGTCGGCGACCGGGCAGGTCAACCCCCGTCCACGCGGCGGGGCAGGCCCCCGTCGCCCGGCGCGGATCAGGCCTCGTCCTCCGACGGGGGCCGGGGCGGCTCGAACGTGGGCACGCGCGAACGCAGCACGGCCCGGGCCTCGATGACGAAGGAGCCCACGATGGCGAGCACGAGGACGACGAAGAACGCCCCGGGCGAGTAGAAGCCCTTGCCGCGCACGAGCGCGAGGAGCACGAGCAGCAGGACGAGCTTGACGATCCAGCCGCCCACGCCTGCGGCGCTGGCCACGTGCAGCGGCTTGTCGGCGGTGAGGAGCATCGTCGCGGCCGTGCCGACCATGAAGAGCGCGGCGACGCCGGCGCCCATGAGGGCCCCCCACAGCCCCGGCTGCCCGGCGACGAGGTAGCCGACCACCCCGCCGCCCACGGCGAGGACGAGGACGAGGAGGGTCAGCTGGCGCAGGATGCGCCGGAACATGTCCCGGGTGGCACCGGAGGTGTCGGGTGTCGGACCCGGCGCGGCGGAGGGGCGGTCGGTCATCGGGGCTGGTCCTTCGCGGGGTGAGGGGCGGCGATGGCGGGCGCGGTGTGGCGGCCGGCGGCGCGGGACGGGGCGGTGGGAGAGGACAGGGCGGGCGGGCCGACGGCGATGTCCGGCCCGGCGGCGACCTCGCGGCGCGCGGGCTCGCCGTCGCCGGCGGCGACCGGCCGATCGGCGGGAACCTCGGCCGGCGCAGCGGGGACCTCGGCCGGTGCGGCGACCTCGGCCGGTGCGGCGGCGTCGTCCGGCCAGGCGGCCTGCGGCGGGGCCGACGCGCCCTCGTCGTCCGGCCCGGCGGCCTCCGGCGCGGCCGAGGCGCCGCCCTCGGGCTCGGCGGCGTGGCGCAGGCCGGGCAGCTGGTTGTACGTCACGACCGCGGCGACGGCGATGGCGATGGCCGCCCCGACGGCGACCTGCAGCGGCGAGAACACGGCCAGCGCGACGGCGCTGAAGGCGAACACCGTCGTCCACAGGTACATGATGAGCACGGCCCGCCGGTGGCTGTGCCCCAGCCCCAGCAGGCGGTGGTGCAGGTGCATGCGGTCGGGATGGAACGGCGAGTGCCCGGCGCGCACGCGGCGCAGGACGGCGAGGGTCATGTCCAGCAGCGGCAGCAGCAGCACCGCCACCGGCAACAGGATCGGCACGTAGGCGGGCAGCACCTGCCCGGTGGAGACGGCGGCCGGGTCGATCTGCCCGGTGACGACGATGGCCGCGGCGGCGACGACGAGGCCGAGCAGCATGGACCCGGAGTCGCCCATGAAGATCTTCGCCGGGTTGAAGTTGTGCGGGAGGAAGCCCAGGCACACCCCCACCAGGGCGGCGATGACCGCGGTGGCGAGGTTGGCGTAGTTGCCCGGCTGCGCCTCGCGGGTGAGCAGGTAGGTGTAGAAGAAGAACGCGCCGCCGCCGATGGCGATCATGCCCGCGGCCAGCCCGTCGAGGCCGTCGACGAAGTTCACCGCGTTGATGCACACGACCACGACGAGGATCGTCGCGAACAGCGACAGCCGGCTCGAGCCGATCGTCAGCCCGAAGACCGGGAAGGTGATGAGCTGGACGCCCTGCCAGGCCATGAGTCCCGCGGCGAGCACCTGGCCGACCAGCTTGGTCATCCAGTCCAGGTCCCAGATGTCGTCGGCCACGCCGAGCAGGCACACCACCGTCGCGCCGCCGAGGATCGCCCAGGCGGTGGAGGTGTCCCAGAAGACGGCGTGCAGGAAGGGCACCTGCGAGCCCACCACCAGCGCCGCGGCGAGACCGGCCAGCATGGCCACGCCGCCCAGGCGCGGGGTGGGCACGGTGTGCACGTCCCGCGCCCGCACCGGGGTGAGGGCGCGGGTGACGTGCGCCAGCCGCCGCACGATCGGCGTGAGGAGGAACGTCACGGCCGCCGCGGTCAGCAGGACGAGCAGGTAGACCCTCACCTCGGGGCGTCACCCTCCCCGGTGGGGACCTCCGCGGCGGCGGCGTCGGCCGCGGGCTCGGTGTCGGCCGCCTCGGCGTCGTCGACGGCGGACCCGGTGTCGGCCGCCTCGGGCTCGCCGGCGGCGACCTCGTCCTCCGCCTCCGGCTGCTCCGCGGCCAGGTCCTCGGCGAGCTCGGGGGCGACCGCGGCCAGCTCGGCGCGCGAGAGCGCCCCCTGCCGCAGGATGGTGAGGCGCTCCGCCGTCGCGTCGACGATGGTGGAGGCCACGCCCCCGCCGGCGTGGCCGGCGTCGAGGTAGACGGCCACCTTGTCGCCGAAGTAGGCCACGGCCTGGGCGGCGGTGTTCGCCGACGGCTGCCCGGACAGGTTCGCGCTGGAGACGGCCAGCGGGCCGGTGCGCCGCAGCAGCGCCAGGGCGGTCTCGTCCGCGGGCATGCGCAGGGCCACGGTGCCGTCGGTGTCGCCCAGGTCCCAGGCGAGCGAGGGCTGCGCGAGGCAGATGATCGTCAGCGGGCCCGGCCAGAACGCCGTGACGAGGTCGCGGACCACGCCCGGCACCTCGGTGGCCAGGCCGTCGAGCGTCTCCGGGCTGCCGACGAGCACCGGCGGCGGCATCTGCCGCCCGCGGCCCTTGGCGGCCAGCAGGGCGGCGACGGCGCGGGCGTCGAACGCGTCGGCGGCGATGCCGTACACGGTGTCGGTGGGGATGACGGCGAGCGCCCCGCGCCCCAGGGCGTTGACGGCCTCGTCGAGGCCTGCGCTGCGTTCCTCCGGATCCTGGCAGTCGTACACATTCACACGGGTGAGTCTTTCACGCGCGCCGGACGGACGTGACATCCTGCCCTGCGTGCCGCCCGCCCGCTCCCGCCGCCCCTCCCGCCGGCGGTGGACGGTCGCCACCGCGGTGGCCCTCGTCGTCCAGGTGCTCGTGCTCTACGCGCCCCACGCCCCGGCGGCCGCCGCGGACGTGCCCGGGGCGGACAAGGTCACCCACGCGGTCATCTTCGCCGCCGTGACGTTCACGGCGCTGCGGGCGGGCCTCGCCCCCGCGCTGGTCACCGGGTTCGGCGTCGCGCACGCCGTCGTCAGCGAGGTGGTCCAGCACACCCTGCTGCCCGGCCGCACCGGGGACCCGCTCGACGCCGTCGCGGACGTGCTCGGCGTGCTCGCCGGCGTCGCGCTCGCCCGGGCGCTGACGGCCCGTCAGCGGCGGCGGGCGACGACGTAGCGGTCGCGGCCGGTGAGGTCCTGCCCGGTGCGCACCTCGGCGAACCCCGCCGCGGCGACGAGCTCGCGCGCGGCGCCGGCCTGCACCTCGGCGTGCTCCATGACGAAGGTGCCGCCCGGGCGCAGCAGCCGCGCCGCGGTGCGCACGACGGCGCGCGGGACGGCCAGCCCGTCGGGGCCCCCGCCGTAGAGCGCGAGGTCGGGGTCGTGCTCGCGCACCTCGTGCTCGCGCGGCACGGCATCGGGCGGGATGTAGGGCGGGTTGGAGACGACGACGTCGACCGCGCCGTCGAGCGCGGGCAGGGCGGTGGCCGCGTCGCCGAGGACCAGGTCGACCGAGGGGGCGAGGGCGTCGACGTTGCGGCGGGCGACTGCGAGCGCGGCCTCGGAGATCTCGACGGCGTGCACCCGGGCGCCCGGCACCTCCGTCGCGACCGCCAGGGCGATGGCCCCCGAGCCGGTGCACAGGTCGACGACCACCGGGGCGCGGCCCCCGGCGGCCACGGTCGCGGCGGCGTCGACGGCGACGCCGGCGACCACCTCGGTCTCCGGGCGCACCACGAACGCGCCGGGCGCCGCGACCAGGACGAGGTGGCGGAAGGGCATCTGGCCGGTGATGTGCTGGAGCGGCTCGCGGCGCCGGCGCCGGTCGACCAGCTCGGCGTAGTGGGCCTGCAGCCCCTCCCCCAGGTCGGCGAACGTGCTCGCGGCCGGCACGAGGAAGAGCGAGCGGCCGAGCACGTGCTCGGCCAGCAGGCGCGCGTCGACGTCGGCGGAGGGCACGCCGGCCTCGGCGAGCAGGAGCGCCGCCCCGGCGACCGCCTGGCGCACCGTCACCGCGGGGCGCCAGGAGGCGGCGCCGTCGTCGACCACGTCAGTCCCGGCGGGCCGCGGCGGCGAGGCGCTCGGCCTCGTCCAGCTCCACGGCCGAGGCGATGACCGGGCCGAGGTCGCCGTCGAGCACGTGGTCGAGGTTGTAGGCCTTGTACCCGGTGCGGTGGTCGGCGATGCGGTTCTCGGGGAAGTTGTAGGTGCGGATGCGCTCGGAGCGGTCGACGGTGCGCACCTGGGAGCGCCGCTGCTCCGAGGCGGCGGCCGCGGCCTCCTCCTGCCGGGCGGCGAGCAGCCGGGCGCGCAGCACGCGCATCGCCTGCTCGCGGTTCTGCAGCTGGGACTTCTCGTTCTGCATCGACACGACGATGCCGGTGGGCAGGTGCGTGATGCGGACCGCGGAGTCGGTGGTGTTGACGCTCTGCCCGCCGGGCCCGGAGGAGCGGTAGACGTCGATGCGCAGGTCGTTCGGGTCGATCTCGACCTCGCCGGGGTCGTCGACCTCGGGCAGGACCAGCACGCCGGCCGCGGAGGTGTGGATGCGGCCCTGGGACTCGGTGACGGGCACCCGCTGGACCCGGTGCACACCGCCCTCGTACTTCAGGTGCGCCCACACCCCGTCCGCGGGGTCCTCCGGGACGCCCTTGGCCTTGATCGCGACGGAGGCGTCCTTGTACCCGCCCAGGTCGGACTCGGTGGCGCCGAGGATCTGGGTGGACCAGCCCTGCCGCTCGGCGTAGCGCAGGTACATCCGCAGCAGGTCCCCGGCGAACAGGGCGGACTCCTCGCCGCCCTCCCCCGCCTTGACCTCGAGGATGACGTCGCGGGCGTCGTCGGGATCGGTGGGCACGAGGACCTTGTGCAGGTGCTCGGCCGCCTCGGCCGCGGCGGCCTCGAGGTCCGGGAGCTCCTCGGCGAAGGACGCGTCGGCCTCGGCGAGCTCGCGGCCGGCGGCGAGGTCGCCGTCGGCCTGCTGCCAGGCCTGGTAGGCCCGGACGATGCGGCCGAGCTCGGCGTAGCGCCGGCCCAGCTGGCGGGCGCGGCCGGGGTCGGCGTGCACGGCGGGGTCGGCCATGGCCCGCTCGATCTCGGCGTGCTCGGCCAGCAGCGGCTCGATGCCCATGTCCTCGCTCAACGCTCTCCCCTTCGCGCAGCAGACCCGGTTGGATACGACAGCGCCGGCGGGACTCGCGGACCGGAGGGGTCCGACGACGTCACCGCCGGCGCTGAGGAACGGCTAGGCGTTCTTGGCTGCCTTCTTGCCGTAGCGGGCCTCGAAGCGGGCGACGCGGCCACCGGTGTCGAGGATCTTCTGCTTGCCCGTGTAGAACGGGTGGCAGGCGCTGCACACGTCGGCGCGGATCTCGCCGCTCGTCTCGGCGCTGCGGGTGGTGAAGGTGTTCCCGCAGGTGCACGTCACCTGGGTCGTGACGTACTCGGGGTGGATGCCCTGCTTCATGATTCTCCTAGGTTCGTGGATGCCCCGGGTCGTGCGCGGCACGCACGTGAACCGGAAGCCGACGAGACATTCTGCCAGACGCGCTCGCGTCCGGACACACCGGCGGCGCCGCTGTGAGCGACGCCACCCCCATCGCGCCGTGGGACGTCGTCTTCTCGGCACGGTGTCACGAGCTAGCTCGTGACACCTGACCGGGAGGACGACGTCTCGGCGCCCCGGGGGATGGTCAGCGGATGGCGAGCTCGGGCTCGCCGGTCGGGCTCGGGGACGTCTTCTGGACGGTGAGCAGGAACTCGGCGTTCGACGTCGTCTCGCGCAGCTTGCCCAGGAGCAGGTCGATGGCCTGCTGCTGGTCGAGCGCGCCCATGACGCGGCGCAGCTTCCAGACGATCTTGAGCTCCTCGGGCGCCATGAGCAGCTCCTCGCGGCGGGTGCCGGAGGCGTTGATGTCCACGGCGGGGAAGATCCGCTTGTCCGCCAGCTGGCGGGACAGGCGCAGCTCCATGTTGCCGGTGCCCTTGAACTCCTCGAAGATCACCTCGTCCATCTTCGAGCCGGTCTCCACCAGCGCCGAGGCGAGGATCGTCAGCGAGCCGCCGTGCTCGATGTTGCGCGCGGCGCCGAAGAACTTCTTCGGCGGGTACAGCGCCGAGGCGTCCACGCCGCCGGAGAGGATGCGCCCGGACGCCGGGGCCGCGAGGTTGTAGGCCCGCGAGAGCCGGGTGAGGGAGTCGAGCAGCACGACGACGTCCTGGCCCAGCTCGACCAGGCGCTTGGCCCGCTCGATCGCCAGCTCGGCGACGATGGTGTGGTCGGACGCGGGGCGGTCGAAGGTCGAGGCGATGACCTCGCCCTTGACCATCCGCTGCATGTCCGTGACCTCCTCGGGACGCTCGTCCACGAGGACCACCATGAGGTGGACGTTGGGGTTGTTCACGGCGATCGCGTTGGCGATCTGCTGCATGATGATCGTCTTGCCGGCCTTGGGCGGGGCGACGATGAGGCCGCGCTGGCCCTTGCCGATCGGGGCGACGAGGTCGATGACGCGCGGGGTGATGGCCTTGGGCGTGGTCTCCAGCCGCAGCTGCTCCTGCGGGTAGAGCGGGGTGAGCTTGTTGAACTCCGGGCGCTGGCGCGCCTTGTCAATGCTCATGCCGTTGACGGTGTCGAGGCGCACCAGGGCGTTGAACTTCTGGCGCTTGTTCTCGCTCTCGCCCTCGTGGGGCTGGCGGACGGCGCCGGTGATGGCGTCGCCGCGGCGCAGCCCGTTGCGCTTGACCTGCCCCAGGGTGACGTAGACGTCGTTCGGGCCGGGCAGGTAGCCGGAGGTCCGCACGAACGCGTAGTTGTCGAGGATGTCGAGGATGCCGGCGACGGGCAGCAGGACGTCGTCCTCGCCGACCTCCACCGGCTCGTCGAAGGCGAAGTCGCCCGGCCGGCCGGGGCGGCGCTTGCGGTCACGCCCGCGGTCGCGGTTGCGACGCCGGCTGCGCGAGCCGCGGTCGTCCTCGGCGTCGTCGCGGCGCCGCTGCTGGGCGTGCGGGTGCTGGCCGTCGTGGTCGTGGTCGTGCTCGTGCTCGGCGGCGCGGCGGCGGGCGGCGGCCTCGCCAAGGGCGTCGAGGGTGAGGCGCGGCTCCTCGGTGGCCCCGCCGTTCTTCGCCGCGGCCTGGGCGGCCAGCTCGCGCTTGAGCGCCTCCTTGGCGTCGTCGTGCGACTCGGGCGTGGCCGTCGGCGCGGTGGCCCGGCGCGAGCCGCGGCGCCCGCGCGAGGCGGGCTCGTGCTCCGCCAGACCCGCCGGGTCGGCGCTCTGGGACCGGGTCGGGGCCTCGGCCGGCGCGGGCGGGGCGGAGGCCTCGGGGGCGCGCGTGCTCGCGGCGGCGCGCTCGGCGCGGTCGCTCTCGCCGGCCTGGGAGGCGGGCGCCTGAGCGGGGGCGACGGCCCGACGGGTGCGGGCGCGCTCCGCGGGGGCCTTCGCGGCGGGGGCCTGCGCCGCCGGGCTCTGCTCGGCGCTGGCCTTCTCGGCGGGGCCCTGCTCCGCGGCGGCCCGCCGCGCCGGGGCCTTGTCGGCCTTCTCGGCCGGGGCCTTGTCGGCCTTCTCGACCGCGGCCTTCTCCGCCGGGGCCTTCTCGGCCTTGCCGGCCTTCTCGGCCTTCGGGGTGGACGCGCCAGAGTCGCCCCGCCCCTCACGGATGGCGGCGATGAGGTCGCTCTTGCGCATCTTCGTGGTGCCCTTGAGACCCATCTCGCTGGCCATCGCCTGCAGCTCCGGCAGGCGCATGGTGGTCAGCGAGCCCCCGCGCCCGGCACGGCTGGCGCTCTGGGGGGCTTCGACAGTGTCGGTCACGAGGTTCCTTCCCTCGGTAGATGTCCGGCCGCTGATGCGGGGGGACGTCGTCTGGGTCCAGCCAGGAGGCTGGGAGTGTCGGGGGCCGCTCCTGCGCGCAGCACGATCGCTTCGTGCGGCGGTTCGCGGCGATGCTCCGTCTGTACGGCGACGTGGTTGACGCACCCAGGTGCGCGGAAGACGTCCGCAGGGAGTCGGTGCACCCCTATGTTATCAGCAGCGGCGCCGATCATGAGGTTTTTCGCGGCAGCCGTGCGCCACGTCTCCTTCGCCTCCGGCGGGGCCCGTGCGGGCGGCGGCCCGGGCGACGAGCGGGGCCGGGCACGCGCGGCTGCACGTCTAGGATCCCAGGCCCGCGCCCCCGCTGTCGAGAGGCGGCCGCGCGGTCCCGGGACGGGACGGGCCCCGACCTTCCCCGCCGGGTGGCGCGGTCAGTACAGCTGCGCGCCGGTGCGCGCGATCCCCGGGCGCAGCACCCGCCAGCCGTGGCTCGTCAGCGCCTGGGCGGTGCGGTCGTCGAGGTCGTCGAGGACGAGCACGCTCGGACCCGCCCCGGAGACGACCGCGGGCCAGCCCGCCTCCCGCAGCGCGCGCACCGCCTCGGCGGTCCCCCGCATCGCGTCGGCGCGGTAGTGCTGGTGCAGCCGGTCCTGGGTGGCGGCCATGAGCAGCTCGCGCCGCCCACCCAGCGCCAGGACGAGCAGCGCCGTGCGGGCGACGTTGAACGCGGCGTCGCGGTGCGGCACCTCGCTCGGCAGCACCGCCCGCGCGGTGTGCGTGAGCAGCTGGTCCGCCGGCACGAGCACGGTCGGGGTGAAGGCGTCGTCGAGCGGGATCGCGGCGACGTGCGGGCCGTCGGCGTCGACCCAGGCGGCCGTGGCCCCGCCGAACAGCGCCGGCGCGGCGTTGTCCGGGTGGCCCTCGATCTGCGTGGCCAGGGCGAGGACAGCGTCGTCGTCGAGCGCCTCGGGCTCGGAGACCAGGCCGCGCGCGGCCACCAGGCCCGCGACGACGGCCGCCGCGGAGGAGCCCATGCCCCGCCCGTGCGGGATGGCGTTGTGGCAGACCAGCTCGAGCCCGGCCTGCGGGGCGCCGGCGTGCTCGAGCCCGGCGCGCAGGGCGCGCACGACGAGGTGGGCCTCGTCGTCGGGCAGCTCCCCGGCCCCCTCCCCCGTCACCCGCACCGTGGTCTCCCCGGCGACGGCGCGCACGGAGACCTCGTCCCACACGCCCAGCGCCAGTCCAAGGGTGTCGAAGCCGGGGCCGAGGTTGGCCGAGGTGGCCGGCACCCGCACCCGGACCAGGTCGCGCACGAGCCGCATGCGTCCCGCTCCCGGGACTACAGGGACAGGGCCGCGACGGCGGCCTCGAGGGTGGGCGCGATGACGCGCGGCTCGACGCGGGTCTCCCCCAGCGCCGTGGCCGTGTCCTTGAGGCCGTTGCCGGTCACCGTGCACACGATGCGGGCGCCGGCGGGCACCTGGCCCAGCTCGGCGGCCTGCAGCAGCCCGGCGACCGACGCCGCGGACGCCGGCTCGACGAACACGCCGACCTCGGCGGCGAGCAGCGCCTGGGCGTCGAGGATCTGCGCGTCGGAGACGGCGTCGATGCGGCCGCCGGAGTCGTCGCGGGCGGCGGCGGCGTACGCCCAGGAGGCGGGGTTGCCGATGCGGATGGCGGTGGCGACCGTCTCGGGGTTCTCCACCGGGGCGCCCTTGACGAAGGGCGCCGCGCCCTCGGCCTGCACGCCCCACATCTGCGGGATGCGGGTGGCGACGGCAGGGAGGCGCGTCGCGATCTCGTCGACGGAGGCCGCGGTGGTGCGCCCGGCGTACTCGTTGTAGCCCATCCAGTACGCCGAGATGTTCCCGGCGTTGCCGACCGGCAGCACGTGGATGTCCGGGGCGTCGCCCAGGGCGTCGACCACCTCGAACGCGGCGGTCTTCTGCCCCTGCAGCCGGTAGGGGTTGACCGAGTTCACCAGCGCGACCGGGTAGGTCTCGGCGAGCTCGCGCACGATGCGCAGGCAGTCGTCGAAGTTGCCGTCCACCGCCACGAGGGTGGCGCCGTGGACGATGGCCTGGGCGAGCTTGCCGGCCGCGATCTTGCCCGCCGGCAGCACGACGGCGCAGCCCAGCCCGGCCCGCACGGCGTAGGCCGCGGCGGAGGCCGAGGTGTTCCCGGTGGAGGCGCAGACCACCATCTTCGTGTCGGTGGCGGCGACCTTGGACATCGCCATCGTCATGCCGCGGTCCTTGAAGGAGCCGGTGGGGTTGGCACCCTCGACCTTGACGTACACCTCCGCCCCGGTGCGCGCGCTCAGCGCGGGGGCGGCGACCAGCGGGGTGCCGCCCTCGCCCAGGGTGACGACGGGGTCGCCGTCGCCGATCGGCAGCCGCTCGCGATACTCCTCGATCACGCCGCGCCACTGGTGGGCCATCAGACTCCCTCAACTCTCATCACCGAGACGACCTCGTGCACGCGCAGGTCCTCGGACAGCTCTGCCACGGTCCGCGCCAGCGCCGCCTCGGTGGACCGGTGGCTGACGATGGTCACCCGCGCGTCGTCCGCGCCGGTGCCGGTCTGGCGCACGCTCTCGATCGACACGCCGTTGCGGCCGTAGATGCCGGCGACGGCGGACAGCGTGCCGGGCCGGTCGACCAGCCGGATCTCGACCTGCGTGCGGGCGGGGGTGTGCTCGGGGTCGAGCAGGGGCAGCGCGGCGTAGGTCGACTCGCGCGGGGCGTTGCCGCCGTGGACCTTGTGGCTGGCCGCGGCGACGAGGTCGCCCAGCACCGCCGACGCGGTGGGCGCCCCGCCGGCGCCCTGGCCGTAGAACATCAGCCGGCCGGCGGCCTCGGCCTCGACGAGCACGGCGTTGAACGCCCCATGCACGGCGGCGAGGGGGTGGGTGGCCGGCACCAGCGCCGGGTGGACCCGCACGCTGATGCCGCGGGTGCCGTTGTCGGTGACGCGCCGGGCCACGGCGAGCAGCTTGATGACCATCCCGGCCTCGCGGGCCTCGGCCATGTCCTCGGCGGTGACGTCGCGGATGCCGGTGACCGGCACGTCCTCGATGCCCACGCGGGTGTGGAAGGCCAGCGAGGCCAGGATGGCCGCCTTGGCGGCGGCGTCGTGCCCGTCGACGTCGGCGGTGGGGTCCGCCTCGGCGTAGCCGAGCTCCTGGGCCTCCGCCAGCGCCTCCTCGAAGCTCAGGCCCTTGGTCGCCATCTCGTCGAGGATGTAGTTCGTGGTGCCGTTGACGATGCCGAGCACGGCGTTGACGTTGTCCCCGGCGAGGGACTCGCGCAGGCCGTAGACCACCGGCACCGCGCCGGCCACGGCCGCCTCGTAGTACAGGTCGGCGCCGCTGCGCTTGGCCGCGCCGTGGACCTCGGGGCCGTGCGCGGCGAGCAGCGCCTTGTTGCCGGTGACGACGGAGGCGCCGCCGTCCAGGGCGGCGAGGACGAGGTGGCGCACAGGGCCGATGCCGCCGATGAGCTCGACGACGACGTCGGCCGAGCGCACGAGCGCCTCCGCGTCGTCGGTGAGCAGCTCGCGCGGCACCCACGGGGCCCGCTCGGCGGCGGTGTCGCGCACGGCGATCCCGACGAGCTCGAGCCGGGCGCTGGCGCGCGCGGCCAGGTCGTCGGCGTGCTCGTGCATCAGGCGCACGACCTGCGAGCCGACCGTGCCGCAGCCCAGCAGGGCGACGCGCACGACGCCTGAGTCGGTGGGAGTGCTCACCGGGTCGTCCTCTCCTTCCCCGCGCAACCGGACGGCGCGGGCCCGAATGGGGTCCCGCCCAGGATAGGGGCGGGCGGGCGGTGGGCCCGACGGTGTCCACGGACCGTCGGCGGCACGGTCAGCCCTCGTCGAGGGCGAGCAGGTCCTCGATCGTCTCGCGTCGCACGAGCACCCGCGCGGCGCCGTCGCGCACGGCGAGGACCGGCGGGCGGGGCACGAGGTTGTAGTTGCTCGCCATCGACCGGCCGTAGGCGCCGGTGGCCGGCACGGCGAGCAGGTCGCCGTCCCGGACGTCCCCCGGCAGGGCGACGCCGTGGACGACGATGTCGCCGCTCTCGCAGTGCTTGCCCACGACCCGGGCGCGGACCGGCTCGGCGGCGGAGCCGCGCGAGGCCAGCGCCGCGCTGTACTCGGCCTCGTACAGCGCCGGGCGGATGTTGTCGCTCATCCCGCCGTCGACGCTGACGTACGTGCGCCGGCCGCCGTCGTCGAGCGCGACCTCCTTGACGGTGCCCACCGTGTACAGCGTCAGCGTGGAGGGCCCGACGATCGAGCGGCCCGGCTCCACCGAGATGCGCGGCACCGGCGTGCCCAGCTCGGCGCAGGTGCGGCGCACGACGTCGGCGAGGGTGGTGGCGATCTGCGCCGGGGTGGGCGCGGGGCCCTCGTGGCCGGTGTAGGCGATGCCGTACCCGCCGCCGAGGTCCACCTCGGGCATGAGGTGGCCGGTCTGCGCCGCGACCTCGGCGCGCAGGCCCAGCACCGCCCGCGCCGCCACCGCGAAGCCGGCGAGATCGAGGATCTGCGAGCCGATGTGCGAGTGCAGGCCGATCAGGTCGAGCCCGGGCCGGGCGAGGATCTCGTCGACGGCCTTGCGCGCGGCGCCGGAGGTCAGCGACAGGCCGAACTTCTGGTCCTCGTGGGCGGTGGCGATGAACTGGTGCCCGCCGGCGTGCACGCCGGTGGTCACCCGCACCATCACCGGGGCGACCACGCCGAGGCGCTCGGCGACGGCGGCCACCCGGTCGATCTCGGGCAGGGAGTCGACGACGATGCGCCCCACCCCGTGCTCGAGGGCGGTGACCAGCTCTGCGTCGGACTTGTTGTTCCCGTGCAGGCCGATGCCCGCCCCGGGCACGCCGGCGCGCAGCGCGACGGCGAGCTCGCCGCCGGTGGCGGTGTCGACCCGCAGGCCCTCCTCGTGCACCCAGCGGGCGACGGCGACGGACAGGAACGCCTTGCCGGCGTAGTAGACGTCCGCACCGGCCAGGCCGGCCTCGGGCGCGAAGGCCTCGGCGAAGGCGGTCGCGTAGGCCCGGGCCCGCGCCCGCAGGTCGGCCTCGTCGAGGACGTAGGCAGGGGTGCCGTGCTCGCGGGCGAGGTCGCGCACGTCCAGGCCGGCCACGCGCAGCGCGCCGTCGGCGCCGCGGCCGGTGCCGGTGGACCACACGCCCGTAGGGGTGCCGTCCGGCTCGGGCGCGGGCAGCGCCGGGGCCTCGACCGCCTCGGCCTGCGCGGGATGCTGGTCGTGGGGCACGTCGGCCCGGTGCCGGCTCACATCCGCTCCGGGGCGCTGACGCCGAGCAGGTCGAGGCCGTTGGCGATGACCTGGGTGACGGCGTCGTTGAGCATGAGCCGGGCGCGGTGGGAGGCCTCCACCGCGTCCTCCCCGCGCGGGGTGACGCGGCACTGGCCGTACCAGGTGTGGTACGCCGCGGCGAGCTCCTCGAGGTAGCGGGCCACCCGGTGCGGCTCGCGCAGCCGGGCGGCGCGGGCGACGACGTCGGGGAAGCGGCTGAGCTCGCCGAGCAGCTCGCCGTCGGCCGGGTGGTCGAGCGCGGCGGGCTCGAAGTCCTCGCGGGTCACGCCGTGCGCCTCGGCGTTGCGGGCGACGTTGCGGGTGCGGGCGTGGGCGTACTGGACGTAGTAGACGGGGTTGTCGAGGTTGTGCTCGCGCAGCTTCTCGGCGTCCAGGGTGAGCGGGGAGTCCGCGGGGTAGCGGGCCAGGGTGTAGCGCACCGGGTCGGTCCCGATCCGGTCGATGAGGTCGCGGAGCTCGATGATGTTACCGGCCCGCTTGGACTGGCGGACGCCGGCGACGGAGACGAGCTGGCCGATGAGGATCTCGATGTTGCGCTCGGGGTCGTCCCCGGCGCAGGCGACGATGGCCTTGAGCCGGCCCACGTACCCGTGGTGGTCGGCACCGAGCAGGTAGATCTTCTCGGGGAAGTCGCGGTCCTTCTTGGACAGGTAGTAGGCGGCGTCGGCGGCGAAGTAGGTGGGGGTGCCGTCGGCGCGGATGAGCACGCGGTCCTTGTCGTCGCCGAAGTCGGTGGTGCGCAGCCAGACCGCGCCGTCGGCGTCGTAGACGTGGCCCTGCTCGCGCAGCCGGGCCACCGCCTGGGCGACGGCGCCGCCGTCGTGCAGCTCGCGCTCGGAGAAGTAGACGTCGAAGTGGACGTTGAAGTCGGCGAGGGTCTGCTCGATCTCGGCCATCTGGAGGCGGTAGCCGGTGTCGCGGGCGACGACGAGCGCCTCCTCGCGGGGCAGCTGGGGCAGGGCGGGGTGCTCGGCGAGGACCTTCTGCGCCAGCTCGGTGATGTACTCGCCCTGGTAGCCGCCCTCGGGCACCTCCTGGCCGGTGGCCCGGGCGAGGATCGAGGCGGCGAACTTGTCCATCTGCGACCCGGCGTCGTTGATGTAGTACTCCGGGGTGACCGCGGCACCCGAGGCGCGCAGCAGCCGGACGAGGTCGTCGCCCAGGGCCGCCCACCGGGTGTGGCCGATGTGGAGCGGGCCGGTGGGGTTGGCCGAGACGAACTCGAGGTTGACGACGTGCCCGGCCAGGGCGTCGTTGCGGCCGTACGCGCTCCCGGCCTCGACGATGGCGCGGGCCAGGTCGCCCGCGGCGCCCGCCTCGAGGCGGATGTTGAGGAAGCCCGGCCCGGCGACCTCGGCGGCGGCGATGCCGTCGGAGCCGGTCAGCCGTGCGGCGAGCAGCTCGGCGAGCGCCCGGGGGTTGGTCCCGGCCCTCTTGGCCAGTTGCATGGCGATGTTCGTGGCCCAGTCGCCGTGCTCGCGCTGGCGGGGCCGCTCGACCTTGGGCTCGGGGACGTCCTCGAGGGCGAGGGCGACGTCGCCGGCGGCGGCGGCGTCCACGAGGACGGCACGGATCTGGGACGCGAGCTCAGCGGGGGTCACCTGGCACAGGGTAGTCGCAGGCCAGGGGGCGCCGCGGACCGCGCGGAAGGGCCCCCGGTGCGGCGCTGGTCACACGCGCGGACCGCCGCCCGGGCCCGGCGGCGGTCAGATGAGCATGTTGCGGTAGACGGCCTGCACGGCGTCGGCCGGCCCGGTCAGGCTGAGCACGACGCCGTCGTCGGTGCGCCACACGATCGTGGTGCTCTTGCCGTCCGCCTGCACGAAGTACCAGTAGTGGCCGGTGTTGTTGGCGTACACCGAGCCCTCGCCCTGCAGGGCGGCCCCGCCGGACTCGAGCTTGCCGGCCAGCTGCTCGCTGTAGGCGTCCTGCCCCTGCACGGTGTCGAAGGCGGCGGCGGTGACCGCGACGTCGGTGGTGCCGTCGGAGTAGGTGCCCGTGAAGGCCTCACGGGCGCCGGCCGCGACGGCGTCGGGGTCGGCGGCCCAGCCCTCGGGGGTGAGCTTGTAGCTCGTGTTGGCGACGGTGGTGTCCAGCCGGGGCTCGAGCGGGTCGGTGCTCACGGTGCGGCGGTCGGGCGTCGGCGTGGCCGACGGCGTGGCGGAGACCGAGGGCGTCGCCTGGGGGGTCTGCTCCCGGTCGCGCAGGAAGAGGTAGGCCGCGAGTGCGGCGAAGATCACGACGACGGCGATGAGCACCGTGGGGACGACCCAGGCACGCCGCCGTGGGGGCTTCTCCGCCCCGCCGACCGGCATGCCCGACTGCCCCGGTGGCGGCGTGAGGGGGGAGCGCGGGTCCGGCTCACCCGGGCCTTCCGGCGGATTCTGGCTCATCGCTCCTCCTCCTCGCCCGGCCCGGCGCGCACCGGCACCCGCCTCCCGGCAGGCGTCCGGCCCCAGGCTAGGGCGCCGGGTCGGGCGCTGTCGCCCCGCCGGGCGGATGTGAACCACCCGCCCGGCGGCTGGTAACATCGCAGAGCGCGATCACGCCGCGCCCCTTTAGCTCAGTGGATAGAGCGTCTGCCTCCGGAGCAGAAGGTCGCTGGTTCGAATCCAGTAGGGGGCACGAGCAGAGCCCTCGTCCCGGTCGGGACGAGGGCTCTTGCGCTTCTCGGCGACGGCCGCTCGGCTGCTTCTCGCCGCCGGCCGCTCGGCCGGCTGCGATCAGGCCCCCAGCCGGCCCCCCGCGTCCAGCTCCCGGACCACGGGCGACGCGTCCAGCGCCCGGGCCACGGGCGGCGGGACGGTGGCGAGGAACCGGCCGACGCTCGCGTCGACGTCGACCGGGTCGTCGTGCTCGAGCAGCGCCTCGACGACGCCGTAGAACCCGTAGCCCAGCACGCGGGACAGCTCCGGCAGGTCGCCCGCCGCGGCCGCCCCGGCGTCACGCAGGAACCGGTCCGTGCGGAGCCGGAACTGCCAGGCCACGGCACGCATGAGCGCCGCGTCGCCGCCGCTGCCGACGAGGCGGGCGTAGAGCCGTCGGTTGTCCGCGACGTGCTCGAGCACGGCTGCGAGCCAGTCCCGGTAGACCAGCGTGCCGTCGTCGGACCGGCGCGGCCCGACCACCCGGCGCCCGAGCTCCTGCACCACGGTGGCGGCGAGGTCGGCGACGGTCTCGAAGTGCTTGTAGAAGGTGGTGCGGTGGATGCCGGCCACCCGGCACAGCTGCGAGACGGTGATCTGGCTCAGCGGCTCCTCCTCGAGCAGCGTCGCCAGCGCGTGGCGCAACGCGGCGAGCGTCCGCCGGGTCCGGGGATCCATGCGCCTGTCGTCCAGTGTCATGGGAGTATTTTGCCGCCAGTTCTGAGGGAGGGTGTCCGGCGCACACTACCGGTCGGGCGTGTCCGTCCCGCTCAGTGCCACGGTCCGCGCCCGTCGAGGACGTCGCGCAGCGCCCGCGGCCGGTCGGTGATGATGCCGTCCACCCCCAGGTCGAGCAGGCGGATCATCTCGGCGGGCTCGTCGACGGTCCACACGTGCACGGCCAGCCCCCGCCGGTGGGCCGCCGCGACGAAGCGGGGCGTCACGACGGGCAGGCCGCGGTAGCTCGCCGGCACCTGGACGCACGCGGCGGCCGGGACGGACGCCAGGCGGCCGACCCGGGCCGCGGCGAGGAGCCGGGCGACCCCGCGCCGGCCCAGGCTCGTGGCCACCCCGGGCAACCGGGCGCCCAGCGCGGCGAGGCGGGCGTCGGAGAAGGAGGCCAGCCCGACCCGGTCGTGGGCGCCCGCGCGCTCGATCGCCGCGACCAGCGGGTCGATCACGCGGTCGTCCTTGGCGTCGATGTTGAGGCGCAGCGTCGGGTAGTCCCCGAGCAGCTCGTCCAGCCGCATCGGGCGCTCCCCCGAGGCGTCGCGCAGCTCGGCCAGCCGTGCCCACGGCAGCTCGTCGACCCTCCCGGTGCCGTCCGTGGTGCGGTCCACGGTGGGGTCGTGACTCAGGACGGCGACGCCGTCGGCCGTGGCGCGCACGTCCGTCTCGAGGTACCCGAGCCCCAGCGCCAGGGTGTGCTCCACCGCCGCCCGGGAGTTCTCCGCGACCTCGCCGGCACCGCCGCGGTGGGCGAAGGCGATGGGACCGGGGCCCTCGAGATACGTGCGACTCACGTTCCTATTCTCCTCCATGGGGGGCCGGGCCGGGCGGTGTTGGGACCGCCACACCCCGCGGCGCGGAAGTATGTGGCCCGGCACCATCGAGCCGGCACGGCCCCGTCCGTAGGTTTTCGCCATGATCCAGGACAACGGTGTCGACCTGCAGGGCAGGCGGGCGGTCGTGACGGGCGCCGCGAGCGGGATCGGCGCCGCCGTCGCGCGCCGCCTCGCCGCGGCCGGGGCCCACGTCGTCGTGTGCGACCGCGACGCGGCGGGGGCGCGGGCGCTGGCCGAGGAGATCGGCGGGGAGCCGTGGGCGGTGGACCTCGCCCGGACCGAGGACCTGGCGGACCTCCGCCTCGACGCGGACGTCCTCGTCAACAACGCCGGGGTCCAGCACGTGGCCCCGGTGCACGAGTTCCCGCCCGAGCGCTTCGCCTTCATCCTGCGGCTCATGCTCGAGGCGCCCTTCCTCCTGGCGCGGGCGGCCCTCCCCCACATGTACGAGCGCGGCTGGGGCCGTCTCGTGCACGTCTCGAGCGCGCACGGGCTGCGGGCCAGCGCCTTCAAGTCGGCCTACGTCTCGGCCAAGCACGGCCTGGAGGGCCTGTCCAAGGTCCTCTCCCTCGAGGGCGCGCCGCACGGGGTGACCAGCAACTGCGTCAACCCCGGGTACGTGCGCACCCCGCTGGTCGAGCAGCAGGTCAGCGACCAGGCGCGGGTGCACGGCATCTCCGAGGAGGAGGTGCTCAGCACGGTCATGCTGCAGAACTCCGCGATCAAGCGCCTGCTGGAGCCCGAGGAGGTGGCCGCGGCCGTCGTCTACCTGTGCTCGCCGGACGCGGCGTTCATCACCGGCACCAACCTCGTGCTCGACGGCGGCTGGTCGGCGCGCTGAATGGCCCCGGGCACCGCGCCGGGCGGCGTCGAGCGCGCCGGCGAGTCCCGCCGGCCGGCGCCGCCGCCGTCGGCGCGCCCCATGCCCGCCGGGACGCGCGGCGCGCCGCTGCCCGCCACCCGTGCCCGCGCCACGCCCGAGTCCGGAACAATGTGGCCCGTGGCCACACTGGAGTACCTCGAGCTGTTGGCGCGCGACGCCGCCCCGGTGGAGTTCGAGGGTCCGGTGCTGGCGGCGCGCGCGGCGGGCGCCGACCCGGCGACCCTGGCCACCCTCGAGCGCGCCAAGGTCCTCGCGCTGCAGGTGCGCGGGGTGCTCGAGAGCCGGCGGCGCCGGGAGAGCGAGCTGGCCGCGCTGTACGAGACGGCCGCGGCGCTGGCCGCGCTCACAGACGTCGACGAGGTGCTCGCGGCGATCGTGCACCGGGTGCGGCTGCTGCTGCACAGCGACGTCGCCTACCTCTCCCTCAACGACGAGGAGGCCGGCGACACCTACATGCGGGTGACCGACGGCGCGACGTCGGCCCTCTTCCGCGCGGTGCGCCTGCCGCTCGGCGCCGGCCTGGGCGGCCTGGTGGCCCAGACCGCGACGCCGTACGCCACCCCGAGCTACTTCGAGGACGCCCGGTTCGACCACACCAGCGGCATCGACGACGCCGTCGCCGACGAGGGCCTGAAGTCCATCGTCGGGGTGCCGCTGCTGCTGGGCCGGCGGGTCATCGGCGTCCTCTATGCCGCCAACCGCACCGTGCGCCCGTTCGGCCGCGACGACATCGCCCTGCTCGTCTCCTTCGCCGCCCACGCGGCCATCGCCATCGACAACGCCCGCCTGCTCGCCGAGACCCAGCAGGCGCTGCACGACCTGCGCGTGGCCGGCGAGCTGCTCCAGGCGCGCACCCTCAGCGTCGAACGGGCCGCCGACGCCCACGACCGCCTCACCGCGCTGGTGCTCCAGGGCGGGGACGTCGAGGACGTCGCCCGCGAGCTGCGCGCCGTCCTCGGCGGCGAGGTGCGCATGGTCGACCCCGCCGGGCACGTGCTGGCCTGCACCGACCCCGGCGCCGCGGCGCCGGACGGCGAGGCGGCGCTGCTCGCGGGCATCTCGCCCGCCAGCCGGACCGCCCTCGCCCCGGGCCTGTGCGCCGCGCCCGTGGCGGCCGGCGCCGACCACCTCGGCACCCTCGTGCTGCGCCGCGCGGAGCCGCTGGACGAGGCCGACCGGCGCATCCTCGAGCGCGCCGCCCTCGTCACCGCGCTGCTGCTGCTCTTCCGGCGCAGCCTCGCCGAGACGGAGGGCCGGCTGCGCGGCGAGCTGCTCCTCGACGTCCTCGCCGAGGACGAGCGCGACCCCGAGGTGCTGCGCGAGCGGGCCCGCCTCGTCGGCGCCGACCTCGACGCCCCGCACGCCGTCGTCGTCGCCGAGATCGCCGGGGACCGCACCCGGGCGGCGCAGGCGGCCGAGTTCCTCGCCTCGCGCCACCACGGGCTCTCCGCCGTCCACCAGGGCCGCCTCGTGCTCGTCCTGCCCGGGCTGGAGCCGCGCGCCGCCGCGCGGCTCGCCGGCGAGGAGGTCGGGCACGCCGTCGGGCGCCGGCTCACCGCCGGCGCCGCCGGCCCGGCGGTGGGCACCACCGGCATCACCGCCGCGCACGCCGAGGCGGCCCGCTGCCTGGCCACGCTGCTGGCGCTGGGGCGCACGGGAGACGTCGCCGAGGCCGGGGACCTCGGGTTCGTCGGGCTGCTGCTCGGCGAGCGCCGCGACGTCGGCGCCTACGTCCGCTCCGTGCTGGGCCCGGTGCTCGACTACGACGCCGAACGCGGCACCGCGCTGGCCCGCACCCTCCAGACCTACTTCGCGCAGGGGTCGAACCTCAGCCGCACCGGCGCGGCCCTGCACGTCCACGCCAACACCGTCACCCAGCGCCTCGACCGCATCACCCAGCTCCTCGGCGCGGGGTGGAACGAGCCCGCGCGGCTCCTCGAGGTCCAGCTGGCGCTGCGGCTGGCGGACCTGCTGCGGCCCTGAGGCCCGGACGCGAACGGCAGCCTGCGGCACGAGCGGCCGCTCAAGGCGTGATCGGGGCCCGCGGTCGGCGCACCGAGCGGGCAGCACGCAGACGCGCGGGTCCGGGACCGCCTCGGTCCCGGACCCGCCCGCACGCCGCGCCCCCGCGCTGCCAGCCGACGCCGGCGCCGCGCTACTCGCGCCGGCGGGCCAGCAGGTGCCGCGCCGTGCCCCACACCCCACGCCGGAACAGGAGCACGACGACGACGAACACCGCGCCGGTGATGGTGCCGGTCCCCTCGAACCCGGAGGAGGCGAGCTGGTCCTCCAGGGTGATGATGATCGCCGCGCCGACGACGCCGCCCCACAGGGTGCCGATGCCGCCCAGGACCGTGATGAGCACCACCTTCCCCGACGTGGTCCAGTTGACCTCCTGCAGGGAGACGAACCCGTGGCTGATCGCGTACAGGCCGCCCGCCAGACCTGCCAGCCCGGCGGAGAGGACGAACGCGGCGACCTTGTACTTGTCGACGTCGTAGCCCAGGGCCCGCGCCCGCGGGGCGTTGTCGCGGATGGAGACGAGTACCCGCCCGAAGGGCGAGTGCACGATCCGCCAGGCGAACCACAGCCCCGCCACGACGATCGGCAGGGCCGCGTAGTAGAAGTAGAACGAGTCGGTCTCCACCGCCTCGATGCCGAAGAACGACGTGGGCACCGACTGCAGCCCGTTCTCCCCGCCGGTGACCTTGCCCCCCTGGTTGACGACGAAGAACACCATCTGGGCGAAGGCCAGCGTGACCATGGCGAAGTAGATCCCGGACCGGCGCACCGACAGGTAGCCCACGGGCAGCGCGAGGACCATGGCCGCGAGCGCGCCGGCGAGCACCGCCAGCGGGAAGGGGACGCCCGCCTTCAGCGCGACGAGCCCGGTGACGTAGGCGGACCCGCCCCAGAAGGCGGCGTGACCGAAGGAGAGCAACCCGCCATAGCCGAGCAGGATGTCCAGGGCGACGGCGAACAGCGCCCAGCAGGCGATGTCCATCGCCACCGGCGGGTAGATCACCCAGGGCAGCGTGAGGGCGACGACGAGCCCCGCGGCGAGCAGCGCCCAGCGCTGCCACGGGCGGCGGGCGACGCTCGCCTCCACCTCGACGGTCGTCTCGGGGAGCACGGCGGACTGGGTCATGCCATCTCCTCCCGTCCGAAGAGGCCGGCCGGGCGCACGAGCACCACGGCGGCCATGAGCACGAAGATCACGAGCTGGGAGAACTTCTCGATGTAGGCCTGCCCGAAGGCCTCGGCCAGCCCGACGACGAAGCCGGCGACGACGGCACCCACGATGGATCCGAGCCCGCCGATGACCACCACCGCGAAGAGGATGATGATGAAGCTCGACCCCATGTCCGCGGTGATCGCGCGGAAGGGTGCGGCCAGCACCCCGGCCAGGCCGGCGAGGGCGATGCCGAAGCCGAACACCGGGGTCACCCACCGGCCGACGTTGACGCCGAGGGCCTGGGCCAGGTCGGACCGCTCGGTGGAGGCCCGCACGATCATCCCGATCCGGGTGCGGGTCATGACGAGCCATACCGCCAGGCACACGAGCACCGAGAAGAGGAAGACGAAGACCTGGTAGGTGGGCAGCCGCAGGCTCCCGAGCACGAGCTGCCCGCCCAAGACCTCCGGGCGGGTGTACGGCAGTCCCGACACGCCGTACTGGCGCTTGACCAGGTCGACCAGGACCAGCGCCAGCCCGAAGGTGAGCAGGAAGTTGTACAGCGGGTCCAGCGCCAGCAGCCAGCGCACGAAGAGGCGCTCCATGAGCACCCCGAACACGAAGAGCAGGGCCGGCACCACGAGCAGCGCCCACCAGAAGCTCAACCCCAGGAGGTCCTGGAGGACCGCGGCGGCGACGGCGCCGAGCATGTAGCAGGCGCCGTGGGCGAAGTTCACCACGCCCAGCACACCGAAGATGACGGCCAGCCCCAGCGCGGCGAGGGCGTAGAAGCTGCCCGCCGATAGGCCCTGGACCGTGTACTGCAGGATCTCGTTCATCGTCCCCTCACCTCTCCCGGTGTGCCGGGCGCCCGGGCGCCCGGCACAGCGCAGTTGGTCAGCCGAGCTTGCAGCCCGCGGCGGCGGAGTCGGCGACCGGCCGGAAGGCCTGCTCGGCGGGGATGGTGTTGAGGATCTTCTCGTAGTCCCAGTCCTCGGTGACCTCCGACGGCGCCTTGACCTCGGCGAGGTAGACGTCGTGGATGACGCGGTGGTCCTCGGCGCGGATCTTGCCGTTGCGCAGGAAGACGTCCTCGACCTCCTTGCCGTCGAGGTTCCCGACCACCTTGTCGGCGTCGTCGGTGCCGACGGCCTGGACGGCCTCGAGGTACTGCAGCGCGGCGGAGTAGTTGCCGGCGTGCGCGAAGGAGGGGCGGGAGCCGGTCTCCTCCTGGAAGCGGTCGGCCCACGCGCGGGACTCGTCGTCCATGTTCCAGTACCAGGCGTCGGTGAAGGTGGTGCCCTCGAACTGCTCGACGCCGAGGGAGTGGATGTCGGTGATGAACATCAGGCCGACGGCGAGGTTGATGCCCTGGTCGCGCAGGCCGGCCTCGTTGTACTGCTTGACGAGGTTGATGAGGTCGCCGCCGGCCTGCATGGTCCCGATGACATCCGGCTTCTCGGCCGCGGCGCGGGTGAGGAAGGTGGAGAAGTTGTCGTTGGGGAAGGGCGTGGCGATCTTGCCGGCGACGGTGCCCCCGGCGCCCTCGACGGCGGCGGTGAAGGACTTCTCCATGTCCTGGCCGAAGGCGTAGTCGGGATAGATGACCTGCCAGGTCTTCCCGCCGTTCTCGGTCACCGTCGTGCCGGTGCCGTTGGCGAGCTGGTAGGTGTCGTAGGCCCAGTGGTAGACGTACGGGCTGCACTGGGCGCCGGTCAGCTCGGTGGTGGCGGCGCCGATGTTGACGTGCAGCTTCTTGTGCGAGTCGGCCTGGCTGGCCACCGCCAGCGCCGCCGAGGAGGCCGGCACGTCGAGGATGATGTCGGCGCCTTGCCGCTCGTACATCTCCTGGGCCTTGGTGTTGGCGATCTCGGGCTTGTTCTGGTGGTCGGCCTGGACCACCTCGATGGTGTCGACCACGGCCTTGTCGCCGTACTTCTCCTTGTAGTCGGCGATGGCCATCTCCACCGCCTTGACGCTGTTGGGGCCGGAGAGGTCCTTGTAGACGCCGGACTGGTCGTTGAGCACGCCGATGACGACCTTGTCGTCGGTGAAGTCACCGCCGGCGCTGGCGGGGCCGCCCTGGGAACAGGCGGCCAGGAGGAGCGCTCCGGACATCAGGGTGGCGGCGCCACCCGCAAGCTTCTTGCTCATGGTCCTTCTCTCTGTGGTCGGTCGATGGGTCGATGGGCCGGTCGGTGCGTCGATGGGCCGGTCGGTGCGGTCGATGGGCCGGTCGGTGGGCCGGTCGGTGGGCCGGTCGGTGCGGTCGGCCGGTGGGTGCGGTCGGCCGGTGGATGGGGTCGGTCAGACGCCGAGGTGCTCGAGCAGCTCCGCCTCGCGGGCCTGGAACTCCTCGTTGCCCAGGTGGGCGACGATGCGTCCCTGGGCCAGGAGGTAGTGGCTGTCGGCGACCGTGGCGGCGAACTTCACGTTCTGCTCGATGAGCAGCACGGTCACGCCGGCGGCCTTGACCTCGCGGATGATCTCGCCGATGCGGTGGACGATCACCGGCGCGAGCCCCTCGGTGGGTTCATCGAGGAGGAGCAGCCGGGAGCCGGTGCGCAGCACCCGCGCGATCGCGAGCATCTGCTGCTCGCCGCCGGAGAGGGTGGTGCCCGCGGCCCGGCGCCGCTCGGCGAGCACGGGGAAGGCCTCGTAGACCTTCTCCAGCGGCCACGCCCGGTCGGAGACGACCGGCGGGAGCAGGAGGTTCTCCTCGACGTCGAGGCTGGCGTAGATGCCGCGGTCGTCCTGGACCCAGCCCAGGCCGAGCCGGGCGCGGCGGTGGGCCGGCAGGCCGGCCAGCTCCGTGCCGGCGAGGCGGACGCTGCCGGCGACGTGGCGGTGCAGCCCGATGAGGCTGCGCAACAAGGTGGTCTTGCCCGCGCCGTTGCGCCCGACGAGGGTGACCACCTCGCCCTCGGCGACGTCGAGGTCGACGCCGTCGAGCGCCTGCGCCTCGCCGTACCAGGCCTTCAGGCCGCGGACCTCAAGCATGGCTGGCCTCCCCCAGGTAGGCGGCGACGACCCGGGGGTCGGCGCGAACCTCGTCGTAGGTGCCCTCGGCGAGGACCTTCCCCTGCTGGAGCACCGTCACCCGGTCGGCGAGGCTGCCGACCACGTGCATGTTGTGGTCGACGAAGACCACCGTGCGGCCCTCGGCGATCCGCCGGACGAGCTCGATCGTGCGGTGGACGTCCTCGATGCCCATGCCCGCCGTCGGCTCGTCGAGCAGGAGCACCTTGGGCTCGAGCGCCAGCACGATGGCCATCTCCAGGGCGCGCTTCTGCCCGTAGGCGAGCAGCCCGGCCGGCTTCTCGGCGAGGTCGGCGAGCCCGACGAGGTCGAGCAGCTCCCCCGCCCGGCCGGCGAAGCGGCCCAGCAGCTTCTCCGAGCGCCAGAACTTCGCGCCCTGACCGGTGCGGCTCTGCAGCGCCAGCTCGACGTGCTCGCGCGGGTTGAGGTTCTCGAACAGGCTGGTGATCTGGAACGACCGGGCCACGCCCTTGTGGGCGATCTGCTCGGGCTGCAGGCCGGTCACGTCCTCACCGAAGACGGTGATGGAGCCGGCGGTGGGCCTGAGGAAGCCGGTGAGCAGGTTGAACAACGTGGTCTTGCCGGCTCCGTTGGGACCGACGAGCGCATGCACGCTGCCCGCGGCCACCTCGAGGTCGACGGCGCTGACCGCCCGGAACCCCCGGAACTCCTTGGACAGCCCGCTTGCCTGCAGCGCCGCACCGGTGCTCGACGTCACGCGTTCCTCCCTGGCTTCGTTGCCGGCCCCACCGGGCACGGCGAGGCATGGGGAACGTTAGAAACAGGCCCGGAGTCGGGCCATGTGGTCGATCACCACAAAGCCCACGAGCGGAATGTCCGCCTCACCCACCTTCCGGACGATTGCCCTCCGCAGAGGCGGGGCGCGGAGGTGGACGCCGCGGTGGCCTCCGCCGGACCGGATGTGTGGGGGCGCACCAGCGGGGGCGGGTCTCGGGTGGCACCGTCGCCGACGTGGCGCCGTCGTCGAAGTGGCGCGAGGTGACGCCGTCGTCGAGGTGGCGCGAGGTAACGCCGTCGTCGAGCGGCGCGCGCGAGTGAAGGAGCGTCGAGGGCGCTCGTCAGCAGAGCGCGGCGACGTCGACGGCGCCGTGCTCCTTGAGCCAGGTCAGCGGGTCGAGTGTGGTCTTGTCGTCGGCGGCGTGGATCTCGAGGTGCAGGTGCGGACCGGTGGAGTTGCCGTTGCTGCCGACCTCGGCGATGACGTCCCCGGCGCGGACCTGCTGGCCCTCCCGGACGTGGATGCCGTTGGGGTACATGTGGACGTACCAACTGTAGAAGGTCTGGCCGCCGATCTCGTGCTTGAGGACGACGAGCATGCTCGAGCGGCCGTCCTTGCCCACCCCGACGTAGTCGACGGTGCCGTCGGCGACGGCGTGGATGGCGGTGCCCAGCGGGGCGGAGAAGTCCTCGCCCAGGTGCATGCTGTAGCCGGTGAACGGGCTGTTGCGGTAGCCGTAGGAGGACGACAGGCGGTAGGCGCCGGCCGCGACCGGCATGACCACCTGTGTCTCGCGCTCGGTCACCGCGGCGCGCACGCCGTTCGCGCCGTCAGGGGTGCACGTGAGGGCGTCGCGGTCGTCCGCCCGGGAGGCTTGCAGCGCGGCGGCGCGGCTGGCCGCGCCGGGGTCGGCGAGCAGGCTGGCCGGCGCGGCGGCCAGCGCGGTGGCGGCGGACTGGGCGTCCAGCAGGTCGAGCAGGCTGGCCTCGGTGTCGACCGCGGTCAGCGCCTGCGCCGAGGAGGCCTCGTCCGGCCCGGCCAGCCCGGTCAGCGGCGCCACGATGGTCAGCGCCCCGAGGGCGCCGAGGACGGCGGCGCGCGGTGCCCAGCCACGGGTGCGACCGTGCGTGACGGGGTGGGCGGCGTGCTCGCGCAGCGCCCGCCGGCTCGCGGCCGGGCGGGTGTGCGACTGGTGGATCAGCACCTCGGTAGGGGTGCGGTCGGCCCGCTCGGCGGACGGCGCCGACCCGGCGGTGAGCTCCTGCTCCCCAACCGGCGGCGCTCCGGCGTCCGCGGGGTCCGGCCGGCTGACCGCCTCCTGCCCGGCGCGGCGGGCGGCGGCGCGGGTGCGGACGGCCTGCGCGGGCGCCGGCGGCGCACCGGCCGGCGTCGGGGCGGCGGCGGCGTGCGGGGCGTCGGCGGCGGCCGCCTCGGCGGGTGTACCGGCGGCAGCCACGGCGGGGGCGGCAGCGACAGCCTCGTGGCCCGCGCCCGCGGCGGCCCGGGCGCGCTCGGCCGCCCGGAGGCTGCTGCGGGTCGGGAACGGCGTCGCGGCGGCGGCCGCGGCCGGGGCCGGGGCCGGCGTAGAGGCCGGCGCGGGCGCGGCGGCCTCCCGGGCGCGTTCCGCCTCACGGATCTGTCGACGGGTCAGCGGTGCCTGTGGTGCGGGCACAGCAGGACCTGACATTCGTACGACCTCCGGAGGGAACTCGGCCGGAGGCCGAGCGGAACTACGGTCGGGGCGAGCCCCGAGGGGTGGCTTGTCACGGAACAGTAACGGACGACAAACATGTGAGTCCAAAACCTGTGCACAACCGAGCCAGGGCGCTGACAAGCCCGCCACCTGGAGCTTTACCCGGACAACCGCAAAGGACGACATCGGTCCCGAATGTGTGGTGCACGTCACATCCACGGTCGGCCGCCGCGAAACGACGACCCGCGGTCAGCCGCGGGACTGCTCCCGCTGCATCGAGTCGCGCACCTCGCCGACGAGCTCTTCGAGGATGTCCTCGAGGAACACGACGCCCACGACGGCGCCGTCGTCGACCACGGACGCCAGGTGCGCCCCGGAGCGCTGCATCGCCCCGAGCGCGTCCTCGACCTCGTCCGCCGGCGCCACCGACGCCAGCGCCCGCACCCGCCAGGAGGGCACCGGGCGGGCGCGCGCATCGTCGTCGGCGTAGAGGACGTCCTTGACGTGCAGGTACCCGGCCAGCTCGCCCGCCTCGCCGACCAGCGGGAAGCGGGAGTAGCCGGTGCGGGCCACCTCCCGCTCGACCTCCTCGGGGGTGCAGCCCAGCGGCAGGGTCACCAGCGAGGCCAGCGGGACCATGACCCGGGAGGCGGTCTCCGCGGAGAACTCCAGCGCCCCGGTGAGCAGCCCGAGGTCGTCCTGGAGCACCCCCTCGGCCCGCGAGCGCTCGACGATCGCGCCCACCTCCTCGGCGGTGAAGGCCGAGGCGACCTCGTCCTTCGGCTCGACGCCGACGAGGCGCAGGAAGACGTTGGCGAACCAGTTGAGGCCGGCGATCACCGGGTGGAGCACCTTCGACAGCGCGACGAGCGGCGGGGCGAGCAGCAGCGCCGCGCGCTCCGGGGAGGTCACCGACAGGTTCTTGGGCACCATCTCGCCGATCACCACGTGCAGGTACACGACGAGGGCCAGGGCGAGGGTGAAGCCGACGACGTGCGAGGCGCCGGCGGGCAGGCCGACCGCCACCAGCGGCGCCTCGACCAGGCCGGCGATGGCCGGCTCGGCGACGGCGCCCAGCCCGGTGGAGCACAAGGTCACCCCGAGCTGCGCGCAGGCGAGCATGAGGGTGACGTTCTCCATCGCGTACAGCACGGTGCGCGCCGCCCGCGAGCGCTCGGCCAGCGGCTCGACCCGGCTGCGGCGGGCGGACATGACGGCGAACTCGGCGCCGACGAAGAAGGCGTTGCCGGCAAGCAGCAGCAGGCCCACGAGCAGGGCGGTGGAGGTGCTCATGCCGCCTCCGGCCACACCCGCAGGCGGTCGACCCGACGGCCGTCCATCTGCTCGACGTGCAGGACGGCGCCGGCCACCCGGACCTCGTCCCCGGCGCGCGGCACGCGCCCGAGCCGGTCCATCACGAGCCCGCCGAGGGTCTCGTACGGGCCGTCGTCGGGCACCCACAGCCCGGTCTTGTGGCCGAGCTCGTCGGGGCGCAGCACGCCGGGGACCACCCAGGTCCCGCCCGGCCCGGCGTGCACCCCGGAGCGGCGGCGGTCGTGCTCGTCGGCGACGTCGCCGACGATCTCCTCGACGACGTCCTCGAGGGTGACCACGCCGGAGGTGCCGCCGTACTCGTCGACCACGACGGCCATCTGCAGCCCGGAGTCGCGCAGCTGGACCAGCAGGGGGGCCAGGGCGAGGGTCTCGGGCACCCGCGGGGCGGGGACCGTGAGGGACGACGACGCCACCGGCACCTCGCCGCGCCGCTCGTACGGCACGGCGATGGCCCGGCGCAGGTGGACGAGCCCGACGATGTCGTCGCTGTCGTCGCCGATGACCGGGAAGCGGGAGTGGCCCGTGGCGCGGGCGAGGGCGACGACGTCCGCCGCGCTCTGGGCGCGGGTGAGGGTGTGCAGCCGCGTGCGGTCGGTCATGACGTCCACCGCCGTCAGCGCGCCCAGCCCGATGGAGCGGGTGAGCAGGGTGGCGGTGGAGACGTCGAGGGTGCCCTGCTCGGCGGAGCGGCGCACGAGCGCGGCGAGCTCGGAGGCGGAGCGGCCGCCGGAGAGCTCCTCGGCCGCCTCGACGCCGAAGCGGCGCAGGATCGCGTTGGCGGAGTCGTTGAGCGCGGTGATGAGCGGGCGCAGCGCGCGGGTGAACCCGGCCTGCACGGGCGCGACGAGGCCGGCGGTGGCGAGGGGGTCGGCCAGCGCGAGGTTCTTGGGCACCAGCTCGCCGAAGACCATCGAGAAGGTGTTGACCGCGACCAGCGAGAGCACGACGGCGGTGGCGGTCGCCGCGGCCTGGGCGAGCCCGGCGTCGCCCAGCGGGCCGACGAGCAGGGCGGCCAGCGCCGACTGGGTGGTGTAGCCGAGCAGGATGGTGGTGAGCGTGATGCCCACCTGGGCGCCGGAGAGCTCCAGGGACAGCCGCTTGAGGGCCCGGCTCACCCGGGCGGCGCGCCGGTCCCCGGCCGCGGCCCGGCCCTCGACGGTGCCCGGGTCGAGCGCGACGAGGGCGAACTCCGCGGCGACGAACACGGCGGTGCCGGCGGTGAGGACGACGCCGAGCAGGACGAGCAACCACTCGGTCAGCACGCCGCACCCCCGGGCGGGAGGGCGGCAGCGCGGCGCGCGGGGCGGCCGGCGGTCGGGGCGGCGGGTCGGGCGGGATCAGGAGGGTCGCAATGTCGACCGCGGCGGGAGCGTCGCATGGTGAGGGAGATTCTACGAGGGCGGGCAGCCCCGGCACGGGAGGTCCCGTCGTCCAGGTCCCGCGCGGGCCGGTGTGCCACGCTTCGGCCCATGAGCACAGCGCCGCAGGGACCGGTCACGCCGGCGGTCCTCGTCGTCGAGGACGAGCCGGACATCGCCACCCAGATCGCCCACCGTCTCGAGGCCGAGGGCTGGCGGGTCCACCTGGCGGTGGACGGCCCGGCCGCCCTCGCCGCCGCGCGGTCGGCGGCGCCCGACGTCGTCGTCCTCGACGTCATGCTCCCGGGGCTGGACGGGCTGGAGGTGTGCCGGCGCATCCAGGCCGAGCGGGCGGTGCCGGTGCTCATGCTCACCGCCCGCGACGACGAGGCCGACATGCTCGCGGGCCTGGGCGTGGGCGCCGACGACTACATGACCAAGCCCTTCTCCATGCGCGAGCTCGTCGCCCGCCTCAAGGCGCTGCTGCGCCGGGTGGAGCGGGAGCGCACGCGCGCCGAGGCCGGGCCGGACCCCCGCACCCCGCTCGTCCTGGGCGACCTCGTCATCGACACCGACCAGCACCGCGTCGCCCGCGGGGGCCGCGAGGCGCACCTCACGCCGACGGAGTTCGAGCTGCTGGTGTGCCTGGCCCGGCGCCCGCGCAGCGTGCTCAGCCGCGAGCAGCTCCTCGAGGAGGTGTGGGACTGGGTCGACGCCTCGGGCACCCGCACGGTGGACTCCCACGTCAAGGCGCTGCGCCGCAAGCTCGGCGCCGACCTCGTGCGCACCGTCCACGGCGTCGGCTACGCCCTGGAGCCGACCCGGCCGGCCCCCGTCCGCGATGCGTGAGGGCGTGGGCCGGCTGGTGCCGCGCCCGCTGGACCGGCTGCGGTCCATCAAGACCAAGCTCGGCGTGCTCGTCGCCGCCACGGTGAGCGCGGCGGCGTTCCTCACGTGGATCGGGCTGTACCACCACCTGGGGCCCTCGCGGACGTTCCCGCTGGCCATCGTCGGCGCGCTCGTGCTCACCCAGGTCCTGGCCCGGGGCATGACCTCCCCGCTGCGCGAGATGACGGCGGCCGCGCGGGCGATGGCGCGCGGGGACTACTCCCGGCGCGTGCGGGCCACCAGCCGTGACGAGGTCGGTCAGCTCGCCGAGGCGTTCAACTCCATGGCGGACGACCTGGCCTCCGAGGACCGGCTGCGCCGCGAGATGGTCGCCAACGTCTCGCACGAGCTGCGCACCCCGGTGGCGGCCCTGCGTGCGCAGCTGGAGAACATGGTCGACGGCGTCGTGCCCGCCGACGCCGCCACGCTGGGCGCCGCCCTGGCCCAGACCGAGCGGCTGGGCGAGCTGGTCACCTACCTGCTGGACCTGTCCCGGCTGGAGGCGGGCGCGGTCGGCCTGGACCTCGCCGACCTCGCGGTGCGCGAGCTCGTCGACGACGTGGTCGAGCAGGTCGCCGGCGCGGCCCGGGCCGCGGGCCGGGACGTGCGCTGGCGCGTCCAGGTCACCCCGCCGGACCTGCGGGTGCGCGCCGACGCCGCGCGGCTGTCGCAGGTGCTGGCCAACCTCCTGCACAACGCCGCCCGGCACACCCCGCCCGGCTCCGAGGTCACGGTGCGCGCCGGGCTCGGCGCCCGGCGCCAGGACGTGGTCATCGACGTCGTGGACCAGGGCGACGGCGTCCCCGCCGCCGAGCGCGAACGCATCTTCGGCCGCTTCCAGCGCGGCAGCACCACGGGCACCGGGCCGGCCACCGGCGGCACCGGGCTGGGGCTCGCCATCGCCCGGTGGGCGGTCTCCCTGCACGGGGGCACCATCGCCGTCGTCGACTCCGCGCCGGGCGAGGGCGCGACGATCCGGGTGCGGCTGCCCGCGCGGGGCCCGCGGGCGGACCGGCAGGGCTGACGCGCCGAGCCCGGCGGGGCCGACCGACCGCCCACACCGACCCCGGACCAAGGTCCTAGTCACTTGTGACGACGGCTTGACCCCCGCTTGGTCCCGCCCCCGCACTGCCCCCCGAGAGCGCCCGAAAACCCCTGGAAGCGGGCCGTCGATGCGAGGTCCGGAGCGCAGATCGCCTAGGGTTGTAGGGATCTTCGTCACACCCCCTGGAAGAGGGCGATCTCCGAGTGTCCACGCAGGAACACCACGACCCCATGGCTGCTTTCGGCGCCAACGAATGGCTCATCGAGGAGCTCTACGAGAAGTACCGCAAGGACAAGAAGTCCGTCGATCCCGCGTGGTGGGATTTCTTCGAGGACTACGACGGCGGCGGCAACGGCGGCACTGCCACCACCACCTCCCCCGCCCGTCAGGCCCCGGCCGCGCCGCCGGCGAGCCGGCCGGCCCCCGGCGACCCCGGTGCCCCGGCCGACGCGGCGCCGGTCAGCCGCCCGGACGCCGCGGTCACCCGCGAGCCCGGCCTGCACGTCGACGCCCGGTCCCAGCAGCCGGCCACCGAGACCGTGCGGGCCGACCTGCCGCCGGCCCCGCCGGTGGCCGCCCAGCCGCCGACGTCGCCCTACGCCGAGCGGCTCGCCGCGACCCGGGCCGCGGCGGTGCACCCCGAGACCCAGGACGAGACGGTCAAGCTGCGCGGCGTCGCCGCCCGCACCGTGCAGAACATGGAGACCAGCCTCGAGGTGCCGGTCGCCACGTCCGTGCGGGCCGTGCCGGCCAAGGTGATGATCGACAACCGGATCGTCATCAACAACCACCTGGCGCGCTCGCGCGGCGGGAAGATCTCCTTCACGCACCTCATCGGCTTCGCCATGGTCGAGGCGCTGGCCGAGATGCCGGACATGAACTACTCCTACGCGCAGACCGAGGACGGCAAGCCGGCCGTCTTCCAGCCCGCGCACGTCAACTTCGGCCTGGCCATCGACCTGCCCAAGCCGGATGGCACCCGCTCCCTCGTGGTGCCCTCCGTCAAGGCCGCCGACGAGATGGACTTCGCCCAGTTCTGGGCCGGGTACGAGGACCTCGTCCGCAAGGCGCGCAACAACAAGCTGACGCTGGAGGACTACGCCGGGACGACGATCTCGCTGACCAACCCCGGCGGCATCGGCACCGTGCACTCCATCCCGCGCCTCATGAAGGGCCAGGGGACGATCATCGGCGTCGGCGCGATGAACTACCCGGCCGAGTTCGCCGGGTCCTCCCCCGCCACGCTCGCGCGGCTGGGCGTCTCGAAGGTCCTCACCCTCACCTCGACCTACGACCACCGCATCATCCAGGGCGCGGCGTCGGGCGAGTTCCTCAAGATCATCGAGACCAAGCTGCTCGGCACCGACGGCTTCTACGACCGCGTCTTCACCTCGCTGCGCGTGCCCTACGAGCCCGTGCGCTGGATGCAGGACGTCGAGTACAGCCCGGACAACGAGCTGGGCAAGCCGGCGCGGATCGCGGAGATCATCCACGCCTACCGTTCCCGCGGGCACCTCATCGCCGACACCGACCCGCTGGCCTACCGTCAGCGCCGGCACCCGGACCTGGACATCACCAACTACGGGCTGACGCTGTGGGACCTCGAGCGCCAGTTCCCCACCGGCGGGTTCGGCCGCACCGCGCGCGCCAGCCTGCGCGACATCCTCAACCAGCTGCGCGACGCGTACTGCCGCACGGTCGGCATCGAGTACATGCACATCGCCGACCGCACCCAGCGCCAGTGGTTCCAGGACCGCCTGGAGCGGCCCTACGCCAAGCCGTCGAGCGAGCAGCAGCTGCAGATCCTCAAGAAGCTCGGCGCCGCCGAGGCGTTCGAGACCTTCCTGCAGACGAAGTACGTCGGCCAGAAGCGGTTCTCCCTCGAGGGCGGCGAGTCCCTCATCCCGCTGCTGGACGTGCTGCTCACCGGCGCCGCCCAGGAGGGCCTGGACGAGGTCGGGATCGCCATGGCCCACCGCGGCCGGCTCAACGTGCTGGCGAACATCGCGGGCAAGTCCTACCGGCAGATCTTCTCCGAGTTCGAGGGCAACCAGGACCCGCGCACGGTCCAGGGCTCCGGCGACGTGAAGTACCACCTCGGCACGGTCGGGAAGTTCACCGCGCCGGACGGGGTCGAGACCAAGGTCTACCTCGCCGCGAACCCCTCCCACCTCGAGGCCGCCGACGGCGTCATCGAGGGCGTGGTGCGCGCCAAGCAGGACCGGATCGACCTGGGCGAGCAGGGCTTCTCCGTCATGCCGGTGATGATCCACGGCGACGCCGCGTTCGCCGGCCAGGGCGTGGTGACCGAGACGCTGCAGCTGTCCCAGCTGCGCGGCTACCGCACCGGCGGCACGGTGCACATCATCGTCAACAACCAGATCGGCTTCACCACCGGCCCGTCGAGCTCGCGGTCGTCCTACTACGCCACCGACATCGTCAAGGGCCTGCAGATCCCGGTCTTCCACGTCAACGGGGACGACCCGGAGGCGGTGGCCCGGGTGGCGGAGCTGGCGTTCGAGTACCGCCAGCGCTTCCACAAGGACGTCGTCATCGACATGGTGTGCTACCGCCGCCGCGGGCACAACGAGGGCGACGACCCCTCGATGACCCAGCCGGTGATGTACTCCCTCATCGAGAACAAGCGCTCGGTGCGGGCCCTGTACACCGAGTCCCTCGTCGGCCGCGGCGACCTCACCGAGGAGCAGGCCAAGGCGGCCCTGCAGGACTACCAGCGCGAGCTCGAGCGGGCCTTCACCGAGACCCGCGAGGGCGGGTGGACCCCGCCGGAGTCGGGCGAGCAGGTCCAGGGGCTGGAGCGGCCCGAGTCCCAGCACGAGGACGCCGGGACGATGGTGGGCTGGCGCACCGCCGTGCCCGCCGAGGTCCTCGAGCGCATCGGCCAGGCGCACGTGCGCCCGCCGGAGGGCTTCGACGTCCACCCCAAGCTGCGCAAGCTCCTCGAGCGGCGCGAGCTGATGTCCCGCGAGGGCGGCATCGACTGGGGCTTCGGCGAGATCCTCGCCTTCGGCTCGCTGCTCATGGAGGGCACCCCGGTGCGCCTGGCCGGCCAGGACTCCCGCCGCGGCACCTTCACCCAGCGCCACGCCGTCCTCCACGACCACCGCACCGGTGACGAGTGGACCCCGCTGCTGTACCTCACCCCTGACCAGGCGAAGTTCTGGATCTACGACTCCTCGCTGAGCGAGTACGCGGCCATGGCCTTCGAGTACGGGTACTCGGTCGAGCGCCCGGACGCCCTGGTGCTGTGGGAGGCGCAGTTCGGCGACTTCGCCAACGGCGCGCAGATCGTCATCGACGAGTTCATCTCCTCCTCCGAGCAGAAGTGGGGCCAGCGCTCCTCCCTCGTGCTGCTGCTGCCGCACGGATACGAGGGGCAGGGCCCGGACCACTCCTCCGCCCGCATCGAGCGGTACCTGCAGCTGTGCGCGGAGGAGAACATGGTGGTGGCGCAGCCGTCGACGCCGGCCAACCACTTCCACCTGCTGCGCCGGCAGGCCTACGCCCGCCCGCGCAAGCCGCTGATCGTGTTCTCCCCCAAGCAGCTGCTGCGCCTGAAGGCCGCGGCGTCCGCGGTGGAGGACTTCACCGAGGGCACCTTCCGCCCGGTCATCGGCGAGGTGGAGCAGCGGGTGCGCGACGGCGCCGAGCAGGTCCGGCGCGTCCTGCTGTGCTCCGGCCGCGTCTACTACGACCTGGCCGCCCGCCGGCTCAAGGACGAAGACCCCACGGTCGCCATCGTCCGCCTCGAGCAGCTCTACCCGCTCGAGCACGGCCAGATCGCCGAGGAGCTGGCGAAGTTCCCGAACGCCGAGCTGGTGTGGGTCCAGGACGAGCCGGAGAACCAGGGGCCGTGGACCTACGTCTCGGACCACCTGCCGGGCGCGCTCGCCGGGCGGTCGCTGGGGGTGGTCTCCCGCCCGGAGGCGGCCTCACCGTCGACCGGGTCGCACAAGCGGCACGTGGAGGAGAACGGCGAGCTCATGGACCGGGCCTTCGCCCGCTGACCGCCAGAAGCGTCGTGAGATGTCATCTCCTCGCTGAGACAGCATCTCCGTGACCAGCGGAGGGCCGGGCCGGACGACATGTCCGGCCCGGCCCTTCGTCTGTCCGCGCCCGAGCACGCGCGCACCAAGGCCTCCTGCCGAGGCGACGTGGGGATGCCGGCTCGGAACCATGGTCCGTCGCCCGGCTTCAGCCGCGGATCGGTCTGGACACATTCCTCTTCGTCATCGTCTTCGCCGTCTTGAGCGACTCCGCCGAGAGCCGGTCGGCGCGATCACGCACGACCCTCCAGGCTCGGTCGCCGACACCGGGATGGTCGGACGGGGAGATCTCGTCCAGCGCCACCACGAGGCGCTCGAGGGTCTGCGCGACGATGCGCTGCGCTCGGCGCTCCGGGATCGGCCATGAGACCGCCTCGGCGACCAGGTCGGCGGCGGCGATGGCATCCATGTCGGACTTGCCGTTGATCTCGATCGCGCTGCGCCCGTCGTGGCCGCTGGGCTCGTGCATGTGCATGGCGCTGTCGTACACGGGCGCCACCTTGATCGAGCCGTCCGGGCGGCGCAGGAACGAGACGTTCTTGGCATGGAAGTCGACGTCGCCGACCGCATGCTTGAACGTCACCAGCCGCAGCAGCCCGTCCGGTTCGGAGAATGAGTCGGTGAGCACCGCTGCCAGCGCCCGCCACGAGGGCAGGTCGCGCCCGCCGCGCTGGAACTTCCGGTCCAGGTCCTCGGTGTTGAGCCCGAGCGCCTGTGCCCCATCCTCTTGATGGATGCGGCCGACCCCCTCCTCTGCCACCTTGCGGTCGAACCGCTCGACGACGATGGCCCGGGCCCCCGCGAACGACTCGATCCACGCACGCGGGGCCTCGAATCCGGCTCGGCGGGCCAGGTCGAGCACGGCGACCTCAGTGTCGATGACGTCAGCCGCCACGGTGTCGGGCCCGGCGCCGAGCTTGACGATGTGGGTCGACAACGCTCCGCCACCCGGAAGGGCCCAGCCCGCCGGCGTGAGCGTGAGACCCACCTTCGGTTGCAGACCCGGAAGCGACGTCCGGGATACACGCCCGTAGATGTCGGCCTTCACGTCCGGCGAGCTCGTCAGCAGCGCCCGGATGTCGCCCTCCGAGGCGGGGCGCAACTGGCCGGCTTCCTCCGGCTCGCCCGGCCGGCGGATGTCGAGGGCCCCGATCGTGTCGCGGCCGTAGTGGTACAGCAGGCCGAAAGGGTCATGTCGCCGATGTGGGTGCCGTACAGGTGCACCTCCAGGTGGCCGCGACTCACGCCTCGCCCCAGCGCGCTTCGAGGCGGACACCGAGCAGCCGGAGACAGCTGAACAGGCGAGTGACGTGCAGCGAGCTCTTGCCGCTCTCGAGCTGGGAGATGTACTGGCGGGAGACGCCCAGCTCGTCGGCGAACTCCTCTTGCGTCATCTCCGCCTCCAGCCGCGCATCGCGGATGATGCGGCCCAGGTCGGCAGGGGTGTGTACGGGACCATGCTTCACCGTGTCAGCATATCGTGACACTGGAGTCATGTCACGATAACGTGACGTTGGCGGATGTGTCGTGATATCCGTACATGCCGCAGGTCCCCAGCGTTCGACCCACCGCCCCCTGGCGGTTCGCTTCCAACGATCACCTGCCGGCGGCTCAGCACTGAGTCCCTGGTCGCCCCTCGCGCCCGCGGCGACAGGGACCGCTCATGGTGCGCCGGTCGCCCGACAGCACCCGTTCAGTTCTCGCCCGCCGTGCCGAGGCGGCCGCTCTCGCGGGCGATCTCACCCACACCGCCGCGCGGCGCCCCGCCTCCCGCGCCGCCACCGGGCAGGATGGGAGGACGACGGCGAAGGAGGGATCTTGGGCGACGCCCAGCTACGGATCTGCGTGATCGGGGACGAGCTCAGCGCCGGGATGGGTGACGCCCGGGCGCTCGGCTGGATGGGCCGGGTCATGGCCCGCACGCCCACGGAGGAGCCGGCCTTCGTCGCCCAGCTCCCCGTCCCGGGCGAGAACACCACCGAGCTCGCCGCCCGGTGGGAGACCGAGTGCATGCGCCGCTTCACCCCGATGGCGGACAACCGCCTCGTGCTCGGAATGGGCGCCACCGACCTCGAGGACGGCCTCTCCCTCGCCCGCTCCCGCCTCAACCTCGCCAACATCCTCGACGCCGCCTCCGCCTCCCGGGTCGGGTGCTTCGTCGTCGGCCCGCCCCCGCGCACGGATCTGGACGGCGAGGCGCTCGCCGCGCTGTCGGACGCCTTCGCGGACGTCTGCCAGCGCCGGCACGTGCCCTACGTCGAGACCTTCCAGCCGCTGCGCACCCACGAGCAGTGGAACGCGGACGTCGCCGCCTCCGACGGCGTCCACCCCGGCCAGGCGGGGTACGGCCTGCTCGCCTGGCTCGTGCTCCACAACGGCTGGCACGGCTGGCTCGGCCTGCCCGAAGACAGCTGACCCCGGGCTCCGGCCCGCCGGAGACAAGCGCACCCCGGGCTGCGGCCCGCCGGAGACAAGCGCACCCCGGGCTGCGGCCCGCCGGAGACAAGCGCACCCCGGGCTGCGGCCCGCCGCCGTCGGCTCCCCGTCTGAAAGTCCTAGGTGACGGTGGCTACAGTGGTGGAATGCCAGTCGAGCTCGGGCTGCCCCGCCTCCGCGGCGCCGCCGCCCCCGCGCCCGCCGGCGCCGCCCCGGCGCCGTCGGACGCCGCCCCGGCGCCGGGCACCACGCCGTCCGCCAAGCGCGGCGGCGACCCGCGGGCCGCCGCCCGCCCGGACACCCCCCAGCTGGTCGACCGCTTCGGCCGCGTCGCCCACGATCTGCGCGTGTCCCTCACCGACCGGTGCAACCTGCGCTGTGAGTACTGCATGCCGCCGGAGGGCTTCGACTGGCTGCCCACCCCGCAGGTCCTCACCGACGACGAGGTCATCCGGCTCATCACCGTCGCCGTCGAGCACCTGGGCATCCGGGAGGTGCGCTTCACCGGCGGCGAGCCGCTGCTGCGCAAGGGCCTCGAGCGCATCGTCGCCGCCACCAGCGCGCTGCGCACCGACCAGGGCCTGGTGCCGGAGACCTCGCTGACCACCAACGGGCTGGGCCTGGCCCACCGGGCCCACGCGCTGGCCGCGGCGGGCCTGAACCGGGTCAACGTCTCGCTGGACTCCCTGGACCGGCAGACCTACGCGACCCTGGCCCGCCGCGACCGGCTGCCCGACGTCCTCGCCGGCATCGCCGCCGCCGACGAGGCGGGCCTGACGCCGGTGAAGATCAACGCCGTCCTCATGCGCGGCCTCAACGACCACCACGCGCCCGACCTGCTCGCCTTCGCCCTCGGGCGCGGCTACGAGCTGCGCTTCATCGAGCAGATGCCCCTCGGGCCGCCGGAGATGTGGCACCGCGGGGACATGGTCACCGCGGCGGAGATCCTCGAGCTGCTCCGCGCGCGCTTCACCCTGCTCCCCCGCGACGCCGCCGCCCGCGGCGCCGCCCCGGCCGAGGTGTACGACGTCCTCGCCGCGGACGGCCTGCCCGCCGGCACCGTCGGCATCATCGCCTCGGTGACCCAGCCGTTCTGCGGGGCGTGCGACCGCACGCGCCTGACGGCCGACGGCCAGGTCCGCACCTGCCTGTTCTCCCGCACGGAGACGGACCTGCGCGCCCTGCTGCGCGGCGGCGCCGACGACGCCGAGCTCGCCGCCGTGTGGCGCACCGCCATGTGGGGCAAGCTCGCCGGCCACGGCATCGACGACCCCGGTTTCCTGCAGCCCCAGCGCCCCATGAGTGCCATCGGAGGATGACGTGACCACTCCCGCCCCCGCCCGCACGGCCACCCTCATCGCCCGCGTGCGCTACTTCGCCGCGGCGGCCGAGGCCGCCGGCACCGCCGCCGAGGACGTCGCCCTGCCCGACGGCGCCACCGCTGCCGACCTCGTGGCGGGACTGACGGCCCGCGGCCCGGCGCTCGCCCGCGTCCTGAGCATCTCCTCGCTGCTCGTCGACGGCGTCGTGCGCGAGGACCGCGACCGCCGGCTGACGGAGACGGGCACGACGGTCGCCGTCGACGTCCTTCCGCCCTTCGCCGGCGGCTGACCGCCGTCCCCCAACCCGGGCCTCGCCGTCGCCGACGGCGGGGCCCACCTTTTTCCCGGAGGAATGTCAGGCCCCGTTCACCGAATGCATCACCGCACCGGGAAGAATGCGGCGGCCTGCGCCGCGCCGCGCCTTCGCCGCCGAGGCGGCGAATCGCTGGCATACCGCGATCTCCCCGCCCGCTCGACGACGGCGGGCGCCTGGCCACAACGGGGACAAATTCGACACCGAAACGATTTACGCAACGGTGTGATGACATTTCGGCCGGGACCATCGCCCCACCATTCCGGGGGGTCGGGCCCGCGACGATGAGGGCGTTACCGAAGCCCCCAACGTCGCGAGAGGACCCCCGATGCCTCCCACCCAGCAGTCTCGCCCGAGAACGGTCCCGCGCCGGTCGTTCCTCAAGTGGTCCGCCGCCGCGGGAGGCGGCGCCGCGCTCGTCGGCGCCGGGGCCTCCCTCGGCGTCCTCCCCGGGGTGGGCCGCGCCAACGCCGCCACCCTCACCGCGCGCGACGTGGACAAGACGGTGTGGTCCGCGTGCGTGGTCAACTGCGGCTCCCGTTGTCCGCTGCGCATGGAGGTCAAGGACGGCCAGATCGTGCGCGTGCTGCCGGACAACACCGGCGACGACGCCATCGGCACCCAGCAGATCCGTGCCTGCGTGCGCGGGCGGTCCATCCGCCACCGCATCTACAACCCCGACCGGCTCAAGACCCCCATGCGCCGCAAGCCCGGCACCGCCCGCGGCGCCGGCGAGTGGGAGGAGATCAGCTGGGAGGAGGCCTTCGACGAGATCGCCCGGACCATCGAGCGGCTCATCACGGACTACGGCAACGAGTCGATCTACCTCAACTACGGCACCGGCACCATCGGCGGGACCATCGCCTGCAGCTGGCCGCCGATCGCCACGCCCTTCGCGCGACTGATGAACTGCGTGGGCGGCTACCTCAACCACTACGGCGACTACAGCGCCGCGAACATCGAGCAGGCTGCGCCGTTCACGTTCGGGTCCTGGATCGGGTCGAACTCCTTCGACGATGCCAAGCACTCCCAGCTCCAGGTCATGTTCGGCAACAACCCGCACGAGACGCGCATGAGCGGCGGCGGGGAGACCTTCGTCACCCAGCAGACGAAGAAGGCGACCGGCGTGCGCACCATCGTCATCGACCCGCGCTACACCGAGACCGCCCTGGGCGTCGCCGACGAGTGGGTGCCGGTGCGCCCGGGCACCGATGCCGCCCTGGTGGCCGGCCTGGCCCACGTGATGATTACCGAGAAGCTCCACGACCAGGCCTTCCTGGACACCTACTGCCAGGGCTTCGACGAGGAGCACATGCCCGGGGGCATCCCGGCGGGCCACTCCTACCGCTCGTACATCCTGGGCGACGGGCCGGACAAGACCCCGAAGACCCCCGCCTGGGCGGCGTCCATCACCGGCGTCCCCGCCGCCACCATCACCCGCCTCGCGCGGGAGATCGCCGGCGCCAAGCCGTGCGCGATCACCCAGGGCTGGGGCCCGCAGCGCAGCGCCAACGGCGAGAACCAGGCCCGGGCGATCTTCACCCTCGCCGCGATGACCGGCAACATCGGCATCCCGGGCGGCGGGACCGGCGAGCGGGAGGGCTCCTACTCCCTGCCCATGGCCAACCCGTGGGTCACCGAGAACCCCGTGGAGACGTCGATCTCGGTGTTCGGCTGGACCGACGCCGTCGACCACGGGCCGGAGATGACCGCGCTCAAGGACGGCGTCGTCGGCAAGGACAAGCTCGACGTGCCGATCAAGATGATCTGGCAGTACGCCGGCAACGCCCTGGTCAACCAGCACGCCGACATCAACCGCACGGTGAAGCTGCTCGAGGACGACACCAAGTGCGAGCTCATCGTCGTCGTCGACACCCAGATGACCGTCTCGGCCCGCTACGCCGACATCATCCTGCCCGACGCCTCCAACGCCGAGCAGCTCGACGTCGTCCAGCAGGGCAGCGCCGGCAGCATGGGCTACACCATCCTCGCCGACCAGGTCATCGAGCCGCTGTACGACTGCAAGACCACCTACGAGATGTGCACCGAGATCGCCCGGCGCCTGGGGGTCGAGCGGCAGTTCACCGAGGGCAAGACCCAGGAGGACTGGGTGCGCCAGGTGGTCGACGAGAGCCGCGAGGCCATCCCCGAGCTGCCCTCCTTCGAGGAGCTGCGCGAGATGGGCGTGTGGAAGGTCAAGGGCGAGAGCTACGTCGGGCTCCAGGACTTCCGCGCGGACCCGGTGGCCAACCCGCTGACCACCCCCTCGGGCAAGATCGAGATCTTCTCCACGCCGCTGTGGGAGATGGCGAAGACCTGGGAGCTGCCCGAGGGCGACAAGATCACCGCCATCCCCGAGCACGTCGCCACGTGGGAGGGCGCCGAGGAGGCGCGGGCGAACGCCGCGTACCCGCTGCAGTGCATCGGGCACCACTACAAGCAGCGCACCCACTCCACCTACGGCAACGTCGACTGGATGCGCGAGGCCCACCCGCAGGTGGTGTGGATCAACCCGGTGGACGCCCAGGCGCGTGGCATCGCCAACGACGACGTCGTCCAGGTCTTCAACGACCGCGGCCGCATCCAGCTCCCGGCGCGCGTGACCCCGCGCATCGCCCCCGGCGTCGTCTCGGTGCCGCAGGGCGCCTGGTACCGCCCCGACGCCAAGGGCGTGGACGTCGGCGGCTCGGTCAACACGCTGACCAGCTGGCGGCCGACGGCGATCGCCAAGGGCAACGCCCAGCACACCACACTCGTCAACATCGAGAAGGCCTGAGGGAAGAGACCATGACCCAGCTCGGCTTCGTCTTCGACCAGACCCTGTGCACCGGCTGCAAGGCCTGCTCGGTGGCCTGCAAGGACAAGAACGACCTGCCCGTGGGCGTGACCTGGCGCCGCGTCGCGGAGTACTCCGGCGGCACCTGGCAGCAGCACGGCGACACGTTCGTGCCCAACGTGTTCGCCTACTACACCTCCATCGCCTGCAACCACTGCACCAACCCCATCTGCGTGGAGGTCTGCCCCACCACCGCCATGCACAAGGGCGAGGACGGCGTGGTGACCATCGACGAGGACAAGTGCGTCGGCTGCCGCTACTGCGAGTGGGCCTGCCCCTACTCCGCGCCGCAGTTCAACCCCGAGACCGGGCACATGTCCAAGTGCGACATGTGCGCCGACTACCGCGCCGAGGGCGAGGACCCCGCCTGCGTCGCCGCCTGCCCCTCCCGGGCCCTGGGCTGGGGGCCCATCGACGAGCTGCGCGCCGAGCACGGCGACCTCGCCGCCGTCGAGCCGCTGCCCGACCCGGCGCTGACCCACCCCAACCTCGTCATCGTGCCCCACCGCGACGCCCAGCCCACCGGCGCCGGCACCGGCGCCGTGGCCAACCCCGAGGAGCTGTGACATGCACACCGCCGAACTGCCGATGATGATCTTCACCATCGCCGCCCAGATGTGCGTCGGCGCCTTCGTCGTCCTCGGCGTCGTCCAGCTGGCCGCCGCCCGCCGCTACGGCACCGCCGCGGTGGACAGGATCACCGACCCCGCCCTGTACGCCATCGGCCCGGTCATGGTCCTCGGGCTGGTCGCCTCGATGTTCCACATGAACGACGTCACCCACACCCTCAACGTCATCCGCCACGTCGGCAACTCGTGGCTGTCCCGCGAGATCGTCTTCGGCACCGGCTTCGCCGGCCTCGGGTTCCTCTTCGCCGCGGCGCAGTGGTTCAAGTGGGGCACCACCCGGCTGCGCCAGGCCCTCGCGCTGCTTACCGCCGCCGTCGGCCTGGGCCTGGTGTGGTCGATGTCGATGATCTACTACAGCCTCGTCACCGTCCCGGCCTGGCACACCTGGGCCACCCCGGCACAGTTCTTCACCACCGCCTTCCTGCTGGGCACCCTCGCCGTCGGCACCGCGTTCATGGGCACCGTGATGTGGCGCCGCCGGGCGGGCGGGGCCGGGGCGACGGCGCGACCGGCCACCGCGGACCTGCTCACCGGCACCCTCAAGGGCCTGGGCATCGCCGCCGTGGCGCTGCTCGGCGTGGAGTTCCTGGTCATCCCGCTGCACATCGCCAACCTCTCCGGCGGCGGGGAGGTCGCGGCCCGCTCGGCCGCGGTGTTCACCGGCGCCTGGTTCGTCGCCCGGCTCGTGCTCGTCTTCGCCGGCGCCGGGCTGCTGACGATGCTGCTGGTGCGCCGGGCCTCCCCCACGGCGAACCCGCGCACGCTCGCCGTCCTCACGACCAGCGCCTTCGCCCTGGTGCTGCTGGGGGAGCTCATCGGCCGCTCGCAGTTCTACGCCTCGATGATCCGCATCGGCATGTGACCCACCTCGGCGACACCGCGGCCCCGGCAGGAGCTCCTGCCGGGGCCGCGGTGTCGCCGAGGTGCGCGCCTGAGCCGGGCTCAGGGCGCGTCAGGCCTGCTCCGCCACGACCTCCTGCATCCACTTCCAGGCGGCGACGGTGGCGGGGAACCCGCGCGTGGTCAGGCCGAGCAGGATCACCTGTTCGATCTCCGCCTCGGTCGCCCCGGCGGCCAGCGCCTTGCGCACGTTCGAGCGGACCGCGCCGTCGGCCTGGGCACCGAGGGCGATGCCGAGCTTGACCAGCCGGGCGGTCTTCTCGTCCAGCGGGCCGGCCTCGTCCACCGCCCGCGCCAGGGCGTCCTGCTGGCGAGCGATGTCCGTGAACCGCTCGCGGAAGCTGACGTACACGTCGGGCAGGTGCTCGGGCATGTCCGGCTCCTCGTCTGACGGCGGCAGTGCGTCGCCATGGTCCCACGAGACCCGCCGGCGCCCACACAGGAGCGCGGAACCCGGCGGACGGCGCACGCGGTCAGGCGCTGCCGGTCCACTCGTGCGAGCCGTCGGGGAAGACCTGGCGCTTCCACACCGGCAGGCGCCGCTTGACCTCCTCGACGAGCTCCGCCGTCGCCGCGAAGGCCTCGGCCCGGTGGGCGGCGGAGACGGCGGCGGCGAGCGCCACGTCCCCCACGGCCAGGGTCCCGGTGCGGTGGACGACGGCGACGGCGTCGACCGGGAAGCGGTCCGCGACGTCGGCGGCCACCTGCGCGACGACGTCGCCGGCGCTGGGGTGGCCGACGTACTCGATCTCGGTGACCGCCCGGCCGGCGTCGTGGTTGCGCACGACGCCGCCGAAGGTCACGACGGCGCCGGCCGCCGCGTCCTCGACGGCGGCGGCGCACTCGGCCACGGCGACCGGGCCGCCGCGGACCTCGGCCAGGACCACCCGGCGGGCGGGCGGGGCGAGCCGGGAGGCGTCCACCGGGCGCTCGCTCACGCGCCGGCCGCCTCGCCCGGCGCCGCCGGCCCCGGCGTCTCCCAGGCGGCGACCAGGCGCCGCACCTGGGCGATGCGGTCCCCGGCCGCGGCGGCGACGTCGCCGCCGGCGCGCGCCGCCGCCAGGCCCACGAGGAACGCCGTCACGGGCGCGCCGGGCCGGCTGGGGCCGTGGGCGACGTCGCTGATGAGGGCGAGGAGCGCGGACGAGTTGGCGTCGAGGACGGCGCGGTCCACGTCGAGCTCGGCGCACACCGCGTCGAGCCAGCGGTTCATCGCCGCCATCTTCTCCGCCTCGTCCCCGCGCACCCGGGTGTCACGTTCGTGGGCCATGCTCCTGCTCCTTCCCGGCCGCGACGGCGGCCCCCGGTCATCGTGGCACAGCGTGCCCGGGACCCGCCGCCGCCGTCGGGGCCGAAGGGCCCAGGAGCGGCGGGGCCGAAGGGCCCAGGAGCGGCGGGGCCGAAGGGCCCAGGAGCGGCGGGGCCGAAGGGCCCAGCCGGGCCGCCGCGGCGGACGGGAGGATGGGGGCACACATCCTGAGGAAAGGGGGCCCCATGAGCGCCGCGCTCAGCCCCGCCGCCGCGCCGGACGGGCCCGCCCGCCACCGTCCGCCGCTGCTCGCCGACCCCGACCTCGCCGACACGCTCGACCGCTTCGCCGGTGCGTTCACCACGCTCTCGCGCCTGCTGGTCGCCGCGCCCGCGGCCGCCGTCCTGGGCCGGGTGCGCGACCCCGAGCTGCTCGCCCAGTGGCCGCTGCCGGACGTCCCGGAGTGCCTCCGCGGGGTGGCGCTGCTGAGCGAGTCGGCCGCCGCGCGGGAGGCCGAGGCGACGGTCCGCCGCGACTACAACCGACTGTTCGTCGGCCCCGAGCGGCTCAAGGCCCCGCCGTACGAGTCGGTGCACCGCTCCCCCGACCACCTCGTCTTCGACCGCGAGACCCTCCAGGTGCGCGCCGCGTACGCGCAGTTCGGGCTGGCCGCGCCGCGCCTGAACCAGGAGCCGGACGACCACATCGGCCTCGAGCTGGGCTTCCTGGCCACCCTGTGCGTGCGGGGCCTCGACGCCCTCGAGGCCGACGACGACGGCGAGCTGGCCCGGGTGCTCGGCGCCTTGGTGGCGTTCTTGCGCGACCACGTGCTGCTGTGGGCGCCACGGTGCCTCACCCAGGTCGCCGAGGGGTCCGCGACGTACTTCTTCCAGGGCGTCGCCGCGCTGGGTCTGGGCACCCTCGCCCGCGCCCGGGAGGCCTTCCTGCCGTGACGGCGGCACCCCCCGCTCCACCCGCCGCTCCCGACGGGCCCGCCGAGCTCGGCGGCGTGCAGGCGTGGCTGCGCCGGGCCGGCGAGCCGGTCCACCTCGAGCTCGCCTGCGCCGAGCACCCCGACCCCGCCGCCGGTCCGGCCGGCCGGACCGTGGTGCGGCTGACCGCCTGCGCCGCGACCGTGGCGGTGCACGAGCTCGTCGAGCTGCTCGCCGCGGGCGCGGCGGTGACGCTGCGCCTCGACGGCTGCGGCGCGCCCGCGGAGGTCCGGGCGCACCTGGCGGGCGCGACCACCGTCCTGGCCGCCGCCGGCGTCGCGGGCCTGCGGCTCGAGGACACCCCGCCGGCGGCCCCCGAGGGCCTGCGGTTGCCCGGGCGGCGCCGTCGCCGGCCGGTCCTCGACGCCGCGCACATGCCGGTCAGCCGGCGCCGCCTGCTGGGCCTGGGCGCCGCCGCCGCGCCCGACGTCGGCGGTCTCACCGCCCACGAGCGGCTCGTCGCCGCGCTGCACGCGCTCGGGGTGGGACAGCCGGGCGGGTCGGACGGTGGCCCGCCGGGAGCGGCCGCGCCCGACCTCACGGCCGGACCGCCGGCCGGGTCGAGCGGCACGGCGGCACCGAGCCTCGCGGCGCTCCCCGGCCCGGCACCGCGGCTGCGCGCCCGCGGCTGCACCGCCTGCGGGGTGTGCGTGCGCGCCTGTCCCACCGGCGCGCTGGGCGTGCGGGACGGCGGCGGGCTCACCACGCTGCTGCAGGACCCCGCCGCGTGTGACGGCTGCCGCCGCTGCCTGGACCTGTGCCCGGAGTCAGCCCTCTCCGTCGACGGCGCGTGGCCGTGGGACCGGGTCCTCGCCGGCGACCCCGCCCCGGTCGCCACGCTCACGACGACGACGTGCGCGCGCTGCGGCACGCTCTTCCCGACCTCCTCGGGCGAGCGGCTGTGCCCGGTGTGCACCTTCCGACGCCGGAGCCCGTTCGGCTCGGCGCTCCCGCGCGTGGGGGCCGACCGCGTCGGCTGAGTCCACCGCCCCGCGGGGCCGAGGGCGCTACGCCCGGTGGCGGCCCAGGTCCTCGCCGAGCACGGCGCGCTGGAAGTCCCGCCCGCTCTCCACCGACAGCACCGCGAGCACGAGCCGCCCGAGGGCACGCCAGACCCCCATGCCCGCCTCCCGGGCGAGGCGGCCGCCGAGGTCGGGCAGCACCGGCACGAGGTGGCCCTCAATGAGCTCCTGCTCGCGCAGGCGCAGGGACTTCCCCGTCGCGGTGTCCCCGCCCGCCCACGCCTCGGCCTCGTCACGGCACGCCGCGGCGACCTCCCGCACCCGCGCGACCACCGCGGCGTCGGGCGCCACCAGCGCGGCGTGGTCGGCGCCGAGCGCGGCGACGTCGTCCTCCGGGCTGCGCCGGGCGGCGCCGCGCTCGTAGACGTCGAGGTTGTACAGGTCGGCGACGAACAGCTCGGCGTCGTCACCCAGCCAACGCGAGGAGGCGCGCCAGGCGGCCGCGGCGGAGCCGTCGCGCAGCCGCGCGGCCGCACGCTCGCCGCCCTCGAGGACGTCGGCGACCGCGTCCCAGGCGCCCGCGCGGTCCCGGGCCGCCTGGGCGACCTGCTCGAGGTAGCCCGCGACGGTGTCCTCGGAGGGCGCGCTCACGCCCGGTCCTCCGCCGCGGCGGGCCGGTCCACCGCCCGTGTCTCGCGGACGACGGCCAGCGCCCCGGAGACCGACCGGGCGTTGAGGAAGCAGACGTCCTGCCCGCCGCGCTCGTCCACGGTGGTGGCCCCGATGCCGGGGGCGCGCCGGTCGGCGCCGTCGACGGTCACCGCCCCGGAGATGGTCCGGGCGGTCAGCGACAGCCCGGTGCCGGCGGGCAGGTCCACGTGCATCGCGCCGGAGACGGTGGCGAGGTCGACCATCGAGGTCGGCGACGTCGTCGAGACGCTGACTGCGCCGGCCACGCTGGTGACCTCCACCCGCGGCAGGTGCCCGACCAGGGTGGTGCGCCCGGCGGCGGTGCTCACCCGCACCGGGCCGTCGTGGTCGAGCACCTCGACGCCGCCCGAGGCGGACTTCACCGACACCGCCCCGCGGCACCGCTGGGCGCTGACCCGGGCGCCGGCGGTCATGAGCGAGACGTCCTCGTGCACGCCGTCGACGACCGCGTCGGCCACCGCCGTGGCGAGGGTCACCGCCGTCGTGCGCGGCACGAGGACCCGGACCCGGGCGGTGTCGGAGGAGCGGAAGGAGCGCAGGCGCTTGACCCACCCGTCCCAGCCGAGGAAGGGGTAGCCGATGGTGAGCCGGCCGTCCTCGACGTCGATCTCCAGCGGGTTGCCGGTGACCTCCTCGACCGTCACGCGCACGTGCGCGGCGTCGTGGACCTGGACGCTCACCGCGCCCGCGACGAGCTGGACGCGCAGCGCGGTGACGTGCTCGACGTCGTGCTCCTGGGGACCGGGGACGATCCACGAACGGGTAGCCATGGCCCCGACCCTACGCGGTGACCTCGACGACGACCTTGCCGAACACCTCCCCCGCCTCCAGGCGGCGCAGCGCCTCGCCCACCTCCGCCAGCGGGAGGACGCCGTCGAGGACCGGGCGGGCGCCGGTGGCGAGGAGCATGCGCTGCACGGCGGCGAGCTGGTCGCGGGTGCCCATGGTGGTCCCGACCACGCGCAGCGAGCGGAAGAAGATGCGGTTGAGCTCCGCCGGGGGCATGGCGCCGGAGGTCGCGCCGGCCACCGCGACCGTGCCGCCCGGGCGCAGGGCACGCAGCGAGTGCGCCCAGGTGGCCGCCCCGACGGTCTCGACGACGGCGTCGACCTGCTCGGGCAGCCGGGCGCCGGTGGGGAAGGCGGCGTGGGCGCCGATGTCGAGGGCGCGGGCGCGCTTGGCCTCCGACCGGGAGGTGACCCACACCCGCAGGCCGGCGGCGCGCCCGAGCACGACGGCGGCCGTGGCCACCCCGCCGCCGGCGCCCTGGACGAGCACGGTGCCGCCGGGCCGCAGCGCCGCGGCGTCGAAGAGCATCCGGTAGGCGGTGAGGTAGGCGGTGGGCAGGGCGGCTGCCTCGGCCCAGGTCACGGCGGGGTCCTTGGGGACGACGTTGCCGGCTGGCACCCACACCCGCTCGGCCAGCGTGCCGGGGTGGAGCTCGGACAGCAGGGTGCGGCGCGGGTCGAGGGTCTCCTCCCCGTGCCATCCGGGGCTGGGGATGACCGCGTGGACGATGACCTCGGTGCCGTCGTCGAGCACGCCGGCGGCGTCGGTGCCCAGGATCATCGGCAGGCGCTCGGCGGGCAGGCCGACGCCGCGCAGGGAGAACAGGTCGTGCTGGTTGAGCGCGGCGGCGCGCACGGTCACCGGCACCCAGCCGGGCAGCGGGGCGCCGGGGTCGGGCAGGTCCCCCACGCGCAGCCCGTCCAGCGGCCGGTCCGCGTCCTGGCTCTCCACGTAGGCGCAGCGCATGGCGCCACCCTAGGGGTCCACCGTCCGGTGGCGTGACGAAGGGCCGGTCACCGAGGTGGCCGGCCCTTGGGCGCGGAGCGGGTCCGCGCCGCGCTCAGGCGTTGGGACGCTTGCCGTGGTTGGACGCGCTGCCCTTGCGGGAACGACGCTTGCGACCGCGCTTGCTCATGACCTTCTCCTCAGCTCAGGGGGCGCCCGCCGTCCGGCGGGCACAAATCGCGCCGACCATCGTCCCACACTCCGCGGGTCGCCCGCGCGGGCGTCGACGTACGACGACGGTCACACCGCGCTGCTCAGATCTGCTCGATGCTCCGCACGCCGGTGACCCGGAGCACCGCAAGCTGGGACTCCACCCGCAGGCGCAGCGAGGACGGCGCCTTCTCCGCGCACGACCGGCGCACCATCTGGCGGATGTGCTCCTCGGCGTCGGTGGCCTCGTGACACGTGGGACACGTGGCCGCGTGCTGGCGGTAGCGGGTGCAGGTGTCCTCGTCGAGCTCGGAGTCGAGGAACTCCATGAGGTTCTCGAGCAGCTCCTCACAGCTGCACACCCGTGCGCGCCCGCCGGTGAGGGCCAGCAGCGCCCGTTCGGCGCGGTCGACGAGGTCTGGGGTTTCGTCCTCGCTCATGCCTTGGCCTCCGTCCTGATCCCGAGCGCCCGGGCGTGGTCGACCAGCAGCTCGCGCAGCTGGCGCCGGCCGCGGTGCAGCCGGGACATCACGGTCCCGATCGGTGTGCCCATGATCTCGGCGATCTCCTTGTAGGCGAAGCCCTCGACGTCGGCGAGATACACCGCGAGCCGGAAGTCCTCCGGCAGCTGGTTGAGGGCGTCCTTGATATCGGAGTCGGGCAGCTGGTCCAGCGCCTCCGCCTCGGCCGAGCGCAGCCCCGTCGACGTGTGCGAGGCGGCCCGGTGGATCTGCCAGTCCTCCACCTGCTCCGCGTCGGACTGCTGCGGCTCGCGCTGCTTCTTGCGGTAGGTGTTGATGAAGGTGTTGGTGAGGATCCGGTAGAGCCAGGCCTTGAGGTTCGTGCCGGGACGGTACTGGTGGAAGGCGGCGAAGGCCTTCGTGAAGGTCTCCTGGACGAGGTCCTCGGCGTCGGCGGGGTTGCGGGTCATCCGCATGGCGGCGCCGTAGAGCTGGTCGAGGAACGGCAGCGCGTCGCGCTCGAAGCGCAGCGCCCGTTCGGCGTCGGACTCACCGTCGGGCGCGCGGTCGAGGTCTCCCTCGTGGCTCTCGGTCATCATCACCGAGGGTAGCCCGCCGGCCGGCGCGCCGACTCCCGACCAGACCCCGGTGCCGGGCGCCTGTGCGGCGCGCGGAATGTCGAGGGTCAGGCTGGTCATGTCGGGTGCAACGGGCGCCGGGGGTCGTTCATTCCGCCCGAGGCGGCGCAATTCGACGACGCGCGTTTCACACCCGATGTCCGGGTCCGACGGCGGCCTCCTTCGCCGCAGCGCATCGACGGTCCGGCGGCCCCGTCAATCGGGTCGCCCCGGTCCGCCCGGTGCGGTAGCAATGTGACATGAGCCTCGTCAGCCCGTTCGCCCGCCCCGCCCTCGCCGCCCCCTTCGTCGTCGACGGCGTGGACGCGGTCCTCCACCCCGACAAGCACGCCGAGAAGCTCCAGCGGCTCGAGCCGAGCCTGCGCAAGGCCGGCGTCCCTGCGGCGCTGTACGCCAACCCCAAGCTGATCACCCGCGTCTCCGGCGCGGTCAGCGCCGTCGCGGGCCTCATGCTCGCCACCGGCCGCAGCCCGCGCGCCGCCGCGCTGACCCTGGCGGCGATCAATGTCCCGCTCACGGTCGTGCACAACCCGGTGTGGGCGGCCAGCAACGGCCAGCAGCGCCGCGAGTACCTCTCCGGGCTGCTGCGCGGCGTCGGCCTCGGCGGTGGGCTGCTCTTCGCGGCCACCTACCGCGGGGGCAAGCCGTCGTGGGCCTGGCGCCTGGGGAACGCCCGGGAGCAGCGTTCCGAGCTGCGCGAGGCGAAGGCGTCGCTGAAGGAGCGGTACAAGGACTGACGCGGCGGGCCCCACGCCGGGCCGGGCCGGCGCGACGGCGGTGCGGTCTGACCAGGCGGACCTCACCGGCCCGGCCGGCGCCCGGACCACTACCCTCGCTGGCATGACCCTGCCCGAGGACCCCTGGCCCGCACCCACCGCCACCGGCCCGCTCGACGCCACCGTCGACGTCCCGGGCTCGAAGTCGCTCACCAACCGCTACCTGCTGCTCGCCGCGCTCGCCGCCGCGCCCACCGAGCTGGTCCGCCCGCTGCACTCGCGCGACTCCGAGCTCATGGTCGGCGCGCTGCGCGCCCTGGGCGCCACGGTCGAGGAAGACGGGGAGGACCTGCGCGTCACGCCCGGGCCGCTGCGCGGCCCGGCCCAGGTGGACTGCGGCCTGGCCGGCACCGTCATGCGGTTCGTCCCGGCCCTCGCGGTCCTCGCCGACGGCGACGTCCACCTCGACGGCGACCCGCGCGCCCGCGAGCGCCCCATGGGCCCGGTGGTGCGCGGCCTGCGCGATCTCGGCGCCGCCGTCGACGCCGCGACGAACGCCGACGGCGAGCCGACGCTGCCGCTGACCGTGCACGGCACCGGCGCGCTGACCGGCGGGGCGGTCGACGTCGACGCGTCCGGCTCGAGCCAGTTCGTCTCGGCGCTGCTGCTCGCCGCCCCCGGGTACGAGCAGGGCGTCGACCTGCGGCACACCGGCGCCACGCTGCCCTCACTGCCGCACATCGACATGACGGTGGCGGTGCTGCGCGAGCGTGGCGTCACCGTCGAGGAGCTCACCGAGGTCGGCGCCCCGGCCGGGGCCACGACCGAGTGGGCGCCGACCCGCTGGCGGGTCCACCCCGGCCCGGTGGCCGGCGGGCGCATCGTCGTCGAGCCGGACCTGTCCAACGCCGGGCCGTTCCTCGCCGCCGCGCTGGCGGCCGGCGGGACGGTGCGGGTGCCGCGCTGGCCGGGGAGCACCACCCAGGCCGGGGACGGGCTGCGCGAGCTCCTCGCCGCCATGGGCGCCGAGGTGGTCCTCGCGGACGGCGCCCTGCGGGTGACCGGACCGGCGGACGGGCGCATCCAGGGCCTGGACGCGGACCTGCACGACGTCGGCGAGCTGACCCCGACGATCGCGGCGCTGTGCGCGCTGGCGGAGACGCCGTCGCGGCTGCGCGGCGTCGCGCACCTGCGCGGCCACGAGACCGACCGGCTGGCGGCCATCGTCACCGAGATCACCCGGCTGGGCGGGCGGGCCCGCGAGACGGCCGACGGGGTGGAGATCGAGCCGGCGCCGCTGCGCGGCGGCGTCGTCGAGAGCTACCACGACCACCGGATGGCCACGTTCGGGGCCATCCTCGGGCTGCGGGTGCCCGGCGTGCGGGTGGTGGACGTGGCCACGACCGCCAAGACGCTGCCGGACTTTCCCGGCATGTGGCGGGCGATGCTGGCGGGGCGCGGCTGAGCATGGCCCGCGACATCGGCACCGACGACGCCCGCGTGCGGGTGCGGCCCAACCCCAAGGGCAACCGCCCGCGCACGAAGAAGCGGCCCGAGCACGCCGACGCCGTCGGCGCCCTGGTGCTCGGCGTGGACCGGGGCCGCTACCAGCTCCTCACCGACGACGGCACCCCCGTGGTGGGCATGAAGGCCCGCGAGCTGGGCCGCGGCGGGCGGATCGTCGTCGGCGACCGGGTGGCGGTGGTCGGGGACGTCACGGGCCGCAAGGACACCCTCGCGCGCATCGTGCGCGTGGAGCCGCGCACCTCGGTGCTGCGCCGCTCGGCCGAGGACGGCGACGCCGCCGGGGTGGAGCGGATCATCGTCGCCAACGCCGACCAGCTCGTCATCGTCACCGCCCTGGCCGACCCCGAGCCGCGCCCGCGCATGGTGGACCGCTGCCTCGTGGCCGCCTACGACGCCGGCATGGAGCCGGTGCTCTGCCTGACCAAGGCCGACCTCGCCGACCCCGCCCCGTTCCTCGCGCTGTACGAGGCGCTGGCCGTCCCGGCCCTGATCACCTCGCGCGACGACGGCGTCATCCACGGCCTCGACGCCGTCCGCGACCGCCTCGCCGGCCGGGTGTCGGTGCTCATCGGCCACTCCGGCGTGGGCAAGTCCACCCTCGTCAACGCGCTCGTGCCCGCGGCGGGCCGGGCCACCGGGGACGTCAACGCCGTCACCGGTCGCGGCCGGCACACCTCCTCCTCGGCCGTCGCCCTCGAGCTGCCCGACGGCGGCTGGGTCATCGACACCCCCGGGGTGCGCTCGTTCGGGCTGAGCCACGTCGCCGCCGAGGGCCTGCTGCGCGCCTTTCCCGACCTCGACGCCGTCGCGCAGGAGTGCCCGCGCGGCTGCACCCACACCGCCGACGCCCCCGACTGCGCGCTGGACGAGTGGGTGGCCGCCGGCCTCGCCGGCCCGGCCGGCGAGGCGCGGCTGGCCTCCTTCCGCCGGCTGCTCGCCGCCAAGACCGGCGCGGCCGAGTCCTGAGTGCGCCCGCGTGACCTGCGCCCGCGTGCCGGAGCGGCGCGCCGAGCGCTTGGTGGCGGGGCGCTACCGTGCCAGGCATGAGCATCTCCGGGGCCAGCCGCTACACCGACGACCTGCGCCTGGCGCACGTGATCGCCGACCAGGTCGACGGCCAGACGATGGCCCGCTTCGGGGCGCTGGACCTGGTGGTGGAGACCAAGCCCGACCTCACCCCGGTCTCGGACGCCGACCGCAGCGCCGAGGAGATCGTGCGCGGCCAGCTCGCCCGCACCCGCTCGCGCGACTCCGTGCTCGGCGAGGAGTTCGGCGTGACCGGGCACTCCCCGCGCCAGTGGGTCATCGACCCCATCGACGGCACGAAGAACTTCGTCCGCGGGGTCCCGGTGTGGGCCACCCTCATCGGGCTGGTCGAGGACGGCGAGGTGGTCGTCGGCGTCGTCTCCGCGCCGGCACTGGGTCGGCGCTGGTGGGCCGCGCAGGGCGCCGGCGCCTGGACGGGCCGGTCGTTGTCGAACGCCCGGCAGATCCACGTCTCGCGGGTCGCCGACCTCGCGGACGCCTCGCTGAGCTACTCGAGCCTGGACGGGTGGGCCGAGCGCGGCAGCCTGCGCGCCTTCCTCGGGCTGGCCCAGCAGGTGTGGCGCACCCGCGCCTACGGCGACTTCTGGTCCTACATGCTCGCCGCCGAGGGCGCCGTCGACATCGCCTGCGAGCCCGAGCTCGAGCTGTACGACATGGCCGCGCTGGTCCCGATCGTCACCGAGGCGGGGGGCCGGTTCACCAGCCTCGACGGCGCCGACGGGCCCTGGGGCGGCAACGCCGTCGTGACCAACGGGCTGCTGCACGAGGCGGTGCTGGCGCAGCTGGGGTCGCAGAAGGACTGAGACGCCGGCCGCGCGCCCCGCGACGACCGGCGGGCCCCTTCCCCGCCGGGCGCGGTCGCGGCGCCTGCCGGCCGCCCTTCGGACCCGTGTGGGTGACGACACCCCGCACCCTCCCGGCCCCCGCCGTGTCCCTGCCGGGCGATGTCGGTGCCCACAGTTAGCGTCCTGAGCATGCGGATCCTGCACACCTCGGACTGGCACCTGGGTCGCACCCTGCACGGGGTGGACCTGCACAGGGCCCACGAGGCGTTCCTCGACCACCTGGTCGAGCTGGTCCGCGCCGAGCGGGTCGACGCCGTCGTCGTCGCCGGCGACGTCTACGACCGGGCGGTCCCGCCGGTGGCCTCGGTCGAGCTGCTCTCCGACGCCCTCGCCCGCCTCACCGCCCTGACCCGAGTGGTGCTCACCCCGGGCAACCACGACTCGGCCACCCGGCTCGGCTTCGGCGCCGGGCTCTTCCGCGACCGCCTCGCCGTCCGCAGCCGCATCGCCGGGCTGGGCGAGCCGGTCGTCCTGCCGGACGCCGACGGCGCCCCCGGGGCGCTGGTGTACGCCCTGCCCTACCTCGACCCGGACATGAGCCGCGAGGAGCTGACCGAGACCGGGGAGGACGGCGCCCGCGAACGTCCGGCCCGCTCCCACGAGGCCGTCACCGCCGCGGCGCTGCGCCGCGTCCACGCCGACCTGGCCACCCGCCGGGCGGCCGGCGCCCGGGTGCCGGCCATGCTCCTGGCCCACGCCTTCGTCACCGGCGGGGCGGCGAGCGAGTCCGAGCGGGACATCCGCGTCGGCGGCGTCGACGCCGTCCCCTCCGGGGTGTTCGGGCCCGCCGGCGCGCTGGACTACGTGGCGCTGGGCCATTTGCACGGGCCGCAGCGGGTCGGGCGCGAGGGGGTCGACCCGGTCATGCGCTACGCCGGGTCCCCGCTGGCGTTCTCCTTCTCCGAGGCCGCGCACCACAAGTCCACCGCGCTGGTCGACCTCGGCGCCGACGGCGTGCGCGCGGTCGAGCTCGTGCCGACGCCGGTGCCGCGCCGCCTCGGGGACGTCACCGGCACGCTCGCCGCGCTGCTCGGCCGCGCCTTCGACGACCGCACCGGGGACTGGCTGCGGGTGACGGTGACCGACGACGTGCGGCCCGAGCAGCTGTGGGAGCAGGTCGCGCGCCGCTTCCCGCACGCCCTGGTGGTCCGGCACGTCCCGGCCCGGGTGCGCGAGCGCGCCGCCGCCACCGTGACGAGCGCCCAGGACCCGCTGGAGGTCGCGGCCCAGTTCCTCGCCGCCGCCGGCGGGCGCCCGGCCCGGCAGGCCGAGCTTGCCGTGCTGCGCGAGGCGTACGAGGCCGTCCTGGCCGCGGAGAGGAGCGCCTGATGCGGATCCACCGCCTGACCCTGCAGGCCATCGGCCCCTACCCCGGCCGGCACACCATCGACTTCGACACCCTCTCCGCCGGCGGGCTGTTCCTGCTCGAGGGGCCGACGGGGGCGGGCAAGTCCACGATCATCGACGCCGTCGTCTTCGCCCTGTACGGCAAGGTCGCCGGCGAGCACGCCTCCGACGACCGGCTGCACTCCGACCACGCCGCGCCCGACGTCGAGCCTTTCGTCGAGCTGACCTTCTCCACCGGCGCGGGCATCTACCGGGTGTGGCGTTCGCCCGCTTTCCAGCGGCCCAAGAAGCGTGGCGGCGGCTTCACCCAGCAGAACGCCCGGGCCAAGCTGTGGCGCCTGCCGGCGGTGGAGGACGACGCCGGCGAGGCGGTCTCGGCGCACGTGCAGGAGGTGGGCACCGAGCTCGGCCGCATCGTCGTGCTCGACCGGACGCAGTTCACCCAGACCGTGGTGCTGCCCCAGGGCCAGTTCGCCTCGTTCCTCCGGGCCAAACCCGAGGACCGGCGGGCGGTGCTGCAGGACGTGTTCGGCACCGAGGTCTACGAGCGGCTGCAGAAGCAGCTGGCCGAGATGGCGCGGACCGCGCGGGCCGACCTCGAGCGCGGCAGCCGGCAGATCCAGGCCGCGACGGCGACGTTCCTGCGCGCCGCCGAGCTCGACGACGACGAACGCGAGGCGGCAGTCACGGATGGTGCCCCGACGGCCTCGCCGCGGGCCGACCTCCTCGCCGCGGCCGACGCCCTCGACGTCCCCGCGCTGACCGAGGGCAGCGCCGCGGTGCTCGCCGGGGTCGGGGCGCTGTCCGCCCGGGCCGCCGCGGCCGAGGAGCAGGCTCGCACGGCCGAGCGCACCGCCCGCGAACGCCTCGACACCGTGCGCACGCTCGCCGCGCTGCTCGAGCGGCGCACCGCTCTGCTCGCCGAGCAGGCCCGGCTGACGGAGCACGACCCGCACGTCAGCGCCGCCGCCGACCGACTGGGTCTGGCCCGCCGGGCGGCGACCACCCTCGCCCCGCTGCGCGCCCAGGCCGAGGCGGAGGCCGCCGCCGCGGCCGCGCAAGGGGCACTGGCAACCGCCCTCGCCGACGCCGCGGCCGGCCCGCACGCCGACCTGCTCGCCGCAACCACCGACGGCGCCGACCTCGCCGCGCTGCGCGCCGCCCACGAGGCCGCCACCGGTGAGCAGGGCGCCCTGGCCGCGCTGGTGCGGGTCGAGCGCGAGCTACCCACACGCGAGGTGGGCATCGAGGCGACCGCCCGCAGCATCGCTGCCGACGCCGAGGCGCTAGCCGAGGCCGAGGAGCTTCTCGCCGCCCGGCCCGCCGCGCGCACTGCTCTCGCCGGCCGCCTCACCGACGCCCGCACCGACGCCGCCGGGCTGCCCGCCGCGCGCGACGCGGCCCGGGCCGCCGCGGCGGTGCTCGACGCCGCCACGGCGGCCGACACGCGCGCCGCGACGCTGCTCGAGGCGGAGGCCGTCGTCGACGCCGCGGTGCGGGCCGCCCGGGAGGCGGTGGACCACGAGCACGCGGTCCGGCGCCGCTGGGTGGACGGGATGGCCGGCGAGCTCGCCGGGCGGCTGGAGGACGGACAGCCGTGCGTCGTCTGCGGCGCCACCGAGCACCCCTCCCCCGCCGCGACGGCGCCGGAGCACGCCAGCGCCGCCGACGTCGACGCCGCGGCGGCCGCCCGCGACGCCGCCACCACCGCGCTCGAACGGGCCCGCACCCGGGTCACCGCGCTGACCGAGCAGATCGCCGGCCTGCGGGCCGCCGCCCACGACCGCGACGTCGAGACCGCCCGCGCGGAGCTGGCCTCCGCGCAGGAGCAGGTGGCGCGCTGCGAGGCCGCGGCCACCACGGCGCGGGAGCTCGAGGGCGAGCTGGACGCGTTCGACCGGCACACGGCCGAGCTCAGCGCCGCCCTGACCGAGGACCGCGCCTCCCTCGCCGCCCGGCGCGAGCGGGTCGCCGCGCTGCGCGAGCAGCTCGCGGCCGACCGCGACCGCTGCGCCGCGGCCCGCGGCGACGCCGAGTCGGTGACCGCCCGCGCCGAGGCCCTCGAGGCGCGCGCCGCCACGGCGACGGCCCTGCTCGACGCCCGCCGCGCCGCGGACGGCGCCGCCCGGTCCCGGCAGCAGGCGCAGGCCCAGGTCGCCCGGGCCCTGGCGGACGCCGACCTGCCCGACGCCGCGGCCGCCCGCGCGGCCGCCCTCGCCCCGGCGGCCCTCGACGCCCTCGAGCGAGAGGTGCTCGACCACCACGCCGCCCGGGCGCGCGTCGGCGCCGGGCTGGCCGAGCCGGCGGTCGCGGCGCTCACCGGCGGTGAGGAGGCCGACGTCGCGGGCGCCGAGCAGGCCCACCGCGACGCGATGACCGCCCTGGCCACCGCGACCCGGACGGCCAGCGCGTGCGCCGTGCGCGCCACGCACACGGCGACGGCGCGCGCGGAGCTGCTGGCCGCGGCGGGCGACCACGCGGCGCAGGCCGAGCGCACCGCCCCGGTGCTGCGCACCGCCGCCCTGGCCACGGCCGGGGAGGGCACGGAGACCGCCACCACGCTGGCGACGTACGTGCTGCTGCGCCGCTTCGAGGATGTCGTCGCCGCGGCCAACGACCGGCTGGCCACCATGTCCGACGGCCGGTACACCCTCGAGCGGATCGACGAGAAGGAGGGCGGGCAGCGCTCGCGCCGGGCCGGGCTCGGCCTGCAGGTGCGCGACCACCTCACCGAGGCGCCCCGCGACCCGCACACCCTTTCCGGCGGGGAGACCTTCTACGTCTCGCTGTGCCTCGCGCTCGGCCTGGCCGACGTCGTGCGCGCCGAGGCCGGCGGCGTGGAGCTGGGCACGCTGTTCGTCGACGAGGGCTTCGGCTCGCTCGACCCCGCCACCCTCGACGCCGTCATGGCCGAGCTCGGCCGGCTGCGCGACGGCGGCCGGGCCGTCGGCATCGTCTCCCACGTCGCCGAGCTCAAGGACCGCATCGCCGAGCGGATCGAGGTGCGCCGGCTGCCCTCGGGCGCCTCCACGCTGACCGTGCGGGCGTGACGGGCACCGCAGGTGCCCTCACCACTGGGCGTGACGGCCGCTGACCCGCTCGGCGACCTCACGGCGCCGCCAACCTGACGCGGCGGTCGTGCCGGGCGTGGATCACCAGGGCGGGCCCCGACGCCGCGAGGATCAGCAGCACCCCGACCCACCAGGCGGTCCGGCCGGCCACGACGAGGTTGGCACCGTAGATGACGCAGAACACCCCGCCGAAGCGCCAGGCGCCGGCGGCCCTGGGCAAGACCGCCGGCCGCCGCCAGGTCGGTAGCACCGCCCGCGGGTTGGCCCGCGCGAGCACCAGCTCGAGCCGCGCGAACATCGCCGCGCCGGCGAGGAGGAACAGCACCCCGACGGCGGTCATGAGCCGAGGGTGGCAGACGGCGCGGGCTCCGGCGCCCGATCCGGCTGACAACTCCCGGTGCCGCCCCGCGGTCCCGCGTGCACTCAACCGCCGAGGCGCACCTGTGCCGTCAGCCGCCGAGGCGCAGCCGCGTGCAGTCAGCCGGCGAGCTCGCGGCGCAGGTCGGCCAGCTCGACGGCGTCGTACCAGAGCAGGTCCCGCTCGGCGGCGCGCTCCAGGGCCGCCTCGTCCCCGCCGGCGGCCGCGGCGACGTCGTCGGCGGCGTCGGGCTCGTCGACGAAGATCGCCACGACGGCGGACCACGGCACCGGAGCCACGACCTCGACGGCGGTCTCGAGCTGATCCTCACCGAGGACCTCGGGCGCGCGCACGGAGGCGTCGGGCACCTCCGCGGCGATGACGATCCGGCGCGGCACCGAGCCGTCCGCGGCGAGCCGCTCCACGGACTCGTCCGCCGCGGCCAGCGTCGCGGACATCTCCAGCCCCTCGTCGTCCTCGTCGGGCAGCGCGCCGCGCAGCGCCGCGGTGACGGCGTGCGCCCACCGGGGCCCCACGCCCCTCTCCTCGCGCAGGTCGGCGGCGGTGGCAGGCAGGTAGACGCGCATGGCCGTAGTCTCTCCGATTCCCGGCTCAGCGCCCACGCGCCATGCCCAGCCGACGACGGCGGGCAGGGTCGGGCAGCCCGGCCAGCCGGGCCGCCAGCCGCTGCAGCGCCAGTCGGGCGGGCGAGCCGGGCGCGGCGTCGGTGAGGGTGCGCCCGTGCAGGACGGCCCGGTCGACCGCGGGCCGGTCATCAGGGACGAGAACGGCGTCGGTGACCGCGGCGAAGCGAGCGAGGGCCTCGAGGATCGACCGTTCCGGGTGTGGCCCGGCGGCGGAGGTCCGCACCCGGTTCACGACGACGACCCGCTGAACCTCGCCGCGGACCACCGAACTGTCGGCCAGCTCGGCCAACGCCAGCACGAGCCGCCGCATGCCCACCGGCTCGCCCGCCCCGACGACGACCAGGACATCGGCGGCGGCGAGCGCGGACAGCGTCGCCTGATGCCGCTGCGGACCGTACGTCGGGTCGAGGCCGCCGTCGCCCTCGATCCCCGCGCCGACGTCCACGACCGTCCACGGGCTCGTGCGGCGTGCGGCCTCCCAGACCACCTCCAGGGCGGCGGCGGGCAGCTCGCGCCACCGGTCGGCCCGGGTGAGGCCGGTGAGCACCCGCAGCCGCCGGTCGACGACCGGGCACAGCCCCGCCAGCGTCGCCGCGTCCAACCGCCCGTGCGAGGCCTGCCGGGCGGCCACCGCGATCGCCGAGGCGTCGTCCAGCAGGCCGAGGACCTGGGTGACCGAGGGCGCCTCGGTGTCGGCGTCGACGAGCAGCGCGTCGCCGTGGGCGGCGAGCTCGGCGGCCAGGGTGACGGCCACGGTGGTCCGGCCGGGCGCGCCCGGTGGGCCCCAGACCACCACGACGCGGCCGTCGGTGGTCGCCGAAGGCGCGCCGTCGGAGCCTGCCAGGGCCCCTTCGCCAGGGTCGGCCGGGCGCTCGCTGCGGAGGTCGGCCGGGTGCTCGCCGTCGACCTCCTGTCGGCCCTCCCCCAGGGCCCCCGTGGGGCCCGACCGCTCAGCTCGAGCTTCCATGCCCACGGTCGTGATCGGCGCGCCCGCGGCCCCCGTGCCGAATTCGAGCGGCAGATCACCGGGCAGCACGCCGTCGACATCGGCGGCACCGAGCGCCTCGTCGTCGCCGGCCCCGGTCGGCGGCGGAGGAGGCGGGCCGTGGGACGCCGGCGCTGGGTCCCCGCCTGCGGGCCCCGGGGTCCGCGCGAGGGCCACCACCCGGTCGGCGAGCGTCGCCGCGGCGGTGCCCGCGGGGGCGACGGCGTCGGCCCCCAGGGCGGTGCAGCGGTCGAGATCATGGGCGCCGGCCACGAGCAGCGTCCGCACACCGGCGGCGCGCAGCCGCGCGAGCGTCGGACGATCGACTCCCGGCAGGTCGGCAGCGAGCACGGCGACGGCGCCAAGGCCGGCCGCGGCGGCGGCGAGCACCTCGGGCACGTCGGCGCAACGACGCACGACCCGGACACCGGTGCCCGGGGCGTCGAGCGCCTGCACGAGCTCGCCCTCCTCGGAACCGGTGAGGGCCAACAGCACGCCGGCGCTCCTCACCCGGCCTCGTCTTCGGCGGCGGTCGCGGGTGCCGGACCGGGCTTGCCGCCGAAGGTCGGCACGGCGACGAGCTGGCCGTCGCTGGAGAGGGCGCCGAGCACGTCCGGCAGGTCCAGCCGGGGCACGAGCAGCTCCACGGAGACCCCGGTGCCGCCGGTGAACATCGAGGAGTCCTCGAGGACCTCGGCGACCACGAGGTCGGCCGCGAGCAGCTCCGGCGGCGCCGGCGCCTCCGGCTGCATGCCGCCGGTGGGCGGCGCCGGGACGAGCCAGAGGTCGACGACGGAACCCGAGCCGAGCTCGGCCGGCACGGACAGGCCCAGCGGGACCACCACCGGGCGCAGGTCCACCGCCTCGGAGGCGCCGACGGCGGCGCGCGGCACCAGCTCGCCGGCACCGACGGTGCGGAGCGCGACGGCACTGACCGGCACGCCGTCGGCAACTGGCAGGTAGTGCGCCTCCGGCGCGCCCAGCCGCACGTGGGCGACGACGAGCGCGTCGGCGTCGAGGGCGTCCCCGGGGGTGAGGTCCTGCCGGGCGGCGTACACCGCAGTGGTGGCGGCGGCGTCGCGCACCGCCCACGTGCCGAGGGCCACGGAGGCCGCGACGAGCAGGACGCCCACGCCGAGCCGGGGATCGCGCCAGGTGGGCCGGCGCAGGCGCCGGGGCCGGTGAAGGTCGTCCCCGCTCATGTGCGACTCCTCGGCGCTGGGTGCCTCCTCGTGCTGTTCCGGCCCGCTTGCTCCCACGAGATGTCCACAGCTGCCCGGTGATGCGCCGCAGCGGGCGGGGCCGGTGAGAAGATGGGCCCATGGCGCGCTTCCTCACCCTCGCCGACGTCGCGGAGGAGCTGGCGGTGTCCGTCGCGCAGGTGCGCGTCCTCGTGCGCACCGGGGAGCTGGCGGCCATCCAGGTGGGCGGGCGCAACCAGTGGCGTGTCGAGGCCGCCGCGCTGGAGGACTACATCCAGCGGCAGTACGCGCGCACCCGCGCGCGGATCGAGGCCGAGCGTCCCTGAGGTCATGTGGTGCTCACCGTCTCGATGGCGGCGAGGGAGATGGTGACGACGGCGCCCGCCTCGGGCCGGCCCGGTTCGGGCCCGTCGGTGCGCAGGTCGACGTGGTCGGCGCCCACCCGGGACAGCCAGCCGGCGTAGCTGGCGCCCGCGCAGGCCACCCGCACCCGCGCCCCCTCGTGGGCGAGGGCGCGCAGGGCGTGCGTGATGCGTAGCCGCTGCTCCACCCGCCCGGTGCGGGGGGCGGCCGCTCCCAGCGGCCAGGCCAGCGCGATCGCCTCGAGGGGCACCAGCGTGCGGCGCTCGCCGCTGGCCATCAACAGCCACTGCGGGGCCGCGTCGACCAGCCGACCGCTGAGGTCTGCGCCGGACCGCAGGCGCAGCGACAGCCGGTCCCCGGTCCGGGCGCGCAGGCGGTCCGTGAGGCGCACGCTGGCCATCTCGGCCTCCGCCAGCTCGGCGACGGCGTCGTCGTCGGCGAGGCGTGCGGCGGCCTCGTACTGGCTCTCGAGGTCCGCGAACAGCGCTTCCCACCGCATGCCCGCACGCTAAGGCACCGCCGCCGCGGACGGACCTGATTCTCCGGATCCGTGTGGATGCGTGGTCGGCGGGACGGTGCCGGGCCGTGGTCCCGTCCACAGCACCCGATCCGGGGGCTTTACCCGTGAACGAGGCCGGCGTACACCTATCTGCACGGTTCGACATCAAAGTGCACGATCAAGCACCAAGAGTGAGGAACCACGATGAGGCCTCACACCCGAGCGGGCGCGACAGTCGCGGTGCTGGCCGGTGCGGGCCTGCTGGCCGCGACCCTGGGCCGGCGGGCGGCGGAGACGGCACTGGCCCTCCTCGAGCAGGACCGCACCTTCGGGCTGACGGCCGCCCACCTACCCGACGTCGTGACGGTGGCGGTGCTCGCGGTGGGGACCCTCGTGGCCGCCTGGTACGCGGCGACCGCCGCCGTCGCCCTGGCGGCGCTGGCCACCCGCGGCGGACGGCGCCACCGCCTCGAGGGCGTGCTGCGGCGCTGCGGGGCCCCGATCCTCCGGCGCGCCCTGCTCACGACGGTGGCGACCGGTGTGGGCGTCGCCGTCTCGCTCGGCGGGGCCGCTGCCGCGACCGTCGAGCCGGACCCCACCCTGCCGGTGGATCTTGGCTGGGGGGCGCCCGACAGGTCCGCTTCGCATCGGCCTGCCCGACTGCCCGTCTCCCCCGTGCCCGCGGACTCTCCTTCGCCACCGCCGGCGCCACCGGAGGACCCGGCGCCGAGCACCGACGCAGCCGCCCCCGCGACGCCCGGCGCGCCCGACTACCCGATGCCCCGCACCCCCGGCCCGCGTCCAGCGCCCGCCCCGCCGCACGGAGCGGCGTCCCCGTCGGCCCCGGCCACATCCCGTGAGCGCACGGCGGACGGGGGCGAAAAGTCATCCGGGACGCACACCTCCGCCGACAGCACGACAACCCGTCAGGGGGCACCCACCGACCGCCACGTCGTCAGCGCCGGCGAGAGCCTCTGGGCGATCGCCGCAGACCACCTGCCCGAATCGGCCACCGACGCCGAGATCGCCGCGGCCTGGCCGCAGTGGTACCGCGCCAACGCCGCCGTGATCGGCACCGACCCCGACCTCATCCGCCCCGGTCAGCTGCTGCAGACCCCGACGAAGGAGTCCTCATGAGCGCCCTCACCGTCATCCCGTCCCCGGTGCGACCGTCCGCGACGACCGCGGCGCCCGTGCACCGCGGCGGGACGCTCGGTTTTCCGCGCGTCCCCGGCGCCGGGCCGCGTGCGCTGCAGGGGCGTCCCGGCACGTCGCCGGCGTGGGACCGGGTCCGCTTCGCCGGCGGCATCGCGCCGGCCCCGCCGTCCACCAAGCCGTCGGCGGCGCACGGCTCGGTCGTGCTGACCGTGCGGGCGAGCCCGCGGGAGGACGCGACCACTCAGCCGCTGCCTGAGCCGGCGCCCTGGGCCGGGGCCGTCGTGCTGGGCGCCGTGGAGGCACTGATAGGGCTGCGGCCGCCGAACCAGCTCGCGCGCCTGCTCGCTCCCGAGTTGTACGGGCCGCTCGCGCGCCGCGCCCGGCTGGCCGAGCGGGTCGTCGGCCGGCCGGCCCGCGCCCGGCGCACCCAGGTCCGCCGGGTCCGGATATGCCAGATCGATGCCCGCACCGTGGAGGCGGCGGTCGTCGTGCACGACGGGGACCGCGTGCGCGGGGCCGCCGTGCGGCTCGAGGCCCACCGGGGCCGGTGGCGGGCGACCGCCCTCGAGATCGGGTAGTACGCGGCCGACGTGCCGGCCCCGCGCCGCCGCGCGACGATGCCCGCATGTCCTCGACGATGACGGCGGCGTACGTCCCGGCGCTGGGGCCGGCCGAAGAGATCCGGGTGGGCGAGCTGCCCGTCCCCGTCCCGCACCCGGACGAGGTCCTCGTGACGGTGGAGTCCGTGGCGGTGGACCGGGTCGACACCCTGGTACGCTCCGGCGCCTACCGCACCGAGGTCCCGCTGCCGCTGATTCTCGGCCGCGACCTCGTCGGCTCCGTCCTCGAGGTCGGCCACGCGGTGCGGAGCTTCCGCCCGGGCGACCGGGTCTGGTGCAACAGCCTCGGCCATGACGGGCGGCAGGGATCCTTCGCGCAGTACGCCATCGTCCCGGCCGAGCGCCTGTATCGGCTTCCCGAGCACGTCGATCCTCGGCTGGCGGTCGCCGTCGCGCACTCGGCGGCGACGGCGTACCTCGCGTGGTTCGTCCACGCGAAGCTGCGACCGGCACAGGTAGTCCTGGTCGGCGGCGGGGGCGGCAACGTGGGCACCTCGGCCATCGAGCTGGCCGCCCGGGCGGGCGCCACGGTCATCGCCACCGCCCGGCCCGATGATCACGAGCGGTGCACCGCGGCCGGTGCCGCCGTCGTCCTGGACTACCGGGACCCCGACCTCGCGCTGGCCGTGCGGGCACACGCCCCAGACGGCGTCGACGTCGCCTGGGATACGTCCGGCCATCAGGCCCACGAGATCTCCGCTGAGGTTGTGAAACCCGGCGGAAAGATCGTCGTCACCGCCGTGCGGGACGGCTCCGGACCAGTGCCCCTGGCGGTGCTGTACACCCGAGACATCAGCGTTCACGGATTCGTCATCAGCCGGGCGTCGGTGCGCAACCTGACGTCCGCGGCCGCGCTGATCAACCAGATGCTCGTCGAGGAGCGACTGACCGCCCGCATCATCGACGAGCTGCCGCTCACCTTCGCCGCCGACGCCCACCGCCAGATGGAGGCCGGGGACCTTCGCGGCCGGTTGTTGCTCCACCCCTGGGCGCGCGAGGGCGAGGAGGTGTGGACCGGCCGCCCGTCGTAACCACCCACTGTCCCGCCGGCACCACGAGCGGAGCGGCGGTTCAGGCGGTCCAAGCGAAGTCGGCTCGCATGCGGTGTTCGAGGGCGCTGTCGGTGGTGCGTGCGCCTTCTCTGTCGGCGTGTCGGCCTGGTGGTGCGGTCGCTCGCGCGGGTCGGTGGCCGGGCAGGGGTGGGGCGTGGGAGGTGTAGCGGTGTCCGGTGGGGGTGGTGAGCTCGACGACGTGCCCGCCGGGCCCGGCCCGCTGACCTGCGGTGTTCCCGCCGGCGTCGCTGCTGGTGTTGAGGGTGCGGGCGGTCCAGCCGGGGGCCTGCCTGGCGTAGTTGCAGCCCTCGCAGGCCCCGCGCAGGTTGTGCGCGGTGGTGGGCCCGCCCTCGGCGGCGGGGACGACGTGGTCGCGGTGGCGGATCGGGGCGTCGCACCAGTTCGTCCGGCACGCCTGGTCCCGCACGGCGATGAACCGGGCCAGCCCGGGCGGGGCGATGCGGCGGCGGGAGTCCAGCGCGACCAGCTCTCCGGTGCCCGGGGCGGTGAACAACCGCCGCAACCACGCCAGCACCTTCCCCGCGTCGGCGTTCGTCTCGCCGCCGGTGCCGGCTGAGGCGTCGAGGCGGTCGGCGATCAGGTCGCGGGCGAACTGGGCGGGCACGGTCCCGTAGCCGGGGATGACGGCCGGTTCGGCATCGCCGGCGAGCAGGGCCTTGTCGGTCATGACCAGCTGGACCTCGATCGGCACCCGCTCCGCGCACGCCTGGCCGGTGACGCGTTCGACCAGGGTGTCGGCCATGATCTGCCCGCGGCTCCTGCCGTCGCCCTGGGCGCGCAACGCGTCCGCCGTCCTCGTCAGGGCCGCCCACACCCCCACGCCTTGGGCCACCGGCAGCAGCCCGGTCAGGTAGGTCATGGTGTCCGGGGCCGGGCGCAGGCTCACCCCGCGCTCGTGCTCGGCCCTTCGGGCCCGGGCCACCACACTGGCGGCGTCCAGGCGGTAGGCGATCTGCCTGGCCCGGGCCACCAGCGCCCTGGTGCCCAGCCGCTCGACCGCCGCGGGGTCGGCCCACAGCTCGGCGTCGAAGGCGGCCCGGGCGGGGGCGTCCAGGCAGATCGACTCGCGCACCAGCACCGTGGCCCGCCACTCGCTCAACGCCCCGGACTCCAGCGCGGAAAACGTGCGGGGCATCTCCAGCACCAGCGCCTTCGCCAGGCCCAGCAGCCGCCCGCCCTGGTGCGGAGACTCCCGGCGGGCCAGCGCCACCTGCGCCCCCACCCCCCGCCCCCGCCGGACCGCGGGCACCCCGGCCGCCTCCTGGTCGCGGCGCTGGGAGAGGTCCAGGTCCACCGCGATCCGCGCCTGCGCCGCCGCCGCGGCCGCCTTCAGCTCCTCCAACACCCGCAGCTGGTCGACCCGCTCGACATCCGACACGTCGGGTCCAGTTCGGCGAGGGTCTCGCGCCAGCCGACCATGTCGGCCGAGGTCAGCCGGGCCGGAGCCGCCACAACCGACGGGACCGAGGGCGCCGCCGGGGCAGGGTCCGGACCGGGCTGCCCCGCACCCCGGTCCCGGCCACCCCGCCTATCGAACATGTGTAGGACACTACCCGCGGGGTGCGACATCCGCCCCGAGCCTGGGGACAACCCCGGCACGACGAACACAACTCACCAGGCAGCGGTCTCAAACCCGCTGGAGCGAGGTGCTGCGGCAGGTAGCACCGAGCATGAAGCGCAGGCAAGACACCGATGGCCGTGTCCGGCGGACACGGCCATCGGCACTCCTCAGCGGCACACGGGCATGCGCGCCGCGAGGTGAACGGCGTCAGAGGTTCCCGAGCATCTGGTCAAAGCTCGGGACGTCGTCGTACAGGTCCGCCGGCCCGGTGTTCTCCCGCGACGCCACCATCTCGGCGAGCTCGCGCCCCGCGCGCTGGATGCGCGCGGGCAGCGGGTTGACCTTGTCGCCCTCGCCGGCCCAGTCGTCCGTGGCGGCAAACACCGACGTCGTCGCGACGTCGGCGCGCAGATACGTGAACAGCGGCCGCATGGAGTACTCCAGCGCCAGCGAGTGTCGCGGCGTCCCGCCGGTCGCGCCGAGCAGGACCGGCATGTCGACCAGCGCGTCCTTGTCGAGGATGTCGACGAAGGACTTGAACAGGCCCGAGTACGTCGTGGTGAACAGCGGCGTGACGAGGATCAGCCCGTCCGCGCCGGTGACCTTCTCGATGACCTCCCGCAGCGCGCCGGTGGGGAAGCCGGTGAGCATCGCGTTGATGACCTCGTGCGCGACGTCGCGGAGCTCGACGGTCTCGACCCGCGCACTCCCCCCGCGCTGGCCCAGCTCGGCGACGGTGGCCTCGGACAGCCGGTCCGCCAGCAGGCGGGTGGACGACGGCTGGCCCAGCCCAGCCGAGACGGCGACGATCGTGCGCTCGCTCATGGTTCTCCTCGTGATGGCAGTGGTGGCTCGGCGGCTCACAGCCCGAAGGCTGCGCCCTTCTTGGTGGCGGCCTGGGCCGCGGCGGCGTCGTCCTCGGCGGTGGCGCCGGTCCAGCGGTCCTCGCCGGCGACGTGCTCGCCCGCGACCGCGCCGGCGGCGCGGGCCTTGGCCACCATCTCTGCGTGGCTGGGCGGGTCGGAGGGCACGCCGGCCGGCCGCTTGGCCTCGTTCTCCTTGCGCAGCGCGGGGACGATCTCCTCGGCGAGGATGTCGATCTGCTCCAGGACCGTCTTGAGCGGCAGGCCCGCGTGGTCGATGAGGAACAGCTGGCGCTGGTAGTCGCCGACGTCCTCACGCATCGCGGCGTAGCGGTCGATGATCTCCTGCGGAGAGCCCACCGTCAGCGGCGTCTCCCGGGTGAAGTCCTCCATCGACGGGCCGTGCCCGTAGACCGGGGCGTTGTCGAAGTAGGGGCGGAACTCGGCCTTGGCGTCCTGGGAGTTCTTCCGGGCGAAGAACTGCCCGCCCAGGCCGACGATCGCCTGGTCAGCGCGCCCGTGGCCGTAGTGCTCGAAGCGCTGGCGGTAGTACTGCACCATCCGCTTGGTGTGGCTCATGGGCCAGAAGATGTTGTTGTGGAAGAAGCCGTCACCGTAGTACGCGGCCTGCTCGGCGATCTCGGGGCTGCGGATCGAGCCGTGCCACACGAACGGGGGCACGCCGTCGAGCGGGCGCGGGGTCGCGGTGAAGCCCTGCAGCGGGGTGCGGAACCGGCCCTGCCAGTCCACCACCTCCTCCTCCCACAGCTTCCGCAGCAGCGCGTAGTTCTCGATGGCCAGGTTGATGCCCTGGCGGATGTCCTTGCCGAACCAGGGGTAGACCGGGCCGGTGTTCCCGCGGCCCATCATGAGGTCCATCCGCCCGTCGGAGATCACCTGGAGCATCGCGTAGTCCTCGGCGATCTTCACCGGGTCGTTCGTGGTGATCAGCGTGGTGGAGGTCGACAGGACGATGTTCTGCGTCGTCCCCACGAGGTAGCCGAGCATCGTCGTCGGAGAGGACGCGACGAACGGCGGGTTGTGGTGCTCACCGGTGGCGAAGACGTCCAGCCCGGCCTGGTCGGCGTGCTGCGCGATCTTGAGGATCGCCTGCACCCGCTCGGTGTCGTTCGGCGTCGTGCCGGTCGTCGGGTCGGTCGTGACGTCACTGACCGTGAAGATTCCGAACTGCATGGTTGCGCCCCTCGCAGGATCGATGCATTTGCATGTACATCCGGGCCAACAGCGGGACCTAGGTGGGTATTCCACCTCCATCGTGACGACGGCCACGGCGCGCCGCAGCCCGGGGAAGCAGCGACGGGTCGGCCGGCCCGCCGACAGCCCGGGGAAGCAGCGACGCGCCGGCCGGACCGCCGACAACCCAACGAGCCGGTGACGCCTCGGCAAGCCACAACGCCGTCGGGCCCCACCACATCTGTGGTGAGGCCCGACGTGCGTGACATCTTCAGCGCCTGGAGCGCTCGCGCCGCGGCTACTGCCGGCGACGCGCTGCCTTGGCCTGCGCCCGGCGCTGCTCGCGGTTGCCCGCGTCCGCCGGCTGGCCGTCCTCGCCGGCCACCTGGGCGGCGGGCTCGCCGTCGCCCGAGACGCCGGTGGGCATGGTGCCGTCGAGCGCCGAGGCTGAGTACGACAGCCGCTGGGGCCGCTCCGGCGCCTCGAGGCCCAGCTCGTCCGTCGCCGGGGCGGCGGCGGAGGCGGCAGCCGAGGCCTTGCGCTTCCGGGCGTGCGCCGCCGCCTTCGCCGCGGTCGCCGCGGCCGAGGCGTTGTCGACGAGCTCGGACGGCGCGTTGACCGGCGCCTCCTGGCGCTTGACCTCGAGGTTGAACAGGTACCGGACCGACTCTTCCTTGATGGCCTCGTTCATGGCCTGGAAGAGCTGGTAGCCCTCGGTCTGGTACTCGACCAGCGGATCGCGCTGGGCCATGGCCCGCAGGCCGATGCCCTCCTTGAGGTAGTCCATCTCGTAGAGGTGCTCGCGCCACTTGCGGTCCAGCACCGACAGCACCACGCGCCGCTCGAGCTGGCGCATGACCTCCGAGCCGAGCTGCTCCTCGCGGGCGGCATAGGCGAGGTGGATGTCGGACTGCAGCTCCTCGGTGAGCATCTCGGCGCTCACCCGGGTGGCGTTGCCCGCCTCCTCGACGACGTCCTCGGGCGTGATGGAGACCGGGTAGGTGGTCTTCAGCTCGGTCCACAGCGCCTCGAGGTCCCACGTCTCCGGCGCACCCTGGGCGGTGTGCACGGTGACCAGTCCGGCGACGACGTCGTCGAGGAACGCCTGGATCTGCTGCTGGAGGTCCTCCCCGTCGAGCACCCGGCGCCGCTCGGCGTAGACGATCTCGCGCTGGCGGGACATGACGTCGTCGTACTTGAGGACGTTCTTGCGGATCTCGAAGTTGCGGGCCTCGATCTGCGCCTGGGCGCTGGCGATGCCGCGGGAGACGAACTTGTGCTCGAGCGGCATGTCGTCGGGGAAGGACGCGCTGTCCATCACCCGCATCGCCAGGCCCGAGTTGAACAGCCGCATGAGGTCGTCCTCGAGGGACAGGTAGAACCGGGACTCGCCCGGGTCGCCCTGACGGCCGGAGCGGCCGCGCAGCTGGTTGTCGATGCGCCGCGACTCGTGCCGCTCGGTGCCCAGCACGTACAGCCCGCCGAACTCCTTGACCTCGTCGTGCTCGGCGGCGGAGGCCTTCTTGGCGGCCTCCAGCGCCGCCGGCCAGGCGGCCTCGTACTCCTCGGGAGTCTCGGCCGGGTCGAGGCCCTGCTGCTTGAGGGTCTGGACGGCGATGAACTCGGCGTTGCCGCCGAGCATGATGTCGGTGCCGCGGCCGGCCATGTTGGTCGCGACGGTGACGGCGCCCTTGCGCCCGGCCATGGCCACGACCGCCGCCTCACGCTCGTGCTGCTTGGCGTTGAGGACCTGGTGCGGGATGCCCTTCTTCTTCAGCAGCGCCGAGAGGACCTCGGACTTCTCCACGCTCGTGGTGCCCACGAGGACCGGCTGGCCGGCGGTGTGCCGCTCGGCGATGTCGTCGACGATCGCCGTGTACTTCTGCGTGACGCCCTTGTAGATGAGGTCCGGCTGGTCCTTGCGGACCATCTCCTTGTTCGTGGGGATCGGCACGACGCCGATCTTGTAGGTGCTGGAGAACTCCGCCGCCTCGGTCTCGGCGGTGCCGGTCATGCCGGAGAGCGTGTCGTAGAGGCGGAAGTAGTTCTGCAGGGTGATCGTGGCCAGGGTCTGGTTCTCGGCCTTGATGGCCACCCCCTCCTTGGCCTCGATCGCCTGGTGCATGCCCTCGTTGTAGCGGCGCCCGGCCAGCACGCGGCCGGTGTGCTCGTCGACGATGAGCACCTCGCCGCTCTTGACGATGTAGTCCTTGTCGCGGTGGAAGAGCTCCTTGGCCTTGATCGCGTTGTTGAGGAACCCGATCAGCGGCGTGTTGAGGGACTCGTAGAGGTTCTCGATGCCGAGGTAGTCCTCGACCTTCTCGATCCCCGGCTCGAGCACGCCGACGGTGCGCTTCTTCTCGTCGACCTCGTAGTCGACCTCCGGCTTGAGCCGCGTGACCAGGCGCGCGAACTCGGCGTACCACTTGTTGACGTCGCCGGTGGCGGGGCCGGAGATGATCAGCGGCGTGCGGGCCTCGTCGATGAGGATGGAGTCGACCTCGTCGACGACGGCGAAGTGGTGGCCGCGCTGGACGAGCTCGCTGACCGACCACGCCATGTTGTCGCGCAGGTAGTCGAAGCCGAACTCGTTGTTCGTGCCGTAGGTGATGTCCGCGGCGTACTGCGTGCGCCGCTCGTCGGGGCTCTGGCCGGACAGGATCGTGCCGGTCGTCATGCCGAGGAAGCGGTGCACGCGGCCCATGAGCTCGCTCTGGTACCCGGCGAGGTAGTCGTTGACCGTGACGACGTGGACGCCCTTGCCGGTCAGCGCGTTGAGGTAGCTCGGCAGGGTCGCGACGAGGGTCTTGCCCTCACCGGTCTTCATCTCGGCGATGTTGCCCAGGTGCAGCGCCGCGCCACCCATGACCTGCACGCGGTAGTGGCGCTGGCCCAGCGTCCGGGTCGCGGCCTCACGCACGGTCGCGAAGGCCTCCGGCAGCAGGTCGTCGAGCTTCTCGCCGTCGGCGTAGCGCTGCTTGAACCGGTCCGTCTCCTCACGCAGCTCGGCGTCGGACATGGACGAGAACTCGTCCTCGAGCGCGTCAACCTGGTCCGCCATGGCGCTGAGCCGCCTGAGGACACGGCCCTCGCCCGCTCGCAGGATCTTGTCGAGGATCTTCGGCACGCGCCAGCTCCTGGTCGTCTCACGTCCACCGGACACGCCGGTGCGGGGCCCCGGATGGGCGCACCCGGTTTCCATAGTAGGCGGTGCCGCGCTGGGGCCACAGCCGCCACACACGCCGCCGGTGCACCACGGGCGGGGATCCGGCGCGCGGCGGCTCATCGGTGCGTCCGTGCGAGGGCGCTCAGCCCGCCCTCGGGAGCGCGCGGGCCAGGTCGGGCACGAGGTCGCCGTGGGCCTCGCCGTCGAGGCGCACGTCGTCCAGGCCGAGCCAGCCGGCCATCTCGCCCAGGGCCGCCGCGAGCTGCTCCGCCACCGCGCCGCGGGCGGGCCACGCCCCCGCCCCGGACCGGACCAGCCCGGGGACGGCGTCCCGCTCCTCCGGGTGGGCGGCCCGGACGAGGAGGGCGCCGGCCTGCCGGTCGGCCTTGAGGTCCACCCGCGCCACGAGGTGCTCGCCCAGCAGGAAGGGCAGCACGTAGTAGCCGTGCCGCCGGCGCGCGGCCGGGGTGTAGATCTCGATGCGGTAGTGCATGCCCCACAGGTCCCGCACCCGTCGGCGTTCGAAGACCAGCGGGTCGAAGGGCGCGAGCAGCGCGCGGGCGTCGGTCCGCCGCGGCAGGCGGGCCCCGGCGGCGAGGTAGGCCTCCTTCCAGCCCGGCACGTGGACGCGCTCGAGCGCGCCGTCCTCCACCAGGTCGGCGACGGCGACGGCGGTCGCCGCCACGGGCAGGCGGAAGTAGTCGGCGAGGCAGCGCACGGTGGCGACCCCGTGCGCGCGGGCGGCGATGGCGACCAGCTCGCGCACGGCGTCGGCGCGCGCCGGGACGGGCCCGGCGAGGACGTCGCCGGGCAGCACGCGCTCGGTGAGGTCGTAGGCCCGCTCGAACTGCAGCGTGCGCCCGGCGGCGGCGATCTCGCCGATGTTGAAGAGATGCTCCAGGGCGCGCTTGGCCGGCGTCCAGTTCCAGCCCCAGTGCTCCCGCGGCCCGCGCCGGTGCCCCAGCGCCTCGTGCACCTGGCTCGCCGTCACCGGGCCGGCCTCGCCGACGACGTCGCGCACGGCCGCGAGGATCTCGGGGTGGTGGGCCAGCTCGCGCCCCCAGTGGTCGCGGTGGCGGTAGTCCTCCATGCGCCAGCGCAGCAGCTGGTACGTGCGCGGCGGGAGGTAGGAGGCCTCGTGGGCCCAGAACTCCACCAGGCGGCGCGGCGCGCGCCCGCTGGCGCGGTCGACCAGCGCGACGTCGTAGGGCCCGAGCCGCGAGAAGAGCGTGAGCAGGTGCGCGCGGGCGAGCACGTTGACCGAGTCGATCTGGAGCAAGCCGATGCGGGCGATCACCCGCTGCAGGTGGGCCATGGTGGGGGCGGCGGGGCGGGGCCGGTCGAGGCCCTGGGCGGCGACGGCGACGCGGCGGGCCTGGCCGACGGTCAGCGTGCGGCCCGGCCGGAGCGAGCGGGCCCGGCCGGCGGGGCGCGCGGCGATGGTGGTCACGTGCCCATCGTGCCCGGCGGCACCGACATCGACGCGCGAAGCCCTCGCCGGCGGCAGCGACAATGGCCGCCTGGCCTCCGACCAGAATGGCAATCCGGCGGCGACCAGAATGACAATCTGGCTGCTGGGGGGCAGGGTCAGGGCGCGGCGAGGCGCAGGTCGGCGACCAGGGCGTCGAAGGCCTCGTCGAAGCCGGGCTTGCCGCTCAGCCGGACGACCGCGGAGGGGTGCGTGGTCACCACGACGCGCACCTCGCCGTCGGGCCCGGGACGGCTCAGCGGCGCGCCGCGCTCGGCGGTGACCCGGACCTCCCGGCCCAGGACCGCCCGCGCCGCGGTGGCGCCCAGGCACACGACGACGCCCGGGCGCACCGCCGCCAGCTCCGCCTCCAGCCACGGCAGGCACGCCTCGACGTGCGCGACCCCGGGCGTCTTGTGGATGCGCCGCTTGCCGCGCATCTGGAAGCGGAAATGCTTGACGGCGTTCGTGACGTAGACGCCGGAAGGGTCGATGCCCGCCGCCTCGAGGGCGTCGTCGAGGATGCGGCCGGCCGGGCCGACGAAGGGCTTGCCCTCGCGGTCCTCCCGGTCGCCGGGCTGCTCGCCCACCAGGACGACGCGCGCCCGGTCGCTGCCGGTGGAGAAGACCACCTGGGTCGCGTCCGCCCACAGCTCGCAGCCGCGGCAGCCCGGGGCCGCCGCCCGCAGGCCGTCCACGTCCGCCTCCGGCGGGACCCACCGCTGCGCGCCGGGCCGCTCCTCGGTCATCTCCCCTCCTGCCCCGCCACCGCCGCGGGACGGGCCGCGATGTCGCCGAGCCGGTCCGCGAGCGCGATGGCGTCGACCGGCGCCCGGACCTTGACGTCGTTGTCGAAGTACACGTACACGTCGCGCCCCTCGCCGTGCCACCGGCGGATCTTCTCCGCCCAGGTGTCCAGCGCGGCGTCGGTGTAGCCGCTGACGTAGAGCTCCTGGTCGCCGTGCAGGCGCACGTAGACGATCTCCGCGGTGGCCTCCTCCAGCAGCGGCCAGCGGCCGGCGGTGTCCGCGACGACGGCGGCCACGCCGTGCTCGCGCAGGAGCGCCGTGAAGGCGGGGTCGCGGTAGCTGGGGTGGCGGACCTCCATGGCGTGGCGCAGCGGCCGGTCGGCGTCGGTGGTGGTCCAGGTCTGCTCGTCGGTGAGCCGGTCGTCGTGCCCGGCGGCGAGCGCGGCCGCGGCGGTGGTGGTGCGCGGCAGCTGGGCGAGGAAGGCGTCGACCCGCTCGGCGTCGAACGGCAGCTGTGGCGGGAGCTGCCAGAGCACCGGGCCGAGCTTGTCCCCCAGGGCGAGGACGCCGGAGGCGAAGAAGTTGGCCAGCGGGGTCGCGACGTCGACGAGCTTCTTCATGTGGGTGATGAACCGCCCGCCCTTGACGGCGAAGACGAAGCCGGGCGGGGTCTGCTCGGCCCAGGCGCGGTAGCTGGGCGGCCGCTGCAGGGAGTAGAAGGACCCGTTGATCTCCACGCTGGACAGGTGGCTGGCCACGTAGGACAGCTCGCGCCGCTGGGGCAGCCCGCGGGGGTAGAACACCCCGCGCCACGGGGCGTACCGCCACCCCGAGATGCCCACCCGCACGACCATGGGCCCGACTGTATTGGCGGGCGGCGACGGCGGCGCGGCGGTGTACTGGCGGGCGGCGACGGCGGCGCGGCGGCCACCGCGGCTATGGTTCCGGCGACACCCCCGTCCGGATGGCCGGGCACGTCGCCGCGCGCACGCACGCCCGGCCGCCCGAAACACCACCACCGAGGAGCACCATGCCCGCCGTCACCGTCAAGGACGTCGTTATCGGGGAGGGCCGGCCGAAGATCATCGTCCCGCTCACGGGGGCCGACGTCCCGGCGCTGCACGCCGAGGCCTCCGCGCTGGCCGGGCACCCGGTCGACGTCGTCGAGTGGCGCGTCGACCACCTCGCCGCGCCAGCCGGACCCGACCAGGTCGGCGCCGTCGCCCGGGAGCTCGCCGGCGCGCTGGGCGGCCTGCCGCTGCTCGTCACCGTCCGCACGGCGGCCGAGGGCGGCGCCCGGGCGATCGACGACGCCGCCTACGGTGCCCTGTGCCGCGCCATCGTGGCCTCGGGGGCGGCCGACCTCGTCGACGTCGAGCTCTTCCGCGACGAGGAGGTGGTGCGCGGCCTGGTCGCCGCCGCGCACGACGCCGGGGTCGCGGTCGTCATGTCCAGCCACGACTTCGCCGCGACGCCCCCGCGGGCGGAGCTCCTCGCCCGGCTGCGGCGCATGCACGGCCTCGGCGCGGACATCCCCAAGATCGCTGTCATGCCGGCCGACCCGGGCGACGTCCTCGTCCTCCTCGAGGCGACGTGGACGATGCACCGCGAGCTCCCGGACGTCCCGCTCATCACCATGGCGATGGCCGGCACCGGGGTCGTCTCCCGCCTGGCCGGGGAGGTCTTCGGCTCCGCCGCGACGTTCGGGACCGTCGGTGCGGCCTCCGCGCCCGGGCAGGTCGACGCCGACGAGCTGCGCCGCACGCTGGACCTCCTCCACCGGGCCCGCTGAGCACCCGGGACCGTCCCGGCGGGACCCGGCGGTCCGGCGTGGGCCCGGCGCGAGCCGGGGCCCGGCACGAACCGGGGCCCGGCACGAACCGGGGCCCGCCGCGGTGGCGGCGGGCCCCGGGAGCAGCAGCGTCAGGCGTGGTTGGCGGCCACCGCGGGCACGGCCGGCGCGGCGTTCTCGGCCGCGGCGGACGCGTCCGGCTGGTGGTCGGCGATCACCGCGTTGAGGCGGATGACGCCATAGGTCCAGCCGTGGCGGTGGTAGGCCACGCACGGCTGGCCGGTCTCGTCGTCGATGAACAGGTAGAACGGGTGCCCGACGAGCTCCATCTCGTACAGGGCCTGGTCCACCGTCATGGGGGTCGCCTCGAGGCACTTCTGGCGCACGACCACCGGGGAGTCCCCGAGCTGGCTCTCGACCGCCTCGCCCGGGGTGGTCGGCGGGATCACCCGCTCCGCCGCCTCGTCTTCCAGCGCCTCCGGCACGGGCACCAGGGCGTCCGCCGGCGTCGGGGTGGCATAGCGATGGTGGTTCTTGCGCCGATCACGCGCGCGCCGCAGCCGCTCGACGAGCTTGCCCGCCGCGAGGTCGAGAGCGCCGTAGCGGTCCGAGGCCTTCGCCTCGGCCCGGATCACCGGGCCCTTGTCGCGGACGGTGATCTCGATGCGTTCCGCCTGGTCCGCCAGTCGCGGGTTCTTCTCGTGCGTGAGCTCGACCTCGACGCGCTGCGCCCGCGGCGCGAGCTGCTCGATCTTGGCGAGCTTCTCCTCGACGGCGGTGCGGAAGCGGTCGGCGATCTCGGTGTTGCGACCCTTGACGACGATCTCCATGGTGACCTCCAGCGGTCCTTAGACGTGGGGGCTCTGCCGGCCCCGGACTCGTGCTGCTCGCCAGGCTCACGGGCGAGCGGTTGGGGTGGTGACCACCTCCTCCAGGACCCGTCCGGACCCGGGCGGCGCCGTCTCGACACCTCGCCTGCGGGATGGGACTGGCTCCATGCATCAACGCTAGTCGCTTCGGGAAGGGCGATCATCCCCTTGGTCCCACCCGCGCGTCCACCGCTGGCGATAGCGTGGAAAGCGCACCATGGCGCCGATTCCCCAATTTCCGCGCAATCTGGCCGAAAGTGGCCCACAGGCGCCACGGAAGGTTAGCGGAACGCAGAAGTCCGGTGAGGCGAGGTTCGGACCTCTTCGCCCTAGGAGCGGCGTGTCGCCCGGGCGGCACGCCCGGGGGCCGGCGTCGAGGCGAGCACGAGCGCGCCGGCCACCCGGCCGCCGCGCTGCTCCACCGCCGCCCGGCTGGCGGCGAGGGTGGCGCCGGTGGTGAGCACGTCGTCGACCAGCACGACGACGGCGCCGGCGGGCGGCGCGGCCAGCGCCACCACGGTGCCCGCCCGGTTGGCCGCCCGCCCCCGCGCGCCCAGCCCCGCCTGGTGGGCGCCGCCGCGACGGCGCCGCAGGACGTCGACGACGAGCACCCGGCCCGGGCCGGGCTCCGCCGCCTCGCGCAGCCCGCGCGCCATGCCCCGGCCGACGGCGTCGGCCAGGTCGGCGACGACGAGCCGGCGCGCGACGCGGCGGCGCCAGCCCGACGGCGCGGGGACGACGAGGACCTGGCGGGCGCCGACGATCTCCCGGCGCAGGTCGGCGTCGCCCGCCCAGGTCCGGGCGGCCTCTGCGGCGCCGGCCAGCACGGCGGGGGCGATGTCCTGGCGGCGGTGGGTCTTCCAGGCCAGGACGATCGCCCGCAGCGGGCCGCGGTAGGGCCCGAGGGACCAGGTGGGCAGCGGGCGGCCGGTCCACTCCCCGGCGAGCATCGGCGCGTCATCCTCGCACCGCTCCGGCCGCGCCTGCAGCAGGGCGCGGCAGTCCGGACAGAGCGCGACGTCCCAGCGCCCGCACCCGGCGCACTCGACGGGCACGACGAGACCGGCGGCGTCGGCCAGGGCGCCCGCCGCCCGGCGGGCGGCGTCGGGGACCACGACGCCCAGCCTGGCGCACCGGGACCGCTTCGCGGGCGGCGGCCGGGCCGGGCTGGGGACGGCGGGGCGAGAGGGCGCCAGCAGGTCGGTCAGCCGGGCAGCGTCGGGTAGTACGCGTCGGTGTAGACCGGGCGCCAGGCGGCGCCGTTGCGCTCGAACACCCGCCCGGACTCCGTGCCCAGCATGATCGAGCGGTCCCCGCGGCCGGCGGTGATGGTCGCCGCCCCCTCGACCACCGGAAGGCGCTTGGTCGGGCCGCCGATCGGCACCAGGTGCACGGCGGGGGCGGCGTCGCCGCCGGAGGTGCCCAGGACCGCCACCGTGCGCTCGTCGACCCACACCACCTGGCTGGCGTCGTCGACGCGCTCGCCGATGCGCACCGGCTCGGCGAGGGACCGGGGGCTGCCGTCGACGTTGCGCACCACGGGGGCGGCGTCGATGACGGTCGAGCCGCCCGACTGCCACACCACCACCGCGCGGGCGCCGTCGCGGGAGATCCGCAGCGCCTTGACCGTGCCGCCGGCGAGCCAGGCGGCGCCGACGTCGGTGCGGGTGCCGTTCGCGCGCACGGCGACGAGCCGGCCGTCGTTGGCGGCGGGGGCGGTCCACGCCCAGCCGCGCCGGTCCACCGTCGGCGCCACGAGGTCCTTGCCCTGGGCGAGCTCGACGGGTGGGGCGTCCTCGGTGGGGGCGGCGAGGAGACGGTCGGGGCCGTCGAGGAAGACGGCGGGTCCGCCGTCGTACCCGACGGCCGGGAAGCGGGGGGTGGTCCCGGCGAGCTGGTCGGACCCGGGCGTGGGCACGACCTCGCCGTCGATCACGCCGGCGAGGGAACCGTCGGCGACGACGGTGAGGTTGGTGCTGGTGTAGGGGTAGGCGGGCAGCTCGGGCACCGCCTCGGTGACCTCGTAGGGGGCGCTGGCGGCGGTGACCTGGACCTGCTGCACGCCGGGGACGTCGCGCAGGGTGCGCTCGAGCTGGGCGACGAACAGCGCCCGCTGGTCCGGCTCGGCGCTGAGCGAGTCCGCCGACAGGTCCACCCGGGCGACGCCGTCGGCGACGGCGACGGACTCGACCGTCATGCGGGTGCCGGTGGGCACCATGGTGACCACGCCGGGCTCGAGCCACGGCGAGGGGCCCTGGAGCAGGCCGCGCACCAGGGAGGTGGCGAGGTTCTGCTGGGGGAACCAGCGCACCTCGGGCACGAACGCGGCGTGGTCGGGGGTCAGGAAGTGCAGCGTGCTCTCGACGTAGACCGAGGAGAACGACGCCGCCGAGAGCAGCACGCCGTCGTCGAGGTCGATGATGCGCCACTCCCCCTGGGCGTTGCGGGCGAGGGTGAAGCTGGTCTCGATGACGCTCTGGGTGGCGGACTCGGTGTACCGGCCGGCGGAGTCCACCGACGCCTGGCCGGCCACGCTGAGGTTGACGGCGCCGTCCGGTCCGCGGTCGTAGCGGGGTGTCTGGCTGTCGGCGAAGACGCGCACCTGCTCCAGCGGCTGCCACGCCTGGGCGGCGGGGCCGGCGAGGTACTGGCGAGCGACGAAGAAGTCGTCGGAGTAGCCGGCCGCGGAGGCGGTGAGGAAGCCGCCCACGATCGCCTCCGGCTCGGCGCCCACCTGCGGCCCGGTGGCGAACAGGCCGATGCCCTCGGAAGCGGGCAGGTCCGGCTGCGAGGCGGTGACCGGCCCCGTTCGTGGCAGGCTGACGCAGCCGGCCAGCAGCGCGCTGGCGCCGAGGGCGGCCAGGGCCGCGCGCAGCCGGCGGCTCATCGGTCCGCCTCGTCGTCGGCGTCGGCGGCGATCGCGGCGGCCACGGTGGCGCCGGCGGGCGTAGCGACCGGTGCACCGGCGGGCGCCGCGACACCCGCCGCGGCGGGAGCGACGGCGGCGACGGGCCGAGCGGCTGCCGTGACGGAGCCGGCGTCCGCGGTCGTGCCGGCTTCCTCCGGCCACAACGCCACCGGCGGGCGTCCGACGGCGGCCCCCGCCCGCCGCGGCAGGGTGAGCAGGAAGGACGAGCCGACGCCCTGGCGGCCCGTCGCCTCGAGCGTGCCGCCGTGCAGGCGGGTGTCCTCCATGGCGATGGACAGGCCCAGCCCGGTGCCGCCGGTCGTGCGGGCGCGCGCGGGGTCCGCCCGCCAGAAGCGGTCGAAGACGTGGCCGGCGGCCTCCTCGCTCATGCCGACGCCGTGGTCCAGCACGCGCACCGCGACGGCGCCGGGCGTGCACCGGACGGTGATGTCGATGGGCCGTCCCTCGCCGTGCTCGATGGCGTTGACCACGAGGTTGCGCAGCACCCGCTCGATGCGGCGGGCGTCGATGTCCGCGGTGCACGTCCCCTCCGGGGTGTCGACGCGCACCGCGGACCCCTTGCGCTCGGCGAGGATCGCCGACATCTCCACCACCCGGGTGACGACGTCGCGCAGGTCGCGCTCCTCGCAGTCCAGGACGGCCGCGCCGGCGTCGAAGCGGGAGATCTCCAGCAGGTCGGCGAGCATCGCCTCGAAGCGGTCCAGCTGGGCCTGGAGGAGCTCGGCCGAGCGGCGCACCACCGGGTCGAAGGCGTCCTTGTTGTCATGGATGACCTCGCTGGCCATGCGGATGGTGGTCAGCGGGGTGCGCAGCTCGTGGGAGACGTCGGAGACGAACCGTTGCTGGAGCCGGGAGAGCTCCTCCATCTGCTCGATCTGGCGCTGCAGCGAGGCGGCCATCTCGTTGAAGGACTCGCCCAGGAGCGCGAGCTCGTCGTGCCCGCGCACGTCCATGCGCTCGTCGAGCAGGCCGTCCGCGATGCGCTCGGCGGTGTACGCGGCGTCGCGCACCGGGCGCAGCACCCAGCGGCTGATGAGCCAGGCCAGCGCGGCGAGCAGCAGCACCAGTCCGACGGCCCCCACCGCGAGGATGCGGATGACCAGCCCGATCGTCTGCTCCTCGGGCTCGAGGGTGTAGACGATGTACAGCTCGTAGGCGCCCGCCGCGGGCAGGGTCACCGGCGCGCCGACGACGATGCCCGGGGCCTCGCCGTCGGCCATGGGCACGCCGACCGGCTGCCAGTGCTGGCCGCCGCCGCCCTGCACGGCCCGGCGCAGCGCGGGCGTGACGAGCTCGCGCACCGCACCGTTGGTGGCCGGTTCCGCGAAGGTCACCGAGGAGGCGGCCTCGGGCGAGCGCATGAGGACGGCGCCGACGGCGCCGGCGGTGGCGGCCGACTGGGCCTTCGTGATCCAGTCGGCGGCGATCGACTGCACCTGCGGGGCGGTGGTGGCGACCGCCGAGTCGAACGCCTGCTGGGCGTCGCGGGCACGCAGGGCGGCGTCCTCGAGCATCTGGTCGACGCGCTGGTCGTACAGCCGGTCGCGGATCTGCCCGGACAGCACCCCGCCGAGCAGGGCGAGGGCGAAGAAGCCGCCGACGACGGTCACGCTCACCACGCGGACGCTCAGGGAGGTGCGCCAGCGGCGGACGAGCCGCTTGACCTTGCGGCGCAGGCGAATGCGCAGGCTGCGGCGGGTGCGCGGCCGGTAGGTGGTCGCCGGGCCGTCCGGGTGGGCGATCGAGCCGAGATCGTAGGCAGGGCTGACGAGGCCCGGGACGAGCTCGGGCTCGGGCTCCTCGGCGTCGGCGGCGCGCGCAGGGGCGGCCGCCGGCTCCTGGCCGGGGCGGGGGCCGGCCGCGGCGTCGTTGGGCCCGGCGGGCCGCCCGGGCTCGCTCGGGGTCGGCCCGCCGGACTCGGCGGGCCCGGGCCGGGCGCCGAGGCCGCCGGGGCCCAGGGCGGACGGGATCACGCCTGGGGGGTTCCCGCGCGGTAGCCGACCCCGCGGACGGTCACGACGACCTCGGGGTGCTCGGGGTCCTTCTCGACCTTGGCGCGCAGCCGCTGCACGTGGACGTTGACGAGGCGGGTGTCGGCGGCGTGGCGGTAGCCCCAGACCTGCTCGAGCAGCACCTCGCGGCTGAACACCTGCCAGGGCTTGCGGGCGAGGGCGACGATGAGGTCGAACTCCAGCGGCGTGAGCGAGATGAGCTGCTGGCCGCGGCGGACCTCGTGGCCGGCGACGTCGATCTCGAGGTCGCCGATGCGCAGCCGCTCGGGCTCGGGCACGTCCTGGCGGCGCAGCCGGGCGCGCACGCGGGCCACGAGCTCCTTGGGCTTGAACGGCTTGGCGATGTAGTCGTCCGCCCCCGCCTCCAGGCCGGCGACGACGTCGAGGGTGTCCGACTTCGCCGTGAGCATGACGATGGGGATGTCGGACTCCGCGCGGATGGTGCGGCAGACCTCGATGCCGTCCATGCCGGGCAGCATGAGGTCGAGGAGGATGAGGTCAGGGTTCTCGGCGCGGAAGATCTCCGGGGCCTGGGCGCCGTCCGCGCAGTAGATCGGCTGGAAGCCCTCGGCTTCGAGCACGATGCCGATCATCTCTGCCAGCGCGGTGTCGTCGTCCACCACCAGGAGCCGTGCACTCATGCGCCCATGGTCCCAGATTTTCGGCCGCTAGTGTCCCCTTGTGCGGCCGACATGCGTCACAAGCGCGTCTCACCGCACAGTGGGGCCGACCGCCGCCGGGATGTAGGCCCAGGTGGCGCGGCGAGGCCGGGCCATCGCCGTGGCCCGGTCGTGGGACGATAACACCGACGACCCAGCGGGGACACCGTCCCCCCGTGAAGGAGGCGCCGCCATGTCGACGAACGAGCCGAGCCCCGAGCCGAGGGGCCCCGAAGGCGCGTCGCCCCACGATCCGGCCGACGACGGCGCGACCCCCGCGAGCGGTCCGGCGCCGTCCACGTGGCACGGGCGGGGACCGGGCGGGCCGGCACGGCCCTGGCGCGAGCAGCCGGGTCAGCCGCCGCAGTACGGCCAGTACGGCGCCTACGGCGAGCAGACCCCCCAGCCCGCGCCCCAGCCGCCCCACGGCGCGTCGGGGCAGCAGCCGTCCGCGCCGCAGTACGGCCAGTACGGCGACCAGACGCCCCAGCCGCCGCAGTACGGCCAGTACGGCGCCTATGGTCAGCCGGCCCCCGACCCCCGGTACGGCGCACCGGATCCGGGCGCCCAGCAGGCCCAGCCCCAGTACGGGCAGTACGGCGCCTACGGCCAGCAGGCCCAGCCGCAGTACGGCCAGTACGGCCAGTACGGCGCCGGGTTCCCGCAGGCCCCGCCGGCCGGGTTCGGCGGCGCGGCCCAGCCGGGCATCGTCCCGCTGCGCCCGCTCAACGTCGGGGAGATCCTCGACGGCGCCTTCCGCTCGATCCGCGCCAACCCGAAGGTGATGTTCGGGCTCTCGCTCGTCGTCATGGCCGTGCTGTCGGTGATCCAGGCGATCTTCGTGGGCATCTTCGTCAACCAGGCCATGCCCTTCATGTCGTCCGCGGCCACCCCCGAGGAGCTGGCGGCGCTCGGGGTGGGCAGCAGCATCGGCTACCTCGCGGCCTCGATCGCCGTCTCGTTCGCCTCCGTCGTGCTCACCGGGCTGCTCATCATCTCCGTGAGCCAGTCGGTGCTCGGCCGGGTCATCTCCATCCATGACCTGTGGGCCCAGGCCAAGGGCCAGGTCTGGCGCCTGATCGGCCTGACCGTGCTGCTCGGGCTCATCGGCCTCGCCGTCGCCGTGGTTGTCGCCGTCGTCGCCGTCCTGCTCATCGGCGGCGTCGCCGCCGCCGGCGGCAGCAGCGGCGGGGCTGCGGTCGCCGTGCTGCTCACGCTGCTCATCGTCTTCGGCGCCGTCGTCCTCGCGGTCTTCCTCGCCGTCCGCCTCGGCCTGGCCGCCCCGGCCCTCATGCTCGAGCGCAGCGGCGTGGGCGACTCCCTCAAGCGTTCCTGGGGGCTGACCGGCGGGCAGTTCTGGCGCATCTTCGGCATCCTCGCCCTGGCGTACATCATCGTCGGGGTCCTCAACTCGGTGCTGCTCGTGCCGCTGAGCGTCATCGGCGCCCTCGCCGGGCCCTCCGGGGCGCTGTCGGGGACCATGCTCGTCGTCTCCAGCGTGCTCTCGGTCCTCATCTCCGCGCTGACGACGCCGTTCCTCTCCGCCGTCCTCGCCCTGGTCTACGTCGACGTGCGGATGCGCAAGGAGGCCCTCGACGTCGAGCTGGCCCGGGCGGCGGAGGCCGCCTGACGTGCTGGTCGCGCTGAGCAGCCAGCTCGTGCCCGTCGCCCCCGACGCCGCCGAGGCGCGGCGCTGGGCCGAGCACGAGCTGGCCAAGGCCGTCTACGACACCTCCCCCAGCCTCGTCGAACGCCTGCTGGACTGGCTGCGCGAGCTGTTCGACGCCCTGGGCCGGCTCGGCGGGCAGGCCCCGCCGCTCGTCGTGCCCGTCGTGCTCACGATCGTCCTGGCCGGCCTGCTCGCCGTCGGCCTGCTGCTGGGCGGGCGGGTCCGACGCCGGCGCGTGGCCGGCGCCGCCGCGGGACCGGCGCTCTTCGACGATCACCGCTCGAGCGCGGACCTCACCCGCGCGGCCGACGACGCCGCCCGCCGCGGCGACTTCACCACCGCCGTCCTCGAGCGCTTCCGCGCCGTCATCCGCGGCCTCGACGAGCGCGGCCTGCTCGACGACCGGCCCGGGCTGACCGCGCACGAGGCCACCGGGCTCGCCACGACCGCCCTGCCCGCCCTCGCCGGCGAGCTGGACGACGCGGGCCGGCTCTTCGACGACGTGCGCTACGGCCACGCCGCCGCCGGCCCCGAGGAGGACGCGACGATGCGCCGCCTGGCCGAGCAGGTCACCCACGCCCGGCGCCCGGCCCCGGCGGTGGCGTCGTGAGCGCCGCCCTCGCCGCGCCGTCCGGGCCCGCCACGGCCCCCGGCCCGGGCGCCGCGCCCGGCGCCGCCCCGGCCCCCGCGCGCCCCGGCGGCCCGCCCGGCTGGTGGCGGCGCCACCGGCTCGCCGTCGCCGTCGTCGTGGTGTTCCTCGGCCTCACCCTCCTCGCGTACGCCCTGTCCACCCGCACCTCCAGCCGTCCGCTCGCGCCCGACAACGCCGAGCCCGGCGGCGCCCGCGCCGCCGCGCAGATCCTCGGGGAGCAGGGCGTGCGGGTGCGCGAGGCGACCTCGCTCGCCCAGGTCGGCGCCCTCGCCGGGCCCGGCACCACCGTCCTGGTCACCGACCTCGGCCTGCTGGGCGAGGAGCAGCGCGCCGGCCTGCTCAGCACCGGCGCGGACCTCGTGCTCGTCGGCGCCACCTTCGGCACCCTCGACGGCTTCGGCGCCCTCACCCCCGGCGGGGCCGGGTCGACCCACCCCGTCCCCGCGCGCTGCGCCGACCCCGACGCCACCGCCGCCGGCGAGATCTCCTTCACCCGCGGCTCGGTCACCGCCGCCCCGGCCGCCGGCGCCGTCGTGTGCTTCCCCGTGGGCACCGCGGGGGCCGGCGCCTACGCGGTGTGGCACCACGGCGACCAGACCCTGCGCTACCTCGCCGACTCCCGGCTCGTGACCAACGCCCACCTGGCCGAGGCGGGCAACGCGGCGCTGACCTTGCGGATGCTGGGGCACCACCGCGACCTCGTGTGGTATCTGCCCTCCCCGCTCGACGCCGGCTCCGTCGACGCGTCCGTGCCCACCGTCCCCGTGCGCGCCGCGCTCGTCGGCGCGGCGCTGGTCGCCGCCGTCGTCCTCCTCGCCCTCGCCCGCGGCCGGGCGCTGGGTCCGGTGGTCACCGAGGTCATGCCGGTCGTGGTCCGCGCGGCCGAGACCACCCGCGGGCGAGGCCGGCTCTACCGCCGCTCGCGCGCCTACGACCACGCGGCCGCCGCGCTGCGGGCCGGCACCGCCACCCGCCTCGCCCGCACCCTCGGCGTGCCGGCCTCGGCCGACGCCGCGACGCTGCAGGCCGCCGTCGCCCGCGCCACCCACCGGCCGCCGGAGCAGGTGGGCGACCTGCTCCACGGCGCGCCCCCCGCCGACGACCGTCAGCTGCTGGCCCTGGCCACCGCCCTGGATACCCTGGAAAGCGAGGTTCACCGATCGTGACCCACCCCCCGTACGGTCAGCCGCCCGCCCACCCCGGCGCCCCGCTGGCGCCGGGCCCCCTGCCTGCCGTGCCCGACGGGGCGCCGGCGGACCACCGGGCCGGCGCCGACGGCCCCGGCAACGGCCTCGGCGACCGTTACGCCGCGGGCGGCGCGCACGCCCTGACGCCGGGCGAGAGCCAGCAGCCCGGGGCGCCCGCCCCGGCGCCGTCCGCCGCGCCGTCGGAGGCGCGCGCCAAGCTCGGGCAGGTGCGCGAGGAGGTGGCCAAGGCCGTCGTCGGCCAGGACGCCGCCGTCACCGGCCTGGTCATCGGCCTGCTGTGCGGCGGGCACGTGCTGCTCGAGGGCGTGCCGGGCGTGGCCAAGACCCTCCTGGTGCGGGCCCTGGCGGCGAGCCTGGACCTGGACACCAAGCGGGTGCAGTTCACCCCCGACCTCATGCCCGGGGACGTCACAGGTTCCCTCGTCTACGACGCGCGCACCGCGGAGTTCTCCTTCCGCGAGGGCCCGGTGTTCACCCACCTCATGCTCGCCGACGAGATCAACCGCACCCCGCCCAAGACGCAGGCCTCCCTGCTCGAGGCGATGGAGGAGCGGCAGGTCTCCGTCGACGGCGTCCCGCGCCCGGTCCCCGACCCCTTCATGGTCATCGCCACCCAGAACCCGGTGGAGTACGAGGGCACCTACCCCCTGCCCGAGGCCCAGCTGGACCGGTTCCTCCTCAAGCTCGTCCTCCCGCTGCCCGAGCGGGCCGAGGAGATCGAGGTGCTGCGCCGTCACGCCGCCGACTTCAACCCCCGCGACCTCGCCGCCGCCGGCGTGCGCCCGGTCGCCGGCGCGGCCGACCTCGCCGCCGCCCGCGCCGAGGTCGCCCGGGTGCAGGTCGGCCCCGAGGTGCTCGGCTACGTCGTCGACCTCGTGCGCGCCACCCGCACCTCCCCGTCGCTCTCCCTGGGCGTCTCCCCGCGCGGGGCGACGGCGCTGCTCGCCACCGCCCGGGCGTGGGCGTGGCTGTCCGGGCGGGCCTACGTCACCCCCGACGACGTCAAGGCGCTCGCCCTGCCCACCCTGCGGCACCGCGTGCAGCTGCGTGCCGAGGCCGAGCTCGAGGGCGTCACCGCCGAGACGGTGCTGGCCGGCGTGCTCGCCGCGGTGCCGGTGCCGCGCTGATGGTCCCCACCGCCCGGGCGGCCGCGCTCGCCGCGGCCGGCGTCGTGCCGGTCGTGCTGTGGCCGCGCTGGGCGATGCTGTGGACGTGGCTGGCGCTCGTGGTGCTCGCGTGCGTGGCCGACGCGCTGCTGGCGGCCCGGCCGCGCGACGTCGTCGTGCGCCGCGAGGTCCCCCACGCGGTCCGGCTGGGCGAGCCGGCCACCTCGACGCTCACCCTGACCCATCCCGGCCCGCGCGTGCTGCGCGCCCTGGTGCGCGACGCGTGGCCGCCCTCGGCGGGCGCGACGGACAACCGCCACCGCGTCGCCGTCCCGCCCGGGGAGCGGCGCCGGGTGCGGACCGCGCTGGTGCCCACCCGCCGCGGCGACCGCGACGCGGACCTGGTCACCGTCCGCGCGTTCGGGCCCCTGGGCCTGGCGGCCCGGCAGGCCTCCCTGCCCGCCCCCGCCACGCTGCGGGTGCTGCCGGCCTTCGCCTCCCGCCGGCACCTGCCCTCCCGCCTCGCCCGGCTGCGGGAGATGGACGGGCGCGCCGCGGTCCAGGTGCGCGGGCAGGGCACCGAGTTCGACTCGCTGCGCGAGTACGTCATCGGCGACGACGTGCGGGCCATCGACTGGCGGGCCACCGCCCGGCGCGGCGACGTCGTCGTGCGCACCTGGCGGCCCGAGCGGGACCGGCGGGTGCTGCTCGTGCTCGACGTCGCGCGCCTGTCCGCGGCCCGGCTCGGCGACGCGCCGCGGCTGGACGCCCAGATCGAGGCGGCGCTGCTGCTCGGTGCGCTCGCCGCGCGCGCCGGGGACCGGGTGGACCTCGTCGCGGTGGACAGCCAGCTGCGCGCCCGGGTGGCCGGGTCGCACGGGCCGGGGCTGGTCGGCGAGCTGGCCGCGGCCATGGCGCCGCTGGAGCCGTCGCTGGTGGAGCTGAGCTGGCCTCGGGTGACGCAGGTGGTGCGCGACACGCTGTCCCAGCGGGCGCTGGTCGTGCTGCTCTCCGCGCTCGAGCCCTCGGCGGTGGCGTCCGGGCTGCTGCCCGTCGCCCAGGCGCTGTCCAAGGACCACACGGTGGTGCTCGCCTCGGCCGCGGACCCCGAGGTGGCGGCGATCCGCCGGGACCGGCACAGCGCCGACGCGGTCTTCGACGCCGCGGCGGCCGAGCGCGGGGAGCTCGAGCGCCGGGCGGTCGCGGCGCGGCTGCGGCGCCGCGGGGTGGAGGTGGTCGAGGCCGGTCCGGACGAGCTGGCCCCGGCGCTGGCCGACACGTACCTCGCGCTCAAGGCGGCCGGGCGGCTCTGAGGCGCCGACGGCTCCGACACGGGAGCCGCGCGCGGGCTGCTCCGACACCGCCCGGCGGGCGGCTCTCAGGCGTGCCCGGCCGCGCGGCGGGGCGCGCCGCGGGTCAGCGGATGACGCCGATGCGCACCCGCCAGTCGTGGTCGCTGAGCTCCTGGCGCGAGACGGTGTAGTCGTGCACCCGCGGCGGCACGGTGTCCCCGCGCAGCTCGATGCCGTAGCTCGAGGCCCCGGGCACGTCCGCGAAAGTCACCGACCAGTCGCACCCGAGGTTGGACGGCCGGGGCGCGCCACGGAGCGGTGCCGTCGCGAGCACCTTGCCGTCCTCGTCACGCAACTGGACCGAGGCGGCCGCGAAGAAGGTGTCGCTGTAGTCGATCGCCGAGCAGTCCGCCTTCGGCCCGGCCATGGCGTCCGAGACCACCACGGTCAGCCCCGAGATGGGAGTTCGCACCTCCCCGCCCGAATGGGCTCCCGCCGTGATGAGCCCCGCTCCCACCAGCACGACGGCCCCCGCCCCCACCAGCTGCCAGCGCAGCGACCGCCTCATGACGACCACCTCCAGCCCCCCCGCGCAGCGCGCCGCCGCCCCGATGCAGCAGGCCACGCACGCCTGGCCATCACTTGTCGACGATAGCCGCGCCGTCGCCGCCGACAAGGGGATGACGCCCGCTTTCACCCGGTGCGGCGCGGCGTGTCGGTCTCCGCGTGTCGCGGGGTGCGGTCGGTTCGCCTCCGCCAGCCGCGCCGAGGCGCATCTCCCACCCCACGCCCGCGGCCGCGCCACAATGAGCCCATGGCACTGCCCTGGGCCCCGCCCGCCGACGCCGCCGGGTTGCGATGAGGCAGGCCGGCGCGCCGTCGTGGTCGCTGAGCGTCGCCACGAGCACCGACCCGGCGCCCGAGCTGTACGTCCGCGACGCGCTGGGCCTGGACACCTCAGCGGAGCCGACGTCGCCGCCCCGGCTCGACCCGTCGGCACCCGACCGCCGCGGCCTGCTCACCGCAGCCGAGCGTGCCGAGGCGGCGGCGCAGTGGCCGCGGTGGTGGCGCGAGACCTTGCGACTGCAGGCCCGCCTCCAGGACCCGGCCGACGGTCCGCACGACTTCCCCAGGTGGCACCGCGCCCACGCCGAGGAACGCGCGCGCACGGTCGGTGAACCGCCGGACTTCGCCGGCCTGGCGCCCTTCCCGGCGCTGCGGCGCGCCGTCGTCGCGCTGCACCCGGAGGCGGTGCGGTGGCGGCCGCATCCCGCGCGACCCGAGCCCGAGCTGGCACGCGCCTTCACCGAGGATGCCGGCGCCGTCGCCGAGTCGGTCATCGCGGCTCACGGCGTCGCCCCCGACGCGGTGCGCGGATCGCTCCTCGGGCTCGCCGTGCCGGGGACCTGGTGGGCGACGGTCGAGCCCGGCGTCATCGTCTGCTCGCTCGCATGCCTGGAGGACCCACACCTGGGGCCCGAGCTGGTCCGCGAGGCGTTCGAGTCGCGGCTGCGCGGCGGGCCCGCTTCCCGGCGTCCCGGCGCGCACGGGTGACCGCAGATTCTTGTCGTCCCGAGGAGACCCTGATGCCCAGCCCTGACGCCGCGAGCTGGTCGAGCTCCGAGGCCCCGAGCTGGGTGAACACCACGCACGACTGGGCCGCCGGCGTCGACCGTGCGCACCTCGCCGCCATCCGCCGCGCCCCCGACGCGCACGCCCCTGGCGGCGCGCTGCACCTCGTCCTGGAGGTCCTGGCCTACGCCGACGACGAGGCCGAGGCGCTGGGGCGACGGGGACGATGCCGCGTCACCGTTCACGAGGACGGCTCGATCCGCATCGCCGACGACGGCCGCGGCACCGACACGCGACGCGACCGCGCCGGGCGGGTGATCAAGAAGCCGGTGATGGCGACCAAGGACCTGCGCTTCTTCGACGCCGGGCACGACGCCCTGCTGCCCGATGGTCGCCCGCGCCGCGGGATGTCGGTGGTCGCCGCCCTGAGCCGGTGGCTCGTTCACACCAACCGCCGCCACGACGGCGCCTGGACCCAGCGCTACGAGCACGGCCTGCCGGTCACGGACCTCGTCCCGCTCGACGACCGGCCCGACGGCGTCGACGACCGGCCCGGCACCCGCACCGGCAGCGGGGCGCACGCCGCCACCGGCACCACCGTCCACTTCCTCGTCGATCACCACCTGGTGGACCGGCCGACCACCACCCCCGACGAGGTCCGCGCCGCGGCGCGCTTCTCATGGCTCTCGGTCGAGGTCACCACGGGCGCCGCGCCCACCTGAGGGACGGCGGGCGGGGGAACGCCGTCGTCGGACCGTGTCCCAGGGTTGGCGGTCGACGACGGCGCCGGCGGCCGAGCTCAGCCCGCCTGGGCGAGGGTGTGGCCGGCCAGGTCCTGCTCGAGGTCGCCGGTCTCCCCCGCCCGCACGGCGCGTCGGCCGAGCACGAGGGTGTAGGTCCAGTACCCGGCGAGGACCAGGGCGCCGACGGCGATCTTCGCCCACGTCGGCAGCGAGGACGGGGTGACGAAACCTTCGACGAGCCCCGACAGGGCGAGCACGAGCACGAGCCCGACCGCCACCGTGATCAGCGCCCGGCCCTCGGTGGCCAGTGCGCGCGAGCGGGTGCGACGCCCCGGGGCGACCGCCGTCCAGAACAGCTTGAGGCCCGTCCCACCGGCGATGAAGATCGCCGTCAGCTCCATCAGGCCGTGCGGCAGGATCAGCGCGAAGAACACCCGCACGTCCCCGAAGACCGCCATGATGGCGCCGGCCTGCCCCACGCCCACCGCGTTGGCAAGGAGCACGTAGGCGGGGAAGACGCCGGTGATGCCCAGCCCGACGCACTGCGCGGCGATCCAGGCGTTGTTGGTCCACACCTGAGCGGCGAAGTCGGGGGCGGGGTAGTTCGAGTAGTACGCCGCGAACGCCTCCTGGGCGTACCGCTCCAGCTCGGCCGGGCTGCCGAGCTGGGCGATCACCGCCGGGGTGCGCGCCGTCCAGAAGCCCACGACGACGGCGACCGCGACCCAGGCGACCATGACCGCGACCGTCCACCACCGCACCCGGTAGAAGGCGGTGGGCAGGGTGATCGTGAAGAAGCGCGCGAGGTCGGCCAGGCGCAGCTCGTGGGTGCCGGCCACGCGCCCGCGCGCCTGACCGAGCAGGCCGGAGAGCCGGCCCACCAGGTAGGGGTCGGGGGCGGAGGTCCGCACGGCCGAGAGGTGCCCGGCGGTGGCCTGGTAGAGGCGGACCAGCTCGTCGGCCTCCGGGCCGGTGAGCCGGCGCTGCTTGCTCAGCTGCTCGAGGCGGTCCCACTCGGCGCCATGCACCGCGGCGAAGGCGTCGGTGTCCACACCGGTACCCTGCCACACATGACCACCCCCTCCCGCCGCCGCGGCCCGGAGGCCGCCCTCACGCGCGCCCGGCTGCAGGAGGACCTCATCATCACCGGCGAGGCGGTCGCGCTGGACATCCGGCCGACGTCGGTGGGCATGCGGGTGCTCGGTGGGCTGGTGGACGCCCTGGCCTACCTTCTCGGCGCGGTCGGGCTGCTCATCCTCGCCACCCGGCTGCTCTCCGGCCTCAACGACGCCCAGATCGGCGTGGTGCAGGTGGTCACGTTCGCCGTCGTCATGGTCATCGCCCCCACGGTGGTCGAGACGCTCACCCGCGGGCGGTCGCTGGGCAAGTGGGCCACCGGCACCCGCGTCGTGCGCGACGACGGCGGCCCGGTGCGCCTGCGCCACGCCCTCGTCCGGGCGCTGGCGGGGGTCGGGGAGCTGTGGCTGACGGCCGGGTCGGTCGCCGTGGTCGCCGCGGCGGTCAACCGGCGCGGCAAGCGGCTGGGCGACCTGCTCGCCGGCACCTATGCCGTCCGGGTGCGCGGCGGGGCCCGGCCGCCGGCCCCGCTGGCCATGCCGCCGGAGCTGGCCGCCTGGGCCGCCGGGGCGGACATCCGCGCCCTGCCCGACGGGCTGGGCCTGTCCGTGCGGACCTTCCTCGGGCGCGACTCGATGACGCCGCAGCGCCGTGCCGAGCTCGGCGCGCACCTCGCCGCCCAGGTGGAGCCGTTCGTGGCGCCGCCCCCGCCGTGGGGGACCCCGCCGGAGCGCTTCCTCGCCGCCGTGCTGGTGGCCCGGCGGGACCGGGAGCTCGCCGCGGGCCTGCGCGCCCAGGAGCGCGAGCGGGCCGAGGCGGCGCAGATCGGCCGGCTGCCCTTCGAGATTCGCGGCTGACCTCCCCGCCGCTGCCCCTGCTCGTCGCGGGTCGTCCGCGTTGTCCGTGCGCCTCTCGGCACTCCTGAGCCAGCCATATGCGGTGCTAAGTCAGCCGTAGCGTTCCTGCGGCAGTCGCGCGCCCTTCCGGGTAAACAATGTCAGGCTATTCCTGACCTTCTTTACCCATAAGCACGTGTGCCCGCGGGGCAACCGCCTCGAGACGTGTGCCCGCGGGGCAACCGCCTCGGCACGTGTGCCCGCGGGGCAACCGCCACAAAACGTGAGCCCGCGGGGCAACCGCCTCAAAACGTGAGCCCGCGGGGCAACCGCCTCGGCATGTGCACCGCGGGGCAACCGCCTCGGCACGCACCGGCGACGCGGCCCGGGCGAGGGCTGCTTCCCGCGCACAGGCCACGCCGGCACGTCACAGCTCGCGGACGGCCAGGTCGGGGTAGCTCACCACCAGCCCCGACGCGTCGACCCGCAGCTCGGTCGCTACCTCGAAGGCGGGCGCCGCGTAGGCATACCTGCCCTCCTCCCCCGCCAGGCGCTCGTACCTCTGCGCCAGCCGCTCGACGGCGAGCAGCGGCACGCGCACGTAGGCCGCCGGCGCCTCGGCCCGCGCGCCCGGCGCCAGACCCAGCCGGTGCACGGGCAGGGCGTTGGTGAGCACGGAGGACTCCAGGTCCAGGTCCAGGCACCCCTGCAGCTGCGGAGCGGTGCGGCCGTCAAGCCGCCACGAGCCGGTGCCGTCCGCCTCCACCTCGAGGTGGAACAGCCCGGACGTGCACCGCGACGTGATCCGCGCGTGGTGGGTGGTCCAGCTCGCGTCGACCTCCACGAGGTACTCCACCATCCACGTCTCCCCCGCCTCCACGGCGGTGGTGCCCCCCTCGAGCCGCCACCCGGTGCCGTGCGTGCGCAGGTAGGCCACCTCGAAGCCGACGCGGGCGCCGGCGTGGCGCCAGGCCGCCGTCGTCGGCGGGGGTAGCCAGCCGCCGCCGTCCATCCCCGGGGCGCCGGCGGGAGACCGCCCGCCGGCCACGCCCGCGCCGCCCGGTACCGGCGCCCCCTCCGGCCCGCGCGCCGCGTCGGGCGCCACCGGGTCGCCGGGCCCGGGGCCGCTCACGCGAACGTCACGTCGGTGGCGGGCACGACGACGGCTCCCTCGGCGGCGAGCTCCTCCTCCACCGCGCGGGCGAGCTCGGCCGCCGGCGCCTCGTCGTCGAACGTGGCGTGCGCGCCGCTGGGGATGGTCACCCGGAAGCCGGCCTGCAGCCCGGCGCGGCCGGTGGCCCGGATGCAGTAGTCGCTCTGCAGCCCGGCCACGACCACGTGGTCGACGCCGCGCTCGCGCAGCGCCCCGACCAGGCCCGGGTCCGCCCCCAGCGCGTCGGAGGCGGACTTGCGGACGAGCAGCTCGCCGTCGTGCACCTCGAACACCAGCGCCCACCCGGCGGAGCCCGGCTCGTCGGGGTAGCCTGGCGGCCCGTCGTTCTGCACGTGGACGACGACGGCGCCCGCCGCCCGCGCCCGGGCCAGCAGGTCGAGCAGCGCCGGGCGGATCGCGCCCGCCGCCGGCACCGCCCCCTCCCCCTCGAGCAGGTTGCGTTGGGCGTCGACCACCATCAGCGCTGTCGCCATACCTCAAGTGTGACCCCGGTCACCAGCGGCCGCCCCGCCTGACCAGGGGCGGCCCGCCGGCGGGCACCGAGCCCGCACAACACCCTCGACACCGGCTGAACACGCGTGTAGCGTGTTGAACGTGCGTTCAGCGAAGGCGAGCACACCGGCGGACCTCACCGCCCGGGCCCGCATCCGCGACGCGGCCATCCGCCGCTTCGCCGCCGACGGCATGGCCGCCCCGCTGCGCGCGGTCGCGGCCGACGCCGGGGTGAGCCCCGGCCTGATCCTCCACCACTTCGGCTCGCGCGCCGGGCTGCGCGCCGCGTGCGACGAGCACGTCCTCGCCGAGATCCGCGAGAGCAAGACGGCGGTGCTCAGCCCGACCGGCGGCACCGGGGCGTTCCTCGCCCAGCTGGCGCAGGTCGAGGGCTACGCCCCGCTGGTGGGCTACGTGCTGCGCTGCCTGCAGGCCGGCGGGCAGCTGGCGAGCGACCTCGTCGACCACCTCGCCCGGGACGCCGTCGCCTATCTCGGCGAGGCCGTGGCCGCCGGCACGGTCCGCGCCAGCCGCGACCCGGAGGGCCGGGCTCGCCTGCTGACCGAGCAGGCCCTCGGTGCCCTGCTCCTCCAGCTCCCCGCCCGCCAGGACCACCTCGACCTCGACGCGCTGCCCGCCTGGCTGCACGGCTACCTCGAGCGGATCGCGCTGCCCGTGCTCGAGATGCTCACCGAGCCGCTCCTTCCCGACGCCACCTTGCTCGAGGCCTATCTGGCCTCGCGCCCTGACTGACCGGAGACCCCCATGGTCGACCTCGCGATCGAGGCCCGCGGCCTCGTGAAGTCCTTCGGCACCACCCGCGCCCTCGACGGCTTCTCGCTGCGGGTCCAGCGCGGCCAGGTCGCCGGCTTCCTCGGGCCCAACGGCGCCGGGAAGTCGACCACCATCCGGGTCCTGCTCGGCATGCTCCGCGCCGACGCCGGCACCGCCGCCGTGCTGGGGTGCGACCCGTGGGCCGACGCCGTCGCGATCCACCGGCGCACCGCCTACGTGCCCGGCGACACCAACCTGTGGCCGAACCTCACCGGCGGGGAGGCCATCGACCTGCTCACCCGGCTGCACGGCGCCGAGCGGCCGCGGCGGCGCGCGGAGCTGCTCGCGCGCTTCGAGCTGGACCCCACCAAGAAGGCGCGCGCGTACTCCAAGGGCAACCGGCAGAAGGTGGCCCTGGTCGCCGCCCTGGCCTCCGACGCCGAGCTGTTCCTGCTCGACGAGCCCACCGCCGGCCTGGACCCGCTCATGGAGGCGGTGTTCACCGACGAGGTGCGCCGCCTGCGCGACGAGGGCCGCACCGTCCTGCTCTCCAGCCACATCCTCGCCGAGGTGGAGAAGCTCTGCGACACCGTGACGATCATCCGCGCCGGCCGCGACGTCGAGTCCGGCACCCTCGCCCACCTGCGCCACCTCACCCGCTCCACCGTGACGGCGACGACGGCGGCGGACCCGGCCGCGCTGCGCGCCGCCCCCGGGGTGCACGACCTGGCCTACGACGACGGCTTCCTCACCTTCGACGTCGACTCCGCCCACGTCCCCGCCGTCCTCCGGGTGCTCGCGGATGCCGGCGTGGAGAACCTCACCATCGCCCCGCCGTCGCTGGAGGAGCTGTTCCTGCGCCACTACGGCGACGACGTGCGCGAGCACGCGGAGGTCGGTGCCCGATGAACGTCACCGCCGAGGTCGGTGCCCGATGAGCGTCGCCGCCGCCGCCCCGGCGCCCGCCGTGCCCCGGCCGGCCGCCACCCGCGAGCCGTGGGCCGGCACCGGCGCGCTGCTGTGGCTGTACCTGCGCCTGGACCGGGTGCGGGTGGCGGTGTGGGTGCTCGCCCTGACGCTCACGGTCGCCGGCACCGTGCCCGCGCTGCAGGCGGCCTACCCCGACGCCGCCGCGCGCCAGACCCGCGCGGCCCTCATGACCAACCCCTCCGCGGTGCTGATGACCGGCCCCGCCTTCGGGGTGCACGACTACACCTTCGGCGCCATGGTCGCCGACGAGCTCAGCCTCACCGTCCTCGTGGCGACGTCGATCATGGCGATCCTCCTGGTGGTGCGGCACACCCGGGCCGACGAGGAGGCCGGGCGCACCGAGATCCTCCGCGCGCTGCCCGTGGGCCGCTTCGCCCCGGCGACGGCGGCGCTGCTGTTCGTCACGGTCGCGTGCGTCGGGGTCGGCGCGGGGGTGACGGTGGGGCTGCTCGCCGGCGGGCTGGAGGCGGCCGGCTCGGCGGCCATGGGCCTTGGCGCCGCGCTGACCGGGCTGGTCTTCGGCGCCGTCGCCGCGGTCACGACCCAGGTGACGACGCACGCGCGCGGCGCGTCCGGCCTCGCGCTGGCGGTGCTGGGCGCGGCGTTCCTGGTCCGCGGGGTCGGCGACATCATGCGAACCGGCGGGTCCTGGCTGTCGTGGTTCTCCCCGCTGGCCTGGGCCCAGCAGACCCGCCCGTTCGTGGAGCTGCGCTGGTGGCCCCTCGCCCTCTCGCTCGGCGCCGTCCTGGGGCTGCTGGCCGCCGCCGTCGTCCTCGCCCAGCGCCGCGACCTCGGTGCCGGGCTGCTGCCGGCCCGGCCCGGCCCGGCCGGCGCGCGGCCCGCCCTCCTCTCCCCCGCCGGCCTGGCCGCGCGACTGCTGCGCGGGTCGTTCGTCGGCTGGGCGGTCGGGCTGTTCTGCTTCGCCGTGGCGTTCGGCAGCCTCGCCCGCTCCGTCCAGGACGCGGTGGCCGACCTGCCGCAGATCGGCGAGTGGATCGGCGGCGGGTCCGTGCTCGAGGACATGACCGCCACGTTCGCCGCCGCGATGCTCTCCTACCTCACCCTGGGCGTCGCCGCGTTCGCGGTCGGGGCGGTGCTGCGGCTGCGCGCCGAGGAGGAGGCCGGCCGCGCCGCGCCGGTCCTGGCGGCCGGCGCCTCGCGGGCGGCCTGGCTGGGCGGGTGGCTCGCCACGGTCCTCGCGCAGGCCGTGGCGCTCCTCGTCCTCGCCGGGATCGGCCTGGGCCTCGGCGTGGCGGTGGCGACCGGCGACGGCGGCGCGGTCGCCCGGCTCACCGCCGCCGCGCTCGCCTACCTGCCGGCGGTGCTCGCCACGGCGGGTCTCGCCGTCGCCCTGCTCGGGCTGGCGCCGCGGCTGGCCTCGCTGGCCTGGGCGGTGGTGACGTACGCGATCTTCGTGGCCTGGTTCGGCCCGCTGCTGGGCATGGCCGGCTGGGCGCAGGACCTCTCGCCGGTCGGGCTTACCCCGAACGTGCCGGTCGAGGCCGCCGCCGTCGGGCCGCTCGCGCTGCTCGCGGCGGTGGCGGCGGTGCTGGTCGCGGCGGGGTTCGCGGGGTTCCGGCGCCGCGACCTCGCCGGGTGAGGGGCCCGCGCCGCCCGGCGGGTGAGCCTGCGCCGCCCGGCGGGTGAGGGAGAACACGCTGCGCCGCGCGCCCGCGCGCAGTTACCGTCGAGGTCGATCCACTTCGCCGACAGGTGGCGGTCTGCCCCCGGCGGTACCCTCGACCTGGCGCGGCGACTGCCGCGCGGAAGCCGGAGCAACATGACGCGTCAGCTCGTCGTGACCGCTGACGACCTGGGCCTCGACGCCGAGACCAACGAGACGATCGCGGACCTCGTCGCCGGCGGACGCGTCACGTCCACGACGCTGATGACCGTCGCCCCGGCCGCCAAGGACGCCGTCGAGCGCGTGCGCACGGCGGGCCTGCCCGCGCCCCGCCTGCACGTGACCCTCACGAGCGCGCGGGAGATGCACCCGTGGCGCCCGCTGGCCGAGGGCGTCGCCACGCTCACCGATCTCGACGGCGCCTTTCACACCGATCCCGGCCGGCTCGCCGGCGCCGCCACCCCCGCCGACGTCGACCGCGAGATGAGGGCGCAGCTGGCCTGGATGCACGACGCCGGCCTGCGGCCCGCCGGCCTGGACTCCCACTCCGGCAGCCTCTACGGCACCCGCGGCCGGGCCCTGCTGCCCGCCGCGCTGGAGTTCTGCGCCGACAACGGCCTGGCCTTCCGCCTGCCGCGCCGCCTCCCCCGCCTCGTCGACGCGGCCTGGCGCGGCAAGGTGCGCCGGCGCTACGACGAGGGCGTCGCCGCCGCCGCCGCGGCGGGCGTGCGGCTCCCCGACGCCCTGATCGGGTGCTGGCTGCCCGGCCGGCTGCTCCTCGGCGGCTACGCCCAGCTGCGCGCCGGGGTGCTCAACCAGCTGCGCCACCTGCCCGAGGGCGTCTCCGAGCTCATCCTGCACCCGGCCCCGCCGCGCGCCGCGCGCCGGCTCGACCGGGCCGAGGGGCGCAAGCGCGTGTGGGAGCTGCGGCTGCTGCGCGACCCGCTGTTCTGGCGCACCCTGCGCAGGGAGGGCATCCGCCTGGCACCCGCCTGGTAGGCGCCCCGCCGCTCCCGCAGCCGAACCGGCAGGTTGGTCGCAGCCCGGCTGGCAGGTTGGTCGCTGCTCAGCGCTCCTGCGCCGGCGCGGCCGGCGCCGCCACCACCGCGGGCGCCGGTGCCCGCAGCTCGTCGTAGCGCACCGCCACCAGCCCGGCCACGATGAGCACCCCACCGAGCAGCTGGACCGGCAGCGGCAGCTCGCCGACGAGCAGCCAGGCGAACAGCACCGCGAACATCACCTCGGTCAGTCCGACGAACGAGGCGACCTTCGAGCCCAGCCGCCGCGTGCCGGCGATGCCGGTGGCGTACGCCGTCGCCGTCGCCACCAGCGACAGGGCGGCCAGCGGCACCAGCCAGTGCACCTCGAGCCCGGCAAGCACCACGGTTCCGGCGGCGGCGCGCATCGGCATCAGCCCGGCGGCCCCGGCCCCGCCCAGGGCGAGCGCGGCGACCACCATCGCGCCGGCGGCCATGACCAGCGGCGGGAGCCCGGTGCGCTGGTGCGCGGACAGGACGAAGTAGACGGCCAGGCCGACGGCGGCCCCCAGCCCCCACAGCACCCCGCCGAGGTCGACGCGCACCCCGCCGGTGACGTCGAGCACGAGGACCAGGCCGGCCAGGGCCGCGACGATGCCCAGCACGGTGAACCGCCGCGGGCGCTGGCCGTGGCGCACCCACAGCCAGCCCACCACGAGCAGGAAGCCGAGGTACTCCAGCAGCAGCGCCACGCCCACCGACAGGGTGGTCACGGCGTTGAAGTAGAACAGCTGGCACGCGGCCATCGCGAGCAGCCCGTACACGGCGATCAGCGGGAGGTTGCGCCACAGCAATCGCCACCGCCCGCGCAGCGCGACCAGCGCGGGCACGAGCAGGATGAGGGCGCCGCCGGCGACCCGCGCCGTCACCGCTGCCCCGGGCGACCAGCCGGCCTCGAGCAGCGACTTCGCGACCGCGCCGGAGGTGCCGAACGCGGCCGCGGACGTCAGGGCGAACGCCAGCCCTGGACGCAGGCTCCGGTCGTCGGCCGCCACGGCTCCCCCCTCGCTCGCCGCACCTGTGCGGCAGGCCGGCGGGGTTGATGTCATGAGTCAAATGCGTGAGACTCATGACACTAGTCCTGCCCGGTTTAAGGGGTCAACGTGGTCTTCAGTCGTGACACCGAGATCGGCCTCGTCACCGCTGCGGCGCTCGTGAACACCCTCGGCGCCGAGGAGGATCGGCTGAGCACCCTCGCCGATCTCGACGCCTTCGTCACGCACTGGGAGTTCACCGGCGCGCTTCGCCGCGACGACGCCGAGCTGCAGGGGGTGCGCGCCCTGCGCCCGGTGCTGCGGGGCCTGTGGGCGGCCCGCGACCCGGACGTCGTGGCCGCTGGCGTCAACGCCCTGCTGACCGACGCCCGCGCGCTGCCCCAGCTCGTCCGCCACGACGGGTGGGACTGGCATTGGCACGCGACCCCGCACGACGCCCCGCTGGCCACCCGGATGGCGGTGGAGGCGGCGATGGCGCTGGCCGACGTGGTGCGCGGCGGCGAGCTGGACCGGCTGCGCGTGTGCGCCGGGGAGGACTGCGCGGACCTGGTCGTGGACCTCTCCCGGAACCGCTCGCGGCGCTACTGCGACAGCGGGTGCGGCAACCGCGCCAACGTCGCCGCCTACCGGGCGCGCAAGGCCGCGTCGTAACCCAGGTGCCGCAGGCCACGCCGATCACCGCCGACATGATCGCCCGCGCCGCCAAGGGCAGCGCCGCCACCGGGCCGGGGGTCCCGCCGGGGCACGGGCACGGGCACGGGCACAGGCACAGGCACAGGCACAGGCACAGCCCGGAGAACGCGCCACGAAGTCCCGGTGCCGCGGCGTGTCGGCACGGCGTGTCGCGCACGTGCCGCGCGCTCGAGGGAACTTCGTGGCGCGTTCTCCGTCGGCCGCCGGCCCGCGCGCGGGCGGTCAGGCCTCGAGCCGCATGGCCTGGCGCCAGGTCAGCGCCGTGCCGCTCTGCATGACGGCCCGCTGGTAGATCTTCTCCCCCAGCCGCAGCAGCAGGTAGGCGGCCGCGACCGTCAGGAGCAGGGAGGCGACCGGCTCCCACAGCGCGACGTCGTCCTTCACCATGCGGATGGGCATCGCCACGGAGGACACGATCGGCACGTAGGACGCGCCGGTGAGCCACGCCCCCTCGGCGAACAGGCCGGCGAACAGCGCGACCATGATGATCCCGATGACCGGGCCGGTGTTGGACTGCAGGTCCTCGCTGCGGCTGGCCAGCGAGCCGAGCACGGCCCAGATCGACGCAAGCGCGACGAAGCCCGCGACGAAGAAGACGATGAACCACCCCGACGCGCTCAGCAGCCAGCCGAGGTCCTCGGCCAGCCCGGCCACGTTCACCGCGATGAGTGCGACCACGGCGTACAGGGCCACCTGGGCGAGGGCGAGGATCGTGTTGCCGAGCACCTTGCCGTAGAGGAGCTGGCGGACGGGGATGGCCGTGGCGAGGATCTCGACTACCCGGTTCTGCTTCTCCTCGAGCACCGAGTTCGCGATCGCCATGCCGAAGACGATCGCGGCCACGTAGAAGAGGAAGGCGAAGACGAAGCCCACGCCGTTGGCCATGGCGCTGCGCTCGCCACCGTCGAGCAGCTCGGTCTCCAGGGTCGACCCGGCGGTGAGCGCGGCCACGGTGGTGCCGGCCGCCCGGGCGTTCGCCTCGAGGGCCGTGGCCTCGACGGCGTCGCCCAGCGCGCGGCTCAGCGTCGCGCTCACACCATCCAGCCCTACCAGGGTCCAGCCGTCCTCGGCTTGCAGCAGGGCGGCGTCGGCCTCCTCCGCCCGCACCGCGGCGCGGGCGGCGTCGGCGTCCGGGAGCTCAACGGCTTCGAGGGTGTCGCCGGAGTCGTCGGCCGTGATGGCCGGCTCCGCCCGGACGACGACGTCGCGCGCGGCGTCGGAGGCGACGGCGACGGTGAAGTCCGTGCTGCGCGAGCTCACGAAGGCGGAGATGCCGACGCCGGCCAGGATCATCACCAGCGTGAGGCCGGTGGAGAGCAGGAAGCTGCGGTCGGTGAGCTTGACCATCATCTCCCGGACCGTGACGACCAGCCAGGGGTTCTTCACCGTCGTCGCCGCGGGGCCCTGCGTCGTGGTGCTCATCGGGTGACCTCCCGGTAGATCTCGGACAGGGTGGGCCGCAGCGGGGTGAACTCCCGCAGGCCGAGGGCGACGGCGCGGCTCAGGACGCGGTCGCGGGCGCCGTCGTCGAGCTCGACGACGGCCTGGGGGCCCTCGACGTCGACGACCTGGACGCCGGGCTCCTCGCGCAGCCAGCCCGCGTCGGGCTCGGTGGCGATGCGGAAGCGGCGCGGCCCGCGGGCGCGCAGCTCCTCGCTGGTGCCGGCGGCCATGATCTTGCCGTCGGAGAGCACCACGAGGGACTCGCACAGCCGGTCGACCAGGTCGAGCTGGTGGCTGGAGAACAGCACCGGGACGCCCTCGCGGAGCCGGTCGCGCAGCAGGTCGACCATGGAGTCCACGGCGACCGGGTCCAGGCCGGAGAACGGCTCGTCCAGGACGAGGGCCGTCGGGCCGTGCAGGAGGGAGGCGACGATCTGCACGCGCTGCTGGTTGCCGAGGGAGAGGGACTCGAGCTTGTCCTTCAGGCGGGCGCCCAGGCCGAAGCGGTCGAGCATGCGGGTGGCCTCGGCCGTGGCGTCGCGCCGGGTCATGCCGCGCAGCTGGCCGAGGTAGGTGAGCTGGTCGATGACCGTCTGCTTGGGGTACAGGCCACGCTCCTCGGGCATGTAGCCGAAGAGGGCGCGGTCGGCGGCGGTGATCGGGCGCCCGCCCCACAGCACCTCCCCGCCGTGCACGGCGAGGACGCCCATGATCATGCGCATCGTGGTGGTCTTGCCGGCGCCGTTGGCGCCGACGAAGCCGGTCATCCGGCCGGGCTCGACGACGAACGAGACGTCGTCGACGGCGGTCTTCGCGCCGAACATCCTGGTGAGGTGCCGCACCTCGAGCGCGGGCGGCGTGTGGTGGCTCATCCCGGTCCCCTTTCTGGTCCGGGACCAGGCTAGGAATCGGCCGGTGTCGGGCGCTTCCGCCGGGGGGCGGATATTTCGCCGCGGGGCGGGTCGGTGACCGTCCGCCGGGCCTCCCCCGCGCGGCGGAGCGGCGGCGATCGCGGATGCGCCGGGCGGGCGGGTGGTGCGGAGCGGAGCGGCGGAGCGGGCGCGCTCAGACGCCGCCCGCGAGCCCGGCGCGGTAGGCGAAGACGACCGCCTGCACCCGGTCGCGCGAGTCGGTCTTGGCGAGGATGTTCGACACGTAGGTCTTCACCGTGGACTCCCCCAGGAACAGCTGGGCGGCGATCTCGGCGTTGGACAGGCCCTCGGCGAGCAGCGCGAGCACCTCGTGCTCGCGCGGGGTGAGCGACTCGACCGCGCGGCGCACCCGCGGGTCCTGGACGACGGCGGTCCCCGGCGCCCCGGGCGCCGTGCCAACTGCGGCGGCGCCGTCGGCCCTCGCGTGGTCGCCGAACGCGTCGGCGGACCCGGCCGGCGCCGTCCCGCCGGGTGTCTCGTGGCCCACCAGCCGCGAGATGACCTTGAGGGTCACCTCCGGCGCGAGCAGGGCGTGCCCGCCGGCCACGGCGCGGATGGCCTCGACGAGGTCGTCTGGGTCGGCGTTCTTGAGGAGGAAGCCGCTCGCGCCGGCGGCGAGGGCGTCGAAGAGGTAGTCCTCGCGGTCGAAGGTGGTGAGGATGATGACCTTCGCCAGCCCCGCGGCCACCACCTCGCGGGTGGCTTCGATGCCGTCCATGCCGGGCATCTGCACGTCCATCAGCACGACGTCCGCGGGCCGCTCGGCGAGCACGGCCAGCGCCTCGCGCCCGTTCGCCGCCTGGCCCACGACCTCGACGTCGTCCTCCACCGACAGGACCATGGCGAAGCCCGAGCGGACGAGGGCGTGGTCGTCGACGAGCAGGACGCGGATGGGGTCAGGCACGGGTTCTTCTTTCTACGAGCGGCGCTGCGCCGCGTGCGGGAGCTCACCGGCGGGCTGGAGGGATGGGCGGCCGGCTGGTGCGGGCGCGATCGGACCGCCGGTCGCGCGACCGAGCGGCAGGCGCACCCGCACCCGCCACCCGGCCGTCTGCGCGCGCGGGCCGATCTCGGCCTCCCCGCCGTGGAGGTGCACCCGCTCGCGGATGCCGCGCAGGCCGTAGCCCGAGCCGTGGCTGCCGGGGCGGCCCTGGCCGTTGTCGACCGCCTCCACCTCGGCCCACCGCGCGCCGTCGGCCCCGCCCGTGCGGAGGGTCACCTGCACGCGGGTGGCGGTGCTGTGCCGCACGACGTTGGCGAGCGACTCCTGCGCCGTCCGGTACAGCGAGAGCCCGACCGGCCCCGCCACCGCCTCGAGGTCGCCGGGCCGCTGCTCGACCAGGGCCAGCTCGACGTCGAGCCCGGGGCGCCGCTGCGAGGCGACCAGCTCGCGCAGCTCGGCCAGGCCCGGCTCGGGCGCGCGACCGCCGTCGCCGCCGCGCACGGTGTCGGTCTCGCTGCGCAGCACCCCGAGGAGCGAGCGCATCTCGCCCACGGCGGTGCGGCTGGCGTCCTCGATGGTGCGCAGGGCCTCGGCGGCGGCGTCGGGCGAGCGGGTGAGGACCTTGCGGGCGGCGCCGGCCTGCACCCCGATGACCGAGACGTGATGGGCGACGACGTCGTGCAGCTCGCGGGCGATGCGGAGCCGCTCGTCGACCACCGCCCGGCGGGCCAGCTCGCTGCCCTGCTGACGGATGTGCTCGGCCTGGGCGGCGAGGCGCTCGCGCTGCAGCGCCGCCCGCCACGACGAACGGCCCACGGCGATCGCGCCACCGAAGTAGACCAGGTTGATGCCGGCGGTGTAGAGCACCGCCGCCAGGGTCTGCGGCAGCGGGCCGGTCGGGCCGTCGTCGCTCTTGAACATCTCCGCGTAGCCGGCGGAGACCGTGAAGTTGATGACGATCCACAGGGCCATGGCCAGCAGCACGAGGCCCATCGCGATCCACAGCAGGCGCCGGTCCGGCGCCCACGCCACTGCCGCGTACAGGGCCGCGAAGTAGGCCACCTGGAAGACGACCTGCGACGACACCTCGGGGCTGAGGTAGGACAGCGCGACGAACGCGGCGCTGGAGACGACGAGCACGGTCAGCGGCAGCCGGCGACGGGCCGCCAGCGGCACGATCATCAGCGCGATGGCGACATAGCCGCGCCAGTCCGCCTCGCCGTCGAGCCGGATGCCCATGCTCTTCGCGAGCACCGTCATGACGAGGGCCGCGGCGACGAAGGCCAGGGCGCCCACGACGTCGTACCGCCGCTGGCGGGCGGTGGGGCCGGGCCGCTCCCACAGGGGGTCCTCGGGGTCGTTGAGCCAGGCGTTCAGCCGGTCCGGCAGCCCGGTGGGCGCGGGGACGGGAGGGGCCATGCCGGCAACAGTATCGGCGCTCCGCCGTCCCGAGATCCGCCGTCCGGCGGAGGTGGGGCAGGGCTCACGCCGCGGCACGTTGGCCAACTCCCCCGCCGGACGGAGGGAGGGACCGCACCCCTCCCCACCCGCGCCGCGGCGTCGACGGCCGCCGGGCACCTCAGCCCGGGCGCTTGGTCGCCCGGACGACGGTGAGGCCGCCGGCCTCGCTGGCGTCGGCCGTCAGGGCCGGGATGTCGAGGGAGCGCAGCGCGGGGCCGACGGCGCGGCCGACACCGCCCGGGGCCTCGACGAAGAGCCACACCCGCGCGCCCGGGGACATGAGGTCGGCGAGGGACTGGGCCACCGCTGTCGTGGTCGTGGTCCAGAAGAGGTTGACGTTGATGGCGAAGACGACGTCGAAGGGGCCTTCCGGGGCGATGTCCGGCCCGAGCTCCTCCAGCGGGCAGCACAGCGTGCGCAGGCGCCCCTGCGCGATCGCGGCCGCGTTGCGGGCGGCGGCCGCGGCCACGGCGGCGGCGGAGCGGTCGACGGCAAGGTAGGTCAGCCGCGGGTGGCGGGCGAGAAGGAGCTCGGCGGCCACGCCGCGCCCGCAGGCCAGCTCGAGGACCCGCTCGTCGCCGGCCAGGTCCAGCGCCTCGACGGCCCGGAGGATCCGCTCGGGTACCCGCGGGCGGCTCATCGCCCCGGCTGGCTCGGAGGGTGGATCGCGACCTCGGACGGCGTGACCTCACCGGACGGCGGGCGCGCGGCCACCTCGAGGAACCGGTGCGCGGCGACCTCGTACACGGTCTCCCAGCCGTCCTCCTCGTCCCACTGGCGGCCCACCTCGGCGAAGCCGTAGCCCAACACCAGGTTCCGCGAGGGCATGTTGTCGGGTCGGATCGACGCGCGGACCGTTCGCACCCCCGGCTCCCGGGCGGCCCGGGCCAGTAGGTGCTCGAGCGCCGCCCGGGCGTAGCCCCGACGGCGGAACGCCGGGTCGACGGCGTAGCCCACCTCGACCATGCCCGCCTCGTCCGGCGGCCCGTGGTAACCAGCCTTGCCGACGACCGCGCGCCGGTCGGCGTCGAGGACGACGGCGGTGACCCAGCCGACGGCCACCGGGTGCGCGGCGACCTGGGCGGCCCGGATGCGCCACGTGCCCACGCACTCGGGACCTGCCAGCCACGCCGTCACCGCCAGCCCGCTCGCCTCGCTGGCGGCGGCGACGTCGCCGGCCGCGAGCGCCCGGAGGGCCTCGAGGCCCAGGTGGACCAGCTCGATGCGCCGGCGGATGCGGGGGTGGGTCTCACTCATGCCACGACGGTCGCAGACCACCGCTCGCCTGTCGACGAGTTTGCGGCCGGGCCGACGGGTGCCCTCTCGGTCGCCCGGGCGGGAGGGCATGGCTTGGCCTCCGCACGTGGCGCCGGCCCCGGGGTCTCCGGGGCCGTCGCCACGTGGCTGGGCCGGCCGCGCCGGCCGCCCGTTCCGGTCAGTCCACGCGCCGTGCGTACGCCGGGATGGTGAGGAAGGTCGGGTAGTCCTCCCCCAGCGCGACCTCGGCGAACAGGGCGGCCGCCTGCGCGACGCGGTCGGCGCGCGCGGCGTCGTCGTCCGACTCCCCGAGCAGGATCGCCGTCTCCTCGTCGAGGACCTGCCGGGCGAGCTCGCGGGTGACCGGGCGGCCGTCCTCGAGCCGGGTGGCGTGGTGGATCCACTGCCACACCTGCGACCGGCAGATCTCCGCCGTCGCCGCGTCCTCCATGAGCCCGAAGATCCCGACGGCGCCGCGCCCACCCAGCCACGCCTCGAGGTAGCGCAGGGCGACGGCGACGTTGGTGCGCAGCCCGGCGGCCGTGACGGCGCCGGGGGTGGCGGCGACGTCGAGGAGCTCACCGGCGGTCACCGCGACGTCCTCGCGATGCCGGCCGATCTGGTGGGGCATGAAGCCGAGCACGCCGTCGAAGACCTCGCGCACGGCGGCGACCATGCCGGGGTGGGCCACCCAGGAGCCGTCGAAGCCGGCGAGGGCCTCGCGGCGCTTGTCCTCGCGGACCTTGGCGTCGACCATGGCGTCGCGCTCGGGGTCCTTGGAGGGGATGAAGGCCGACATCCCGCCGATGGCGTGGGCGCCGCGGCGGTGGCAGGTGCGCACCAGCAGCTCGGTGTAGGCCCGCATGAACGGCACCGTCATCGTCACGTCCGCCCGGTCCGGCAGGACGAACTCGGGCCGGGTCCGGAAGTTCTTGATGACCGAGAAGATGTAGTCCCACCGCCCGGCGTTCAGCCCGGCGGCGTGCTCACGCAGCTCGTAGAGGATCTCCTCCATCTCGAAGGCCGCCGTGATCGTCTCGATGAGGACCGTCGCGCGGATGGTGCCGCGCGCGAGGCCCAGGTGCTGCTCCGCGAAGGTGAACACGTCGTTCCACAGCCGCGCCTCCCGATGGCTCTCGAGCTTGGCCAGGTAGAAGTACGGTCCCACGCCGCGGCGGACCAGCTCGTGGGCGTTGTGGACAACGTAGAGGCCGAAGTCCACCAGGCCGCCGACCATCGCCTCCCCGCCCAGCCGCAGGTGCTTCTCGGTGAGGTGCCACCCGCGCGGGCGCACGACGATGGTGGCCAGCTCGCCGTCGTGCAGGGCGTAGCGCTTGCCCTCCGGCGCGGCGAACGTGATGGTGCGGCGGATGGCGTCGCGCAGGTTGACCTGCCCGCCGACCACGTTGGCCAGGTGCGGGGTGTTGGCGTCCTCGAGGTCGGCGAGCCAGACCTTCGCCCCGGAGTTGAGGGCGTTGATGGTCATCTTCCGGTCGGTGGGGCCGGTGATCTCCACCCGGCGGTCCTCCAGGCCGGGGGCCGGCGGCGCCACCCGCCAGTCCCGGTCCTGGCGAATGTGCGCGGTCTCGGGCAGGAAGCCGAGGGTGCCGCCGTCGGCCAGGTGGCGGCGGCGCTCCTGACGCTCGGCGAGCAGGTCGGCCCGCCGCCCGGCGAACCGGCGGTGCAGCTCGGCGAGGAAGGCCAGCGCCTCGGGGGTGAGGATCTCGCCCGCGCCGGGGACCGTGGGGCCGGCGACCTCCACCAGCGGGGCGGGCACCGCCGTCGCCCGGCGCGCCGCCCGGGCACGGGGAGCAGCCGCGGGCCGGGTCCGCCGCACGGGCGGGGCCGTGACGGGCTCCGCCGTCGTCGTCGCGGCGGGGACGACGGCGGCGGGCGTCCCGGCGGAGACCGACGTCCCGGCGGAGGCCCGGGTCCCGGCGGAGGCCAGCGTCCCGGCCGAGGCCGGCGTCCCGGCGGAGGCCGGCGTCCCGGCCGGGGCGGGCGACGGCGCGCTCGGGGCGACGACGTGCAGGGCGCTGGCGCCGCTGCGGCGCGGCGGGGCGACGGTGAGAGGCGTTCCGGTGGTGGTCATGGCCGTGTCCTTGTCCGCTGCTCGGTCTAGTGGAACTGCTGCTCTTCGGTGGACCCGCGCAGCGCGAGGGTGTCGCTCTCGGGGTTCAGCGCGGTGGAGACGAGGTCGAAGTAGCCCGTGCCCACCTCGCGCTGGTGCTTGGTGGCGGTGTAGCCGCGCGGCTCGGCGGAGAACTCCTTCTCCTGGAGCTCGACGTAGGCGCTCATGCCCCGGGCGGCGTAGCCCTCGGCCAGCTCGAACATGCCGTAGTTGAGCTGGTGGAAGCCGGCCAGGGTGATGAACTGGAACTTGTAGCCCATGGCGCCGAGCTCGCGCTGGAAGCGGGCGATGTCCTCGTCCGTGAGGTGCTTCTTCCAGTTGAACGACGGCGAGCAGTTGTAGGCGAGCATCTTGCCGGGGAACTCCGCGTGCACGGCCTCGGCGACCTGGCGGGCCAGGCCGAGGTCCGGCGTCGACGTCTCGACCCAGATGAGGTCCGCGTACGGGGCGTAGGCCAGGGCGCGGGCGACGACCACCTCGGGGCCGGGCGTGGTGCGGTAGAAGCCCTCGGGCGTGCGCTCGCCGGTGGTGAAGGCCTGGTCGCGCTCGTCGACGTCGGAGGTGATGAGGTTGGCGGCCAGGGAGTCGGTGCGCGCGACGATGATCGTCGGGACGTCGAGGACGTCGGCGGCGAGGCGGGCGGCGTTGAGGGTGCGCACGTGCTGGCGGGTGGGCACGAGCACCTTGCCGCCCAGGTGCCCGCACTTCTTCTCCGAGGCGAGCTGGTCCTCGTAGTGCACGCCCGCGGCGCCGGCGGTGATGAGCGCCTTGGCCAGCTCGAAGGCGTTGAGCGGGCCGCCGAAGCCTGCCTCGGCGTCGGCGACGATCGGGGCGAGCCAGTCGTTGCCGGTCTCGGTGCCCTCGGACCAGGTGATCTCGTCGGCGCGCAGCAGCGCGTTGTTGATCCGCCGGACGATCGTGGGCACCGAGTTGACCGGGTAGAGCGACTGGTCGGGGTAGGTGTTGCCGGCGGTGTTGCCGTCCGCCGCGACCTGCCAGCCGGAGAGGTAGATGGCCTGCAGGCCGGCGCGGACCATCTGCACCGCCTGGTTGCCGGTGATCGCGCCCAGGGCGTGGACGTAGTCCTTGGTGTGCAGCAGCTCCCACAGCCGTTCCGCGCCGCGGCGGGCGAGGGTGAACTCCTCGCGCACCGAGCCGCGCAGCCGCACGACGTCCTCGGCGGTGTAGTCGCGGCGGATGCCGGCCCAGCGCGGGTCGGACGCCCAGGTGCGCTCGAGCTCGGCGGCCTCGGCGCGCTGGCGCTCGGCGAGGGTGGGGCGGGTGGCGGTCGGGGTCTCCAGCGTGCTGGTCATCGGTGCTCCTCGGTGACGTCCGGCGGGGGTGTCGCTCCGCCCGGCCGGGTGAATGTCGTTGTGAATACACAGTGGCTGCGTGATTCACCTCACAACCACTGCTAACCTGGGTGAAGTTCGCTCGTTCTTCACCCTTGGAGAAGAAGTGGCCAGTCGAGTACGCCCGACGGCGGCGGAGGCCGCCGCTCGCGGCGGTGCGGCACGCATCCCCGAGCCGAGCGGCGCCGTCGGCGCTCTCGGCACCCCGGGCCCGGCCCCCGGGGAGGAGATCGATCTCGCCACCCTCGGCGCCCGCATCCGGCACGCCCGCCAGGCGCGCGGCCTGACGCTGGCCGACCTCGCCCAGACGGTGGACCGGGCGCCGTCGCTGCTCTCCCAGATCGAGAACGGCCGCAAGGAGCCGCGCCTGGCGCTGCTCAGCGCCATCGCGCGCGCGCTCGACGTCACCGTCGCCGACCTGATGCGCGCCGAGCCGCCGTCGCGCCGGGCGGCGCTGGAGATCGCCCTGGCCCAGGCCCAGGCGCGGCCGCTGTACGCCGGGCTGGGCCTGCCCGAGGTGCGGCCCAGCGCCAAGCTGCCCACCGAGGCGCTCGAGGCGCTGGTCGGCCTGCACGCCGAGGTCGGCCGGCTCGCGTCGGTGCGCTCCGCCACCCCCGAGGAGGCCCGCCGCGCCAACGCCGAGCTGCGCCTGCACATGCGCGCCCGGCACAACTACTTCGCCGATGTCGAGCAGCTCGCCTCGCGCATCTCCGCCGCCGTCGGGCACACCGGCGGGCCGCTGACCGAGCGCGGCGTCAGCGCGGTGACGGCGCACCTCGGCTTCACCCTGCACCGGGTGGCGGACCTGCCCCGGGCCACCCGGTCGGTGACCGACCTGCGCAACCGGCGCATCTACCTGCCCATGGCCGCCGACGGCGGGCACGACCCGCGCACCATCTTGTTGCAGACCCTGGGCCACTTCGCCCTGAGCCACACCGAACCCACCGGGTACGCGGACTTCCTGCGCCAGCGGGTGGAGGCCAACTACTTCGCCGCGGCGTTGATGATGCCCGAGCGGCCGGCGGTGGACTTCCTCAAGCAGGCCAAGGCCGCCAAGGCGCTGGCCATCGACGACCTGCGCGACGTCTTCGCCGTCTCCTACGAGACCGCCGCGCACCGCTTCACCAACCTCGCCACCGAGCACCTGGGCCTGCCGGTGCACTTCATGCGGGTGGGCGAGGACGGGGTGATCTACAAGGCCTACGAGAACGACGACGTCACCTTCCCCACCGACGTCACCGGCGCCATCGAGGGGCAGATCGTCTGCCGGAACTGGGCCTCGCGGCGGGTCTTCCACAGCCCGGACCGCTACGCCACCCACTACCAGTACACCGACATGGGGCGCGGGACGTACTGGTGCACCACGCACGTCGAGCGCACCGGTTCCGGCGACTTCGCCATCGACGTCGGCGTGCCGTTCGCGCACGTGAAGTGGTTCCAGGGCCGCGAGACCACCGTGCGGGCGACGTCGACATGCCCGGACCCGGTGTGCTGCCGCCGCCCGCCGGCCGACCTGGCGGACCGCTGGGCCGAGCACGCCTGGCCCAGCGCCCGCGCCCACTCCCACCTGCTCGCGGCCATCCCGCCGGGCACCTTCCCCGGCGTCGACGACACCGAGGTCTACGAGTTCCTCGACCGCCACGGCGTCGAGGCCTGACGCCGCTTGCGGGTGGCGCCGCGCGCCTGCGCTCCCGGCCGCCCCGGCCGCGCCGGCCGCGGCGGTCGGCCCGGCCGCCCCGATCGCGGCCAGCTTGCCATTCTGGCTGCGACAAGAATGGCCGTCTGGTCGTGGTCGAGGGCGCGTGACCGCCGTCTCACGCACCGGGACGACGGCGCCTCACCCTTGACCCGTCAAGCGAGCGTGCGTACGGTCTCGCCCATGCGCAAGGCACCTGGCGTCCGGAACACGGCAACTGTCGCCGTGCGTCCCTTCGACCGCCTCGCCACGCGTCGGTGTTGTCAGGGCTGACGCCCCGCCGACCGTAGGACCGCCTGCCGCGTCACCCGGCCGACCTCTGGACGTCGACGTCCGGGCGCACTCGGACGAGCTCCGGCTCTCCGACCGCGCCGCCGAGACAGCCGGGGACCAGCGTCGACCGGAGGGTCTGCACTCCCGAGCCGCCTGACACGTGTGGGGCTCCGGGCGAGCAGCCCGCCACCGCAGGCGTCTCGCCGGAGGCACCTCCCCCCGAGGTCCTCGGGGACCGGAGCCGGCTCGCCGTCGGGCCGTCCGCGCACCACCTGGTGGCGGACACCGCGTCCCCGGCCCGACGCGAAGGGCCTTACCCGTCGCGGGTCAGCAGCCGCCTGCCCCGCCGCGCCGGAGCACCCCGTCACACCGAAGCGCCGAAGCAGTCGCCACCCCAGCGCCGCAGCTATCTCGCAAAGCACTCACACCAACATCGCAGCCACACACGAAGGAACGACATGACCAGCACCACCACCGCACGGACCCTGCCGATCATCGACCTGCGTGAGGTGGAGACCGACCCGCTCGGCTTCCAGGAGCGTCTCAGCGCCGCCACCCGCGACTTCGGCTTCTTCTACCTCGTCGGCCACGGCATCCCGCGCGAGCTCAGCGACGACCTGGTCGCGGTGGCCCGGCGCTTCTTCGCGCTGCCCGAGGAGCAGAAGCTGGCGATCGAGAAGATCAACAGCCCGTACTTCCGCGGGTACAGCCGCGTCGGCGACGAGCTGACCAAGGGCGCCCAGGACTGGCGCGAGCAGGTCGACGTCGGCCCCGAGACCGCACCGCAGCAGCCCACCGCCGACGAGCCGTGGCTGGTGCTCGAGGGCCCGAACCTGTGGCCGGCCGAGCCGGCCGACTTCCGCGGCATCGTCGAGGAGTGGGTCGGCCACAACGAGCGCGTCGCCCGCACGCTGCTGCACGGCTGGCTGCAGGCGCTCGGCCAGCCGGCCGACCTGCTCGACGACGACTTCCGCGCGCCGGACGCGCGGCTGAAGATCGTGCGCTACCCCGAGGCGCCGGACGACGACCACGGCCAGGGCGTCGGGGAGCACAAGGACTTCGGCTTCCTCACCCTGCTGTTCGTCGAGCCCGGCAAGGGCGGGCTGCAGGTGGAGAAGGACGGCGCCTGGATCGAGGCCGAGCCGCTCGAGGACGCCCTCATCGTCAACATCGGCGAGATGCTCGAGGCGGCCACGGACGGGTACCTGCGCGCCACCAACCACCGCGTGGTCTCCCGCCCCGGCGACGGCGACCGCATCAGCGTGCCGTACTTCTTCAACCCCGGCCTCGGCACCACCTTCCACCCCTGGGACCTGCCGGCCGGACTCGCCGCGGCCGCCCCCGGCGTGGAGGTCCAGGAGCACAACAAGATCTACGACACCTACGGGCTCAACGCGCTGAAGATGTGGTTCCGCAGCCACCCGAAGGTCACCGCCCGCCACCACGCCGAGCTCGCGGCGCGCCTGGGCATCTGACCCCGGGCTCTGTCCCGCGGGCCTGACACGGGCCGGCGACGGCCCACCGACGAGGCGGTCCCTGCCCGCGCTGGCGGTCCCTGCCGACGAGGGCGGTCCCTCCGACGCTGGCGGGGACCGCCCTTCGCCGTCCCTACACTGGCGAGTCATGACCGCGCTCGCCGCCGTGACCGACGGCGTCCTCGTCGCCACCCACGAGTTCTGCACCACCACCACGACGGTGATCTTCGGCGACGACGACGGCTGCCTGGTGGTCGACCCGGCCGTCACCGCCTCCGAGATCGACGCGCTCGCCGCCGAGATCGCCGCCCTCGGGCGGCGGGTCGCCGCAGCGTTCTCGACGCACCCGCACTGGGACCACCTGCTGTGGCGCGACGCGCTCGGCGCGGCACCCCGCTACGCCACCGCAGCCGGCGCCCGCGCCGCCCGCGCGTGCCAGGCGGAGAACCGGAGGAAGGCGCTCGCCGCCCTGCCGGGGCTGGACGTCTCCGGCCTGGCGCGGGTCACCGCCCTGCCCGAGGGCGCCGCCACGCTGCCGTGGGCGGGCCCGCGGGTCGAGGTGCTCGAGCACCGCGCGCACGCCCCCGGCCACGCCGCGCTGCTCGTCCCCGACGCCGGGGTCCTCCTGGCCGGCGACATGCTCTCCGACGTCGAGATCCCGCTCCCCGACACCGCCGCGGCGGACCCGCTCGGCGACTACGACCGGGCCCTGGACCGGTTTACCGAGATCGTGAGCTGCGTCGACGTCGTCGTGCCCGGGCACGGCAGCGTCGGCGACCGTGCAGAGCTGCGCCGCCGGATCGCGGCAGACCGGCGCTACCTGGCGGACGTCCGCGCGGGCCGGCCGGTCGACGACCCGCGGCTCAGCGCCGGCCCGGACTGGCTGCGGCAGGAGCACGCCCAGCTGGTGGCACTCGTGATGCCCGGGCAGCAACGCTGACCCACCGCAGAGACCGGCACAGCCTGTCGGGCACCTCCGTGTGCGCGCTGCCGTCCGAGCACCCGCAAAATGCCACAACTGGGGCCAGTGGTGCGGATGTGACAGCGTGCCGCGTCCGTGGCGTCACTCCAGCCCCACTTGTGGCGCTCGAGGTGCGCCAGGCCGGCCGGCGCCGTGCCGATGTGGGCTCGGCGCCGACCATCGCGCGCGCCACGAAGCGATAGCTGCCGGGCCTCGCGGAACGTGCGGCTCGACCCGCGCCGGGACGAGCGGCGCCTGACTTCGCCGGCCGGGTCGTCGCCGGCGGCCGGCCGGCGGATCAGCCCTCGAGGTGCCGCCGCATCTCGTTGTACTCGTCGGCGCCGATCTCCCCGCGGGCGAACCTCTCGTCCAGGATCTGCCGGGCAGGAGTCATCCCCGGGCCCATCCCCGCGCCCATCCCCGGGCCCATCCCAGGGCCCATGCCCGGGGCCACGCCGGGCTGCCCTGGCGCAGGCCCCATGCCGGGCTGACCCGGCGCGGCTCCCATGCCCATCTGCCCGGGCTGACCCGGCCCCGGTCCGTACTGCGGCGGAGCGGGGCGCGAGCCCCCGCGAACCAACCGGACCGCGAGCAGCACGAGCACCACGATCGCCACGATGATGAGAAGGGCGAGCAAGAACCCGAGCAGGCCCCACGCCAACGACCCGCCGTAGCCGTAACCCATCATGTCGTCCCGCCTCTCTGACGGTCCCGCCGACGCACCACCCGCCGGCCTGCACGGCGGCCGTGCCCCTCGCCCGCGCGCGAAGCAGCGCCAGGGCGTCTCGCCGCGACAGGCCAGCGTCGCCGCTGGCCCTGCACGATCGTCCTCGACCGCTGGCGCCACCGTAATCCCGGGGGCCGGCAGGCACGACCCAGGCCGGTCGCGGGGCACGGCGGTGCTGGCGGTGCGGTCGGCGCGGTCGGCGCGGCGCGGACGCCTCACCGATCACCCGAGCGCGAGGCGGCGGCGCCGCCGCCACCCCCGCCGTCGCCGCCACCCCCGCCGCCACCCCCGCCGTCGCCGCCACCCCCGCCGTCGTCGCCGCCGCCCCCGCCGGTGACCATCACCCGCACCTCGCTGAGCGGCAGCTTCGGTTCCCGGGCGGCGGTGAGCAGGCCGTTGGTCTCCTGCGCGGTGTCGGCGAGCTGGGTGTAGCACCAGCCGGCGAGCGGCGCGCAGGCGTGGACGGCGCCGAAGATCTCGGCGAGGCGGGCGCGGAGGTCGGCGGCGTCGCGGGCGGTGGAGTAGCCCCAGGCGTCGGGGTCGCCGGCGGGCGCCAGGCTCACGCCGCCGAGCTCGGTGAGCATGACCGGCTGGCCGCGATCCGGCTCGCCGGTCAGCCGCATGCGCCGGCCGGCCGGGCCGAGCCCGTCGAGCATCTCGGCGATCGCGGCCGGCGTGCCGTACCGGGCGCGCAGCTCGGCGCCGTCGGGCGTGTAGTCGTGGACGGTCCAGATGTCGGAGTCGGTGTGCTCCCACCCGTCGTTGGACACCACGGGGCGGGTGGGATCGAGCGCCCGGGTGAGGTGCGCGAGGGCGAGGCCGTAGTGGCGCTGCGCGGGGACGTGGGCGGCGTGCGGCGCGCCCCAGCTCTCGTTGAGCGGCACCCAGGTGACCACGCACGGGTGGGAGCGGTCCCGGCGCACCAGCGCCGTCCACTCGGCGGTGAGGTGCGCGACGGCGCGGGCATCGAAGGCGGAGGCGTTGGCCGTCTCGCCCCACACGAGCAGGCCGAGGCGGTCGGCCCAGTAGAGGAAGCGCGGGTCCTCGGCCTTCTGGTGCACCCGCGCGGCGTTGAACCCCAGCGCCTTGATGAGCTCAACCTCGCGCCGCAGCGCCGCCGCGCTCGGCGCCGCGAGGTGGGACTGGGGCCAGTACCCCTGCGCCAGCACCGCGCGGACGAGGTAGGGGCGATCGTTGAGCAGGAACCGGTGGCCCGTGGCGGCGACGGACCGCAGGCCGGTGTAGCTGCGCACGACGTCGACGGCGCGGCCGCGGCGCAGCACCTCGACCGTGACGTCGAGCAGCGTCGGGTGCTCCGGGGACCACAGCAGCTCCTCGTACTCCTGGCCGTTGCGCTGCCGGGCGAGGTCCAGGCGGAGGCGGACGTCGCGGCGCAGCGCCCGGGTCGACTGCTCGGCGAGCAGCTCGCCGTCGTGCTCGATGCGGACCCCGAGCGTGAGGTCCGGGTCCGTCGTCGCGGACAGGCGCGCCTCGAGGTCGACGGCGCCGGCCGGCACGTCCGGGGTGAGCGCGAGCTCCTCGACGTGCTCCGCCGGCACCGTCTCCAGCCACACCGGCTGCCAGATCCCGGTGGTGCGGTGGTACCAGATGGCGTGCGGGCGCTCGCGCCAGTCCTGCTTGCCGCGCGGCAAGGAGTCGTCATGGGGATCGTCCTGGACGCGCACGACCAGCTCGTGCGCCTCCCCCGGGCCGAGCGCGGCGGTGATGTCGCAGGTGAAGGGGGTCTGCCCGCCGTCGTGGTGCCCGACGTGGTGGCCGTCGAGCCAGACGTCGGCCACCTGGTCGACGGCACCGAACTGGAGCAGCTCCCGCCGGCCGGGCCCGCGCCCGCCGGCGTCGTCGAGCTCGGCCGCGCCGACGACGCGGCGGTACCAGACCACCGGGTGGTAGCCCGGGTCGCCGATGCCGGAGGCGGGCGACTCGGGCGGGAAGGGCACCGCGATGACGCGGTTGAACGTGGGCACGGCGTCGGGATCCCGCGCGGGGCCGAAGGCGAAGTCCCAGCGCCCGCACAGGTCGGCCCAGGCGTCCCGGACCAGCTGGGGCCGCGGGTACGCGCCGTCCTGGCGGCTCGCGCGGACGTCTCGACGGCGCGGCGGGGGCATCCTGCGGCTCCTTCTCGCGCGCGCCGCTGCGCGGGCCCGGGCGAGCGCGCCCGGGGCGGTGCCGGGGGCGACGGCGCGGTTGCTTCCTCATCATGCCGCCGGCCGGGCCCGGGCGCCCAGCGGCCGGGGCCGGCGGCCACGTGCGCCCCGTCCGCCCGGCGCAGCCGGGGCGGCGGTGGCGCGCTGCGGGCACCGGAGCCGGACACCGGACACGTGTGACGCCGCACACAAAATACGCGTCAAAGACGTCTAAAAAGTCACAATTCGGTCACGAACCGGCCCCTGCTCCGACCAGGACCTATCCGCACTACGGCAACGAATACCCCATGTCGATCGACTGAATGCGCGCCAGGTCACAGGGGTGCGCCTTCACCAGATCTTTGCAATGGTGGGGTGTCCATTTTTCCAAGGTCGCGAGTCGCGGCGCCGCCGCCCAGGTTCCTCCCAGGGATCCCAGGTAGTGGCGGCCAGCTGCGGACCCGCTCGGGTGCGGTGCCTGACGGCGCCCCGGCGACCGACACGTGGACGGACGGCGCGCCTCCCCCGGCGCGGCGCCCGACCCTGACGGATACGAGGTGAACGTGAGCGCGATTCGCGCAGAACACGTCTACAAGGTCTTCGGCCGACGCTCACAGGAGGCTGTGAAGCGGCTCAGGGCAGGAAAGACCCGCGAGGAGGTCAAACCGCTCGGCACCGCAGCCGTCATCGACGCCTCCTTCGAGGTCGCCAAGGGCGAGACGTTCGTCGTCATGGGCCTGTCCGGCTCCGGGAAGTCGACGCTCATCCGCATGCTCAACGGCCTGCTGCCGCCCTCCAGCGGCACGATCGAGGTCGACGGCGCCGACATCGCCGGCGTCTCGGCCGGCGAGCTGCGGCAGATCCGGCGCAAGAAGATCTCCATGGTCTTCCAGCACTTCGCGCTGCTGCCCCACCGCACGGTGCTCGACAACGCCGCCTACCCCCTGGAGATCCAGGGCGTGGGGACGGCCGAGCGGCGCGAGAAGGCGGCCGAGGCTCTCCAGCTCACCGGGCTCGCCGGCTGGGAGGACTCCCTGCCGTCACAGCTGTCCGGCGGCATGCGCCAGCGCGTGGGCCTGGCCCGGGCGCTGGCCGCCGACACCGACATCCTGCTCATGGACGAGGCCTTCTCCGCCCTCGACCCGCTGATCCGCCGCGAGATGCAGGACCAGCTCGTGGAGCTGCAGGCCACGCTGGGCAAGACGATCGTCTTCATCACCCACGACCTCAACGAGGCCATGTACCTCGGGGACCGGATCGCCGTGATGCGCGCCGGCCGCGTGGTGCAGATCGGCACCGCCGAGGAGATCCTCACCCACCCTGCGGACGAGTACGTCATGCAGTTCGTGGCCGACGTCGACCGCTCCCGGGTGCTCACCGCCGGCTCGCTCATGCGCCGCCCGATGGTCACCGTCCAGGCGGGCGCCGGGCCCGCGGTCGCCCTGCGCGAGCTACGCGACGCCCAGGCCACGGCCGGCTACGTGGTGGACCGCCGCCGCGTGCTGCAGGGCTCGGTGTACGACGACGAGCTGCTCACCGCCCACCGCGCCGGCGCCAAGACCCTCGAGGGCCTCGTCCACCCCGACACCACGGCCGTGCGGGCGGAGACGCCCCTGTCGGAGATGTTCGCCCCGGCCGCCGAGGCGCGGTTGCCGCTCGCCGTGCTCGACGACGGCGGCCGGCTGGTCGGCGTCGTCCCGCGCGTGGCGCTGCTGGAGGCCATGGCGCCCAGCACCAGCGCCGACAGCGCCGTCTCCGCCGCCACGCCGGACGACGGCGAGAGCGTGCCGGCCACCACGACAGGCACCTCGACCGCGGGCGGGGCGATCGCCGTCGGCCGCTCCGCCACGAGCGAGGGGGGCGAGCGATGAACGACATCTTCTTCCGCATCCCGGCCGGCGAGTGGGCCGCCGCGCTGGTCGACTGGCTGACCATGAACGTCGGGCGGACGTTCGACTTCATCCGCATGATCCTCGGCTGGGGCTACGACACGCTCGAGTTCGTCCTGGCCACGCCGCCGTTCTGGGTGGTCGGCCTCGTCCTCGCCGCGCTGGCGTTCCTCGCGAAGGGCTGGAAGCTCGCCGTCGGCTCGCTCGTCGGCTTCGCGGTCATCTACGGCGTCGATCAGTGGGACAACGCCATGGCGACCCTGGCGCTGGTGCTCGTCGCGAGCATCGTCGCGCTGGTCATCGCCATCCCGGTCGGCATCCTCGCCGCCCGCAACGCCACGGTGTCGAAGATCGTCCGGCCGATCCTCGACTTCATGCAGACCATGCCGGCGTTCGTGTACCTCATCCCCGCGGTCGTGCTCTTCCGCGTCGGCGTGGTGCCCGGCCTGGTCGCGACGGTGATCTTCGCGCTCGCCCCGGGCGTGCGCATGACCGAGCTCGGCATCCGGCAGGTGGACGGCGAGGTCGTCGAGGCCGGGCACGCCTTCGGTGCCGCGCCGGGGCGCATCCTGCGCCAGATCCAGCTGCCGCTCGCGCTGCCGACGATCATGGCCGGCGTCAACCAGGTCATCATGCTGGCCCTGTCCATGGTGGTCATCTCCGGCATGGTCGGCGCCGACGGGCTCGGGCAAGACGTGGTGCAGGCCCTGCAGCGGGTGGACGTGGCGCTCGGGTTCGAGGCCGGCCTGTCCGTGGTCATCCTCGCGATGTTCCTCGACCGCGTGACCGCGGCGCTGGGCGACCGGGCGCCGGTGGCCCGGGCGCTGAAGATCCGCGCCGAGCACTGACGCCGCGGCGGGCCCGGTGGCGCAGCCCCGGGCCCGCCGTGCTGCGCGGCCTCGGCGGTTCAGCGCCAGGGGCGCCGTGCTGCTGCACGTCCCGCCCTGCTCGTCACGGACATTCGTGCACGACTTGCCCGCCACCGCGGGCACCAACCCGAGCGCCCGGTGCGCTCACGGAAGGATCAGGAAGATGAAGTTCACCATCCGCCGCGCTGCCGCGGTCGCCACCGCGGCCGCCGTCGCCGCCACGCTCGCCGCCTGCGGCCCCTCCCAGACGAGCGGCGCGGGTGCCGCCTCGGCCGGCGGCGCGGACGACGGCACCATCACCATCGGCGTCCACTCCGGCTGGGACGAGGGCATCGCCGTCTCCCACCTGTGGCAGCGCATCCTCGAGGACAAGGGCTACGACGTCGAGCTCAAGACCGCCGACGCCGGCGTCGTCTTCACCGGGCTCGCCGAGGGCGACTACGACCTCAACTTCGACACCTGGCTGCCGCTGACCCACGCGTCCTACGTCGAGAAGTACGGCGACCAGCTCGAGGAGCTCGGCACCTGGTACGACGACGCCAAGCTCACCATCGCGGTGAACGAGGACGCCCCCATCAACTCCCTGGCGGAGCTCGCCGACAACGCCGACCTGTTCGGTAACAAGCTCGTCGGCATCGAGGCCGGGGCCGGCCTGACCGAGACCACGCAGAAGCGGGCCATCCCCACCTACGGGCTGGAGAAGATGGAGTACCTCATCTCCTCCACGCCGGCCATGCTCGCCGAGCTCGACGGCGCCACGAAGGCCGGCAACAACGTCGCCGTGACGCTGTGGCGCCCGCACTGGGCCTACGACGCCTACCCCATCAAGGACCTCGAGGACCCCGAGGGTGCCATGGGCGATGCCGAGGAGATCAAGACGATGGGCCGGTCCGGCTTCGCCGAGGCCAACCCCGACGTCGCCGCGTGGATCAAGAAGTTCACGCTGACCGATGAGCAGCTGTTCTCCCTCGAGAACATCATGTTCAACGAGATGGGCGGCAAGGACAACGACGCCGCCGTCGACCAGTGGCTGAAGGAGAACCCCGACTTCGTCGCGGGGATCACCGGCTGACGCCTGCCCGGCCGAACGCACGTGGCCCGCAGTCCCAGGACTGCGGGCCACGTGCGTCTCGGCGGGACGTCCCTCCGTGAATCGCCACCGGGCCGCTGCGAGGCCGGGCTCTCGTCACCGGACCGCTGCCGCGGCCGCGCCGCCAGATTCTCGACGCGCACCCGACCCGCACCGCCCCGCCAGCCCCTCGACCCGCACCGCCCCGCCAGAGCCTCGACCCGCACCGCCGCACCAGACCCCCGCCCCGGGCGCAGCCGCTCGGACGAAAGGAACGCATGCAGCACGCACGGAAGATCCTCCTCGCCACCACTGCCACCGCCGTCGTGGCCCTGACCGCCTGCGGCCCGAGCACCGCGGGCACGGACCGCTCGGCGGAGCACGGCGACCCCATCACGATCGGCGTCCACTCCGGCTGGGACGAGGGCATCGCCGTCTCCCACCTGTGGCAGTACGCCCTCGAGCAGGAGGGCTACGAGGTGAAGCTGCAGACCGCCGACGTCGGCGTCGTCTTCACCGGGCTATCCGAGGGCGACCTCGACCTCAACTTCGACACCTGGCTGCCGAACAGCCACGGCGAGTACGTCAAGAAGTTCGGGGAGAGCTTCGAGGACCTGGGCGCCTGGTACGACAAGGGCACCATCAGCATCGCCGTCAACGAGGATGCCCCGATCACGTCGCTCGACGAGCTCGGGGCCAACGCTGATGCCTTCGGCGGCCGCATCGTCGGCATCGAACCAGGAGCCGGGCAGATCGGGATCACCCAGGACGAGGTCATGCCCGCCTACGACATCCCGGCCGACATGCTCACGCTGTCGTCCACGCCCGCCATGCTCGCCGAGCTCGACGGCGCCACCGCCGTCGGCCAGAACATCGCGGTGACGATGTGGAGCCCGCACTGGGCGTACGAGGCGTACCCCATCCGGGATCTGGAGGATCCCAAGGGCCTGTTCGGCACCACCGAGGAGATCAAGACCATGAGCCGGCAGGGGTTCATCGAGGGCTACCCCGAGGTGGCGGCCTGGATCGGGGACTTCGAGATGAGCGCCGAGCAGCTGCAGTCCCTAGAGAATCTCATGTTCAACGTCAACGGCGGCAAGGACAACGAGGCGTCGGTGAAGCAGTGGGCCGAGGAGAACCCGGACTTCCTGGAGGGCATGACCGCCTGACGCGGGGCCGTTCTAACGACAAGCCGCGTTGGAGGGGGCGCCCCGCTGTGCGGGCGCCTCCTCCTTTCCCACTGACCACTCCACGCGCCGCGCGCAGCCCGCCACCACTGCCCGGCGGGGCGCAGGCCGGTGTCTAAAGCCACCGCCCGGTCCGGCGCAGGCCGGTCCCCTGAGGCCGCCGCTGCTCGGGAGGTCACCCGCCAGCCCCGCTTGACTCGGTGTCCGCACGGGTTTGCGGCTCGTGGGTAAAGAACGACAGGCATAGCCGGACGGATGTCCACCACTGAGCACTCCACGCCCGGCCCAGCACGCCACCGTTGCGAACGAGTAGCGCAGGCCGGTCCACAGGGCGCCGGCGTCGCCCGGCAGGCCCCCCGCCAGACCGGGCACTGTCGCCGGATGGCACCGAGAGCGGACACGGCCGGCATCGCCCGTCTGGCGAAAGCTCAGGACGCCGTGGTCTCTCGGGCACAGCTGCTCGGCCTCGGCGCGACGACGGACTGGATCTCCAGGCAGGTCGAGTCGAAGCGCTGGCAGAGACTGTTTCCCGGCGTCTATCTGACCCACACGGGCCAGCCGCGCTGGTCGAGCCGTGCGCGAGCCGCGCTCCTGTATGCCGGGCGAGGTGCGGCCCTCAGTCACGCTAGTGCGGCGTTCCGGCACAAAATCGTCGACAGCCCCGGCCGTGTGATCCAGGTGATCGTTCCTCATGGTCGCCGTCTGCGACATCAACGCGGCCTCAAGATTCGCTACCGGCGCCGCATGCCGGCCGTCTGGGGTCGGTTGCCCACTGTCGGCCCGATCGACACCGTGCTCGACCTCGCGGACCTGCGGGAGACCCCTGCGGACGATGTCGTCGGCTTGGTCTGCCGGGCAGCACAGCGGAACATCGACATCGAGCAGATACGCATGGCGCTGAATCGTCGCGGGCGGATTCGACACCGACGCCTGCTCACGGAGCTGCTGGCGGCGGTGGAGGAGGGCGTCGAGTCGCCCCTCGAATACCGGTACCACCGCATAGAGCGCAGCCACGGGCTGCCCCGCTCACAGCTCCAGGTGCGGGAGGTGCTCGACGGGCTCTGGTTGCGCGCCGACTGCCGGTATCGTCGCTATCACGTCCGGGTGGAGCTCGACGGCAAGCTGGCGCATCCGCTGGGCCGGACCGACGCCGACGTCTGGCGGGACAACTCGGTCGGCATCCTCGCGAGCGACCTGACGCTGCGGTACCGCTGGCGGCATGTCGCGATCACCCCCTGCCATGTGGCGCGCCAGGTCGCACTGGCGCTGCGGTCTCGTGGGTGGACCGGCGCGCCCCACCCCTGCAGCCCCAGCTGCCCGTTGGGCGACCTCGTAGACCATGGCGCTACCGAGGGCCCAGGCGGCGCGCGCCACGGCCGAGCATCGAGCCGGCCCTCGTCCCTCCCCGCCTCGGGCGCCCGTGGGTAAAGAACGGCAGGCATCGCCGTACGGAAGTACACCATTGCGGCTGCCAGCGCAGTGCACCGGGCGAACGAGCCGCGACCGGGGCGACCGGGGCGACCGGGGCGACCGGAGCGACCGGGGCGACCGGGGCGATGCCCGTCCCTCAGTGCCCCGACGGGGCCGCAGGATGCTCCTCCTCGGCCATCCCCTCGGCGCCGGAAAGCTCGGCGTGGTAGATGTCCGGCTCCAGGTAGATCAGCGTCTTCAGCGGCACGGCGGCGCGCACGCGCTGCTCGGCTCGGTCGATCGCCGTCGCGATCCCGGTGGCGGACGCCCCGGTCGGCACCGCGACCTTGGCGGCCACGAGCACCTCGTCCGGTCCCAGGTGCATTGTGCGCATGTGGATGACCCGCTCGATCCCCTCGCCCGGCAGGGCCGCTTCGATCGCTCGGTGGTGCGACGGCAGCGCCGACTCGCCGATGAGCATCGAGGCCATCTCCCGCGCCAGATAGATGGCGATGACGACGAGCAGCAGGCCGATCGCCGCCGAACCCACCGCGTCCCACCGGCCGTCGTGCGTCACGAGCGTCATGCCCACGCCGAAGAGCCCGAACACCAGGCCGACCAGCGCCCCGAAGTCCTCGAGGAGGATCACCGGGATCTCCGGCGCCCGGGAGGCCTTGATGTACTCCCGCAGGGAGTGCGTGCCGCGGACGGCGTTCGCCTCCTTGATGGCCACCGAGAAGGAGCGGCCCTCGAGCCCGATCGCGATGAGCAGCACCGCGATCGGCACCCACTGCCAGGACTCGATCGGGTGTGGGTCGGCGAACTTGTGCCACGCCTCGTAGAGCGCGAAGAGCCCGCCGAGGCTGAACAGCACGATGGAGACGATGAACGCGTAGATGTACCGCGACCGCCCGTAGCCGAACTGGTGGACGGCGGAGGCCCGCCGCGCCGCCCGCTTGCCGCCGACCAGCAGCAGCACCTGGTTGCCGGAGTCGGCCACGGAGTGGATCGCCTCGGCGAGCATCGAGCTCGACGCGGTCAGCAGGAACGCGACGAACTTGGCGACGGCGATGCCCAGGTTGGCGCTGAGAGCCGCGATGATCGCCTTGGTACCGCCGCTCGCGGACATGTCTGCTCCCTGTGCTCGATCGGACGGACCCGCAGGTCCGCGTCACAGGCTAGTGGGACGACGACGACGCGCTCGCTCAGGCGCGGCAGCGCTGCTGGTCCGGGCGGCGCTGGTGCGCTACCGCGCCGGGCGCCAGCGCCGCCGAACGCCAGCGCAAACTCGTGGCTCCCGTGGACCCGCGGGATGGCTGGGAAGGAGATCAGTCGTCGCTGGGCACGCGCTCGGCGGGACGGGCCTCGTCCTCGAGCAGGATGGGCACGCCGTCGCGCACCGGGTAGGCGAGCGGGTTGACCTCGCTGGTCGAGACCAGCTCGGGCTGGCCGTCCGGCCCCACGCCGTCGACGAGGTCGGCCCCGGTCACCGGGCAGCGCAGGATCTGCCGCACCCACGGGTCGATCCCGAGAAGCGGGGTGTGGGGGGTGTGCGTGGTCTCGCTCATGGGTGCTGCTCCTGGGCTCGGGTGCGTGGCCAGCGTACCGGCGCGGCTACTCGCCCTCGCCCTTGAGCACCCGCAGGTGCCCGCGGCGGCCGATCTCGCCGTCGACCAGCGGCTCGGGCAGGTGGTGGGTGACCGGGGCCGGGGCGGCCGAGCTGGGCCGCTGCGCCGGCGCGGCGTGCTGCGGCTTGGCGCGGGAGGCCTCGCGGACGGCGTCGGCGAGGGCGACGAGGTCGTCGTTGGAGGGGCTGGCGGGCTTGAACTCGGTGGCCAGGCGCACGACGTCCCAGCCGCGCGGGACGGTGAGGCGGTCCGCGTGCACGTCGCACAGGTCGTAGGCGTGCGGCTCGACCGTGGTGGACAGCGGGCCGAGGACGACCGTCGAGTCGGCGTAGACGTACGTGAGCGTGGCCACGGCGGCGCGGTCGCAGGCGGACCTGCTGCACTGACGGACGGCTCTCACGATGGTCGACGCTACCGCGTGCGGGGCCGAAGCCGGCGGATCCACGCCGTGAGTGGCATTACCTCCCGGAGCGGGCGGCGGCAAACGGAGCGGGGCTAGCCGGGCCCCGCGTCGGCACGGGCGGCAAACCGGGCGGAGCGATGACCGCCAGGGCCCGGTCGATTAGCCTCGTGGGATGCCCGATCTCGAGCCGACCCTGCCCGCGATGCCGGCGCGCCGGCCGACGCACCGGCGGGACCGGCACGGACGGGGCCTGCGCGGCCCCCTCATCCCGCCGTCGCTGCCCGGGTGGCGTACCCGCGGCGACCGCTTCGACGACCTCGTGCTGCGCTGCGTCCGCCGGCTCGAGCGCCGCTGGGCCAAGCAGCTGGACGGGGTGGAGTTCGCCGTCGAGGAGGTCCCGCCGTCGGACCCCGCGCCCTGGGAGCACCGCACGGTCGCGCTCGGGCGCTACTTCCCCGCCGACCCCGCGGCCGGGCTGACGCACCGGATCGTCGTGTACCGCCGCCCGGTGCTCGCCCGCGCGGAGGACGCCGAGGAGATGGAGCTGCTCGTGCGGGTCGTGCTCGTCGAGCAGGTGGCCGGGATGCTCGGCCGGGCCCCGGAGGACATCGACCCGGACTACCCCGCCGAGTTCTGACCGCCCCGGAGCGGCTCACAGTGCGGAGGATATCGGTCATTGCTTTCGTACAAATGACGTCCTCATCCGGGGTAGTTTGCGTCCGATGAAGGTGAACGGCGTTCTTCGGACGACGGCGTCACGACAAGAACGCGCACGACCACGTAATGCCCCTGGGAGGCGACACATGACGGAGCGGGCGTCGCGACCCGTCATCGAGCGCTGGGGGGCGCCGCTGAACCTGGCCACCACTGCCGTTCTGGCGATGCACGGCCGTGGTCAGGACGTCGCAGACATGCGGGCCCTGGCCGCGCGGATCGGCGAGCCCCGCGCGGCCTACTTCGCGCCCGTCGCGCCGGAGGGCGGCTGGTTCCCGAACCCGCTGACCGACCCGATCGACGCCAACCAGCCCGAGCTCGACGCGGCCCTGCAAGCGGTGGAGGCGACGCTCACCCAGATCACCTGGTCGGGCTTCGCCCCCGCCCGCACGGTCCTCCTCGGCTTCTGCCAGGGTGCCAGCGTGCTGGCGCACCACATCGCCTCCTCCCGCATGCCGTTCGCGGGTGCGGTCCTGCTCGCCGGCGGCTACCTGGGCCCGGTCGGCACGAGGGCCCCGATCGAGGGGCGCTGGGACGGCCGGCCGGTGGTGCTCGGCGTGGCACAGGACGACCCGGAGGTCCCGATGGAGCGGGTCGAGGAGACCGCGGACGCGCTGTGGCGGCGCGGGGCCGACGTCGAGCTCGTCATCTCCCCCGGCGCCGACCACCTTGTCTTCGCCGAGCAGGCGGCGGCCGCGGCGCGCCTGCTGGCCCGCGTGCGGGCCGACGTCGCCGCCTGACGGACCGCGACGGGCGTTCCCTCCCGAGGAGGGCAGCACCCCACTCCGCGGACGGATTCCAGGCCGGGCACCGTGGAGGCGGGCCCGCACCGCGTTGATGCGGCCGGAAGACACCGCACGCGTTCATGCGGTGCGAAAACACGGCACGCGTTCATGCCGTGCGGAAGACACGGCACGCCGCCGACCGGAGTGAACCAGGGACGACGGCGTGCCGCGGCCCGAAGCGGGCTGTGTGTGTGACGCGGCCCGGCGGCCTCAGCCCGAGAAGCGGGTCATGTGCGCCTTGACGGAGTTCACGTACATCTGGGTGTCGGAGTACAGCCCGTAGCGCTGCACGCCGCCGGCGCCCTGGTAGTACGCGCCGATGGCGTAGTCGAGGTTGTTCGGGAACGTCTTGTGCAGCGCCCGGAGGATCGCCACGCCGGCCACGACGTTGTCGTAGGGGTCCATGAGGTTGAGGTGGCGCCCCACCAGTTGCGAGGCCCACTCTCCCGAGGTCGGGATGACCTGCATGGTGCCGATGGCGTTGGCCGGGGACACCGAGGCGTGGTTGAAGCCGGACTCCTGGTAGGCGTGGGCCTGGGCGAGCACCGGGTCGACCCCCATCTCGCGCGCCACCCGGACGACCATCGCCTGCATCTCGGCGCGGCTGGGCACCCCCACGGCCAGCAGCGCCGCCTTGTTGGCGTTCGCGGCGTTGACGGTGGCCTCGGGGTAGGTGCGGCCGAGGAAGGTGCTGGGCACCAGCTGCTTGGTCACCGGGGTGACGTTCGGGGTGGTGGAGGTGCCGGGGATCTTCAGCGTCTGGCCCACGTAGATGAGGGCGGCGCTGCTCAGGCCGTTGGCCTGGACGACGGCGGAGGCGGTCGTCCCCCAGCTCTTGGCCAGGGCCGAGACCGTGTCGCCGGCCCGGACGGTGTAGGTGCCGGCCATGGCGGCGGGGGCGGGCGAGGCCGACGGCGCCGGAGCTGACGGTGCCGGAGCGGACGGGGCCGTGGGCGCCGGGGTGGGGGCCGGAGCGGCGGGGGCCGGCGCGCTGGCCGAGCCCGGGATGGTGAGCACCTGGCCCACGTGGATGAGGTCGGCCGAGCGCAGGCCGTTCGCCGCGACGATCGCCGAGACGGTGGTGCCGTAGCGCTTGGCCAGCACCGAGACGGTCTCGCCGGCGGCCACCCGGTGGCTGGCGCCGGAGGCCTGGGCGGCGGGGGCGGCGGCCTTGGCGGGTGCGGGGGCAGCGGCCGGCGCCGCGGGCGCCGCGGTGACCCCGCCGGCGGTCCCGGGGATCGTCAGGCGCTGCCCGACGTAGACGAGGTTCGCCGACTTCAGCCCGTTCGCCGCCACGATCGCCGCGACCGTGGTGCCGTAGCGTTTGGCCAGCACCGAGACGGTGTCCCCGCCGGCCACCGTGTGCGTCGTCGCGCCGGCCGCCGCCGAAGCGGCCGCGGCCACGACCGGGGCGGCGGACGACGCCGTCGTCCCGGCGGCCGAGGGGATCTTGAGCATCTGGCCCACGCGGATGAGCGCGCGGGAGTCGAGGTTGTTCGCCCGCACGATCGCACTCACCGACGAGCCGGTGCGCAGGGCGATGTGGGAGACGGTGTCCCCCGGCTGGACGCGGTAGGTCATCTGCGGCACGGCGGTGGGCGCGCTCGTGCGCGCGCCGGTGGCCCCTCCGTGCAGGGCCGCCGCGGGGAGGCTGGGGGCGGCCTGTGCCTGGGCGGCGGGGACGGCGACGCTCACCGCGGTGGTCGCCGCGAGCGCGAGGCCCACGCCGGCACGTCCCGCCTGGGCGCGGGGCAGTGCCCGGGTGTGTCCGGCCTTCGACATCGGTCCTCCATCAAGCAGCGGCGACAGTCCGGCGGCACCGCCCGCGCTCTCCCCCAGCGCCGGTGTCGTGACGTGTCCGTGTGACGTCTGTGTCGCCTGTTACAGGTGTTACTGATGTGACAGTAACCATCCTGCGCCGTCACGACAACCTTCGTCCTGATTTTGGGCCGGGGAATCGGCTCGACGACGCCGGTCGGACAGCGGCGCCGGGGAGGACGGCACGCCGCTGCGCCTGCGTCCCGGCCGGTGCAGGTCGCGGGCGCCCCGAGGAGCCGCGGCGTGCTCGCGGAGGCGCCGAGGCGCGGAGGCGCGGAGGCGCGGAGGCGCGGAGGCGCGGAGGCTCCACCAGATCAGCAGCGGCCGTCGGCACTCAGCGCACGTCGACGCGGACCGCCCGCTGCGCGTGCGGGTCGGCCGCCGGCGGCAGGACCGAGATCAGCTCGCCGTCGGGCGCCTTGGCGGTGAGGACGACGGCGGCCGTCACCCCGTCCTCCGCGCTCAGCTCGACGGCGGCGAGCTGGTCGCCGAGGTCCGCGGCGGGCGTGGCCACGGTGGCCTTCGCGGGCACGGTCACCTGGACGGCCTTCCCGCGCGAGCCGGTCCCGCTCACCGGGACGAGGTCGACGTCGACGGGCGTCTCGGCCGGGTTGCTCAGGGTCACGGTCGCGGCGTCGACGAGCTGGCCGAGGCCCGGCAGCGGCAGCGTCCCGGCGGTGAGCGGCGCCGCCGCCGGCGTCCACGCCCGGTCCACCGGGGCGACGTCGGGGTCGAGCTCGCCGGGGGTGCCGGGGCGGGCGAGCACGACGGCGCCGGTGACGGGGACGTCGGACTTCACGGCGACGGCGTACGCGCCGGGCGCGATGCCGGCGAGCGAGAGGTCGAGCACGGCGCCGGGGTCGATCGCCACCTCCTCGGCTCCCGAGACGGCCTGCTCCCCCTCGGCGCCCAGGAGACTGACGCGCGCGGTGGCGACCTCCTCGCCCGGATTGACCAGCCGCACGGCGGAGCTCGCGGCGTCGTCGATGCCGGACTCGCCGAGCACGACGCCGGGAATCGTCTGGTGCAGCGCCGGCGGCGCGGCGGGGGTGACGGCGTCGACGCCCGCGGGGACGAAGCCGCTCAGCCGGGCGTCCTGGACGACGGCGGTGACCTCGCCGCCGTCGGCGTCCACGCGCAGGGCCAGGCGCGGGTCGCTGGTGACCGCGGCCTCGAGGAGGACGGCGGTCTGCTTGCCGGGGGCGATGACGACGCCGGTGAGCAGCGGCGCGTCGGTGACGCCGAGCGAGGTCCAGACCGTGACGTTCACGGTCACCGGCGTGCGGCCGGGGTTGGTGAGCACCAGCTGGCCGCTGGCGCCGGGCTCGCTCGCGCCGCCGACCAGCCAGGTCGACGACGCCGGCGTCTGGCAGCCCGTGGCGATGAGGCCGCGCAGGTCGCCGGCGGTGGCCCGGGCCACCGTGGCACCGGCGAGCAGGGCGCTGACCTCGCCGACCGGCTCGGCCTGGAGGATCCCGGCGGCCGCCGGGTCGGTGGTGAGCGCGCGGACCTCGCCCTGCCTGGCGAGCGGTTGGGCGTCGCCGTCCAGCGACGTGAAGGTGCCCTCCCCCGCGGCGGCGTCGGCGCGCGGGAGGGTGAGCAGCTGGGTGCGGCTGGCCGGGGTGGCGGCCGCGGGGTCGAGGTCCGGGTCCACCGACATGCCGTCGCCGCTGGTCAGCGCGGGCGGGCCGGCGCACACGGCGGTCACCGGGCCGGCGGGCACGTCGACGAGAGGGGCGGTGACCGCCGCGGACGGCTCCGGGGTGAGGTACTGCGCGGCGACGACGGCGCCGGCGGCGGCGCCGACGAGCAGCAGCGCCGAGGTCGTCGCGCCCACGCGGCGCAGGGCCGTGCGCCCGCGGGAGGGGCGGGCGGCCGGTGCCGGGGCATCGGCGGCGTCGTCAGCGGCCGTGTCCTCGGCGGGGCCGCGAGCTTCGCCCGGTGCCGTGGCGGCCTGGTCGGCGTAGTCAGAAGACTCGGCGGCCGCGGAGGAATCGAGTGCGCCGGGAGCTGTCGCGCCGTCGCCCGTCGCGTCTGCCGCCACCGGCGAGTCTTGAGGCGTGCCGGTATCCGCGGCCGAGTCGGCGGCGGGCGCGGTGGCCAGCTCCTCGGACGCCCGTGGCGCATCGACCGAGCCGTCGTTCCCCGAGTCCTCTTCGGCGGGCGGCCGCGCGTCCGCCGTCGCATCCCCCTCGACGGTCGGCTGCATCTCGGGCGCCGAATCCCCTTCAGCAAGCGGCTGCGCCTCCGCCGTCGCCTCCGCGGACTCCGGCGCCGCGTCCGTCGTCGGGGCGTCCTTCTTCTTGCGCGAGCGCATCAGTCCACCTCCCGGCGGCGTCGTAGGGGCAGGGCGAGCAGCAGGGTCAGGCCGAACACGGCGCCCTGCGCCCAGCCCCACGCGCTCCCCTGTGGGGCGCTGTACCGCACGGTCAGGCTCCCGGCGTCCGCGGGCAGCTCGAACGCCTGCCGCCAGCCGACCGTCGTGGCGCGCAGGGGGCGCCCCTCGTACCAGGCATGCCAGCCGGCGTCGGCGCGCTCGGCCAGCACGAGGCGCCGGCCCTCGGGCCCCCCTGGCACCTCGGTGTGCACGCCCACCACACCGGCGTCCAGGTCCTGCACAAACGCGCCATCGGCGTCGAGCACCTGCGCCCGGGCGACGGACGGCGTCGCGTCGTCGCCGGTGCCGCGGGCCACCCGCCAGATGGTGCCCGAGGTGTTCTCGGTGATGCGCTCGAGCCCGGCGGTCGCGTCGAGGCGGGCGACGAGGGCGCGCCGCTGGGCGGTGGTGGGCTCGGTGCCGGCGGGGACGAACTGCGGCTCGGGCGGGACGACGACGATCCCGACGGCGTGCGCGCCGAGCCGGGCGGCGGCGTCGTCGGCCGCCCCCACGGCCAGCGCCGCGACGAGGTCGGCGAGGTCGGCCTCGGCCGGGTCGCCGACCTGGGCATCGCCGCCAGGGCCGGCGGCGTCCGTCCCGTCGGCAGGTGCGACGGCGGTCGCCTCGGCCAGCGCGCGCACCCCGCGCACCGCCGCGGCCGTGGTCAGCTGCGGCCCGGGGCCGCGCCACAGCTCGGCGCGGACCGCGCCGCCGGTCGCGGTCAGCGCGAGCACGCGGGAGCGCTGGGGCGAGTGCTGCATCTCGGCGGCGACCGCCGGGACCGCCGGCGCGGCGCGCCCGTGCAGTGCGAAGACGGCGGTGGGCGCGTCCTGGCCGGAGCGCGCGGCGACCAGCCAGCCGCCGGCCGTGACGAGCGGGCCGAGGAAGGCGAGCACGCTGAGCACGGTCGCGCCCACCTGCGCCCAGCCGAAGCTGCGGGTGCCCAGCGCGGCCTGGACGCCGTCGCCCGCGGCGACTGCGGCGAGCAGCAGCCCGAGGACCACCAGGCTCAGCCCGGCGCCGGCCCAGCCCTGGACGACGGCGGCCGCGCCGTCGGGGCCGGAGCCGACGGCGACGTCGGTGCGGGCGGAGGCGAACGCCACGAGCAGGCCGACGACGGCGACCAGCCAGCCGGCACGCACGGCCCGGGCCCGGCCGGTCCCGCGCAGCAGGGCGGCCAGTGCGGCGAGGAGGAGTCCGGCGCCGCCGGCGAGCAGGGTGAACTGCGCCAGCCAGCCGGGCACGCCGGCGGCGGCCGGGTCCAGGCCGGGGAAGGCCGGCGGGGCGATCGGCCAGCCCAGCACGCCCAGCCACGGCGCGGCCGGCGCGGCGGCGTAGGCGGCGCCCGGGTCGGCGAGGAGCAGGCGCCAGCTGCCGCCGTCCAGGTCGCGCAGCGCCTCGACGACGAGCGGGCCGAGCAGCGCCAGCGCGGGCAGCGGGACGGCGAGCACCCAGCGGCGCCGGCGCGGGACGACGAGGGCGAGCAGGACGGCGAGCACCACCGCGGCGGGCAGCAGCACCGGCGCGCCGGCGGCGGCAACGGCCAGGGCCAGCGAGGCGGCGGCCGCGGCGGTCACCGACCCGGCCGGGGTGTGGTGGTGCGGGGAGGCGCTCGCCGCGGGGCCGACGGCACCGGTCGCCGCGGCGCCGGTCGCAGCGGCACCGCGCACAGCGGCACCCCTCGTAACGGCACCGGCCGCAGCGGCATCCCGCCGCCGGGCCAGCGCGGTGCGCTGCGCGCCGACGAGCCCCGGCACGACGACGTCGCGTCGCTCCACGCCGACCGCCCGGGCCAGGCCGAGGGCGACCCAGGGCAGGGCGAGGTGGGCGAGCACGGCGCCCAGCCGGCCCTGGCCGACGGCGACCAGCAGCGTCGGGGCGAGCGCCCAGACCAGCGCGGCCCAGGCGCGCAGGCCCACCGAGCGGGTGGCGGCGCCGGCGGCGAACCAGGCGCCGAGGCCGGCGAGCGGGAGGGCGGCGAGCACCAGCGCGGCGACGAGGGCGTTGGCGTCCCCGCCCAGGGCCGCCACCGGCACCATGAGCACGGCGAGGACCTGCAGCAGCGCGTCCGGCGGGCCGGGCTCGCCGTCGCCGGCGGGGATCCACCCCGAGCGGGCGGCGTGCCACAGCTCGGTGAGCGAGGCGTCGGCGGGCAGCAGGGCGCCGACGGTGAGGGCGCCGTCGAGGACGACGGGCAGGAACACCACCAGCGCCACCGCGACCAGCGCCGCGGCGACGACCGCCAGGGTCGCCCGCCGGCGGCGAGCGAGGGCGGCGCGCTCGGCGAGCTCGAGCTCGCTGGGCGCCTGGGCGGCGCGGCGGGCGGCGGCGAGCTGGCGGCGCGCGTCGCGCTTGGCGGCGCGGATCTGCTTGCCGGTGGCCTGCAACGGGGCGAGCGCGCGGGCGGGGATGCGGCGGGTGCGGCCGGCCGCGCGGCGCGCGCGCCACAGCGCCCCGGGGCGGGCCAGGACCGTCAGGACGGCGGCGAGCTCGGGCCCGGCCAGGTGCAGCTCCTTGGTGGCGAGGCGGCCCAGCGCCCGCAGCGGGGCGAGCACGAGGAAGCCCAGGGCGAGCGCGGGCAGCAACGCGGCGGAGACGGCGAGCAGGGCGTTGTAGACCTGGGCGCGCCGTCGGGCCTGGTAGGAGCGGCGGGTGTCCGGCGGCGGGGTCTCCCCCGGCGCCCCGGGCCGCGCCGGACGCATACCGGGGCCGCGCAGGCCCAGGTGGGAGGCGCGGGCGTGGTGCACGACGGCGGTGGGGACGACGACGACGCGCAGCCCGGCCAGCCGCGCGCGGCGGGAGAGGTCCAGCCCGTCGCCGAAGGGGCCCAGCGCCGGGTCGGTGCCGCCGAGCTGGGTCCAGGCCTCGCGGCGCACCAGCGCGCCGGCGGTGCCGACGGCGAGGACGTCCTCGCGGTGGTCGTGCTGGCCCTGGTCGATCTCGCCGGGCTCGATGTCGGCCACGCGGCGCCCGGTGCGGGTGGTGCGCAGGCCGACCTCGAGGAGGCGGTCCGGCTCGGTCCAGTCCAGCTGCTTGGGCCCGGCGATGGCGATGGACCGACCCGACTCGGCGGCGTGCAGCAGCTGGTCGAGGGCGGCCGGGGCGGGGGCCGAGTCGTCGTGGAGCAGCCAGAGCCACTCGGGCTGGGCCTGCCGGTCCGGCTCGAGGCCGAGGGCGCCGACCGCGCGGACCTCGCCGGTGGTCACCGGGGTGAGCTCGCCGGTGACGCCGGACCACCCGGTGCCGGCGAGCACGCGCGAGCGCGTCCCGGTGCGGCTGAGGTCGTGGCCGCGGCGGCGGGCCTTCTCGGCGGCCCGCTCGATCAGCGCGGCGTACTCGGCCAGGCCCTGCTTGACGGCCTCGCCGAAGGTGGCGGCGTCCGGCGCGCGCACCACGCGCACGCGGGCGACGGCCTCGAGGCCGGCGTCGGCGACCGCCTCGTGGATGGGGATGCCGGTGCCGAGGTCGCGGCCGGGGGCGCCGACGTCGACGAGGAGGACGACGTCGGGCGCGTGTGTCTGGGCGGCGAGGCCGGCCAGGGTGCGGGGCAGATAGGTGGAGACGCCGGCGCTGACCACCACGGCGAGCGTGGCGGGCCGGATCGGCTGGTGACGCTGAGGGAACTGCGAAGCCGCCATGTGGGCGGGCGCCTCAGACCGCTCGGCGCTTGAGCTTGCGTCGTTCCCGCTCGGAGAGGCCGCCCCAGATGCCGAACCGCTCGTCGTTGGCGAGGGCGTAGTCGAGGCACTCCGCGCGCACCTCGCACGAGGTGCACACGCGCTTGGCCTCGCGGGTGGAGCCGCCCTTCTCCGGGAAGAAGGCCTCGGGGTCCGTCTGGGCGCACAGCGCGCGGTCCTGCCAGGCGAGCACGCCCTCGTCGTCGCCGGAGAGGAGGTGCAGGACGTCACCGCCGAGCGAGGCGGGGGCCGAGACGGTCGCGTTCAGCGGACCGTCACCGAGAATGTTCCACACAGGTCTTTCCCCTCGCTCGGATGACTTCACTGAGAGAATTACACGCGTGTCATCCGTCGCCGTCAAGCGGAACGGTGCTATATGGACGGAGAATTTGTGACCGAGAACACCGTAACGGCGTGTCGCGCGGCGTGTCACTTCTCGGCATCGGCGTCCGGTGCCGATATATGAGGGAATTGTCGCCCTAATTCCTTCACGGCGCACTCGCGTGGGACGGCTCGCCACACCCGTCCGAACAACGCCCCCACACCTCCCCCGGCCGTCTTAGTCTTGCCGTCATGAGCCTCCCCGAGACGCTTCCCGGCCAGCTCCTCGCCTCCTTCACCGGCGGCGAGACCTCCAGCCCCCGCCTGACCTGGTACGGCACCGACGGCGAGCGCACCGAGCTCTCCGGCCGGGTGCTGGCCAACTGGGTCACCAAGGCCGCCAACCTCCTCGTGGAGGAGGCCGACGCCGAGCCCGGCACCACGGTCGTGCTCGACCTGCCGGTGCACTGGCGCGCCGTCGTGTGGGCGCTGGCGTCGTGGACCTGCGGCGCCCGCGTGGTGCTGACCTCGGCCGAGGACGTGCTCGAGGACGAGGAGGGGCCCGACGTCGTCGTCACCCACCGGCCCGGCGAGGCCCCGGGCGAGGACGCCGCCGAGCTGGTGCTCGCCGTCGCCCTGCCGGCACTGGCGATGGAGTGGGACGGCGAGGAGCTGCCCTCCGGCGTCGTCGACGCCGCCGCCGAGCTCATGAGCTTCGGCGATCACCTCGGCTACGTCAGCGAGCCGGAGGACGACGACGTCGCGCTGGTCGGCGACGAAGTCGAGGCCACCTTCGCGGACCTGCGCGGCTGGGCAGGCGGGGCCGCGGTGGACGAGCTGGACGACGACGTCGAGGACCTCGACGACCTGGTCGACGACGACGGCCTGGGCTTCGAGGACGAGGACGAGAGCGACGACCTCGAGGACTTCGACGCCCTGGACGACCTCGAGGACGGCGAGGAGCGGGAGGCCGCCCGGGTGCTCCTGTGCCCGGACACCCTCGAGGAGCTGCTCGAGCACGCGCTGGCCGTGTGGCACGCCGGCGGGTCGCTGGTGCTCGTCGAGCCCGGCACGCGGGCCGAGACGATGGACCGGATCGCGAGCGAGGAGCGGGTCGAGGAGCGCTGGTAGCTTCTCGCCGCTGGGGGCCCGCCCCACCCGGCGGCTGCCCACGCGCGCCCAGCGGGTGCCCACGAGCACCCAGCGGGTGCCCACGCGCGCCCAGCGGGTGCCCACCAGCACCCGTGGTTACCCGCAGGCGGTGATCCGCCAGAGCGACACGGTGCCCGCCCGGTCAACCAGCTCGAACCCCCGGGAGGTGTCGACGTTGCGCAGGCCCAGGGTCGTGTCGGAGACCTTGTCGCCCTGCGCGTCCCCTGCCGTGTCCTGGTAGAAGTACGTGGCGCCCACCGCCCGCACGGCGTCGCACACCCTCGCGTCCCAGTGGATCCGGTTGAAATGCATGGCGAGCAGCACGTGCGGCTCGCGCGGGTCCGGCGACCGGATCGCCGCCACGGTGAGCTGCGGGAAGACGACGTGGCGGTGGCCGATGGCGTAGGCGTAGGCGGCGCCGCCGGCCGGGTCGCCCAGCACCACGGCGTCGGCCGGGAGGGTCTGCGGCATGCGCGAGAGCACCGCCGCGTCGTCGGCGTCCAGGACGGTGCCGTAGGTGATCCTGCCCGGGACGTAGGCCGACTCCACCACGCGCTCCTTGGTGCCCAGCCGCGCCCCCATCCCCAGGGCCGCCACGATGGCCAGCACGACGGCGCCCACCGGGACGGCTCGCCGGGTGGCGGAGGCCGCGGACGGCAGGCGCGCGGCCCGCTCGGCCCCGGCGCGCAGCGCGGCGTCGGCCCCGAGCCCCGCCAGCAGCGACGCCGGGATGATGGCGAGGGACGCGAGCCGGGACGGCTCGGTCCACCAGGGCCCGGCCAGCCACCGCAGGAAGGGCGGGGAGCCGCCGGCGACGACCCACAGGAGCAGGAAGGACCCCCAGGCCACGGCCACCCAGCGTGCCTCCCGACGGCGGAAGGTCAGCACCGCACCGGCGACGGCGAACGCGGCGACCAGAAGATTGCCGATCCAGGTCGACGGGTAACGCCCGAAGGTCGCCTTGTCGCGCAGCGCGTTGAAGAACACCCCCGCGTGCGAGCCGAAGTAGCGCCGGTTGAAGCCGACGACGGAGCCGAACACGCTGCTCTGGCTCAGCACGACGACGACGATCGCCAGTCCCAGCCCGGCCAGCACGGCGTCGCGGATCACCTCGTGGCGCCGCCCCGCCCGCCACCGCTGCCGTTCATGCTGGACGGCGCCGACCACGATCCACGGGCCCACCAGCACGATCAGGCTGAACACGCTGGTCGCGTGCGCCAGCGCCACCCCCGCCGTCGCCGCGGCGGCCGCGAGGAGCAGGGGCAGGCTCCGCGCGCCGCCCGGGCGCAGCGCGGCGAGCACCAGCGCGGCCGCGCCGGGCAGCAACGCGATCGAGGCGCCGTAGGGCCACTGGCCCTGGACCGTCATCGTGATGACCGGGAAGGCGATGTAGGTGGCGGCGAAGAGCGGCGCCAGCACGGCGACCCGCGGCCGGTGGGGGATGGCGACCGTGGCCAGGGCGGTGATGCCGAGGATCCACGGCAGGACGAGGACGAAGGTCGACAGGTTGGCGGCGACCACGACCGAGCTCAGTCCGGGGGCGACCGCAACGAGCGCATGCCAGGCGGCGGGATAGTAGGTGGCGTCGTGCAGCGGGTACATCGGCGCGAGCCCGCCCAGGCTCGAGGCGTTCCCGGTCTCGCGCACCAGGGCGAGGGCGTTGACGTGGAAGATCCCGTCCCAGGACTGCAGCGGGGCGCTGAGGTGCTCCATGCCGCGGGCGAGGGGCAGGCACGTGAACCCGACGGCGACGACGACGGCCGCCGCGGTGGCGGCGATCAGCCGGGGCGACATGGCTGCCGTGCCCTCGCGGGTCGGCACGGCAGCCGCGCCGTCGCGGGTCGGCACGGCCGTTGTGCCCTCGGTGCCGGGCGCCGGCAGCGCCCCCATCCCCACCGGCACCGAGCCGGTCCGGACGGTTCCGCTCTCCCGCCGGATCGAGGCAGGCGGGTGCCTGCCGCGGGTCAGCCATCCCACCGCGCCGGCAACCAGCGCAGCAGCCAGGGCTGCGACGAGCGCCGACGCGAGACTCCACCGCACGCCCAGAAACGAGGAGACGACCGCCGCCAGGGCAAGAACCGCCAACGTCACGCTGGGTGCGGCCGCGACCGCGAGCACGCCCCTCACCCGGAGCAGGCGCAGGCACAGCCAGCCAGGCGCGAAAAGAAGCATCGCCATCCCGGCGGCAGCGGCGGAGACGGCCCACCATGCCATGGTGGGAACGGTACCTAGCGGGCCCGGGATGACCCACCGGAACGGTCCACCGGACCACCCGAACCACCGTGCGGGGCCGCCCCCTGGACCTCCACGCGGGGAGCAGCAGATGCGAGCCGTCCAGCCGCGGGCGATCCTCGATCACGATGACGGCGACCGCGAACCGGCCCCGAGAGCCGATGGAGACGGCTAGCGTGCGAATGGGTTCTGGCCGCCGACCGGCACGCATCGGACGTCAGGGAGGCCGCACGTGACGATCGACATCATGCTGCCCTACTACGGCGACGTCGCCATGATGAAGGCCGCCGTGAGCAGTGTGCTGGCGCAGGACGACGGCGACTTCCGGCTGACCGTCATCGACGACGCCTACCCCGACCCGGCGGTGCCTGAGTACTTCGCCGGCCTGGCGGCCGAGGACCCGCGCGTGGTCTACCTGCGCAACGACACCAACCTCGGCGCCAACGCCAACTACCGCAAGTGCGTCGCCCTCGTCGAGCACCCCATCACGGTCATCATGGGCGCCGACGACGTCATGCTCCCCGGCTATCTCACCACCGTGCGCAGCGCCTTCGACGACGCGGACGTGTCCCTCGTGCAGCCCGGGGTGGAGGTGATCGACGAGAACGGCGACGTCTACGCCCCGCTCGGGGACCGGGTCAAGGCCTGGGTCCGTCGCCGCGCGGTGGGCCGCAGCTCGCGTGCCGTCGTCGCCGGGGAGGCCGCCGCCGCCAGTCTCATGAGCGCCAACTGGTTGTACTTCCCCTCGGTGGCGTGGCGCTCGGCGGAGCTGAAGACCCACCCGTTCCGGCGTGAGTACGACGTGGTGCAGGACCTCGCGCTCGCGATCGACGTCGTCAGGTCCGGCGGCAAGATCGCCGTGCTGGAGGACGTCTGCTTCCGGTATCGGCGCCATCGGCAGAGCGACTCGGCCGTGCGCGCCGTCGACGGCCGGAGGTTCGCCGAGGAGCACCGGCTCTTCGCCGCGTACGCCGAGGAGTTCCAGCGTCTGGGCTGGAGCCACGCGGCGCGGGCGGCGCGCCTCCATGGCTCCTCACGACTGCACGCCCTGACCTTGCTCCCACAGGCGCTCTCGACGCGGCAGTGGCGCGGGCTTCGTGCCCTGGTATCCCACGCCGTGCTCCCGTAGATCACCGGGCCCGCGGACGCCTCCGCGGCGCCCCGGTCTCTCGGGCGCCGCGTCAACCGGATTCAGCGGCGGTACACGCCCAGCGTGTCGGTGCGGTCGCCGTCCCAGTCCCCCACCAGGGCCTGGTCGCCCGGGTTGCCGTAGCCCACCACGAGGTCCGCGTTGCCCGACGTCAGCGTGTTGCGCAGGTAGAACTGGTTCCCCCGGCGCACCCCCAGCGAATCGCTGCGGTTCCCGTCCCAGTCCCCCACCACCACCTCGTCGCCCGGGTTGCCATACCCCACCACGAGGTCCGCGTTGCCCGACGTCAGCGTGTTGCGCAGGTAGAACTGGTTCCCCCGGCGCACCCCCAGCGAATCGCTGCCGTTCCCGTCCCAGTCCCCCACCACCACCTCGTCGCCCGGATCCCCGTAGGCGATGACGACGTCGGCCCCGCCGGTCGTCGTGGAGTTCCGGATGAAGTACGTGCCGCCTCGACGGACGGCGAGTGTGTCGGTGCCGTCGCCGTCCCAGTCCCCCACCAGTACCTCGTCGCCCGGGTTGCCGTACGTGAAAACGCGGTCGGCACCTCCTGACGTATTCGAATTGCGCACATAGAACGTGGCGCCGCGGCGCACGGCCGGGGTCTTTATTCCGTCACCGTCCCAGTCGCCCACGAGAACCTCGTCGCCCCGATCCCCGTAGAAAAAGTGCACGTCAGCCGTGCCGGTCACGGAATTGTTGAGAAAGAATCCGTAATCCTGCCCGGGCGCGGCTCCTGGGCCCGGCGGCGCGGGGGCAGCGGGCGTGGGCGCGGCATAGAGCAACTTGCCGGCGTCTGTGCCGTCGACCGGCATGAGCTCGACGGGGGTGGCCGCCTGCTCGATGGCGCGCCACACCTCGGCCGGCATGAGCCGTGGGTTCGCCTCGAGGGTCCGCGCGGCCACCCCGGCCACGTGCGGGGTGGCCATCGACGTCCCATCACCTTCGATGGCGGCCGTGTCGGACGACGCCCATGCGGACCTGACCCCCACCCCGGGTGCGTAGATGTCGGTGCACGCACCGAAGTTGGAGAACGGGGCGTGCTCGTCGGTTTGCGTCGACGCGTTCACCGTGATGGCCTCCGCCGTGCGCGCCGGGCTGGTCAGGCACGCGTCCGCGCCGCTGTTGCCGGACGCCACGACGACCGTGATGTTGTCCGCGACGAGCCGCCGCACGGCGGCGTCGAGCGCGTCGCTCGCGGGACCACCCAAGCTCATGTTCACCACCGCGGGCGCCCCGACGGGGTGATCCTGGACGACCCAGTCGATCCCGCTGACGACGGTGGAGATCGTCCCGGAGCCGTTGCAGTCCAGCACGCGCACCGGGACGAACGTCACCTTCTTGGCAACGCCGTAGGTGGTGCCTCCGAGCGTGCCGGCGACATGGGTGCCGTGACCGTGACAGTCGGCGGTGCCGCGACCGTCGGCGACGGCAGAGAAGCCCGGCCGGACGCGGCCCGTGAACTCCTGGTGGCTCGCGCGGATCCCGGTGTCCACCACGTACGCGGTGACGCCGGCCCCGGTGGTGCCGTACTCGTATCTCGCGTTCAGGCCGGAGCGTTGGTCGATGCGGTCCAGCCCCCACGGGGGCGAGAGCTGCACGGCCTCCGTGGTGAGCCCTTCCTTCGGCGCTGGATCGACGACGTGGGTGCCGGGCGACTCGATGGCACCGAGGTTCTCCGGCAGGGAGACGACGTAGTCCGGCTCCGCCCACAGCACCTGCGGGGAGGCGGTCAGCCGCGCCGCGAGGTCGCGGGCGGCGTCCACGGCCAACGGGGCCTCGAGGCCCACGGTGCGCATGCCGCGCCCGAGGTCGTTGCCGACCCGCAAGCGCGGATTCCCGAGGAACGCCGAGCCGGTGGCCACGCCCGGCTGCTCCGCCGCGGCCACGCCGGGCGCGTAGGCCACGATCAGGCCCGCGACCTCGGCGCTGTCGAGCGGAGGAGGCGCGGCGGATGCCTGCCCCACCGCCAGGGCCGTCGCCACCACAAGAACGCCTGCGATGGCCACCAGCTGCCTCGCCCGGCGCGACCACCCGGCCCGCCGCGGCCGGGCGCGGTGTCCCCATGCTCCTGCGTCGGTCACGGCTTCCCCCTTGCCGTCGCGCGCCGGGGGACATCGCCGTCCGCCGGCGCCACCGAAAACGACACCTGCGCCTGCCTACGAGGGAATGTAGGACACAAATGTGGGCGGTGCGGCTAAAACGAGAACGGGTTGTTCAGCAGAAAACAATACGTCCGATACGCATATGACATTCGGACGTCCGCGACCGCTCAGAAATAGACGAACAGGTCATGTATAGGAAATCGACGGACAGCTCATGTATCGATATCCTCCCGATCAGGGCATTGGTTGCCGCGACCGACAGGGAGCCGCCGCTCAGGGCACGTCGGCCTGCACGACGGTGCCCTGGCCACGAACGGACACCCGTCCCTCGTCGGCACGGACGAAGAGGGCCTGACCCCGTTCCAGCGTCGCCCGCTCCGCGGTCGAGAAGATGTCGACGGCGCCCTCCAGGCACAGCAGGATGCGCGGGCCGCGGCCGGGCAGCGGGTGCGGAGGCCCGGCGGGCGGGTCGGCGAGGTCAGTCACCGAGAGCTCAAAGTCGTCCACCGGCGCATAGAACACCTTCGTCGCCCCGTGGAAGATCTCCGGGGCGGGACGGATGGGCGGGGCGGCGACGTAGTCCACGCACTCGAGCATCTCGGGCACGTCGATGTGCTTCTCGGTCAGCCCCGCGCGCAGCACGTTGTCGGAGGAGGCCATGATCTCGACGCCCAGGCCGGACAGGTACGCGTGCACCCCGCCGGCCGGGACGAACAGCGCCTCACCCGGGCGGAGGGTGACGGGGTTGAGGAGCAGGGACGCCACGACGCCGGGGTCGCCGGGGTAGGCCTCCGCGAGCATCACCACGGTGCCGTCCGCGCGCGGTGACGGCGACCCATCGCCCAGCCGGGCGGCACACGCCTCGGCCACCGCCGCGACCTCCTCCCGGGCCGGACGGGTGCCGTGATCGAGCAGCGTCGTGAACGCGTCGCGCACCCCACCCGCGCTGGGGTCGGCCCGCAGCAGGTCGCGCAGGCGCTGGGCGAGCGGCACCTCGAGCCCGACCAGCAGCTCCGCCGCCCGGCGGGGGGCGCGGAAGCCGCACATCGCCTCGAACGTCGTCAGCGCGTACACCAGCTCGGGCTTGTGGTTCGGGTCACGGTAGTTGCGCTCGGGCGCGTCGCGGGCGATGCCGGTGGCCTCCTCGGCCGCGTAGCGCTCCCGCGCCCTGTCGAGGCTCGGGTGCACCTGCAGGGAGAGCGGACGCTCCGGGGCGATGAGCTTGAGCAGGTAGGGCAGGCGCGCACCGAAGCGCGAGACGACGTCGGCGCCCAGCGTGCCCGCCGGGTCGGCCTGGATGACCGCCCGCAGGTCCGGCATCGTCGTCGCCGACCCGGCCCCGTCGGCCTCCGCCGGGCGGACGGCGGCCGGTCCGCCCGGGTGGGCGCCGAACCACAGCTCGGCGAGCGGAGCACCGTTCGGGCTGGCGCCCACCAGCTGCGGGATGGCCTCGACCGAGCCCCACGCGTAGTCGCGCCCCACACCGTGCAGCTTGAGCACCCGTCACCTTCCATCCTCAACCGTTCAACCGTATCGGTCGTGCATGCGTCAGAATGGACGAATGCGCGGAATCATTCTGGCGGGCGGCTCCGGCACCCGGCTGCACCCGATCACCCAGGGTGTGAGCAAGCAGCTCGTGCCGGTCTACGACAAGCCGATGGTGTACTACCCGCTCACCACGCTCATGCTGGCCGGCATCCGCGACGTCCTGGTCATCACCACCCCGCACGACGCGCCGTCCTTCCGCCGCCTGCTCGGCGACGGCTCCCAGTTCGGCATCTCCCTCTCCTACACGGTCCAGGAGGTGCCCAACGGGCTCGCGCAGGCGTTCGTCCTGGGCGAGGAGTTCCTCGGCCGGGAGCCCGCCGCGCTCGTCCTGGGCGACAACATCTTCTACGGTCCCGGCATGGGGACGACGCTCCAGCGCTTCGGCGACATCGACGGCGGCGCCGTCTTCGCCTACCACGTCGCGGACCCGACGGCGTACGGCGTGGTGGAGTTCGACGAGCACTTCCGGGCCCTGTCCCTGGAGGAGAAGCCCGCGCGCCCGAAGAGCTCCTACGCCGTGCCGGGCCTGTACTTCTACGACAACGACGTCGTGGAGATCGCCAAGCACCTGCGGCCGTCGGCGCGCGGGGAGTACGAGATCACCGACGTCAACCGGGCGTACCTCGAGCAGGGCCGCCTGCACGTCGAGGTCCTGCCTCGGGGCACCGCCTGGCTGGACACCGGCACGTTCGACTCGCTGGCGGACGCCACGGCGTTCGTGCGCACGGTGGAGGCCCGGCAGGGCCTGAAGGTCGGCTGCCCGGAGGAGGTCGCGTGGCGCCGCGGCTTCCTCAGCGACGACCAGCTGCGCGAGCGTGCCGAGCCGCTGCGCAAGTCCGGCTACGGCGAGTACCTCCTCGGGCTGCTCGACGGCGAAGCGTGAGCGACGCCGGACCGAGCCCCGTTCCAGATCGCCCCGCCGCGGCGGCCGGCGGCGCCAGCTCGAGCAGCACCCTCCAGGTCGGCGTCGGCCTGCTCGTCCTGGGGCTTTCCGGCTTCGTGTTCCTCGGGCTGTCCGGGCGCGACCTGGGCCCGGCCGCCGCGGCCCCGGTCTCTGTGGCGTGGACCATCCTCAACGCCGTCGGCATCGGCCTGTTCATGCCCCTGGAGCAGGAGGTCGGCCGGCGCATCTCCGCGGCGCGCGCCCGCGGTGCTGCCTTCCCGCCGCTCGCCCGGGTGCGGCACTACGCCGCCGCCGCGCTGGGCGCCCTGGCCCTCGTCGCCGCCGTCTTCAACGGCCCGATCGCCGACACCTTCCTCGGCGGCTCGCGGATCCTCCTCGTGGTGCTCGTGCTGGCCCTCGCGGCCCAGGCGCTCGAGTACTACGCGCGCGGCATGCTCGCCGGGACGGGACGGTTCCGCCGGTACGGCGCCCAGCTCGCCGTGGACGGGGCCGCGCGCATGGTGCTCAGCGCGGCCATCTTCCTGCTCCCCACGAGCTCGGCCGCGCTGTACGCCGCCGTGCTCGTCCTCAGCCCCGCGCTCGCCACGCTCGCCACCATCCCGCTGCGCGACCTGCTGCGCCGGGACGGTCCCGCCGTGCCCGGCGAGCGGTACCCGCTGGCCCCCCTGGTGACCACCTCGATCACCGCGCAGCTGGTCGCGAACGCCGGCCCGCTGGCCATCGCCGTGCTCGCGACGCCCGCCGAGCAGGCCATCACCGGGCAGTTCGTCGCCGCGATCACCATCGGGCGCGTGCCCCTGTTCCTGTTCGCCGCCGTCCAGGCCGTCTTCCTCCCCGCCCTCGCCGCCCAGGTCACCACCGGGCGCCACGCGGCCTTCCGCGCCGCGATGCGCCGTGGCTTCGCCGCCACGGCCCTGCTCGGCGGAGCCGGGGTCGTGGGCATCGCCGTGCTGGGCCGCTGGGTCATGCACGTCATCTACGGCCCGGCCTTCGACGTGTCCGTGCTGGACATCACGCTCATCGCCGTCTCCGGCGCGCTGTTCATGGTGGCGCAGCTGCTGGCGCAGGGGCTGCTCGCCCACAAGACGGACACCGTGGTGGCGCTGGGCTGGGGGCTCGGCATCGTCGTGACCGTGCTCAGCCTCGCCCTGCCGCTGCCCATCACCACCACCGTCGCCGTCGCGCTGTGCACGGGCTCCGGCGCAGCGGCGGCGTTCTTCGCCCTCGCTCTCCAGCGCACCACCCGCGCGTGGGAGAGCCGCCTCACCCTCGATACCCCGGAGGACCGATGACCCCCCAGCTCAGCGTGATCATGCTCGCCTACGGCGAGGAGGAGTGGCTCGGCGCGGCCGTGGACGCCGTCCTCGCCTCGACGGGGGTCTCGCTGGAGATCGTCCTGGTGGACAACGGATGCACCAGCGACGCGGTGTCCCGGGTGGCCGGCCGCGAGGGGGTCCGCGTCATCCGCCCCAGCACGAACCTCGGCTTCGCGGGCGGGGTGAACCTCGGCGTCCGGGAGAGCCGGGCGCCGTTCATCGCGATGGTCAACAGCGACGCCGAGGTGGAGCCGGACTGCCTCCGGCTGCTCGTCGAGCGGGCCGGGGACGAGTCGGTCGGCATCGCCGGGGCCCTGGTCCTGCTCGCCGACCAGCCCAACAAGGTCAACTCCGCCGGCAACCCGTTGCACGTGCTCGGCCTGTGCTGGGCCGGCCAGATGGGCGAGGACGCCGCCCGGGTCCCCGAGGTCGCCGACGTGGCCTCGGCCAGCGGCGCCACCATGGTGCTGCGCCGGACGGTCTGGGACGACCTCGGCGGCTTCCCCGGCCAGTTCTTCGCCTACCTGGAGGACCTGGAGCTGTCCTGGCGGTGCTGGCAGCGCGGCCTGCGGGTCGAGGTGCTGGCGGACGCCCGGGTCCGCCACCACTACGAGTTCGGCCGCTCGCCGCTGAAGATGTACCTGGTCGAGCGCAACCGCTGGCTCTTCCTCCTCACCTGCCACGAGCTGAAGACCCTCGCGCTGCTGGCCCTGCCGCTCCTCGCCTTCGACGTCGCGCTGCTCGCCGTGGCGGCCTCGCAGGGGTGGGCCCGGCAGAAGGTCCGCTCCTGGGGCTGGGTGCTGCGCCACCCGGGCTGGATCCGGCGGCGCCGCCGGCTCGTGCAGGGCACCCGCACGGTCTCGGACCAGCACCTGACGCGGCTGCTCACGGATCGGTTCGACCCCGCGCAGATGGCCCTGCCGGCGGCGGCGCAGCCGCTCGAGAGCCTGCTGCGCGCCTACTGGCGGCTGGTGCGCCCGTTGGTCTGACCCCCCTCCACCGCGGCGCGGACGTCCTCGACCTCCGCGCGCAGGATCGCCACCTCCTCGGAGAGCTTGCGGCTGCGTTCTTCCAGCCGGGAGAGCTCGACGGAGTACTGCACGGAGATGAGGAGCAGCGCCAGCGAGGCGACGAAGAAGACGAGGTTGATCGGGGTCTTGATCCCGAACAGGGCGGCGAGCCAGTCGAGGATTCCCGGGAAGACGGCCACCACTAGGACGGCCACCGCCACCAGCATCCAGGCGGTGGCGTACTTCTCGCGCATGTGCCGGCTGCGCAGCAGCGAGAAGATCACCAGGACCGTCAGCACCGCGAAGCAGATCGCAAAGACGTACCCGCTCATCGTCCCGCCTCCTGGTCCTGGGTGGCCTCGGCGCCCGCGGCGCGGGGCCGGGTGAGCGCCACGAACAGCGCCACCAGGGCGCGCATGAGGAACAGCGCCGCCTTGGCGGGGTTGTGCGACGGCGTGCCGCCGGCGCGCGGGCGCATCTCGACCGCGGCCTGGCGCACCACGAGGCCGTGGCGCGCGGCGAGCACGAGCGCCTCGACGGTGTCGCCGAGATACTCCGCGGGGTAGTCCCGGGCGAACAGCTCGATGGCCCGGGGCCCGGCGAGCTTGAACCCCGAGGTGGTGTCGGTCAGCGTCGTCCGGGTCACCCGCGAGAGCACGGACGACAGCAGCTTCATCGCCCACTTGCGCGGGCCGCGGACCTCGTAGTCGCCCTTGCCCGCGAAGCGGGCGCCGATCACCAGGTCGGCGCCGGTGGCCTCCGCCGTCGCGACGAGCGCGCCGATCTCGGTGGGGTCGTGCTGGCCGTCCGCGTCGAGCTGGACCACGCGCGCGTAGCCCTTGCGGGCCGCGTAGGCGTAGCCGGCCCGCATCGCGCCGCCCACGCCCATGTTGAACGGCAGCTCGAGCACCCGGACCCCCGCGGCCCGGGCCACGTCGGCCGTGCGGTCCACCGAGCCGTCGGAGACGACGGCGACGTCCGCCTCGGGCATCGCGGCGCGCAGCTCGGCCAGCACGCCGGGCAGCGCCTCCTCCTCGTTCCAGGCGGGCAGGACGACGAGGAGCCCGCGCCCGCTGGGTGCCGCGCCGTCAGCCACGGGTCCGCCCCGCGAGCGCCAGCACGTCGTCGGCGGCCGCGGCCCACCGCGCGGCCCAGTCGCCGATGGGGGCCACGCCGGCGGCGACGAGCGCGTCGTGGCCGAGCACCGAGTACGCGGGCCGCGGCGCCGGCCGCACGAACGCCGCGGACGTCGTCTCGGCCACCATCGCGGGGTCCTTGCCCGCGGCGGCGACGACGGCGCGGGCGAAGCCGTGCCAGGAGACCTGTCCCGAGGCGGTGCCGTGGTAGGTGCCGCTCGGCGCGCCGGCGTCGACCAGGCGCACGAGGAGGTCGGCGAGGTCAGCGGTCCAGGTCGGCTGGCCCACCTGGTCGGCCACCACCTGCAGCTGGGGCCGCTCGGCGGCCAGACGGGCCATCGTCCGCGGGAAGCATGCCCCGTGCGCCCCGTAGAGCCAGGCGGTGCGCACGACGAGGTAGTCGTCGGTCTCCGCCCGCACCGCCCACTCCCCGGCGGCCTTGGTGCGCCCGTAGGCGGAGACCGGGGCCAGCGGCGCGTCCTCGGCGTAGGGCGCCGTGGCCGCGCCGTCGAAGACGTAGTCGGTGGAGACCTGCACGAGCCGGGCCCCAGCGGCGTGCGCGGCGCGGGCGAGCAGCTGGGGGGCGGTGGCGTTGAGCCGGAAGGCCGCACCCTCGTGGGTCTCGGCGTCGTCCACCGCGGTCCACGCCGCACAGTTGACGACGACGTCGACGTCGCGCACCCGGGCGGCGACGGCGACCGGGTCGGTGATGTCGAGCTCCGCGTGGCCGGCGGCGACGACGTCGCGGCCGTCGCCCCGCAGTCGTGCCACCAGGTCGGTGCCCAGCATCCCGGTGGCCCCTGCCACCAACCAGCGCATGCCGCTCCCCTCGTCGTGCCCGGTGTCCGGGTAGCAGCCTAACCGCGTCGCTAGGGTGAGTCGGTCGGACGCCCGGTCCGACCAGGCGACAAGGAGGGTGCAGTGCAGTTCCGTGAGCTCGGGATCCAAGGAGCCTGGGAGATCACCCCCCGGCAGCTCGGCGACCCCCGCGGGGTCTTCCTCGAGGCGTTCAAGGAGGACGCCTTCGTCGAGGCCGTCGGCCACCCGCTCGATCTCAAGCAGGTCAACTGCTCCGTCTCGGCCGCGGGCGTGGTGCGCGGCATCCACTTCGCCGACGTCCCGCCGTCGCAGGCCAAGTACGTCACCTGCCCGCGCGGCGCGGTGCTGGACGTGGTGGTCGACATCCGGGTGGGCTCGCCCACGTTCGGCCGGTGGGACACCGTGCTGCTCGACGACGTCGACCGGCGGGCGATCTACATCTCGGAGGGGCTCGGCCACGCCTTCTGCGCCCTGGAGGACGACTCGACCGTGATGTACCTGTGCTCGGCCCCGTATGCCCCGGGGCGGGAGCACGGCATCAGCCCGCTCTCCCCCGAGCTCGCCATCGACTGGCCGCACCAGGCCCGCGACGGCAGCCCGCTGGAGCCGCTGCTCTCGGACAAGGACGCCGCCGCGCCCACCCTGACCGCGGCCCGGGAGCAGGGGCTGCTGCCCTCCTACGAGGACGTCCAGGCCTACCTCGCCACGCTCGGGAGCCGGCCCGGCTCCCGCGCGGGCACCGTGTGACGCGAAGCCGCACCGGCGCCCACGGCGTCGAGCGCGACCTCCCCTCTCCACGACCGAGACCCGCCGTCCAGGGGACGGCGGGTCTCGGTCGCTCCTGCGGCTCAGCGCCGGATGACGCCGAGGGTGTCGGTGCGGTTGCCGTCCCAGTCACCCACGATGACCTCGTCGCCGGGGTTGCCGTAGGCGAACACCCGGTCGGCCACGCCCGTGGAGATGGAGTTCTTGAGGTAGTAGGTGATGCCGCGGCGCACCCCGAAGGTGTCCACGCCGTCACCGTCCCAGTCGCCGACGATCGTGATGTCACCGGGGTTGCCGTACATGATGACCTTGTCCGCGACGCCGGTGGTGATGGAGTTCTTGACGAAGTAGTTGTTCCCGCGCCGCACGGCGAGGGTGTCCTTGCCGTCGCCGTCCCAGTCCCCCACCAGCACCTGATCGTCGGGGTTGCCGTAGGCGATCACGACGTCGGCGACGCCGGTGGAGACCGAGTTCTTGAAGTAGTACAGGTTCCCCCGCCGCACCGCGAGGGTGTCGACGCCGTCGCCGTCCCAGTCGCCCACCAGGACGACGTCGCCGGGGTTGCCGTAGGCGAACACCTTGTCGGCGTTACCGGTGGTGTTGGAGTTGCGGACGTAGAAGACGTTCGACCGGCGGATCGCCATCGTGTCGATCTTGTCGCCGTCCCAGTCCCCGACGAGGAACCGGTCGTTGGGGTTCCCGTAGTCGAACACGATGTCAGCCTGACCGGAGAAGGAGTTGTTCAGATAGAACAGGTGGGTCAGGCGCGCGTCGACGGCCCGGGTCAGGCTGCCGAGCCGGCCGTAGATGTCGTTGCCGGGGCAGGTGGTCGCGCCGACGTCGCGGTGCCCGAAGATCCGGGGCAGGTTCTGCCCCTTCGGTCGGGCCGCCGTGCCGGGCGACATGATCCCGCTGGGCGTGTTCACGTCGATGCCGGCCTCGCCGAACTTCCACGCGATGACGTCGGCCATGCGGTCGAGGATGATCTGCGGGGCGCCGACCTGCGTGTAGTCGCCCATCGCCGAGATGCCCAGGGTGCCGGGGTTGAAGTTGCCGAGGGTGGTGCTGGCGGCGTGCGCGCCCTGGGGCATGGTCCCGGTGGGCGCGGGGATCGAGCCGGAGCGCCCCTCGAAGACCTGACCGTACTTGTCGACGAGGAAGTTGTACCCGATGTCGCCCCAGCCGTTGGTCACGGCGTGGTAGTAGTAGATGCCGCGCACGATCGAGGCGGACTGGGCCGCCGTGTAGTTGTTGGTCCCCGCCGTGTGGTGCACGATCGCGGCCTTGAGCGCCTTGTAGCTCGGGCGCCACTTCATGAAGGACTCGTCCGCGCCCCACCCGGCGCGGGAGATGACGGCCGGGCGGGCGGCAGCGGCCGCGGGCCCGCCGAGCGTCGTCGGGACCGCCGGGCTCGCCGCGGGCGCGACGGCGGTAGCGGCGGGCGCTGCGGCCGCGACGGCGGCAGCTGCGGGTGCCGCGGCGGGCGTAAAGGACGCGGGCTGGACGGTGCCGGCTCCGCTCGTCGTCAGGGTGCCGAGGCTGCGGTATGCCACCGGCGCGGCCGCGGCCACCGGGGCCTCGGTGGGCAGCTGGTCGGGCGCCTCCCCGGGGTCGGTGATGACCTCCTCGGCCGGCGTGGGGTTGGCCGGGATGAGGCTGAGCTGGAGGTTGGCCGGCAGCGCGGCGGCCTCGCCCGTCACCTGGACCTGGACGGCCTCGGCGCCGCCGGTGAGGAACGGACCGGTGCCGGCGACGCTCGTGGGGCGGTCGGACTCTTCCTCCTCGATCTGCAGCCAGTCCGACCAGTCGCCGTTCTCCTGCACGCGGAGGAACATCTGGGAGCCGGGGGCGAGCGGGCTGTCCGCGTCCCAGGTCAGGCCCGCGACGAGGAACTCCTCGGTCGCCGTCGGCGGCGTCAGGACGGCGACGTTGTCGAGCTCTGCGGGATCACCCGTCGTGTCGGCCGAGGCGGCGCGGAAGGTGGGGACCGAGGCGCCCGCGACGCCGCCGATCCCCGTCCCGCCGACCCCGGTGCCCAGCGCCGTGCCGGCGTCGGCAGCGATCTCTTCGATGCCCTGGACGGCGATCTTCGTGGGCTCTCCCACGGAGTCCGTCAGCGAGATCAGCGTGACCGGGCTCTCGGGCGTGGTCGACGCGGGGATGGCGGCCCCGGCGGTCGTGGCTGTGGCGGCGGGGAGACCACCCAGGACCAGGAGCAACGCGGCGGACGAGGCCACGGCGTTGATGCGGCGGAATGACAACGGATGCCCTTCGGTCGGTGGGGAAACGGACGCGGACACATCGGACCAGGGCTCTGCGTGTGTCCTGCATTACCGACGGTAGCGCGGACGAACGGGGATACTCGGGATTGGTCGGGGCGATCCGCGACTCTCATCCCGCACCCGTCGTCCATCTAGGACAATCGGCCATACTCGCCCGAGTTGTAGTGGCCTCAGGAGGAATCTGTGCGTGTTCTCGTCACCGGCGGCGCCGGCTTCATCGGCGCCAACTTCGTCCACCAGACCCTGGAGGACCGGCAGGGTGCGGAGGTGACCGTCCTGGACAAGCTCACCTACGCCGGCAACCCCAGCTCGCTGGCCGGCCTCGACCGGGTCACCCTCGTCGAGGGCGACATCGCCGACGCGGACACCGTGGACCCCCTGGTGGCGCAGGCGGACGTCGTCGTGCACTTCGCCGCCGAGTCGCACAACGACAACTCGCTCCAGGACCCCTCGCCCTTCGTGCGCACCAACCTCGTGGGGACCTTCACCCTGCTCGAGGCCGTGCGCCGGCACGGCACGCGGTACCACCACATCTCCACGGACGAGGTGTACGGCGACCTCGAGCTCGACGACCCCGCGAGGTTCACCGAGCACACCCCGTACAACCCGTCCTCGCCCTACTCCTCGACCAAGGCGGGCTCGGACCTGCTGGTCCGGGCCTGGGTGCGCTCGTTCCAGCTCGAGGCCACGATCTCCAACTGCTCGAACAACTACGGCCCGTACCAGCACATCGAGAAGTTCATCCCCCGGCAGATCACCAATCTCCTCGACGGCGTGCGCCCCAGGCTCTACGGGGCCGGCCAGAACGTGCGCGACTGGATCCACGTGCGCGACCACAACCGCGCGGTGTGGACCATCATCGACGAGGGACGGATCGGCGAGACCTACCTCATCGGGGCCGACGGGGAGAAGAACAACAAGGACGTCGTCGAGCTCATCCTCGAGCTCATGGGCCACGATCCCCACGACTACGACCACGTCGCCGACCGCCCCGGCCACGACCTCCGCTACGCCATCGACAACACCCGGCTGCGCGACGAGCTCGGCTGGGAGCCAGAGTTCCGGGACTTCCGCGCCGGCCTGGCCGACACGATCGCCTGGTACCGCGAGCACGAGGCCTGGTGGCGCCCGCAGAAGGCCGCCGTCGAGGCGAAGTACGCCGCTCAGGGGCAATGAGTCCGGCCCCGCGCGGATCGCGCGGGGCCGGAACGTGGTGAGTGGGCCTACGGCCCTGGTCGTGGTGAGCCGGGGTTACGGCAGGGCCTCGCAGGCCTTCCCGTCGTGGTCGCGGTCGAGCCCGGCCACGTCGCCGTAGTAGGGGTAGTACCGGTTGAACCAGGCCTGTGCCTCCGCCTGGGTCCTGAAGTCGGAGCAGTTGACGTTGCGGGGCTTCGCCGGAGCGGAGGGGGCCGGGGCCGGCTTGCTCACCGGTGCCGGCGTAGCGACGGCGGGGGCCGGGGCGCGGCGCACCCCGAGGGTGTCTGTGCCGTCGGCGTTCCAGTCGCCGGCGAAGACGGCGTCGCCGGGGTTGCCGTAGGCGAACACCACGTCGGCCACGCCGGAGGTGGTGGAGTTCCGCAGGTGGTAGACGTTGCCGCGGCGCACGCCCAGGGTGTCGGTCTTGTTGCCGTCCCAGTCCCCGACGATGACGGCGTCCCCGGGGTCGCCGTAGGCGAAGACGGCGTCGGCCACGCCCGAGGAGATCGAGTTCTTCACGTGGTAGACCCCGCCGCGGCGCACGGCCAGGGTGTCCACGCCGTCCCCGTCCCAGTCGCCCACCAGCACCGTGTCGCCCGGGTCACCGTAGGCGATGACCGCATCCGCGCGGCCCGAGGAGATCGAGTTCTTCACGTGGTAGACGCCGCCGCGGCGCACGGCGAGGGTGTCCACGCCGTCCCCGTCCCAGTCCCCCACCAGCACCGTGTCGCCCGGGTCGCCGTAGGCGAAGACGGCGTCGGCGCCGCCGGTCACATTGGCGTTGCGCACGTAGAAGGTGTTGCCCCGGCGGATCAGCGGGGTGTCGATCCCGTCGCCGTTCCAGTCTCCGAAGTACACGTTGTCCCGCGGCTCGCCGTAGAAGAACTCGTGGTTCGCCGTCCCGGTGAACTGGTCGTTGAGGAAGTACTGGCTCCCCGCTCCCCCTACAGGCGATCCCTGTGCGAGGGCGGACGGGCCGGCAAGGCCCGCGGTGGCGCACAGCGCCCCGGCTGCGAGCAGGGGCAGTGCACGAAATCTGGACATGAAGGTCCCTTTCGGAAGGCTTTTGGCGGGAGGCTATCCGTAATGCCGGAGCGAGCGGAGCCGAATGGCCCTTCCTTCTCGGCGCATCTGCCACGCCCCTCGCGCCGTCGGGCCGCGCCGTCAGCGGCCGCTCTCGTCGCGACGAGGGTCGGTGAACCTCTGCTTCTGCAGAGCACCGTCATGGGTGGAGGCCCGCACCCCGAGGGGTGCGGGCCTCCAGGCAGCTCAGCGACTCAGCGGCGCCGCACGCCCAGCGTGTCGGTGCCGTTGCCGTCCCAGTCACCCACGATGACCTCGTCGCCGGGGTCGCCGTAGCCCATGACGACGTCCGCCTTGCCGGTGGCGTTGGAGTTCGACAGGTAGTAGACGCCGCCGCGGCGCACCGCCAGGGTGTCCGTGCCGTTGCCGTCCCAGTCCCCCACCAGCACCGTGTCACCGGGGTTGCCGTACGCCATCACGATGTCGGCCTTGCCCGTGGTGTTGGAGTTCGACAGGTAGTAGACGCCGCCGCGGCGCACCGCCAGGGTGTCCGTGCCGTTGCCGTCCCAGTCCCCCACCAGCACCGTGTCGTCGGGGTTGCCGTACGCCATCACGATGTCGGCCTTGCCCGTGGCGTTGGAGTTCGACAGGTAGTACACCCCGCCGCGACGCACGGCCAGGGTGTCCACGCCGTCCCCGTCCCAGTCCCCCACCAGCACCGTGTCGTCGGGGTTGCCGTACGCCATCACGATGTCGGCCTTGCCCGTGGCGTTGGAGTTCGACAGGTAGTACACCCCGCCGCGGCGCACCGCCAGGGTGTCCGTGCGATTGCCGTCCCAGTCGCCCACCAGCACCGTGTCGCCCGGGTCGCCGTAGTTGAAGACGATGTCCGCGGTGCCGGTGGCGTTGGAGTTGGACAGGAAGAAGCCGGTGGCGCGGGCGGCCGGCGCGGTCGGCACCCACCACGAGGACTTCATGCCGAAGCGGAGGGCGGCGTCGCCGGTGACGTTCGCGTTGCCGGTCGTGCACTCCACCCGGGCGCCGGTGATGCGGCCGCCCCACTCGCCCCGTCCGTCGCGCGAGGTGATGACCAGGCGCTGGAGCGTCCCGCCCGCCGGGCACTTCGCCTGGACGGCCGAGACGGGCAGCTGCGCGCCCCAGCTCGAGACGGTGTCGTTGCGGGCGGCGCCGGACCACGGGTCGGGCTTGGCGACGAGGTAGGGCTTGCTGCCCGCCTTGGTGTACCCGCCGTTGGAGGATGAGAACTGGGTGAACGCCACAGCGCCCTGGTGCCAGCGCACGAGCCCGCCGGTGGCGTCCACGGCCGCGTTGCTGGACCCGGACTCGCGGTTGAACGTCATCGTGCCGGCCGGGTTGACCGCGGCGCGGCCGCCGTAGACCTGGCACGCCGTCGTGTCGCACAGGTCGTAGGCGTTGGCCGGGCGGGACACCGACAGCGCGTAGCTGCGGGCCGCGACGGCCTGGGCCTGCAGGGCGGCGGCCTCCCAGCCCGCGGGCATCTCCCGGGGCACCACGCCGTAGAGGTACTCCTGCATCGAGACGTGGTTGACGACGTCGTACGTGGTCGCGCCCGTGCGGACCAGGCGGATGGCGCCGCGGTACCAGACGCCCTCGGCCGCGCCCGCGGGCGAGGCGACGACGCCGTTGATGGTGCGCACCCACAGCTCGTTGCCGGGGAAGCGGGTGGTCTCCCCGCCCGCCGTCACCCGGTCGACGACGAAGCCCTGCCCGTCGATCCGGACGTTGAACATGCCGGCGCCCTCGACGCGCACGCCGCCGCCGCCGTTATCGACGGCGACCGCGTTACCGGTGCCGGCCGGGCTCCAGAAGCTGGCCGCCGTGACCGAGCCGAACGTCGACGTCAGCCCGACGCGGATCTGGGGGTTGCCGATGTTGTTGGTCGCGGTGCCCGGGTAGTAGAAGTCGAGGATCTCGTTCGCCGAGCGGCCCTGCTGGGCGGCACCGCGGGCACCCCACTGGGACAACCCGACGCCGTGGCCGTAGCCGTGGCCGCGCACCTCCCACGCACCGGACGCCGGCGGGTAGTAGATCGCCTCGGCGGCCTGGGCGACCGGAGCGACGCTCGCCGCGGCGCCGGCAAGAATTCCGATGACCGCGACCTGCACCGCGCGTCTGAACCGTCTCATGCGTACCCCTCGTGGTGTTCGACTGGGGCACACGACCCCCGTGACTGAATATCGTCACAGAGAACCAATACTTGAGGATGCCCCCTAAGTTCACCCCTTCGGGACGGTATCCCACGCAATCTTGTAGAGCACCGCGCCGGGGTTCTCGTACACCTTCTCGAACAGGTGCGGCTGGTCGGGCACCTGGTCGACGCCGGGCGCGCGCACGGCACCGGGCTCGAGGAAGCCCTCGGAGATCCAGACGTAGTCGACGTCCAGCTCGCGGGCCACGCGCGCCACCTCGGGGTTGGTGGCCAGCTCGTCGAAGTGCTGGTCCAGCAGCAGCTGGTCGGGACTCTTGCGGTCCGGCATCATGTGGCCGAACACCGGACGGACGCCGCTGAGCGCGTACATGAGGGCCGAGCCGTCGCGGTAGTCGTTCATCACCCGGCTGCCCGGCGGGACGATGCCCGGCAGCTCGGCGATGCCCGCCCGCTCGTTCTCGGTCACGGTGGGGCCGAGCGCGTAGCGGTACAGCATCGCGTCGCGGCTGCGGACGAAGTACCCGTCCCGGGTCAGGGCGAGGTACCCGGCGACCAGCACGGCGGCGCCGAGCACAGACGCGACGACCGCCATCACCGGCCGCCGGCCCGCCACCGAGACACCGCGGGCGAACCGCAGCGCGCCCCGGCCGGCGAGCGACCCGACGGCGTCGCCGAACAGGCCCACGAGCGCCGGCGCCGCGATCGCGACGAGCGCGGACAGGCGCAGCTGGTCGTTCCACCAGAACCCGGTGAGGGTGAGCGAGAGGGCGCTGTCGGAGGCGACGGCGAGCACGTACAGCGCCATGGCGCCCACCATGCCGACCGCCAGGGCCACCCCCATCCGGTAGCGCCGGAAGACCACCGCGCACCCGACGCCGAGCCACACGAGGACCGCCAGCGCCAGCTGCACCGTGTCCCGGTAGCCGGTCCCGAACAGCACGGCGGTCTTGACGCCCTCGGGCACGGTCAGCAGCGCGGGCCAGTCCCACACGAGGTCCTGCTCGTCGAAGCTGTGCAGCAGGTCGAGCACGGTGGGCGTTAGCAGCACCGCGAGGAGGACGACGGCGAGCGCCGCCCACCGCAGCAGCGGGAGCAGCGCGCGCCGCTCCCGCAGGAGCAGCCCGACGATCATCGGGATCCCGAACACCATGAGGGTCGTGGCGGCCGACGTGTGCGTGCCGACCAGCCCCGCGGCCGCCCCGACGAGCAGGACGGCGTCGACCGCCGTGCGCCGGCGTGCCGCCAGGGCGAGCATCGCGAGCATCGCCGGCACCAGGACGAGCGTCTCGGTGAAGGGCACGAGCCCGCGCCAGATGAGCTCGTAGGGCAGGGCGGTGAAGCTCGTGGAGACCAGCGCCGCGACGCCGGCGCCCACCGGCCCGGCGCCGAGCGCCCGGACGAGGGCGGCGGCGCCCAGGGGCAGCGCGAGCATCCAGAGCAGGATGTGGGCGTGCACCGCCGCGATGACGCCCGTGCCGGCGAGCTGGTAGGTCAGCGCCATGAGGGCGTGCAGCGTGGACGGGTAGTAGAAGGGGGCCGTCGAGGCGTAGTTGTTGATGCCCGTGAGCCCCGACGCCGTGCCGTCCCCGTGCTCGGCGATCCAGCGCACCGCGTTGGCCTGGAAGACGGAGTCGAAGTCCTGCGGGATCACGTAGAAGTTCTGCGAGGCGACGAGGTACGCCCGGGCGCCGATGCCCACCGCCACCAGGACCATCAGCGTCACGAACACGATGCCGGACGGCGTCCACCTCGCCTGGCGGGTCGCCTCCAGGCCGCGCCACCGGCGCAGCCCCCACACGACGGCCATCAGGACGGCCGTGCAGACCGCGAGGGCCGCCACCGACCACGACACGCCCACCGCCCGGGCCGCCAGGGTGCCGACGTAGGCGAGGAAGAGGGTCACCGCCGGGGCCAGGGCGAGCACCAGCAGCCGGGGCAGCCGCGCCAGGCTCAGCACCAGCAGGCCGGGGAGCCAGGTCAGCAGGGTCGCGACGGCGAGCGTGCCCGCGATGTCAGCGGCCGCCATGTGTATCTCTCCTTGTTACGTCGTCAATCATCGTCGCCGTGCCTGCCCGCCCGGCGGGCGGCGAAGCCGGATCCCGGCCCTGCCCCACCCCTCAGGCGGCCCGCCTCACCGTCGGGATGTCGCCCGGCGGCAGGCGTCGCACCGGCCTACTGCGACCCGACCTTGGCCATGGCCCGCATGCGCCGCCGGGCCGGCTCCTCGAGCCAGCGCCACAGGGCGTAGCCGGCCCCGAGTACCACGAACGGCACGAGCACGAACGCGAGCTTCGAGCCGGTCGTGCCGGGGGCGAGGACGGCGTACTCCCCCTGCAGGTACCACACCGGCTCGATGACGAGCATGTGCACGAGGTACACGCTGTAGGACGCCATGCCGCCGACCACGAGCACCCGGGTGCTCAGCAGTCGCGCGATGTGCCGGTCGGCCAGCCCGAGGGCCCCGACCACGAGCACGAAGAACGGGATCGCGAGGGCCGGGGTGAGGTGTGCCCGCCCGGTGCGGTCGACGGCGTAGAAGCACGCGATCATCACCACGACCGCGGCGAGCGCGAGGTGGCTGGCCCAGGCCCGCGCGCGCGGGGTCGCCCGGACGTGCTGCACCGCCGCGCACGCGAGCGCCCCGGCGACGAAGCCGCCACCGATGCGCAGGATCCACATGAACGGGGCGTAGAGGCCGGGCCACTCCGGCGTGCCGAGGCCGGCGATGAGGATCGCGGTGGGGACGACGGCGCCGAGCGCCAGCACCGCGAGGCCGCGCACGGAGAAGCTCGCCGCGAGCCGGTAGACGACCAGCACGAGCACCGGGAACAGCAGGTAGGCCAGCGCCTCCGCCGACACCGTCCAGGCCGGGCCGTTCCAGGTGAGCCGGTCCGAGTCGGGCTCGGTCCACTGCACCACCAGGAAGGTCTGGCGCAGGAAGCTCAGCACGGTGAAGTCCCGCGGCGCCACCGGGTCGGGGCGCTCGGTCGCCAGCAGGAAGCCGTGCCAGAGCGCGGCGACGAGCAGCGTGACGAAGTACGCGGGCCACACCCGGGACAGCCGCGCCCACCAGAACCGACCGGCGGCGTCCCACTGGAACCGCCGGCCCATGCGCGAGCCGTAGTTCAGCACGAGCACGTACCCGGAGAGCACGTAGAACAGGTCCACGCCGAGCCCGCCCTGGTCGAGCAGCGGCCCCACCCAGCGCTGCACCTCGGGAAACTCCGAGTAGAGGTTGCCCCGGATGTGGAACAGCACCACCCACAGCGCCGCGAGGATCCGCACGCCCGTCAGCGCGTGGACCGGACGGCGCGGCGGCGGGGCGAGCGGCGCCGCGACCTCGCCGGCCGCCGGCCGCTCGCCCTGCAGGACGGTGCTGCTGGTCACCGAACGGTCCGGGCCTGCTTGATCTCCGGCTTGAAGACCAGGCCCTTCGCGGCCGCCTTCAGGAGGCGCAGCCGCAGCCCCTTGGGCACCCCGGAGCCCCGCATCTGCTTGATCATGTTCTCCGCGAGGGAGGCGGCGATGGTGGGGCTGCGGAACTTCACGGCCGAGGCGATCTGGTTGCGCGCCCCGTACTCGAACTTCCAGATGTTCTTCTCGTTGACGTCGCCCCAGTTCACGCCGCGGTTCTGCGGGAGCTGGTGGTCCACCTTGGACTCGGCCACGAAGATGCCCGGGCGGTACTTGGACAGGCGGTGGGTGTACTCGGCGTCGTCGTACCAGATGAAGAAGTTCGCCGAGGGCAGCCCGACGGCGTGGATCGCCTCGCGGGTGATCAGCGCGGAGACGAACGAGCAGGACTTCATGAGCGTGTAGCTCGCGCCCACGGCGAGGGGCCGCGCCCAGTCCCAGGTGGGCTCGGGCACGTTCATCTCGCACAGCGCGCCGTCCTGGCTCCACAGCACCATCGAGCACGCGAAGCTCGGCAGGTAGCCGAGCCGCTGCTCGGCGTCCTCGAGCGAGCTCACCAGCGGGCCGAGGGCGCCGGGGCGCGGGACGGTGTCGTCGTCCATGAGCCAGACGGCGTCCATGCCCAGGCCGTAGGCGACGTCGGTGCCCTCGGCGAACCCGCCGGCGCCGCCGGTGTTGGTGGCCAGGTGCTTGACGGTGGTCGGCACCGTGAACTCGCGGGCCTCGAGGTACTCCCGCGTCCCGTCGGTCGAGGCGTTGTTGATGATGACCAGGTGGTCGACCGGGCGCTCCTGCGCCTCCAGGGCGTCGAGGGTCTGCCCCAGCATGCCCAACCGGTTGAACGTGACGACGACGGCTCCGACCTGCATCAGGCGTGCTCCTTCTTCTGGGCGTAGTGGGCGGTGAGATAGGTGCCCGCGGGCTGGACGGCGCGCAGGTCGCGCAGCAGCCGGCGCTGGTCCTCGCGGACACGGGCGAACGCCCGCGGCTCGGTGGCGAGGTGCCCGAGGGCCCGCACGGCGCCGGCGAGGAAGGCGCGGGGTGCCCGCGGGACCAGCAGCAGCGGGGCGATGACGGTGCGCTGGCTGCCCACGTCGGCGGACAGCACGAGGACCCCGTGCTGCTCGGCCTCGATGGTGGTCAGCGTCAGGCCCTCGTTGTCCGAGGAGATGACGAGGACGTCGACGTCGTCGAAGAACTGCTCCGCCGGGCCCCACTCGCGCCGCTCGATGACCCCGCCCAGACCGGCCCGGGCGATCTGCTCGGAGACGTAGCCGCCGAGCACGCCGGAGCCCTGCATGAGGAAGGTGAAGGCCTCCGGGTGCGCCTTGTGCAGGCGGCGGGCCAGCTCGATGAACAGGAAGGGGCGCTTCTGGGCGGCGAGGCGGCCGAGGAAGCCCACGCGCAGCGGGCGCCCGGCGAGGGCGCCGGTGGAGGCGCCGTGCGCGATGGCGGCCGCCTCGGCGGTCGCCAGCTCGTCCGTCCGCGTGCCCGCGCCGGCGGACAGGTCCGTGAGCGGGTGGTAGGCGACCTTCCCCGGCGCCACCCGGGCGTCCATGAGGTACAGGTCGCGCAGCGCGGGGCTGATGACGTGGTGGACGTCGATGAGGTGGGAGTACTCCAGGCTGTGCCGGACGAACCCGCCGGTGCGGTGCTCGACGATGTGGGTGCTGTCCATCACCTGCACGCCCGCGGTGCGGTGGCGCAGCTCGGGCAGGAACTCGTAGGCCTTGGCCGAGTGGTGGATGTGGACGAAGCGGATGTCGTGCGCGGCGAGCAGGCGGTGCAGGAACGGGTCCCAGTCCTCGAGGGTGAGGACGTTGGCCGCCAGGTACACGTGCGGCGTGATCGCCAGGGCCTTGTCGAGGGCGTGCTGCGGCGAGCTGCGGTCGACGGTGATGACCACCTCGAGCCCGGCGTCGCGGGCGATCTCCGCCGAGCGGTACCCCCAGGCCTCCGCGCCGCCGGACTCCAGCCAGTGCATGGCCACCCACACCGCCGGGCGTCCCGGCGCGGCCGGGCGCGGCCGGCGGCCGGCCGCCACGAGGGGCTGGGCCTTGGGCGCCATGGGCGAGCGGCCCCCGGGCGGGGTGTTGTTCCGGCTCTGGCGCCAGGTGTCCAGCAGGACCGGGGTGCGCCGGTACAGCGTCGCGTACAGCTTGCCCGCCGCGCGGCGCACCGGGTCGGTGGGGGCGATGAAGTGGAAGGCACCGTCGCTGGTCATCAGCTCCGGCCGCGGCATCTGCAGCACGCGGTGCACCCGCTCGGCGCCCTCGGCGCCGGCCACCGACAGGCGCCCCACGCCGCCCTGGCCGAGGAAGAAGGTCCCGGCGGCGGCCGGCGCGGTGTCCCACCCCTCGGCCAGCGGCTCGGCCCCGGAGGTGCGCAGCACCAGCTCGAGCGGGCTGCCGGGGTAGGCCACCAGCAGCGCGCGGACGGCGGCGGCCACCCAGGCCGGGCCGACCGCCTCCACCGCCGCGACGCCGTCGGGCGTGAGCGTCAGCTCCGCCTCCCGCGCCTCGATCCCGCCGCGGATGTCCTCGAGCAGGCTCGACACCTTCTCGCTGGCCGTCATCGTTCCCCCCTCATCGTTGCCACTGCCTCCTCGATCGGCCCGTCCATCACCATCCGCCCGCGCTCGAGCAGGATGCCCCGGCTGCACAGGCGGGCCACCATGTCCAGGTCGTGGCTGACGATGACGAGGGCCTTGCCGGCGTCGCGCAGCTCGCGGATCTTCGCCAGGCACTTCTTCTGGAACGGCTCGTCGCCCACGGCGAGGATCTCGTCGACGAGGAACACGTCCGGGTCGGTGTGCACGGCGACGGCGAACGCCAGCCGCAGGAACATGCCCGAGGAGTAGAACTTCACCTCGGTGTCGATGAACTCCTCGATCTCGGAGAAGGCGACGATCTCGTCGAACTTGTCGTCGATCTGCTGCTCGGTCATGCCCAGGATCGCGCCGTTGAGGTAGACGTTCTCCCGGCCGGTCAGGTCGGGGTGGAAGCCGGCGCCCACCTCGATGAGGCCGGCGATGTTCCCGCGCACCCGGATCTTCCCGGTGTCGGGGCGCATGACGCCGGAGACGAGCTTGAGCAGGGTGGACTTCCCCGAGCCGTTGAGGCCCAGCAGGGCGACGGCCTCGCCGTCGCCGACGGTGAAGGAGATGTCGTGCAGGGCGACGAAGTCGTCGCTGCGGGCCTCCTTGCGGCCCTTGAGGTTCCAGACCACCCAGTCCTTGGCGGTGTGGGTGTGGCGCAGGGTGAAGTGCTTGGCGACGTCGTCGACGACGATGCGCGGCATGTGGTTGTGGTCGACGCTCATCACAGCTCCTGCGCGAACCGGCCGTCGAGGCGGCGGAACACCCACTCGCCGAGGACCAGGGTGAGCACCGAGATCAGCGCGGCCAGGCCCACCCACGTGCCGAGGTTCGGCACGCCGACGTACTGGGCGCCGTTCGTGGGCGCCCAGAAGCAGTAGTGGAACAGCTCGACGATCGGAGTGAGCGGGTTGAGCTGGTAGACGGTCCACACCCAGCTGTCGCCGACGACGGCGCGGACCGCGGTCCACTGGTACAGCACCGGCGAGGCCCAGGTGGCCACCATGAGCAGCAGGTCGACGATGTTCTCCGCGTCGCGGAACATCACGTTGACCGCGCCGAAGACCAGCCCCAGGCCGAGGGAGAAGATCGCGAGGATGACGAAGCCGAGCAGGCCGGCCCCGAGCTGGACCAGCGAGGGGCTCCACCCGGTCAGGAGCGCCCCGATGACCAGCACGACGAGCTGGGGGATGAAGTGGATGAACGCCACCCACAGGGCGGAGACCGAGAACAGCTCGCGCGGCAGGTAGATCTTCTTCACCAGGGCGTTGTTGCCCACGATGGCGCGGGTGGCGTTGCCGAACGCCTCGCCGAAGAAGTTCACCACGACGATGCCGGCGAAGAGGTAGACGGCGAAGTTGTCCACGGCCCGGTTCATCTGCAGGAAGACGCCGACCGCGAAGTAGTAGACGACGAACTGCACCGCGGGCTTGACGTAGGACCACAGCATGCCGAGGACCGAGCCGCGGTAGCGCACCCGCAGGTCCTTGCGGACCAGGAGCTTGAGCAGGAACCGCTGCCGGACGACGTCGAGCAGGCCGCTGCCGCGGCCCGGCTCGACGAACGTGCCGGCGGGGAGCGTGCTGGTGCTCACTCGTCGACACCGCCGCTGGTCAGCACGGCCGCGTGGCGGAAGTGCGGCGTCAGCTTGTTGTCCACCGTCGACAGCGCCGCGCCGATGGCCATGTGCATGTCGAGGTACTTGTAGGTGCCCAGCCGGCCGCCGAAGATGACGCCGTCCTCACCCTTGCCGAGGTCGCGGTACGTCAGCAGGCGGGCGCGGTCGTCGGCGGTGTTGACCGGGTAGTACGGCTCGTCGCCGCGCTCGGCGAAGCGGGAGTACTCGCGCATGATGACGGTCTTGTCCGTGGGGTAGTCCCGCTCGGGGTGGAAGTGACGGAACTCGTGGATGCGGGTGTACGGCACGTCCTCGTCGCCGTAGTTCATCACCGAGGTGCCCTGGAAGTCGCCGACGTCGAGGACCTCCTCCTCGAAGTCGAGGGTGCGCCAGCTCAGCTCGCCCTCGGCGAAGTCGAAGTAGCGGTCCACCGGGCCGGTGTAGACCACCGGCACCTGGCCCACGACGGCGGCCTTGTTCACGGGCTGGGTGGTGTCGAAGAAGTCGGTGTTCAGCCGGACCTCGATGTTGGGGTGGTCGGCCATCCGCTCGAGCCACGCGGTGTACCCGTCGACCGGCAGACCCTCGTGGGTGTCGTTGAAGTAGCGGTTGTTGTAGGTGTACCGCACCGGCAGGCGGGAGATGATCCCGGCGGGCAGGTCCTTGGGGTCGGTCTGCCACTGCTTGGCGGTGTAGCCCTTGATGAACGCCTCGTACAGCGGGCGGCCGATGAGCTGGATGCCCTTGTCGTTGAGGTTCTGCGGGTCCGCGCCGGCCAGCTCGCCGGCCTGCTCCTGGATCAGGGCGCGAGCCTCCTCCGGCCCGTAGGCGGCGCGGAAGAACTGGTTGATGGTGCCGAGGTTGATCGGCATCGGGTACACCTCACCGGCCACGGTGGTGTACACGCGGTGCTGGTAGTCCGTGAACGCCGTGAAGCGGTTGACGTACTCCCACACGCGCTCGTTGGAGGTGTGGAACAGGTGCGCGCCGTAGCGGTGCACCTCGATGCCGGTGGTCGCCTCGGCCTCGGAGTACGCGTTGCCGCCGATGTGCGAGCGGCGGTCGATCACCAGCACCTTGAGGCCGTGCTCGACGGCGCAGCGCTCGGCGACGGTCAGGCCGTAGAAGCCCGAACCCACCACGACCAGGTCCGCGTTCACTCGGGTTCTCCTCGTTCGTCTTGCCAAACGGTCCCCGCAAGGTTAGCCGCTCACCACGTCCGTCCCCGTAACCGGGCCGTGATGGTGAGTGATCCCACCCACGGTCGGGCCAGCCGCGTGGTCCGCCGTGCCAGGCGATCCCGGGCGGCAGGGCCGCGTTCTAACGGACCTCCGGTTCCCGATACGCTGCGCGGTCAGGAACCAACGAGGGAGCACCGTGCAGCATCCAGCGCACCGCCCGACGATCTATCTCGTCGGGGTGGCAGGGAACCCCAACCTGGGCGACGAGCTCATCGTCGCTGCCTGGCTGGACTACCTCGCCGAGCACCTGCCCGACGCCGACGTCTGGCTCGACACCCCCTTCCCCGGCCCGGCCGCGCCGCTGCTGGCCGGGCGCCACCCCCGCCTGCGCGTGACCGACACCCTGTTCCGGCTGCGCGACCGCGCCGCCGAGGAGGGCGTGGCCGACGTCGGCCAGTTCATCGTCGACTGCCTCGCGGACCCCGGCATCACGCCGTGGTGGACGGCCGGCATCGACCTGCTCAAGGGCGCCGACGTCGTCCACCTGGTCGGCGGCGGGTACGCCAACGAGGTGTGGCCGCAGAACCTCGCCCTGTTCGACGCCCTCGGGTGGCTCGCCCGGCACACCCGCGCCCGGGTGGGCGTCACCGGGATCGGCCTGCTGCCGCTGGGCGACGCGGCCGCGGCCCGGGTGGCCCGGGCGGCCGAGCCGCTCACCGTGCTCGACGTGCGCGACCGCGGCTCCGCCGACGCCCTGGCCCGGCACGCCGAGCGTGCCCTCCCCCTGCGGATGACCGGCGACGACGTGCTGCTCCAGCCGCCGGCGGCGCTGCTGGACCCGCAGGGCGCGCAGGCCTTCGACGTCGGCGTCGTCGTCCAGCACGACCTGCGCGAGGTCGACTGGCCGGACCTCGTGGCCTTCGTGCGCGAGCAGATCGCCGCCTGGGAGGTGGCCCCCGAGCGGGTCGCCGTCGTCGAGGCCATCCCCCGGCTGGACGCCTTCATCTACGACTCCCTGCGGGAGGAGTGGCCCGGCGTCCAGATCGTCTCCTTCCAGCAGGTGTGGCAACGGGGCCTCCCGGCCGCACCGCACCAGCGGTGGATCTCCACCCGCTACCACCCCCACCTGATCGCCGCCATGGCCGGCGCCACCGGGGTGGCGATCTCGGTGCGGCCGGACTACTACGACGCCAAGCACCGCCTGGTCCGGGCGGCCGGGTCGGGCTGGAGCCTGCGCAACAACGCGCTGGAGGAGATCGGCGCCGCCGAGCCCGCCGAGCTGCCCCACAAGCTGCCCCGGCTGCGCGCGGCCAAGGCGGCGACCGCGCGGCTGCTCTACGGCCCGCTGCTGGCGGGGCCGGAGCGTCGTCCGCTGCGCCAGCGCGTGCGGGCGCTGGCCGGGCGGGCCTTATCGGGCACGGATCGCCTGCGGGCGCTCAGCCGCAGGCGGTGATCCCTCAGCCGCAGGCCGTGATGCGGTAGAGCGTGGCGGTGCCGCCGGTGTCCACCGGCTCCAGGGCGTCGCCGAGCCGGCCCAGGCCCACCAGCCCGCGGTAGTTCTCGTTCTCGGAGTGTTCGGGCCAGTAGATGAGGTCGTCGCCGTAGACGTACTCGATGCCCAGGTCGTTCAGATCCGCGCACACTCCCGGGTCGAAGCGCAGCCGGTTGAAGTGCCGCGCCAGGTGGGTCGCCTCCGCGCTCCACTTGCCCCGGAAGTGCGGGTAGACCACCTCGACGTCGGAGAGGGCGTACAGCAGCGGGGCCCCGGTGAAGGGGCTGCCCAGCACGACGGCGTCGGCGGGCAGCGTCTCGTCGGCCCGCTCGATCATCGCGAGCTCGTCGGGGCTGACGAGCCCGTTGAGCCCGGACTCGGGCACGAAGAGGTAGTTCGTCTGCATCTGCTCGGTGCGCTCGCCGGGCCGGAGCCCACCGGTGCCCACCACGAGCACGACCACGAGCGCGGCCGCGACCGCCTGGGCGAGTGCCTGGCGCCGCGCCGGCCGCGCCCACCGGGCGCCCGCCTCGGCGAGCCAGGCCACGGCGACGGCGACGAGCACCGGCACGACGAGGGCGACCATGCCGCCGAGGCGCACCGGGTCGGAGTACCAGGGCCCGACCAGGAACGCCCCGGGCAGCGAGGAGTCGACGGAGAGCACGAACAGGGCGGTGGTGAGGACCATCGCCAGGGCGAGCCACCGGTGGCGCCGGACGACCACCGTCGCCACCATGCCCAGCGTGACGAGCAGGGCGATGAGCCAGGAGCGCTCGGTGTTGCCGAAGCCGACCTCGGGGAGCTGCGCGTCGGTGAACGCGCCGAGGATCGCGTTCGTCACGCTTCCGAACGGCTCCGGCTTCTTCGCCGCCGTCGTGGTGAACTGGGGCGACGCGACGAAGACGGCCAGGCCGAGCAGGACGGCGGCCGGGGCCGCCACCACGCCCGCCCAGCGCCACCTGCCGCCCAGGCGGCGGGCGGCGGCGAGCAGCCGCCACCACAGGTGCACCCAGATCGCCCCGCCGATCACCCCGTACGCGAGGACCGCGCTGGGGTGGGCGAGCCCCGCCCCGCCGAGCACGGCGAGCAGCGCGACCACCTCGCTGACCGGGAAGGCCGTCCGGGGGTGGGAGTGCCAGCGCCGCAGCCGGTCCCGCAGCACGAGCGTGAGCATGAGGGCCACGGGCACCAGGGCGTACGCGAGGGCGCTGGGCCACAGCGTCCCGTAGGACACCATCCGCGCGGGGAAGGCGACCAGCGCGGTACCGGCCAGCGCCGCCGCCGCGGGCGCGGCCCACGAGCGCGGGGCGAGGACGGCGGCGAGGCCGGCGAGCGCGAGCGGCCAGATCACCGCGGCCAGGAGGAGCGTGAACACGTTGGCGGTGACGACGACGTCGTCGCGCAGGGCCAGCGCGGCGATGTCGTGCCAGGCGGCCGGGTAGAACACGGTGGCGGTCCCGGGATCCGCCAGCCGCCCGAGGTGGAGCGAGGAGCCGTCCCCGGTCTCGACGATCGCGCGGATGCCGTTGAGGTGGAAGACCGCGTCCCAGGTCTGGGGCGGCAGGTCCGGCATCGCCATGCCGTTCTTCATCGGGAGGGCGGCGAACGGCGCCGCGAGGACCACGGCCACCAGCACCGGCCACACCGCCGGGCCCGGTTCGGCGCCCACCCGCCAGCCGCGCCGGAACGCCCGACGCAGGGCCGCGAAGAGGACCGCGACCACCAGGGCGGAGACGACGGCGCTGGCCGGGTTCCACGCGACGCCCGTCGGCGCGAGCAGCACGGGCACCAGACCGAGGATCGCCACGCTGAGGCCGGGGGCGGCGGCCAGCAGCACCACGCGGCGCAGGCCCAGCACGGCCCCGACGAGCAGGCCGGGAAGGAACAGGAACGCGGTGAGCACGGCGGCCTCGTCCAGCCCCGACCACCACGACATCGACTACTCCCCGCTCTCCACACCCGAACCAACGCAGGCTACCGGCCCCGGGGCCGACGCTCGGCGCGCCTCACCGCCGGCAGGCGGTGACCTCCTCCACCCGCGCCGACCTCAGGCGACCATCCGCCGGTACGCCGCCTTGCGCAGCCGCTCCGGCACCAGGCGGTAGCCGCCCCGCACCACCACGTTCCGCAGGAACTGCCCCCGGGTGGTGAAGCGGGCCGCCCGGAAGCGGCGCTGCAGCGCCACCTCGGAACGCAGCAGCCGCCAGCCGCCGCGGCGTCGGTACGCGCCGGCTCCGACCCGGTAGAGCACCAGCGGCTCCGCGACGTTCCCCACCCGGGCCCCGGCCGCGATCATCCGGGCGAAGAGCCAGTAGTCCTCCATGAGGTCCAGGTGCCGGTAGCCCCCCGCGGCCTGGACGGCGGAGCGGCGGTACACCACGGAGGGGTGGTTGAACGGGTCCCGGAAGCGGGCGGTCGCGGCGATCTCGGCCGGCTCGGCGGGCAGGACCCGCGTCAGGCCCAGGCAGTGCTCGTCGTCGTCGAACTCCGTGATGGCCGAGCCGAGCAGGTCCAGCCCCGCCGCCACGAGCGGGATCTGGGTGGCGAAGCGCCCGGGGAGGGAGATGTCGTCGGCGTCGGCGCGGGCGACGATCTCGTGGGCGCAGGCGGCCAGGCCCCGCTCGAGCGCGCACGCCAGGCCCTCGTTCCTGGCGAGCTCGACGACGCGGACGGGCACCTCGCCCGCCGGGGAGGCCGCGCCGGGGGCGATCAGGTCGCGCAGGGCGGCGCGCAGCGCCGCGCCGACCGGGCCGTCGCGCACGACGACGAGCTCGTCCGGCGGCAGCTCCTGCTCCACCGTGGCGGAGCGCACCGCCCGCCGGAAGGCGACCGCGTCGTCGCCGGCGTAGACCGGCAGCAGCACGCTGAACGGGGCCGGCCGGGCCGCGTCGCCGGCGCGCCCGCCGGCGCCCGGCTCACCAACGCCGCGCTCAGCCACGGCCGGCTCCCCGCTCGACCTCCGCGACCTCGGCGCTGACCGGGCCGAGCCCGGCCAGCTCCGCCGTGGTCGACGCCGGCCGGCTGCCCAGGCCCTCGCGCAGGCCGCGCCACCCGGCGCGCAGCACCACGCGGCGCTGCCGGGACCGGGCGATCGTGCGCGCCCAGCGCAGCACGCTCGAGCCGCCGTAGAGCACGGCGCCGACCGGGTCCAGCGCCCGGGAGCGGGCGAAGAGCCAGAGCTTGTTGCGGACCTCGAAGCGGAAGCGCTCCCCCGGGTCGGCGTCGGTGGAGCCGAAGGTCTTGGTGAGGTGGCGCACCACCGAGCCGGTCACGTACAGCCCGACGCGGCGGCGCAGCAGCCGGGCGGTGTACTCGAAGTCGTCGTTCCACAGGAAGTACGCCGCCACCGGCAGGCCGTGGGCGCGCACCGCCCGCGCGTCCAGCAGCAGCGAGACGAAGGAGGCCGACCGGATCTGGACCGCGCCCACCGCCCGGGCCTTGAGGGCGAGGTCACCGGAGACCAGCGGGCGCTCGCGCGGGGTGTTCATCGGGTGGTCCCGGCCGTCGTGCCAGACCACCCGGGAGGCGAGCACGGCCGGCTCGCCGGGATAGGCGGCGCGGGCGGCCAGCAGCGCCTCGAGCGCCGCGGGCGTCGGGACGGTGTCGTCGTCCATGATCCACACGAGGTCGGCGCGGTGGCTCTGCAGGGCGTGCGCGATCCCGGCCGCGAAGCCACCCGCGCCGCCGGTGTTGCGGGGCAGCGTGACGACGTCGGGGCCGAGGGCGTGCGCCCGCGCGGCGGCCCCCGAGCCATCGGTGGAGGCGTTGTCGACCACCACGACGGCGTCGCAGGCCCGGCTCTGGGCGGCCAGCCCGTCGAGGGTCTGGGCGAGCAGGTCGCGCCGGTTGTAGGCGACCACCACGGCCACCACCCGGGGCGTGGGTCTCGGCTGCGGTGAGGTGGTCACGTCGTACTCCTGCTCGGGACGGCCCACCGGACGGCGAGCCCTGGAAAGCCTATCCGGCGCGTGCGGCCGCTCAGCGCCTCGCGCTAGTCGCAGGCCGTGAGCCGCCACACGGCGGCGGTGCCCGCCCGGTCGACGAGCTCGTGGCCGGTGGTGGTGTCCACGCCGCGCATGGCGGTGGTGCGGGCGTGCTCCTTGGCCCCGGCCGCCCGGGTGGCGGTGTCGGTGTAGAGATGGGTGACGCCCAGCGCACGCGCCGCGGCGCACACGGCCGGGTCGGTGCGGAGCCGGTCGAGGGACGTCTCGAGCGTGCGCGCGTCGGCGCCGCGGACCGGGCCGAGCTGCGGGAAGACGACCTTCGCCCCGGCGAGCGCGGGCAGATAGGCGGAGCCGTTGAACGGGTCGCCGAGCACGACGGCGTCCGCCGGCAGCTCCCCGCCCAGGCGGGTCATCATGGCCAGCTCGGGCCCGCTGAGCATGGTGCCCCAGGCGATCTGCCCCGGCTCGTACACCGAGGCGGTGACCCGCTCCTTGAGGTCCCACCGCAGCCCGCCGGTCACCACGGCGACCACGGCCAGCAGCGCGGCGGGCACCGCGAGCGCCGCCACTGTCCGGGCCCGGGGCTCGCCCGCGCCGGCGGCGCGGGCCGCCGCCGCGCCCGCTCCGGCCAGCCCGATCGCGGCAAGGACCACGGCAGGGATCACGACGAGCGGCGCGATGCGCGCCGCCTGGGTGTACCAGAAGCCCGCGAGGGTGCGCAGGGGGTTCTCCGCCGGCCCGGCCGCCAGGAGCACCAGCGCGATTGCCGTCACCCACGCCGCCACCAGCCACCGCGACCGCTTGCGCACGAGGCAGAGCACGGCGCCCAGGGCGCCCAGCACCGTGATGGCGAGGTGCCCGTAGCCCGGGGGCCCGTAGTCGTAGACCAGCGGGGCGTCGACGAGCACCAGGCCCAGCGCGGAGCGGTAGGTCGCGCCGCCCGCCCGCTCGAAGCCCAGCGTGGCCCACAGCGCCGGCACGCGGGTCAGCAGCGCCGCCCCCGCCAGGGCCAGGGCGAGCGCCCCGGCCGCGGCGGCCGCCACGACCCGGGGCCGGCCGCGGGTCCACCAGTGCCGCGCCTGCCGGGCGAGGATCACGACCACGGTGACGCCCGCGAGCGCGAGCACCGAGAACACCCCCGACCCGTGCGCGAGCACCACACCGGCCAGCGCCGCCGCGGCGGCGAGCAGGACGGCGGCCTTGGGCCGCCACCGCCACGGGGTGCGCAGCGCGACGAGGAGCGCGGCCAGGGCACCGGGCAGCACCGCGATCGAGAGCCCGAACGGCCAGGTGGCCAGCACGGTGAGGACCACGGTGGGGAACGCGACGAAGCTCGCCGCGACGACCGGGGCGAGGACCGCCGGCATCGCGCCGCGCACGCTGGCCCGGGTCAGCGCGGCGAGGCCGAGCGGCCACACCACCGCCGCGAGCACGAGGTTCTGCACGTTCGCCGCGGCCGGCACGGATGCCAGGCCGGGCGCGACGGCGGCCATAGCATGCCACACGGTCGGGTAGTACGGCGCGCCCTCGCCGTAGAGGGGCCCGAGGGCACCGAAGATCGAGGCGTTGCCGCTCTCCCGGACCAGGGCGAGGGCGTTGAGGTGGAAGACGGCGTCCCAGGCCTGCTCGGGCCGGTCGGGTCCGCCCATGCCGGCCATCAGCGGCCCCGCCGTGAGTACCGCGGCCGCCAGAAGCGAGCCGCCGAGCAGGAGCGCCTGCCCGCCGGTCAACGGGGCGGGCAGCGCGGCTCCCGCCGGCAGGCCGGACCCGCTCATCGCCGGTCGGGACCGCCGGATCACCCCCCGGCTCGGCCGCCAGGTTTCCAGCAGCAGCCCCGCCGCGGCGGCCACCACCGCGGCGAGGACGAGACCGGCGAGCAGGGACGCGAGCGACCACCGCACGCCCAGCTGCTGGTAGCCCACTCCGAGCAGCCCGAGCAGCGCCGCGGTCACCGCCGGGGCGGCCCCGAGGCCGACCAGCCCGCGCACGCCCAGGCCGCGGAGCACCGCCCAGCCGGGCGCCACCCACAGCGCCGCGAGCGCCAGGGTGCCCGGCAGCGCCGCCCACCAGCTCATCGCCGGCGCCCCGGGAGGAAGGCGTTCAGGCCCCGCCGCCCACGGTCAGCCGCGGCGTGCCGTTCCACAGCGCCGCGTCGGTCACCCGCCGGCCGTCGAAGAGCAGCCGCACGCCCGGCAGCTCGGCCGGGGTGAGCGACGCGTACTCGGGGTGGTCGGCCTGCACGATGGCTAGGTCGACCGGCTCGCCCAGGTGGTACGGGGCCCAGCCGAACTCGGCGAGCTCGTCGTCGGAGAACATCGGGTCGTGCACGGCCACCTCGGCGCCGCGGGCGCGCAGAGCGTCGACCGTGGCGAACACCCCGGAGAAGGCCGTCTCCTTGACCTTCCCGCGGTAGGCGGCGCCCAGCACCACCGCGCGCAGCCCGTCGAGGTCACCGAGCACGTCGGCGGCCCGGTCCACCACGTACTCGGGCATCGCGGCGTTGGACTGCCGGGCGGTGCGCACGATGGAGGCGTCGGGGTCGGTGGACAGGTACAGCCGCGGGTAGACCGGGATGCAGTGCCCGCCCACCGCGATGCCCGGGCGGTGGATGTGAGAGTAGGGCTGGGAGTTGCACGCCTCGATGACCTTGTGGACGTCGATGCCGGCCTTGTCCGCGAACAGCGCGAACTGGTTGGCCAGGCCGATGTTCACGTCGCGGTAGGTGGTCTCGGCGAGCTTGGCCATCTCGGCGGCTTCCGCCGAGCCCATGTCCCACACCCCGTTCGGGCGCGGCAGGTCCTCCCGCGCGTCGAAGGTGAGCACCGCCTCGTAGAAGTCGACGGCGCGGCGGGTGCCCGCCTCGGACAGCCCGCCGACGAGCTTGGGGTAACGGCGCAGGTCGGCGAACACCCGCCCGGTGAGCACCCGCTCCGGGGAGAACACGAGGTGGAAGTCCTCCCCCTCGGTCAGCCCCGAGAGCTCCTCGATGAGCGGCTTCCACCGGGTGCGGGTGGTGCCGACCGGCAGGGTGGTCTCGTAGGAGATCAGCGTGCCGGGCGTGAGGTGCTCGGCCAGGGACCGGGTGGCGGCGTCCATCCAGGCGAAGTCCGGCGCCCAGGTGGCGTCGTCGACGAACAGCGGCACGACGACGACGACGGCGTCCGCGCCGGGGATCGCGTCGGCGTAGTCCGTGGTGGCGCGCAGCCGCCCGGCCGGCACGAGCTCGCTGAGCTTCTCCTGCAGGTGCGCCTCGCCCGGGAACGGCTCGGTGCCGGCGTTGACCCGGTCGACCACGCGCTGCTGGACGTCGACGCCGATGACGTCGTGGCCGGCGTCGGCGAACTGGACGGCCAGCGGCAGCCCGATCTTTCCCAGGGCGACGACGGCGATACGCATGAAGCTCCTCAGCTGGTCCGTGGCGCCGCCCGATTGGGACGGACGCGCCTGTCAGCATAATTGTCGGGCCTCCACCACCAGTGCCTCGTGACCGAAGCCCCGAATCCGCTTCCGCGGCGCCCCGTCCGTGTTCGCGAATCGGTCGAGAGGCGCCCCCGCGCCGCGAGATTAGGGTGCTGAACCGTGCCGTTCCCGCGGGCAAGGACGCCCGGGCGCCCCCGACCGGTCGCGCTCGCACTTCTGGTCGCCCTCGCCGCGCTGCTGGTCACGGTCACGGGAACGGCCTCGGCGGAATCCAGCTACACCCGCCTCGCCGGGGAGGACCGATACGCCACCGCCGTGACCATCTCGAGGTACGCCTACCAGCCGCGGTACGGCGGGGACCAGTTCGCGGTGACGGTGGCCTCCGGCACCGAGCTCACCGATGCGCTCGCCGCCGGGCTGCTGGCCGGCAGCGAAACGGGGCCGCTCCTGCTCGTACCCGAGGACGGGGTGGTCCCGCCGGTCGTCACCCAGGAACTCGCACGCCTGCACCCCTACCTGGTCAACGTCACGGGCGGAGCCGGGAGCGTCAGCGGCCGGGTCGAGACCCAGCTCACGCTCTCGGCCCCGTTCGTCTTCCGGCTCGCCGGGCGGGATCGCTACGAGACCGCCGCGGCGGCGGCGCGCACGACCGGCGCACGTCAGCCCACCGTCTTCCTTGCCGGGGACGGCGCGGTCGCGGACGCGCTGGGCGGGTCCGCGGCGGCCGGGGAGAGTGGGGGCGCCCTCTTGCTGACCAGGCGCGAGTCGCTGCCAGAGCCCACCAGGAGGTGGCTGGCGGCCCACGATCCGGCGAAGGTCGTCGTGCTCGGCGGGCAAGGCTCGGTGAGCGACGCCGTCGTCCGGCAGCTCCGAGGTGCCCTTCCCGGTGTGCCGGTGGAGCGGTGGTCCGGGCGAGACCGGTACGAGACCGCTGCCGTGATCTCCCGGCAGACCTACCCGCACGGCGCGCGCACGGTGTTTCTCGCCTCCGGGACCAGCTACGCCGACGCCCTCACCGGCGCCCCCGCCGCGGCGCGCAGCGGCGCTCCGCTGCTGCTGACCACCAGGGAGTGCCTGCCGCCGGCCACCGACGCGGAGATCTCGCGCCTCGGCGCGACGAGCGTCGTCGTGCTGGGTGGGAAGGCCTCCGTGGGCGAGGAGGCGGCGCACCTGACCGTGTGCTGACGCGCGACTCGCGGCTGCCCCCCGCGTGCTCCGTTTCGGTCGAGAGGCGCCGCGCCGCGTCCGCTCTAGGCTTCTGACCCGTGCCGCCCCATCGGGCATCGACGGCCGGGCACACCGTCTCGGTCGGGCTCTCCTTCCTCGTCGTCGTCCTGATCACGACGTTCGCCGCGTCTCCTGCCGCGAGCGGACTCGGTGCCCGCTCAGGTTCGCGTCAGGAGAGCGCGCCGGCCCAGCAGCAATCGATGCGACTCTTCCTCTCCCCGCATCCCGACGACGAGATGGAGGCGTGGGCGGCGCTGGGTCAGGAGGACGCCTACACCGTCTTCGTGACGCTCACCCACGGCGAGGCGTCGGGCTACTGCGAGCCCGCCGCGGCACGCCGGAACCTGCAGCAGGACCTCGGCGAACGCCCGCCCCACCCGATGCCCGCGGGCCGCTACTCCCCCGCGTGTGCCGCAGCCCGCATCGACTCCTGGGTCGCCTTCCTGAACCTGGCCGCGAAGGTGACGCCGGCGGCGGACACCGGCCCGGTGACCGGCACCGTGCTCACGCTCGGACCGGTCGCGGGTGTGCCCCAGCCGCAGAACCCGCACGCCCCCCTCGGCGCCACCAAGGCGCAGGCCTGGATCGGGCCGGACGGCGCCCGGCTCGCCCTGGACCTCGGCGACGGCAACCTGACCCAGGACGAGGTGCGGTGGGCGGTGCGGGCGGTGCTGGCCCTGCGGGGCGGTCCGCTGCCCGACCTTCCGCTGTCCACGGTGCTGGCGGCCAGCTACGTCAACGGGCCCGACGGCGACCCCCGCGCCCTGCCGGACAAGCACCCGGACCACGTCGCCGTGAGAGACGCCCTCCCCAGCCTCGCCAGGCTCGCCGACGAGGGCGCCTGGGGGGTCACCCAGCCGTTCGACGACAGCGCAACCGACACCTTCACCCTCAGCGAGGACGACTACGCGGGGCTGATGGGCCTGCAAGGAAGTGGCAGCAACCCGTCCTCCTGGCGCCGGGTGGGCGCCCAGCAGGTGGCCTTCGGGTGGCTCGCCGCGCCGGACAACTACTGGCGCACGGGCGACCTGCCACTGGCCGCGAACCACGTGCTCTTCCCTCGGCAGCAGGCTTTCCGTCACATCACCTGACCGAGGAGCCGGACGAGATCACCCTGCGTCACCCGCAGGGTGATTACAGGAATATCGGGTCTCATTCACCCGATTGGCGGTGAGGCACCGTCGATACGTTCCGCCTGTCACCAATCTGCGGAAACAGGAAATGCCGCGCGAGGACGGCGGCGGAAGGCGGTCGGGTTGCGTCGAACATGGAGAGCATTGAGCACGCTCGCTGCGGCTGGCGCGCTCGTGCTGCCACTGGGAGTGAGCGCCGGCGCGACGACGATCAGCGGCGAGAAGCCAACGCCGTCACCAATCGAGCGGATCGGAACGTTGCGAGCGACGGCTGACTCCGTCACGTTGGGTTGGATCACACCGCCTCCTGTCCAGGGCGCTGAGGTAATCGACTACCTCATCGATTACCGAGAGGTTCCACCAGCAGGCGCCCCCCGCACCTGGATCCACACCGATGACGGCGTGTCGACGGCGCGGACCGTGACGGTTTCCGGACTTAAGGAGCAGAGCGAATACGAGTTTCGCATTGTCGCTGCGTCTGCCGACGCGCACAGCGCACCCACGCTGTTGCGGCAAGCAACGGGCAGCAAGACGCCCGGCATCCCGGCCAATGTCGTCGTCTCCAACATCACCACCGACGGAACTGCCACGGCCTCGTGGGAGCCCTCCAACAATGGAGATGTACCGGCCGATTACTACACTGTCGAGTGGCGTGAGGTTGCCGAGGATAGGAAGCCGACGTGGGGATGGCTCGGTCAAACCACGTTGGAGCCCGAAGCCACGCTTGCAGGACTGGAGCCTGGGCGCGGGTACGAGCTCAGGGTCAGCGGGATGTCGTACGCCATTGGGCGTCCGGGGCCGTCGAGCCGTCCTGTTCCCTTCGGATCGGCGACATCGGCGAACTCCATGACACCGCTGCCGGTCTCGGCTGTCGGGGCCTACGCCCTGGGCCAGACGGAGGCTCTGGTGATGTGGCTGCCGCCGTACTCCGGCTGGGCAGATTTCCCGCCGAGGCCCACGGGGGTGCCGACAGGTTATCGGCTGGAGTACCGGGAGTTTGGGTCGGAGGACTGGGTGGTGTCACCTGACACGACGGCCTGGGAGTCGCGCCTTACGGGCCTGCGGCCCGGTACGTCGTATGAGGCTCGCGTCACGGCATACAACGAGGACGGTCTTGGCGAGGCGAGCTATGGGGCGTGGTTCTCCACGGAACCGGCCGCTGAGCCGGAGCCCGCGACGCCAGAACCAGTCACCGGGGTGCGCATCCGCGATGTCACCGCCGGGCATGCGACAGCGTCCTGGGACAGTCTCAAGGCGATCAACGGCGTCCCGGTCGTCGAGTATCGGGTGCAGCTGCGCGAGCGAGACAATCCCGACGGCGAATGGTGGTACTTGGCAGGCGTCGCCACCCCGCCACAGACCTCGCTTGAGCTCGATCTCCTCGGCGGCCGGGATTACCAGCTGCGCGTCGTGGCCGTCACGTCCGAATGGGTCCAGTCCACCCCCAGCGAGGTGGTGGAGTTCCACACGCCCGCTCCGGCCCTGACGGCGCCCCGTGACTTCACGCTGCTCATGAAGAACGACACGGCCGCACTCTTCGCCTGGAACGAGGCACCTGAGGTCGAGGGAACGTACAGGGGTGGGTATCAGCTTGAGTACCGGCCGGAGGGCGTCGCCGAGTGGTCGATCCGCTACACCGCCACCTCCGAGACCTCCTACGCCATTGCCGGTTTGCAGCCGGGCGTGCGCTACACGGCGCGGCTGCGCGCCGTGTTTACACACGGGCCTGGGCCCGCCGCGTCAGAGATCACCTTCACCACCGCTGGCTCAGGGGACGTGGTCATGCCGGTTCCCGGGGGCGGCACACCTCCCGCGCCGCCCGCCCCAGGCCCAGCCCCGACCCCGGCCCCTCCGTCGACGAGCCCGGCCCCGTCCGCGGGCGACATCACCCGCGCCGGCGGCATCGACCGGTACGACACGGCCGCACGCGTCTCCGCCGCAACCTTCAAGCCTGGCGTGAAGGTGGCCTACGTGACCACCGGCACCGGCTACGCCGACGCGCTCGCCGGCGCCCCCGCGGCAGCCTTCGACGGAGGTCCGGTGCTCCTCGTACGGCCGAGCACGATCCCGAGCTCGATCATGGCGGAGCTGGCGCGCCTGAAGCCGGAGCGCATCGTCGTCCTCGGCGGTGAGCACGCTGTGTCCGCGGAGGTGCTCGAGGCCCTCGGGGCGTATGGCCGGGTGAGCCGGCAGGGCGGCGCGGACCGGTACGAGACCTCGGCCGTGGTGTCCTCCCAAACGTTTGCCCCGGGCGTTCCTGTCGCCTATGTCGCCACCGGCAACGACTACGCCGACGCGCTCTCCGGAGCGGCAGCAGCGGGCGGCGCGGGGCCGGTCCTGCTCACGCGAGGCCACGCTCTGCCGTCGGCCGTGGCGGACGAGCTCGAGCGGCTCAGGCCGGCGCGCATCGTCGTCCTCGGCGGCGAGGCGGCGGTGTCCAGAGAGGTCGTCGATGCTCTCGGCCGGTACACCCGAGGTGAGGTGACGCGCCAGGGCGGCGCCGACCGGTACGCCACGTCCGCGAAGATCTCCGCGGCGACGTTCACGCCCCGCGTCCCGGTCGCCTACGTCGCCACGGGGACCACCTACGCCGATGCCCTCACCGCGGCGGCCGCCGCTGGCGGACGTGGTCCGGTCCTCCTCGTCCGCCCGGGCGAGGCGCCGGCCTCTGTGCTCAGCGAGCTCAAGCGGCTCCAGCCTGGGCGGATCGTGGTGCTCGGGGGCGAGGTGGCCATCTCGGAGGCTCTCGTCAACGCCCTCGGCGCGTTCGTGAGGTAACGGTGCGCGGATGGGGTCCCTGCCCGGAGGTAGGGGCACCATCGTCGGCCATAGACCAGTGGGTCGACGAGGAACGCCGCGGTGCACAGACGGGCAGGCGCGGCCCGGACAGACGGCGACCCGTATGGTCGAGCCGTGACCGAGCCCGCTGTCCTGCACTTCAACGACTGCGCCAACGTGGGTGCCAACCTCGTGCGTGCCGCCCAGGCGCGCGGCTGGGGTTGGGAGTACATGTCGCCCGAGCGGGTGCGCCCCAGTGTGTCTCCCGAGCGGCTCCAGGGCCTGGGAAGGGCCCGCTACGCGCCATATCTCGTCCGTCGCCGCCGGGCCCTGCAGCGGGCGGACGTGGTGCACGTCCACTACGCCACCTCGGCCCGTCTGCTGCGTGAGCGGTTCATGCCGCCGCGCCCGTACTTCCTTCACCTGCACGGCACGGACATCCGCACGCAGTGGCTCGATCTCGCGTACCACGAGGAGATTCGCCGGGCCGCCGGCGAGGCTGTGGGCGTCTTCTACACCACGCCCGACAACCGTGAGCACGCCGAGCAGGCCCGCGCGGACGCGGAGTACATGCCGGTGTTCGTCAACTTCGACGAGCTTCCCGCCTGGCAACCGTCCGAGCGGCCGCGGGTGGTCTTCGTCTCCCGCTGGGAAGAGGTCAAGGGGCTCGCCGACCAGCTGGCTCTCGCCGAGCAGCTCGCCCACGCGCTCGGCCCGGCGGTCGAGCTGGTCGGCCTGGACTGGGGTCCTGGGGCCCCAGCGGCGAGCGCGGCCGGCGTCCGGCTCGTCCCCCGGCTGCCGCATCGGGAGTACCTCAGCCTGCTCGCCTCGGCGCATCTGGCGATCGGGCAGGCGACGGCGATCCTCAGCGTCAGCGAGCTCGAGGCCATGGCGATCGGCGTGCCTCTTGCGGCGCCAGGCGCGCATCACCCGGGACCCGAGGGCACCAAGGTGCCCATCCTCACCGGCAGCGTCGACGACACCGTCGATCAGGCGGTCGGCGCCCTCAGTGATCCACTGGCCGCGTCACGTTCCCTCGCGGGTGGGCCGTGGGTTCGCGAACATCACGACGCGGCGCGTCAGGTCCCCACCCTGCAAGAGCGGTACCGCAGCGCGGCGAACTGAGCGGTGTCCGACCGTCCCTCGGCAGGCGGCCGAAGTATGAGCCACCGGCACCTCGGGGGAACGAAGCGGGGCCCCTGCCCGAAGGCAGGAGCCCCGCTCACCCGCAGTGTCAGCCGCGGAGGTGGGTCACTTCGCGTCGGCCGCGGCCGGCGCCTCGGCGGTGACGGTCACCGGGAACGCGTCGGGCGCACCAGTGAGCTTGGCGGAGATCGTGTAGCTACCCGCAGCGATCGGTGCATTCGCGGTGTCGGTCACCGGGAAGGAGAAGACGCCGCTGGCGTTCGCCGTCACGGTGGCGTTCTTGGTCCACCCGACATTGGCGCCCGCGATGGTCACAGACGCGCCCGGGGTCGCCTTGCCGGTGATCGCCTTGGTCGCAGCCTCGGCCTTGACGGTCGCGGCGTCCGCGGACAGCACGACCGGGGCCTGGACCTCGATCGCCGCCACCGCGCCGTTGGACTGCGTGGAGGTGAGGATGAGCCACTCGCCGCCGGCAGCGGCGCCCGCGAACGTCACCGTGGTGGTGCCGTCGGAGTCGGCCTGGCGGCTCGCGACGACCTTGCCGTCCTTGGTGGCGATGCTCAGCTGAGCGTTGTTCGCCGAGGTCACCTCGATGGTGCGCGCGTTGTCGGCGGTCGACGCCGTGAACGCGGCGGTGGGCACGGTGATCGCGGTCAGGGTCGCCTTGACGGCGTCGCCGACGCCCTTGGTGACGGCGCCCTCGTCACCGAAGATGGTGACGTCCGCGGCGTTGTTGGCGGTCAGGTACACGGTGGTGAACGGCGAGGTGCTGGCCTTCGGGGTGAGCAGCACCGGGGCGTCGTTCTTGGCGGCCCAGGCGCCGGCGACGACGGCGTCGGGGAAGTTCTGGCCGCTCGCGAGCGCGGCCGTGTCGCGGCCGGTGAACTCGTTGTCGGCGACGAGCTTGGCGGTCTCGTAGCGGTCGAGGCCGACGCGCTTCGTCTTGGCCTTGGCGCCGGCGGCGGCAGCGGCCTGGCCACCGACGGCGACGACGTTCGCGGCCGCGGGGGCGTTGTTGTTGAAGTAGTCCTGCGTGAAGAACTCCAGGCCATTGCCCTTGGTGAGCAGCACGACGCCGTCGTTCTGGGCGGCGGCCGCGCCGGCGGCGAGGGCGTCGGCGAAGTCGTCGCCGCGGGCGAGGTAGACCTTGGGCGCGCTGACCGCGTTGAAGTCCGCCAGGGTGGCGGCGCCGACCTTGCCGGACTTGATGACGTTGGCGATCTTGGTGGCGGTCTCGTAGCGGTCGACGCCACCGGCACGGAACACGTTCTCGGTGCCGACGGCGGAGACGAGGTCCTTCTCCGCGGCGGCGGAGACGACGCCCTCGCTGCCGGCGATGATCACGCGCAGCGTGGTGTTGCCGTTTTCGGCGTTGAGGCGCTTGACCTCGTCCAGCACGCGGCTGTCCAGGCCCTTGCCGGGCTGGGTGAGCAGGATCGGGGCGTTAGAGGCAGCCTCGGCGAGAGGGGTCGACGCGAGGGCGTCGGCGTAGTCGTCGTAGCGGGCCACGACGACGTACTTGACGGCCGAGTCGTTGGCGTCGGTGTCGGGGTACATGTCCTTCGACGTCGCGATGGCGGTGTCGATGCGGTCGAGACCGCCGAGGCGGTCGACCTTGTCGGCGGCCGAAGCGCCGCTGGCGCCGGCGAGGACGACCGCGAGCGCGGCGGTGACGGCGAGAGAGCCGCGACGGGTGAGCTTACCCATGGTGTATGACCTCCAAGGTCACGAACGTGTGCAACTGGTCCCCCCTGCCCCAGGACGGTCGCGCCGTTGCCTGCGCTACCGTCCCGATTCCGTCTCGATTGGCGACTTCGGGGCGGGTCAAGAGCACGCTACCTCGCCGGACCAACACTGTCCCTTTTTGCTTCCGGTCGCTTTCGCTCCACTTTCGTTGCGCCTTGCGCACATCTTGAGCACGGCGCCGTGACCTGTGGTGACGCGACCATCCAAGTTCGAACTGTGTGGGACCTCACGCGTCCGGAGAGGATCAGACGACCCCTGCGGGCGCCGGCCGGGAGGCCCGTCGGTCCCAGTCCCGCGCCACCCACAGCGCCAGGCCGATGAAGACCACCAGCAGCGCGGCCATCTCGAGGGAGATCAACAGGACCACCCGCTCGAGGCTGGCGTCCACCAGCAGGAGCGTCAACAGCGGCGCCGCCATATACGCCACGGAGAACACCAGCGAGACGGCTTGGCGCTCGACCACGAGGAACACCGTGGACAGCGGCGAGGTGATGAAGTTCAGGTACAGCCAGGGCACGAGTAGCTCCGCCAGCCGTCCGGCCACCCGCCACTGCTCACCAAACACGAACCCGAAGGCCGGCTCGGCCACGAAGAACAGCGCGGCGAAGGGCACCACCCCGAAGGCCGCCGACCGCGTCACGCACCACACGGTGAGGGTCCCCATGCCGCCGCGCTCTGTGGTGGCGAACTTCTGGTAGTAGATCTGCGACAGCGCGCCGTTCACCAGCGTCAGCGGCGCCTGGACGGTGCGCCAGGCCAGGGAGAACTGCCCCAGCAAGGCGTTCCCGAACACCCGGCCGATGAGGATGTTGATGCCGTTGAGGCGGAATGCATCGATCAGCGCGGTGGGACCGTTGAGCACCGGCATCCGCCAGTACTTGCGGGCCAGCCCGGTCGTCTCCGCCCGCGTCCCCCTCCTTGGCTCGCCCGGCTCGGGGCGCGAGCGCCGGGCGAGCAGGGCCAGCCCGATGATCTGCCCGACGAACGTGCCGCCGATCAGCCCGGGTGTGCCGGCCCGGGCGAACCCGGCGGCGAGTTGCGTGCCGGAGGTGCCCGCGGACTGCAGCAGCCGGCTGCCGCTCATGGTCGCGTAGCTCTTCCGCCGGTTGAGCCAGCTGATGTAGATCTGCGTCTGGCCCAGGATCCAGATGTTCAGCCCCGCCACGTACAGCCACGGCGCCAGCCCCGGTGCCCCGAGCCACTCGGCCACGTGCCCGCCCAGCGCGACCATCAGCACGGTGACGACCGCCGCGGTCGCCGTCACCAGCCGCGACGCCAGCCGCATGAGCGCCCGGGCCTCGGCGTCGGTGCGCGGCAGCACGATGGCGACGTCGTAGCGCCACGCGGCGATCGTCACGACGGCCGTGATGACGGAGGTGTACAGCGCCAGCACGCCGTAGTCGGCGGGGCTGTAAAGGCGGGTGAGCACCACCGACGCCGCGATCGGGATGGCCTGCGCGATCGCCGAGCCCGAGAGCAGGGTGAGGAAGTGGCGCACGAACTCGTGCTCGCTCACGTACCTTCGCAGCCTGCTCATCGCCGTCGATCCTGGCACGGGCACGCCGCCCGGCCCGCATCCGCGGCCGTGTCGCCCACCACTCCCTGCCCGTCCGATACCGTGGCGGCCCGTGACCGCACCCGACAGGACGACGACGTCCGCTCGCCACCGCGCCGTCGGCGCCGCATCCGAGCCCGACGGGAGGCCGGGGCGCGTCACCGCCCTGGACTGGGCCCGCGGGCTGCTCCTGATCGCCTCAGTGTGCAGCGAGGCGGTGCTCTCCCCGCGCCCGGCGCAGCTGCAGCACCCGGCGTGGTCAGGGATGACCGCCTACGACCTCATCTTCCCCCTGTTCGTCACCCTCTCCGGCTGCGGGCTGGCGTTCGCCTACAAGAACCAAGTGCCCGCCCGCACCACCGCCCGCCGGGTGGTGGTGCTCCTGCTCGCCGGGCTGGCGTACAACGCCGTGACGACGGCGGAGCTGACGTGGGCGACCTTCCGCGTCACCGGGCCGCTCCAGGTCTACGCCGTGCTGGTGCTCGTCATCGCAAGCCTGCACCACGTCGTCCGCACTGCCCGCGCCTGGGCGCTCACCACGCTGGTCGCCTCCGGCGCGCTGGCCGCGGCGCTGGCCCGGGCGGCGGCCGGCTGCCCCGGCGGGGCCCTGACGCCGGAGTGCAACCCGTCCGGCGCGATCGACGGCCCGCTGCTCGGCGCCCACATGTACGCGGCGGGCGTGCTGGGTCACGACCCCGAGGGGCTCGTGGCCATCTGCGGGACGTTCGTCACCGCCGCCGCCGGGGTGACGGCGGGCCATCTGGCGGTGCGCTACCGCCGGTCGCGCCTGGCCCCGGTGTGGCTGGGCGGGTGGGCGGTGGTGGTGGGCGGCGCCGGGGCGGTGCTCACCGAGTGGGTCGAGCCGATGAAGCGGCTGTGGACGCCCAGTTTCGGCCTCATGACTGCGGCCTTGGGCGTGGCGATCCTCGCCATCGGGTACCTCCTGCACGACATTCCCACCCGCGCTGGCTGGGCGGCAGTCCGCGCGCGGCTCGGGGTGCCCCTCATTGCGCTGGGCCGCAACAGCCTGCTGGTGTACTTCGGCTCCCACGTGGCGCACTCGCTGCTGCTGCGCACCGGCGAGCCTCCGCTCGCCGAGCGGATCGCCCAGGCCGTGGCCCTGGACGCCGACCCCCGACTGGAGTTCGTGCTTGTCTCGCTGGCGGCGTGGTGGCTGCTGGCGCTCGTACTGCACTGGCGGCGCATCTACGTCCACGCCTGAACGGCGACGCTCGCCTCGCGGTCGCGCCGGTTAGCGGGCGCGGGCGGCGAGCGCGTCGACGGCGTCCGCCCAGCCCTGCACCTGCCGCTCGGCGGAGTACTCCTCGGCGACGGCGTGCGAGGCGTGCTTCCACCGGGCCACGTTGGCGGGGTCGAGCTCGTCGATCGCCCGGGTCAGGTCGGCGGCGGTGAAGCCGTCGGTGACGGCGCCCAGGCCGTGCCGGCGCACCAGCCCGGCCATCTCCGGCGAGGGGCCGACGATGAGGCCCAGGCGGGCCTGGACGTAGTCGAAGAACTTGTTGGGCAGCGTCCACAGGTAGTTGAACGTCACCGGGGGCAGCACGAACACGCCGACGTCGTGCGCGGCGAGCGTGCGGGGCAGGTCGGCCGGCGGCACTGGGTCGTGGATGGTGATCGCCGGGTTGCCCGCGACCCGGGCGCGCAGCTCCTCGAGGTAGGCGGCGTCGTTGGGCACAAGGTAGAGGTCCAGCGTCACGGGCCGGGAGGCCGCCTCGACGGCATCGACCATCAGGCCGAGCGCGCGGTTGCGCTGGGCGTTGCCCGAGTGCACGAGCCGGATCGGGTCCGCCACCCGGGCGGGCGCGAGCGGTGCGAGGGGCGCGGCGTTGACCACCACAGAGGCGTGGATGCCGAACTCCCGGTCGTACTCCGTGGCCAGCCCCTCCCCCACCGTGCTCACCGAGTCCACCCGGGTGAGGAACGTGCGGCACTGCCACCGCACGTAGGGGGCCACGAACCAGCGCCACCGCCACAGGTGCTCGTTCTCCCGGGGGGCGTACTCGTGCATGTCGGCGTGCACGCCGCCCCGCGGGTGCAGCGAGAGCGCCAGGGGGACGGTGTCGATGTCGTCGGCGAGGACGACGTCGAAGTGCTCACGGGGCAGAGCGTCCCGGAGGTGGCGCACGACGGCGTTGCTCCGGTAGACCGCGGCGTAGCGGCGCTGGATGAGCAGGCTCCGGCTCTTGTGCCAGTAGATCAGCTCGTCGGGGATCTGCACGTGGTGGTCCGCGCCGTCGGGCTTGGGCCCGTACCCGCAGGTGGTGACCTCGTAGCGGCCGGCCAAGAGTCGTACCTGGCGCAGCACCCGCGCGTCGCGATGAATTGGGGAGAAGGCGAGGATCAGCAGGCGGGGGCGGTCGGGCACCCCGGCATCCTCCCACGGTGCTGTCGTCGGTCAGCCCGCCTGCGGGGTGAGCCGGAGTGCACAGGCGTCATCTCAGCGCGCGCCGGATAGCCGTGGCCACGTCCCCGGAAACGGCGCCCGTGCCGCCGAAGAGGTGCACCTGCGTCGCGGTCTCGGCCGAGGACACCGACGCGAGGTAGTTGGCGGTGACCGCCGACAGCGAGGCCGCCCTCGTCAGTAGGAGGGGGCCGTCCTGGTTGGCGATGAAGCCGGCCGCCACCACCGCGTCGGCATAGTCCTCGCCGGAGGCGATGGCGACCGTGTGAGTGTCGGCGGCCGGGAACCACCCGGCGTACCGCGCCACGAGGGCGGCCGTCTCGTATCGATCGGCGCCAACGAGAGACGTGTAATTGCCGGAGGTGGCTCTCATGGCCGGGCCTCCCACGGTGTGAACCGGCCCCGTGATCCTGCCGCCCTCCTCGTCGACCATGAAGTTGAGCGTGTAACTGCGCTGCTTCGGGCCACCAAAGCCCGTGTGGTCGTCGAACTGGTCGCCGCGGGTGAGGAGCACTACCCCGTTCGTCTGCGCGGCGGCCGCGCCCGCGGCGAGGGCGTCGGGATAGTCGAGGCCGGTAGCGAGGAACACCGGCGTGTTCCGGCGCTCATTCGCTTCGTCGATCGGCCACATGGTGTGCATGTCCCGCGGCTCGGTCGGGGCGGACTGTCCCCTTGACGTGATGGTCCACCGGGCCAACTGCGCGGCCGTGTCGTAGCGGTCGACGCCCGAGATCCGCACCACCGCCCCCTGGCCAGGGACGACCGCCTTGAGGCTCGCCTCTGCGGCCGTCGACACCGCGCCCGCCCCGCCGACGACGACCACATGGGCCGGGGCGAGCCGCTGAACCTCCGCCGCCACGCGGGGATCGAGGTCCGCGCCGCTGGGCGTGGTGAGGATCAGCGCGTCGAGTTCGTCGGCCAGCGGCACGGCCGTGAGCGTGTCGGCGAAGTCGTCCGAGCGGCTGAGGATGACGGTGCCGGTCCCCGGGGCGACCGGAGCGGGCTGCTGCGCCTGCGACGCCGCTATCGCGGTCCCGATCCGGTCCGTGCCGGCCACCCGGGTGACCGCGTCGGCCGTGGGCTGCGGAACGTCGTCGCTGCTCGCGCCGGCCGCGCTCCCGGCGACGAACAGCAAGGTCAGGGCTGTGGCGGCGGCAACCGAGCCGCGTCGGACGAAGCTGCGCACGTCAATCGACCTCCCAGGCGATGGAGGCCGACATTACAGCCGGCGCAGGTCCGTTGCGCGTTAGGTCCGCAGGCGCGTCATCGCGGACGCCGCCATGAACCGCACGGGCCCTTCGGCGGCGAGCAGTCCGCGCGGGTCACGGGTGATCAGAGTGGTCGGTCGGCCGTGACGGCGACGGGCCCGGGCTGCGGCGACGAGGTCGCTGGCCGGCACCTCGGGCGCGAGTGCAGCGTCAAGCACGCGCCGGTCGGCGATCGAGAGTACGCGTGCATAGCCGGGGGCGGCCGCGGCGAGGTGGATGACCACCCGTGTGAGATCCGCCCGTTCCTGCGGCGTCCACGAGGAGAGCTCCTGGCGGTGGTAGATCGCCCCGAAGAGATGGATGCGGGCCAGCTTGGCGGCGACCGCCCGCCGAGCCGGCAGCGGGTAGGCGGCGAACCACTCCTGGTCCAGCAGGTGGTGGACGAACGCGAGCTCGACGGCGATGGGGCGTGCCGCGTACGTCACGCGGTCCGCGGCGTCCTCGCCGATGACGTACGCCGGGCCGCGGCGGGCGACCGCCACTCGGGTCTCGAACCACAGTCGGGTCACGTAGGGCACGTCGTCCCCCACGGGCAGGCCTTCCACCAGCTCCGCGCCGAGCCGCCGCCGCGCGGCCGTGGCCACCAGCCCCAGCGGGGCGCTGCGGTAGCTGAGCCGGTCGGCCACCGGGTCGGCAAGCCCGCGCAGCCACGGCCGCGCGGGTGGGGTGGGAACGACGGCCCGGCCGGCACCACGCACAAGGCGGGAGACGACCGTCTCCGCCCCCGTCCGCCGCGCCAGCGCCACCCAGGACGCGACGGCGCCGGGTTCAAGAGTGTCGTCCGAGCCCATGATCGAGACGAACTCCCCGTCGGAGTCGCGCATGCCCGCGTTGAACGGGCCGGCGGCGCTGCGCAGCCCGTCGCGGTGCTCGAGGAACCGCACCCGCTCCCGGTGCCCCGCGGGCACCTTCGCCGCGATGACGTCGGCGCCGATGTTGTGGCACACCACCGTCAGCCGGACCGCGCCCGGCCGGCCGTCGAGCGCACCGTTGCCGTCGAGCACCGAGGCGACGGCGCGGGCAATCGGGCGGGTGGGGGTGTGGACGGCGATGACGACGTCGACGTCGGGCCGCTCAGCCATGGTCGCCCACCCGCCGTCCGCGCACCGCGAGCGCCTCGGCGTAGGCGCGCTCGTACCCGGCGGCCACCTGCGCGGCGGAGAAGCGGTCCCCGATGGTCGCTGCGATCGTCTCCGCCGCAAGGTCCTGGGTGGCGATGTCGACGCGCTGAATCGCGTCGGCGTACAGCGCCGGGTCCTGCCGTTCGACGAGCTCGCCTACGGCGCGGTCGATGTACTCGCCCTGCCCGCCGGTGGCGCCGACCACCACGGGCCGACCATGGACGAGCGCCTCGGCGGCGGAGACGCAGAAGTTGTCGGCCCGGGTGGGCAGGAAGAACAGGTCGGCCGCGGCGAGTGCGGCCGAGACGCCCGCGGTCGCCAGGTTGCCGGTGAGCGTGAGGTGGTCGGCGACGCCCAGGCGGTCGGCCTCGCCGAGGACCTCCGTCCGCAGCGGCCCCTCCCCCACCCAGGTCAGAGCCGCCTCCGTGCCGCGGCGGCGGAGCTCGGCCAGGGTGCGCACCGCGACGACCGGATCCTTGCGCTCGACCAGCCCGCCGACGCCGACCAGCCGCAGCACGCCGTCCCGGTGCCGGCGCGGCGGCACCGGGTGCAGCGGCGGGACGAGGCACGGCACGATCTCCAGCGGCCCGTTGCGGGAGCGGCGGATGGTGCGGCAAAGAAAGTCGCAGACCGCGGTGGTCACGTCCGGGCGGGCCTGCAGCCGGCTGAGCATCGGCAGCGCCAGCCGCCAGGCGGGCGGCAGCGTGGCGGGGTTGGTCAGGCCGGACCAGTGCTCGGTGTGTACCCATGGCCCCGCCGGGCGCCGCCAGGCGAAGGGCAGCAGGGTGGAGAACGCCATGGTGTGCACCACGTCGGCGCCGGCGAGCAGGGGGCGAAGCGCCCGGCCGGCCGCGGCGATGGCGTCCGGCCGGTTGGTGGCCATGGGGACGCGGCACACTCGCAGGCCCTCGTGCTCGAGCGCCCGGGTGCCGTCGTCCTGGTGGGGTGGGACGAGGTGGACGACGGCGACGTCGTGTCCTGCCGCGGCGACGGCCGCGACGTCCTTCGCCACGAAGGTGCCAGAGGATGGGGCGCGGGTGGTGGGGAACCAGGTGGTGACCGCAACGACCCGCATGTGGCTCATTGTGCCAGCCGCCGCCGAGCGCTCCTCGCAGGCGCCGTTAGAGTGCCGGACGTGAAGGTTCTCAGCGTCGTCGGCGCGCGCCCACAGTTCGTCAAGCTTGCCCCCATCGCACACGAGGCGACGACGCGCGGTGTCGAGCACGTCATCGTGCATACGGGCCAGCACTACGACCCAATGCTGTCGGACGTGTTCTTCCGCGACCTCCAGATCCCCGATCCGGACGTGCATCTGGGCGTCGGCAGCGGGAGCCACGGAGTGCAGACCGGCGCCATGCTCGCCGCGCTCGATGGCGTACTGGAGGCCCAACAACCCGACTGGGTGTTGGTCTACGGGGACACCAACTCCACCCTGGCCGCGGCACTATCCGCGGTGAAGCTGCACGTGCCGGTGGCCCACCTGGAGGCCGGGTTGCGCTCGTTTAACCGCGCTATGCCCGAGGAGATCAATCGGGTAATGGCCGACCACGCCGCCGACCTACTGCTGGCCCCCACCGAGATCGCCATGGGCCACCTTGCCGACGAGGGTTTGGCCGGGCGCAGCGCGCTGGTCGGAGACGTGATGACCGACGTGCTGCTGCAGGTACGCGACGCCGTCGCGGGCCGGCCGCCGGCGCTGCTCGCCGAGTTGGGCCTAGAGCAGGGCGCCTTCTCGCTCGCAACCATCCACCGTGCGGAGAACACCGACGACGACGACCGGCTCGCCGCGGTCCTCGACTCGCTGGCAATGGTCGACCACCCGGTGGTGCTGCTCACCCACCCGCGCCTGGTGGCCAAGGCCGAGGAGTCTGGGCTTACCCTCGAGCACGGCAACCTGCGCGCACGCTCGCCGCTGGCCTACCCCGACCTGGTAGCCGCAGCGCAGGCCAGCCGCGGCATCATCACCGATTCCGGTGGCCTCCAAAAGGAGGCATTCCTGCTTGGAGTGCCGTGCACCACTGTGCGGCCCGAGACAGAGTGGGTGGAAACGGTCGAGCTGGGCTGGAACGTTCTTGTCGAGCCGGGCGAGGCTCTAGTTGCGGCAGCCTCCCGATCTAGACCAATTGCGACACACGCCACCCCGTACGGCGACGGCCACGCGGCAACGCGGGTGATCGATTCCCTCAGCAACTGAGGGAGCGGTACCAACGGATCAGCGCGTTCAGTGATCGAAGGTCCTCGTCGGGGCAAGCCCTCGCTGGACCATCCGATCCAGCACGGAAGGAACACCTGCCGGCTACGCCCCAACGACCTCGTGATCGCTGACGAGACCTAATCCATCCAGCCCGGTGACCCCTGGCGGCGCATCCACCGCGCAGCGTCTCGTGCACACCCCAGCGTGTCAGCGATCGTGCCGATCGCCTCTCATTGGGACAGTTCTGCCGAGGCTGAAGGACCACGCACCCAGCCCACACACCTTAACCGAGTACCTCATAGCCGATTCAGACATTTGAGGCAACCTCCAAGGAGGAATCCCTCCATGGAACCCGGCGGTTCCCCAAGCCACCTACTCACGTAAGTGAAAGCGGCGACCAGGATGTGGTTCTGGGTGGGGGCGGTGAAATACCAGTTGACGTGGTCCACGGCCCCGTGCCCGTCCTTACCCGGATAGTGGAGCGGTGCGTGCCGGCCCCCATGACACGTATCGTTCTCGCGGCGCGCGCGCCGTCGACGGCGGAGTGCAGATTCCGGCGACGGTCGACGAGTAGGCCAGGAACGACGGGCCGGGTTCCAGTCATCGTTGCAACACGGACTGTGTTTGTGCGTCTAACAGCGCCTGGAACAACTCGGCGGGAGCGTGGTCGTCGAGCACGATCCGCGGCCGCTGGTTGAGTTCGTTCTCGACGGCCAGTAGGTGTTGGGGCGAGTGAAGGCTCAGGCCGGTGGCCTCGGGGAAGTAAGCGCGCAGCAGTCCGTTCGTGTTCTCGTTCGAGCCGCGCTGCCACGGTGAGTGGGAGCCTCGATCTCGACCGCCCAGAGGGTGCCGCTCACCTTATCGGCGGACAGGATGAAAACCTCAGGCGCCGACCGCACCGGAGAAGGCGGAGTCGGTGATGCCCTATGAGTCGGCGGCGGGCCTAACCACCGCCCTGCGGTCACACTTCAACTACGCACAGGGCCCTCCACCGAGGACGGTGGAGGGCCCTGCAGGATGCGGGATCACGCACTCAAAGCGGATCCGTCCTCTGTGGCGGGATCAGGCCGCCGGAACCACGATCACGGGAACGTTGACCGTAGCGGAGAGGTTGCCCTTGGCGTCAGCGGCGCGGAGCACCAGGTCACCGGCAGCGTGGTTGGCCGCCGGGGCGACACCCTTCAGGTCGAACTTGAAGGTGGTGTCCGTCGCGGCAACCGTCTTGCTGCCCAAGAAGGTGCCGTCCTTCTTGTAGACGTTCACCTTGGCGGTGCCAGCGGCGATCGTGCCGTTGACCTGGCTCGTGACCGTGCCATCAACTGCGAGGGCCGAGGGAGCGGTCGGGGTCGTGTTGACAACCGCGTACACGGTCGAAGTCGTGTCTCCGTTCTTGACCGTCACAAGGAACTTAGCGCCCTCGTCGGCGTCGGTCAGCGTGGTGGGGTCGCTGTCACCGGCTTCCAGGGTCGTCGTGACGATGCCCTTCGAGTCCGTCACGCCCTTGAAGATGTCGACGAGACCGTTCGCGGTCTGCACCGTAACGCTGGACGCCGGCAGCGCGGTCACGGTCAGGACTTGCTCATCACCGGAACCGGTGAGACCGAACTGCGCCTGAACCTTGAACTGACCGATCGCGTCGCTGATGCTCGTGGAGACGCTGTCGGCAACAACGCCCTTACCACCGAAGATCGTCGCGGTAACGTTCGCGGCGACCTTGTCCTTCAGGTAGGTAGCGGTGACCCCGGGCAGCTCATTCGCCCTCGTAAGAAGCAGCGGACCGTCGGCGCCAAGGTAAGCGCCTGCAACGATGGCGTCCGGGTAGTCGAGGCCGTTGGCCAGACCCACGACCGTCGGGCTCGGGAAGAACTTGCCCGCGACCTTAGTCGCGGTCTCGAACCGGTCAATGCCCACGAGCTTGTTGTCAGCCTTCACCTGGCCACCGACGGCGGCGGCGGCCGGGCCGCCCACGGCGTAGACGGTCTGCGAGGCGGTCACGTCGAGCAGGTAGTCACGCGTCTGGCTGCGGGTCTCAGTCTGACCAAGGACCGTCTCCGTGTAGGAGTCGAAGCCCGTGCCCCTGGAGAGCACAATCGCACCCTTAGCCTTGACTGCGGCGGGACCAGCGGCGAGGGCGTCAGCGAAGCCCAGGCCGTCGGCGACGAACACGGGAAGGTTCGGGCCGAACGGGTTCGGAGCCTCGATAGCCGCGTCGGAGTCCAGGTTACCGGTCTCAACTGCGGCAGCGATGTTGACGGCCGTCTCGTAGCGGTCGCTGCCCGCGATGCGCGAGACGCGGTACTCGCCGCCAGCGTCCTTGCCGAGCTCCAGCTTAAGGTCGGTCTCGGCCTGAGCCGAGATCGCACCCGTGCCACCGACGATGACGGCGTTAAGCGTGCCGCCCTTAAGTGCCTTCAGACGCTGGATCTCCTTAAGGACATCCTCCCGCAGGCCCTTGTCGTTCTCGTTGAGCAGGATGGGAGCTCCGCCAAGCACCTCAGCGAGCGGAGCGGCCGCCAGAGCGTCCGGGTAGTCGCTGGACCGAGCGATGATGACGTAGTTGGCGGCCTTGGCGGCGGTGTCAGCCTGCTTCGAAACGTCGATCGCGGTCCCGAAACGGTCTTCGCCGGACAGGCGGTCGATCGAGCCAGCAGCAGAAGCGCTGGTCGTGCCAGCGAGAACCACCGCAAGTGCGGCGGTCAGGGCGAGGGAGCCCCGGCGGGTAATCTTACCCATTTGTGTTGACCTCCTAAGGTCACGAGCTAGATGTACATCTGGTCCCCACAACCCGTGCCATTTGGCCAGAGCCACCTCGGGAACATTCCCTCGGCCGTGCTTCACCAACAACTCACATCGGTGGGTCACAGGTGACGGTAGGGGTTGTAGATGTGTTCGCGCAAGTCCGTTTCTCGGCGTGGCGTCCGGCTGTCGAGGTCCTTACGTCAATGCCGCCAGGCTGTGGTGCGACCGTAACCCAACATGCAATTGTCACAAGTTGATAACAATTTGAGATTGTTCACCGCAATCCGTCGCGACGAGTCACGGAACATGATACGGGAAGCGACCGTCGGCTTCCCTTTGCGCACCTGACAGCATCGACAGCCCAATCCACGGCCTCCCACCAGGATCCACCGCCGAGTCGGTCCGTAACGACGCTACAAAACCTTCGGGCGAAACCCAGTAAGACGGCGGCCGGCGGCCTCCTTCGTGTTAAACGAAGTAGACCGCCGGCCAGGTGCTCATATGTTGGTCATGACCGTTGCGCCCGAGGGGACCGTTTCGAGCTAAGACATGTCCGCAAGACCTTCCGCACCGCCGCAAGATTAGCCAGATGCCGCCTGGGGTGCAACACGCAACACTCGGAGAGGATTCAAGCGCCAATCAACAGGTGCGGTTGATCGCCGATTCCTCCACTACTACCGTGCCGCCCAGGATCGCGATCGTGCCGGGCGCCAGGGCGCTCATAGCGTCGTTTGTCCCACGGGACACACACGCGGGTCGTGTGAGGAGTATCGGGGCACCGGCTCTGCCCGCGGCGGGCACGCCGGTAAGTGCGTCGGCGAACTGCAGGCCGGTAGCCAGAAAGACGGCGTCGGCGCCCACCGGCCAGGTGGCCTCGGCGATGGCGGCAGCAGTGGCGTAACGGTCGGCACCGTCAAGACGCGTCACGACCGCGCCAGGCAAGGCGTCCCGCACCGCGCCGGCCACGCCCGCACTGAGTGCCCCTTCGCCGCCCAGGAGGACGACGCGCGTAGGGGTCAACCGCCGTAATTCGGTGCGGATCGCGGGGGCGAGGGAACCGCCGGGCGTGACGTACAACGGGGATCGGCTCGCGGCCGCGGCGGCGCCGCCCGCGAGCCCGTCAGCGAAGTCCTGCCCCGAGGCGAGGTACACGGTGGCGGCATCACTCCACGTCGCGCGGCCCACCCGGGCCGAGGTCTCGTATCGGTCCGCCCCCTCCAGGCGCACGACGTCGCCGTAGGCGCGCAGCTCGGTCTCTACAGAGGCTGAGACCGCCCCGGTGCCGCCAAGCACGTACAGCCGCAAGGGCCGTAGCCGCTGCAGCTCGAGGTGCGCGTCGGCCGGGATTGCGCCGCGCTGGACGAGCAGTACCGGTGCGCCGAGCATGGCCGCGGCCGGACCGGCGGACAGGGCGTCGGCGTATTCCGCTCCTGTGGTGATAAACACGGCGTCCGCCGTCGGGAAGGCAAAGCGCGAGGCAGCGGCCGCAGTGGCGTACCGGTCCGCCCCGCCGAGCCGGACGACAGTTGGCGCACCGCCGGGGTCCGCCGCGAGGCCTGCGGGCAGCATGGCCTGGTAGTCGTCCACCAGGCTGGTCAGCTCGCCCAGACGAGCGTAGAAGTACTGGCCCGGGCACGCCGTCTGGCCGACGTCGCGGTGCCCGACCACCCGCTTGATGGGGACGCCGTTCTTGCCGATTGCGGTGCCGGCCGTAGTGATCCCGTGGATGGCGAACTTCCAGGCGATGACCTGGGCGACGGTGCGAAAGGCGGCGTCGGGCACCGGCACGAGGTCGTAGTTACCCATGACGGAGATGCCGAACGTGGTGGAGTTCACCCCGGAGGCGTGGGCGCCGATGACGGCCTTGGTCAGCCCGCCGTAGCGGCCCTCCCACGCGCGGCCGAACTTGTCGACGATGATGTTGTAGCCGATGTCGCCCCAGCCACGACCGGTCTTGTCGGCGTGGAAGCCGTAGATGCCGCGGATGATCGCGGGGACGTCCTCAGGGCCGTAGTCGTTCGTCTCGGCGGTGTGGTGCACCACCACGCCGGTGACCTGGCCGATCTCCGGCACCCAGAAGCGCTTGGACTCGTCCGCGCCCCAGTCGGCGCGGGTCCGGATAGTCGGCACGGCGTTGGTGGCGCCCACGGCGAAGGCCCCGACCGCGGCCCCGCCCGCGCCCGGCTCCCCGAGCGGCCGCTCCCCCACCGGGACGGCGGCGTCGGCGGGGCTCTCGCCCGGGTCGACGACGACGAGTTGGGGGTCGGTGGGCAGCGTGCCGGGGGCGCCGGCCAGGGTGACCTCGACCTCGTCGGCGTCCATGACGACCACCGGCTCGGTGCCGCCGCGCATGCCGCCGTCGGCCTCGGCGTCGGTCTGCGCGGCGGTGATCTCCATGGCGGTCCAGTCCGACCACGTCGCGCCGTCGCGGCTGCGCAACCGGGCGGTCAGCCCGGCGTCGGCGTCGACCTCCGCCCAGCTCACGCCGACCACGACGAGATGGCCCCCGGCCCCGGAGACGGTGACCTCCTCCACTCGCCGGCCGCCGGCGGTGGCCGTCTCGACGTCGTCCATCGGTACGGCCTCGAGTTCGGTCCTCACCGGGACGGCGTCGCCGACGGTGGGGGTGGTGCTGTCGGGCAGCCCAGCGGCGGCAGCCGCCGAGGGCGCCGGGGCGTCAGCCGGGCTAGCCGGCTCGGCGGGGGCGGGCGCGGCGGTCAGTCCAACACCGAGCAGCGCAAGCGCCGCGCTGAGGGCGGCCGGGCGCGCGAGGGCACGAGGGGTCACGAGATTGCCTGTGCTTTCTGGGGAAGGCGGCACATTGACGCGTCACTGTCCCACACGTCACACAGGTTCGTCCGGAACTTCCGGGGAGAGACTGACAGGTGTCGCGCTCAGACCCGCGCGGCAGCCTCCAGCCTGACGGTCTCCCCGTGGCTGCGGACTCGAGGATGCCCTCGACTACCCGTGAGGGTGTGCACGCCCTCGGCCATGGTGACGATGTGGTCCCCGGTGCCGAGCACGGCGTCGCGGAAGTTCTCCTGCTCCACCCGCAGCGGCTCGCGCTTGGCGATGGCGTAGCGGATCATGTCGCCCCCGCTCACGTCGCTGAAGGCGGCGATCCGGTCCCACTCGGTAGGGACCTTGCCGTTGGCGTAGAACGTCAGGTCGCCGGCGCCGGTGTCCGCGACGAAGGCGCCGCGCTCGCCGGTGATGACCGTTTGGCGCTCCTTGCGCGGGGAGAGCCAGTTGACGGCGCCCGGTGGGGACCATCATGTCCTCCGCCTGGATCTCTATTACCAGGCGGTCCTGCCGCCGGAGGATGGCGAGCCCACGATTGCACCCCTCACTCCGGCATGAACGGCCGAGGCTAGCGAGCTCTTGGACCGGCAGTCTTCGCTCGTACCTCGGCGGCCCGTCCGAGGCGACCGCCCTGATCACCGTCCCCCTCGACACCCCCACCCGTCTGGCGATCGCGGCCTTGGGCACCCCTCGGCCGCCAGCCTCCTGATCAACGCCCAATCCTCCACAGTGATCACACTCCAAATCGTCTCCAGTGTGTTCACTCTTCGAGCGCCGTCACTGTCCAGCTTTCACCCGCCGTCGACACCCGGCAGGCACCCTGGCTGGTTCCTGATCTCGCCGTCGCCGGGGGCGCCACGGAAGGGCGACCATGTCTCGTACTGCTTGTGCGCCGGCTGGTGGTGCCGAGGCCGGAGCCTGAGTGGTCGCTGCCGCGACGACGGGCGACGTGCCGCCTTGGCGACGTCCTGCCCGAGGGTGGAACGGTGAGCTGCCCCTGCTCAGCTACCGGTCCACTGGGGGGCGCGTCGCTCCACGAATGCCAGGGCCCCCTCCTTGGCGTCGGCGGACCGGCGCACCGGACCCAGCCACGCCTCCTGGCAGTCGAACTCCTCCTCGAGCGGCCAGTCCACTGAGCGCCGCAGCACCTGCTTCGACGCGGCGAGCGCCATGGGTGCGTTGGCGGCGATCTCCAGGGCGAGGGCGACGGCTACATCGAGGGCCGTCCCCGGCTCGGCGACCCGGTTCACCAGCCTGACATCGGCCGCCTCGGTCGCCGGAAACATCCGGCCCGTCAGGACGAGCTCCATCGCAAGGTGATAGGGCACCCGCTGCTGCAGGCGGAGCAAGCCCCCGCCTGCGGCCGTGAGACCGCGCTTGACCTCCGGAAGCCCGAAGGTGGCCTCCCGGGAGGCGACGACCAGGTCGCAGGCGAGCACGATCTCGAATCCGCCGGCGAGCGCATATCCCTCGACGGCGGCGACCAAGGGCTTTCGGGGCGGCTGCTCGACGAGGCCGGCGAAGCCGCGGCCCTCGACAAATGGCCGCTCCCCCGCCGCGAACTGCCTCAGATCCATGCCGGCGCAGAACGTGCCGTTTGCTCCGGTGATCACGCCGACGGCGAGGTCCGGCCGGTCGTCGAGCATGGTCACAGCGGCGGCGACCTCCTCGGCCATCGCCAGGGACATCGCGTTGCGGGTCTCGGGTCGGTCCATGGTGAGTACGAGCACCGGGCCGCGCTCCTCGACCTTGAGGTCAGCCATCTGACTCCCTACCTCGACAGGCTCTTGGTGGTCGCGTGCGACGCTGGTGTCCAGCCGCTCCCGAGCGAACCTGGTCGCGGCGTCGAGCGGGCCCCGCACACGACCGCTGGGCGTGACGTGCCGTCATTGCGCGAGCTCACCGGCCTGCGAGAGGTGAGCGAGACCTGGCGCAGCCGGGAGCGAGGCGGGGGCCACCACCTCCTCGAGGGCACTTGCGAGGCGGATCGCGATCCGCATGTCCATGAGCGTGCGGATCGCGGTGGGATCGATGCCGACCTGCTGCTTTATCTGGTCGATCCGGTAGTAGATCGTGTTCGGGTGGACGAACAGCTCCTTCGCCGCGTCGCGAACGTTCAGATTGTGGGTGACGAGGGCGTCCACGGTCTCGAGCCATTCGGGATGGTCGCCGAACACACGAGAGACGAACCTCCTGAGCTCCGGCGGGCAGATCTCATTGAACTCCGAGTGCAGCCGGCTGGCGGCGTGGTCGACGAGCGAGAGATCGTCGACGTACACGGCCTCGCCGGGGCGTACCGTCCGGGCGACCGCGTCGAGCTGAGCGAAGACCTGTTGCCCGGGAACGGTCCAGGCGACCTCACGGGACACCACGATGCCCAGGCTGTCGCCTTCGTCCTGGACGACCTCCAGGACAGCCTTCTTGATCGCGTCCACGCCGACCCTCGGCTCGCTAACGAGGATCACCGCACGGTGGCCGTGCACGGCCACGCACGGTGGCGCGCCCCTGCTCAGCCTGGTTAGGCTCTGGACGAACTGCCCACCGAGGTGCGCCATCCGTGACGGCACGGCGCTGTGCTGACCGCCCGCGCCGACCACCACCAGCACATAGGACTTGCTCCGCGCGAACCCGATCGCGTTCAGCCGGTGCGTCAACGTCTCGGGGGCGAGCTCACCACCGATGAAGTCCAGCAGGAACTGCCATCGAATGGTCGACGTCGAGACCGCCTCCACGCTCGCCGCGGCGATGTAAGCGTCAAGCACCGCACGCGTCGCGCGGTCGACATGGGCCATCCACGCCGACCAGAACCCGCCGACGACGGGATCCCCCGCCTTGCGCGTGGACTCCTGCTCGAACAACCAGTCCCACAGGACCCGTGAGGCGACTTGATAGGAGTACAGCACCGTCTGGGCAGGCACACCGGACTCGGCCCTGTTCTTCGATGCCCGGTGGACGAAGTCGACGTGGGCGACCTCGCGATACACCCCGCGGAGGCGGTCGCAGAAGGTGCGGATGAGGAAGCGGGTCCCGTCACGCATGTACCGCCTGCCATCGGGCTGGCCCGCCAGCACGGAATACTCGGGAAGGCGGGACACGCGATCGAAGACCCGCTCGACGAGTACCTCGATGTCTTCGCTCATCTGCTTGACGTGGGCCTCGAACGTCTCGGCCTTGCCGTGTGCACCCAGCGCGGAATCGAGCATCGACCGGTCCCCTAGACGCCCAGGAGACGATCGATGTCCCCGCTTTGTGCCCGGATCTCCGCCGTCGTGCCGGAATAGACGATCCGGCCGCCGTCCAGTACATAGGCACGATCCGTCAGCGCCAGCGCGAAGTCACGGTTCTGCTCGCACAGCAGCATCGAGATGCCCTGCTGGGTGCGCAGATCGTTGATGACCTGGCCAAGGCTCTCGACGATCAGGGGCGCGAGACCCTCCGACGGCTCGTCGAGGAGGACGAGGGCGGGGCGACCAATCAACGCTCGCCCGATCGCCAACGCCTGCTGCTCGCCGCCGGAGAGCACACCGCCCGGCCGGTCGACCAGGGGGGCGAGCAGGGGAAGCATCTCCAGGACCTCCTCCACCGCAAGCGCCCCCTTGGGGTTCGCCGAGCGGCCCATGCGCAGGTTCTGCTCCACCGTCAGGTCGGGGAAGATGCGGCGATCCTCGGGAACGTAGGCGACTCCGCGCCGGGCGATGACCGACGGCCTAAGGCCACGGATGCCGCTCCCCCGCCACTCCACCGTTCCGGAGGTGCTGCCGACCAGACCCATGATGCTCTTGAGCGTGGTCGACTTTCCCGCACCGTTCCTGCCGAGAAGAGCGACGGACTCACCGTCCCCGATCTCTAGCGAGACGTCGAAGAGCACATGACTGGAGCCGTAGAACGCGTCCAGACCGCTGACCTTCATCATGACTTCACCCCTCCGCCGCCCATGTACACCCTGGCGACTTCACTGTTACGGCGGATCTCGTCGGGCAAGCCGTTGGCGATGATCGCGCCTCTGTTGAGGACGGCAATGCGGTCCGAGAGGGCATATACGACGCTGAGATCGTGCTCGGTGATCAACATGGTGAGCCGGCGGTCGTTGTGCAGCTTCTTGAGCAGCGCCACCGTCGACTCGGTCTCCTCCGGTGACATCCCGGCGGTGGGCTCGTCCAGCAACAGCACCTTGGGCTCCATGCAGAGCGCCATGGCCAGCTCGAGCCGCTTCTTGTCCCCGTGGGAGATCGCCCCGGCCCGGTAACTCAGCACGTCCTCCAGGCCGGTCTCCGTCGCCGCCTGGACCACACGTGCGCTGAGCAACCGCCGCGGCGCGAAGAACGTGCCCACCCGGCGGCCGAGAGACGTGGGCCGCAGCCTTTCAATACCGAGCACCGCGATCATGATGTTCTCGAAAACAGTCATGCTGGGATAGATCCGGGCCACCTGGAACGCGCGGGACAGCCCGAGCTGGACGAGGCTGGACGGATCCTTCTTCGACGTCGCGTGCCCGAGGATCGCGACCGAGCCACCGTCCACGGCGATCTCGGCTGCGACCGAGGCGAAAAGGGTGCTCTTCCCCGCTCCGTTGGGGCCGATGATGGCCTGGATCTCCCCGGGCCGAACCGTCAACGACACATCTTTGAGGGCGAAGAACCCGGAGAAGGTCTTGGTCACGCCCGCGAGCTGCAGCGCATACTCCGGCTCGTGGTCGACTGGCGTCTTCGAACGCAGCTCAACGGCCACTGTGTGCCCCTTCCAGCTCGAATCCCGGATCTGGTTGGCTCGCCGGGACTGGATTCTTGGCGCGTTCGCGCGCCTCCCCCGGTCGCCGGGTCAGCAGACTCCTCAGGGTGGGCCTCAGGCCGACCACCCCGTTGGGCAGGAAGAGGACGACTAGGAGAACGAGCAGGCCGAGGTAGATGTTCACACCCTTGACCACGTCTGCGGTGAGGTACATGAGCCCCTCGTAGACGACCGCACCGATCAGCGCTCCCCAGAAGCTGCGCATCCCTCCGATCAGCACCATGATCAACGGCAGCGACGACGTCGTCCAATAGAGCGTGGTGGGGGTCGTGATGCCGTTCAGCGTGACGAACAGCGCCCCCGCGATCCCGGCAGAGGTGCCGGACAGGGCGAACGCGACCATGCGGTAGCGGCGCGGGCGGAAACCCAGGTACTGCGAGCGGATCGAGTCGTCCCGGATCGACCGCAGGACGTGCCCCAGCGAGGAACGGTCGATCAGGTACAACATCGTCAGCCCGATGATGACGATGACTGCCAGCACCCGGAAGAACTCGCTCGGGATCGTCAGCTCGATGCTCGTCCCCAGGATCTCCAGCGGCGGCGGGGACAACGCGGAGATGCCGTCATCACCGCCGGTGAACTCGCGGAACAGGAACGTGAGCTGGTGGGCGACCATGCTGAACGCGAGTGTCAGGATCGCGAACTGCACGCCCGAGGTACGCAGCGTAACCAGCCCGATCACGATGGCCGCCACGAGGCTGACGAGCAGGCAGAGGCCCAGCGTGGGGACGAGACCCCAGCCTTCTCGGTAGCAGATCGCCGTGATGTACGCACCGATGCCGAAGTGGGCGGCGTGCCCGAAGGACAGGAGTCCGCTGGTGCCCAGGAGCAGGTGATAGGAGGCAGCGAACAGCATCGAGATCAGCATCCCGCTGACCCAGAAGATGGTGATGCCGTCCAGGACGCTCGGCAGCATAGGGAGCAGCACGATCACGATCACGATGCCGACAATGGCTGTCGGAGTTCGGGCAGGCACGGACCGGCCGCCGGGCAGGCTGAGCTTTTGCACTAGAGTCACCAACCTTTGAGGAGGCCCTGAGGCCGCACGAGCAGGATCAGGATCATGGGAACAAAGAGGGCAATTCCGCTCAGTGCCGGCCCGTACACCGTCAGCACGGAGGCACCGAGGCCAAGGACCACCGCGGCGAGCAGAGCACCACGGATACTGCCCATCCCGCCGACCACCACGACGGCGAACGCGGTCAGCAGGAACAGTGCGCCCATCTCGGGCGAGAGCGCGTAGTTCGGAACCGCGAGGCCGCCGGCCAGGCCCGCCAGCACTCCACCGACGGCGAACACGCCGGTGTAGATCAGCTGCACGGGAACGCCCAGCGCCTCCGCCATCTCCTTGTCCTGCGCCGCGGCGCGGATGAGCATGCCGATGGACGTGCGACTGAGAACGAGCCAGAGCGCGACCCCCACCGCCACCGCGACCAGGATGGTGAAGATCGAGTAGTAGGGCACCGTCACCCCACCGATCTCCAGGGAGCTTCCGGTGCCCGTGGGGAACGCCTGAGCCATCGGCTCCAGGCCCCACACGGCCTCGACGATGCCCTCGACGAGCAGCAGGACGCCGAACGTCGCGATCACGGGCGCGAAGGCCTGCCCTCGATAGCTGCGACGCAGCACGAGGACGTCGACCAGGGCAGCGAGCACCCCCACACCCAGGCTCGCCACAATGATCACGGCGAGATAGACCGGGACGCTCACCGCGATGCCGCGGGTGATGGCGTACGTCAGGTAGCCGCCGACCATGAGAAAGGCGCCATGGGCGAAGTTGGGGACGTGGAGCACCCCGTAGACGGTGGTGAGCCCGGCGCCCGCGATGAAGTAGATGGACGCGAGAGAAAGTCCCGTGACCAGCGCGATCAGGAGAAGTGTCATGTGATCAGCCATTTCGGTTCCGGGGTTGGCTAGGCGGGCGCCTAGCCAACCCCTGTTGGTGCGGAATTACTGACCGAGATCTGTCGCGGGCACCGCCAGCGCTTCGGCGACCTTCCACCCCGGCGGGGCGTCATCGGGTGCAATCCGGAAGAAGGCCACGGCGGTCAGTGCCTGACCGTTCTCCTGGAACGTGCGAACACCCTTGACCGTGTCGACCTCCAGGCCCTTCAGCGCCTCGCTCACATCCTTCGCGGATGAGCTGTCCGCCTTCTCGATCGCCGCCTTGTAGGCCCACACCGCGCTGTAGGACTCCGAGGAGTACCCGGTGGGCTCCTCGCCGTACTTGGCCTTGTAGGTCTCGACGAAGCGGTCGTTGAGCTCATTGTCGAAGGAGCCGGGGTAGTAGTGCGAGCCGGCCCACTCGTCCTCCATGCCCTCGCCCATGGCCTTGGCCACCTCGAGCTCGTCGCTGACGATGAGGAACGCGTCGAGGTCCTTGAAGAAGTTGAAGGGCTTGGCCTGCTGGTAGAAGGTCACGGCGAGCGAGGTGTAGAGGGACGAGAACACGCCGTCCGGCTCGGCGCCCATCACGGACTGGATGTACGGCCGGTAGTCGGTGGTGTCGAGCGGGGTCCATGCCTCCTCGACCACCTCGAAGTCCGGGTCGAGGCGCTCCATCTCGCCGCGGAAGAACTCCCAGGTCTCGTGCCCGTACCCGTAGTCCGGCGAGACACTGGCCCACTTGTGCGCGTCGGGGAACTTCTCGTGCATGAGGCGCGCGGCGGCGACGTTCCTGGTCCTGGCGTCGTCGGAGATCCGGAACATGAAGTCGGTGGGGTTGTCGTCGAAGAGCTGGGACGTGTGGGCCGCGGTGACCATCAGCGTCGACTCGACCTGGTTGAGGATCGGCTTCGCCGCGAGCGCCTCGTTGCTGACGCCGAGGCCGAACAGCAGGTGGACATCCTTCTGGGCGAGGTCGCGGATCTGCCGGATCGTTTGGGTCGGGTCGCAGGCGGTGTCCTTGACGGTGAGCTCCACCGTGCGGCCGTCGATCCCGCCCTGCTCGTTGACCTGGTCGACGGCGAGGCGCGCCCCCTTCTCCTGCCGTTCACCGGCGGACGCGCACGCCCCGCTCATGCCGTAGACGAGCCCCAGCTTGACCGGTTCGTCGTCGTTGACCCCGCTCGCCGGCCCGCAGGCACTCAGCAGCGAGGCGGCCAGGAACATCGGAGCCGCGACCCCCAGCATCCGACGGAACCGCGGCCGCATCTTCGTTCGCCTCGCATCTGGCTCAATTGAGTCGATCACGTCAAGCCCTTCTCTTGGAACTTCGGATGAGCCGCCTCATCAGTTCCGGCTGGAACCTGTTGATCCAACAGCATCCGTCGGTTCAGTTGGGGGGGAATCACTGAGAGACAGCAAAAAACCGGGTTGATTACCAGATGCTGGACCGATGCGTTAAAGCCGGCGGCAACTGCATCGTCACCACCGCCGTCCACGACCCGCACCGAACGGCCAGCACGGCTCGGAGTCTTAACGGCGAGCCGGACCGTGGCAATAGTCAGCATCGCTCTTTGGACTCGTTCCCAACGCCGCGGCCGGACTGTTGTGGCTCTCGCCATGGTCGTCACATTCCCGAGCAGGCACGCTCGTGGTCGACCCCGAAGATGAGGAAGAATCTGATGCTTGTACACGCGGGCGGATCCACGATGCGCATAGCCGTGATCGGTGCTGGAATCTCCGGCATCGCTGCCGGCGTCAATCTGCAGAAGGTGGGCATCGAGGAGTTCACGATCTTCGAGAAGAACCCGGACGTCGGTGGCACCTGGTTCTTGAACTCCTACCCCGGTGCGGCGTGCGACGTGGACTCGCGGCTCTACAGCTACTCCTTCCATACGCGCAAGCAGTGGGGCCGCAGGTACGCGGAGCAGCCCGAGATCCTCGACTACCTCAACGAGGTGGTCGACCGATTCGGCCTGCGCCCGAAGATCCGGACATCGAGCGACGTGCGGTCGTGCGTCTACGACCCCAGCTCCAAGCAGTGGCGCATCGCCTGCGAAGATGGCTTCGAGCAGAACTTTGATGGCGTCATTGCCTGCGTCGGGATGTTGAACGACCCACTGATCCCGAACATACCCGGGCTGGACGCGTTCACCGGGGTCGCCACGCACACGGCTCGCTGGCCCAAGGACCTCGACGTGCACGGGCTACGCGCCGCTGTCGTGGGCACCGGGTCGTCAGCCGCCCAGATCGTGCCGGCGATCGCACCGCACGTGCACAGTCTCCATCTGTTCCAGCGGCAGCCGGGCTGGGTGCTGCCGAAGCCGGACAAGGTGCACGCCGGGACGGTCAAGCGGCCGGCCGGGCCGCTGCAGAAGGCGGAACGCTGCTGGCAGTACCTCCGACGCGAGCTTGCCCACGGCAAGTACGAGATGGGATCCCGGCGAAACGTCCGACAGCTGCGCCATGCGGTGGACTTCCTCGAGCGAGCGGTCGACGACCCCGCCCTCCAAGAGGTCTTGAAACCCTCGTACCCCTTCGGCTGCAAGAGAGCAGTTCGCGACAGCAACTTCTACCCGGCGCTCCTGCGCGACAACGTCACCACCGTCCCGTCGGCCCTGGTCGGTGTGGACGGATCGCGCGTGATCGCCGCGGACGGGACCACGGTCGAGGTGGACCTCCTGGTCCTGGCCACCGGGTTCCGGGCCCAGGAGTTCTTGAACACCGTCGAGGTGGAGGGGCCGGACGGCCGGCTGCTGAGCCACCAGTGGGCAGAGGCCGGCGGCCCGGAGGCGTTCCTCGGCGTCGCCGTCCCCGGGCTGCCGAACTTCTTCATGACCTACGGGCCCAACAGCAACACGGCAACCACCTCCATGGTCTTCGTCCTCGAGCGCCAGGTCGAGCACATCGTCCGTGCGCTCGCCTACGCCGACCGCAACCGCCTGACCGGTCTGATGGTGCGGCCCGACGCCCACCGCAGGTTCAACCAGTGGTTGCAGTCGTCGATCTCGGACACGGTGTGGACAGCCGGCTGCAACAACTACTTCAGCACCCAGGACGGCAAGATCGTCACGAACTGGCCGCACACCTCGATCGCGTACGCCGGTCTCCTCAAGGCAGCACACCCGGGCCTCCCGTGGATCTATGAGGAGTTCAGGATGTGACTCGGTCCCAGGGGCGCCAGCTCGCGCTCATCGCGCTCGTGCAGGTCCTCGCCATGGCGCTGTGGTTCTCGGCGTCGGCGGTGCTCCCGGCGCTGCGGCAGGAGTGGGATCTCGGAACGTCCGCCGCGAACCTGCTGGCGACCTCCCTGCAGGTCGGGTTCGTCGCCGGCGCGCTGCTCTCGGCCTTCCTCAACATCGCCGATCGGGTCCGGGCGCACCTGCTCATGAGCGTCTCCGCCCTCACCGGCAGCCTGTTGACGGCGCTGGTGCTGGTCATCGGCGAGGAGTACGTCCTGGCCGTGCTGATCCGCTTCCTCACGGGGGTCTGCCTCGCCGGTGTCTACCCGGTGGGCATGAAGCTTATGGCCACCTGGTTCGACCGCGGCCGCAGCTTCGCCATGGGGGTCCTGATCGGCGCCCTGACGCTCGGTTCCAGCCTTCCGCAGCTCCTGGTCGCCGTCTCGGCCAGCGACTGGCGACCGGTGCTTGTCGCCGCCGCCCTCCTTGCCGGCCTGGGCGGCATCGTGGCCCTGGTCCTGGTTCGGCCCGGTCCCCATCTCGCAGGCGCCGCGCCATTCGCCCCGCGTTATGCGATCCGCATGTTCCAGGACCCGAACCAGCGCCGCATCAATCTCGGTTACTACGGGCACATGTGGGAGCTGTACGCGTTCTGGACGTGGCTTCCCACGTATCTCGCAGCGGTCGAGATCTTCGGTGACGGCATCGCCATCCAGAGCCCCGCCGTCGGGCTCCTCACCTTCACGGTGATCGGGGTCGCCGGCACCGCGGGGTGCGTCGCCGCGGGCCGCTGGGGCGAGGGCGCGGGGCCCGTGCGCATGGCGCGCCTGGCGCTCGTCACGAGCGGCACCTGTGCCGTCGCCTCGTACGGCGTCTCGATGCTCGGCCTCGTCCCGCTCACGGCGCTCCTGATGATCTGGGGCGCCAGCGTCGTTGCCGACTCCGGACAGTTCTCGGCAGCTCTGTCGCACGTCACCGACCCCGGCCACGTCGGGACCGCGCTGACCGTCCAGACCGCCGTCGGCTTTGCCGTGACGACGGTCTCCATCCAGGGCCTGCCGTATCTGGCGGAAGCGACAAGCTGGCGAATTGCCTTTGTCGCACTTTCCGCCGGGCCACTTTTCGGGGTGTTGGCCCTTCGCGAAAGGCGCCTCGTGCCCGCTCCCTCGTGAGGCTGTGGACCTGAACAGTGGCTCCTGTACACGTTGGGCAGCCCTCCATTGATGGGGCTCACCCTCGCGCGAAGAATGAGGTTCACCGCCGCAATGAGCGGCTTTAACGGATTGGTGAGTGAAATTTGATGCACCAGACGACCGAATCGGACATCGCGAGCCCGGTGATCGACAGCGCGGCGCTTGCCGGCTTGAGAATGCTGATCGGGGGCGAGCTGGTCGACGGCGAGGGTCGCACGAGCATCACCGACCCCGGCACCGGTCAGCACCTCGCCGAGAGCCCGACGGCATCGCCCAGGCAGGTTCACAGCGCGATCGCCGCAGCTTCCAACGCGTTCCGGGTGTGGCGAAGCTCGACGTACGAGCAGCGCCGGGAAGTCGCCCTGCGGATCTCCGCCGTCCTGCACGAGAACGTGGAGCGCCTCGCACCGCTGATCGTGCTCGAGCAGGGCAAACCCATCGACGAAGCCCGCTCGGACGTCACGCGAGCGAGCCAGTTCGCCGAGTTCATGGCCGGGATCAGGCTCGAGCGGTCCCTCCTCGTCGATGACGACACGAACAGCGTGTGGCTCGTGCCGCGCCCGCTCGGCGTCGTCGCCGCGATCGTGCCGTGGAACTTCCCGCTCTACCAGGCCGTCTTCAAGACGACCCAGGCACTCATGGCGGGCAACAGCGTCATCGTCAAGCCCGCCCCCACCACTCCGTTGAGCACCCTCGTCCTCGGCGAGCTGCTCCACGACCAGGTGCCACCCGGGCTGATCAACATCGTCACCGACGGCGGCGACGTCGGCCCGATCCTCGCTGACGCCGACGACGTCGCGAAAGTGAGCTTCACCGGCTCCACCGCGACCGGGCGCCGGGTCATGGAGACGGCGGCCAGAACGCTCAAACGACTCACCCTCGAGCTTGGCGGGAACGACGCGGCGATCATCCTTGACGACGTCGACGTCGACTTCGTCGCGCAGCGCCTGGTCGCGACATCCTTCAAGAACGCGGGACAGGTGTGCATTTCGAGCAAGCGGATCTACGCCCAACGCGACGTCTACACCGCCCTGGTCGACGCGATGGCGTACCACGCTAGCCAGCTCAAGGTCGGCCACGGCCTCGATCCCAGCACACAACTCGGGCCCGTGCAGAACTCCCAGCAGTTCGAGCAGGCGAAGAACTGGCTTCGACTGGCCACCTCCGAAGGGCGGGTCGCCACGGGCGGTCGGACCCTTGACACCCCCGGCTACTTCGTCGAGCCCACCGTCGTCACGGACGTCCGGCCCGGCTCCGCACTCCTCTCCCAAGAGATCTTCGCGCCGATCCGCACGGTCAGCGCCTTCGACGACACCGCTTCCGTGGTCCGGCTTGCGAACGACTCGGTCTACGGCCTGGGCGCCTCCGTATGGACGAAGGACACGGACCGGGCGTTGCAGCTCGCGGAGGAGCTCGATGCCGGCACGGTCTGGATCAACCAGCACGGCGCGCTGCGCCAGGACGTCCCCTACGGCGGTGTGAAGCAGTCGGGATTCGGTCTGGAGTTCGGGATCGAGGGCGTCCGGGCCTACACGAGCACGCAGGTCGTGAACCTCAACAAGACACCGCAGCCGTAGCAGCGGCTCGCGAGAAAACAGGAGTAGCCGTGCAAACTTGTACCTGGGCACCCACCACCACGCTGCGGGCCAAGCTTTTCCGCAAGGGCGACCCGTCGCTGGCGACCACCGTCGACCAGACCGAGCTGATGCAGGCCGGCGGCGGCAGCGAGCTCACCGCCGCATTCCAGGAGTCCGTGGGAGCGCTGGACGGCCTGATCGACAACCTGCTCGTGCCGCAGCGGTGGTACGGGACCGCGAACAACGGCCCGTCCAGCTTCGACGTCTTCGCGATGTCAACGCTGTTCGCAGCGTGCACGACGAAGATGAAGATCATCTCCGCCATCCATCCCGGGTTCACACTTCCCGCTGTCGTCGCCAAGTGGGGAGCCACCATGGACCGGCTCTCGGGCGGTCGTTGGGGGATCAACGTCGTCTCAGGTTGGAAGGTCTCCGAGTTCGCGAGCTTCGGCGCCGATCTGGTCAGTCATGACGACCGCTACGCCCGTTCGGCCGAGTTCATCGACATCCTGCGGCGTGCCTGGTCCAGCGAGTCCGTCGCCTACCAGGGCGAGTACTACTCCGTCGACGACCTGATCATCGATCCTGGCCCCCTCGGCGAGCTCGAGGTCTTCCAGGGTGGGCAGTCCGAGGCCGCGATGGAGATGGGCGCCAAGCACAGCGACTGGATGTTCCTCAACGGCGGCTCGCCCGAGAAGATCGAGGGCATCATCACCCAAGTGCGCAAGCGAGCCGCCAACGAGGGCCGCGAGGTGCGCTTCGCGGTCACCGCGTCGCCGGTGTGCCGCTCGACGGACAAGGCGGCCTGGAACGAGATCGACACGATGGTGGGCGCGATCGACTGGGACGCCGTGAACAGCCGCCGCAAGATGACCGACAGCGTGGGCATGTGGAGCGACTGGGACAGCAAGCTGGCCGCGCTCGACATGAACGAGGGCTACGCCACCGGGCTGATCGGCTCTCCCGACACGATCCTCACCAAGGTGGAGGAGCTCAAGGAAATCGGCGTCGGCATGCTGCACCTGTCCCTGGGCGATCCCGCGTTCAACCGCCACGTCCTGCCCCACCTGCACGCGGTGTGACGCTGCCCGGACAGCGCCGGGCACGACAGACAGATCGACTGGACACGACAGAAAGATCAACGATGTTCGCACTCGACGGCATCCGCGTGCTGGACCTGAGCCACTACATCGCGGGCCCGCACTGCTCCTTGCTCCTGGCCGACCACGGAGCCGAGGTCATCAAGCTAGAACCGCTGAGCGGTGAACCGTCCCGTCATGCCCAGCCGGTCTATGACGGGCAGAGCCTCTACTTCACGTCCATGAACCGGAACAAGAAGTCCCTGGCGATCGATCTGAAGCGGCCGGAGGCCCGGCCCGTCGTCGACCAGCTGGTGTCGACGGCGGACCTGGTCGTCACCAACTACTCCAAGGGCGTGCCGGAACGGCTCCATTTCGACTATGACCGGATCAGCAAGATCAACCCGCGGATCATCATGGTCCAGGTGACCGGCTTCGGGCTGACCGGCCACATGAGCGACCTGTCGGCGTTCGACGGGATCATCCAGGCGTTGAGCGGGATCTCTTACCTGACGGGCGAGAGGGACGGACCTCCATTGAAGGCCGGCGCCTATATCGCCGATCATGCCGCGGGGCTCCACGGCGCGCTCGGCGCCCTGCTGGCGCTGCAGCACCGCGAGCGCACCGGGGTCGGCCAGCTCGTGGACGTGTCGATGCTGGACTCGATCGTCGCGATGCTCGCCTACGAGCCTGCCCGGGCGCACGTGGGGATGGAGCCGGCCCGCTCGGGCAACCGGAGCGCCAACGTCTTCGCCACGACCTTCCGTACCCGTGACGGTTACGTCTACATCGCCGCGCTCTCCGAGCGTATGTGGACCGGGCTGGCCGAGGAGGTGGGCACTGCCGAGCTGGCCGATCCTAGGTATCTCTCGGCCGCGCGGCGTGTCGAGGACTACGACAGCCTGGAGAAGGCCATCACCGCGTGGACCACGCAGCACTCCAGCGACGAGATCGTCGCGCGGCTTCAGGCTCGGGGGGTCCCGACCGGCAAGGTCAGCTCCATCGACGATCTGCTCGCGTCCGATCAGCTCGCCGATCGCGACATGCTGCCCCACGTCAGGCACGGTGACGGGCACGTGCCCATGCCCGGCCGCGTCGCCCACATGAGCGCCGAGGTGCCCCTCGTGCCGGCGCGCGCGCCGGGCCTGGGCGCCGACACGATGGGCATCCTGACGTCGTGCGGGTTCGAGACCGACGAGATCGACGCCCTGGCCGCTTCCGGCGTTGTCTCGGTTCCCGCGAGCGCCTATGCCGCCAGTGTCGGTGCCGCCGGGCCGCCCCGTGGCGGTCAGCCTTCAGGTCCCCGCAGCAGCGGGATCGGGGACTGGGCATGACCGATGCGCCCGATCACGAGTTCGGTCCGGTCAGTCACCGGATCGAGCCTCGGTGGGCGATGAACTATGCCGCGGCTGTGCTCGACCCGAACCCCGCTCTGCTTGGCGAGTCGCGCACCGTGCACTGCGGTTACCTGGCACACCTCGAATGGCTGATCAGGCAGCGCATCCGTGAGGCGCCCGTGCTCGCCGGTGCACGATCCGTCGTGCAGCTCACCAGCTCCACGTCAATGATGCGTCCCCTCGAGTGGGACGACGACCTGGAGGTCACCGGCCGCATCTCGTCGATAACTCCGACGGCGACCGCAACGGTGGTCGCCACCGAGTTCGTCGTCACGCACAAGACGACCGCCACCACGGCCGCGATCACCACAGCCACGAGCCTCTATCGCGGCCTCAAGCTGCCCCCCATGGCCGACCTCCCCCCTGACGAGCATCGCATGCCTCCGCCCGGCCACGGCCAGCTGCCGCTGAGCTCCGCCGTCGAGATCGAGTTCACCGACGTCGCCGCGCACGTCTATTCGGAGTGCGCCCGGATCTGGGTGCCTTTCCACACCGACCTCCGCGAATCTCAGCGGGCCGGCTTCCCGCGACTCATCCTCCATGGCACCGCGACCCTCTCGTACTGCCTGTCGGCCCTCCTGGGTGCGGTCGGCGTGACGGATCACGCCAGGGTCAAGCACTTCCGGTGCGGTTTCCGGAAGCCCGTTTTTGTCGGCACCCGAGCGCGCCTTGTCTACGCCACCCACGAGGACGAGACCGGCACGGTCGTCGATTTTGAGTTGCGCGACCCGGAAGGTGTCCCCCTCCTCAGCGACGGGGTCGTCACACTCGCGCCTGCCCCGCAACTCCTTGAGCCACTTTGGGGCACACCCCAATCGCTCGCTCAACACTCTGGATGACGAGCCATGGCGGTCAGTTGAGGCCCCGTGAAACCGTCGACGAGTAAGAGCCCGATCCGAGGAACAGAAGGAACCGCCGTGAACGCACAGAAGACGACCACCGTTCGGATTCTTCCTCGGTTGCACGAGGACGGGCCGGAATCAGAGCCGCCCATCAGGCTCCTCGCCCTCGGCGGATCGACCCGCGAGAACTCGTCCTCAGAGATCGCGCTGCGTATCGCCGCCGACAGCGCCAGCCAGGCCGGCGCCGAGGTCGAGTTCCTCGTAGGGCGTGACCTGATGCTCCCGATCTACGACGCCGAGGACTCCTTTCGTTCCGCGAGCAGCACGCGGCTGGTCGAGGCCTATGCCCGCGCCGACGGCATCATCATCGCAAGCCCGGGATACCACGGCTCAATGTCGGGAATGATCAAGAATGCCCTCGACTATGCCGAAGACCTCCGGCGCATCGGCCGCAGTTACTTCGACGGCCTCGCCGTGGGGTGCATCTCCGTCGCCTACGGATGGCAGGCCTCCGTCAGCGCCCTTCAGCACCTGCGGGGAGTGGCCCACGCTCTGCGCGCCTGGCCCACTCCGTTGGGCGTCGCCCTGAACACCAGCGTCAACTCCATGGAGACCATCGCCCAGGATCCGACGAATCATCACGCGATCCAGCTGACGACCGTCGCCTCCCAGGTCGTTCGGTTCACGCAGGCGATGCGGGCCGAGCAGATGGCCAAATTTGCGCCGAGCACATCGATGGTCCGACCTGTCCACCGGGCCTGATCCGCGCGCCCGGCTCCGCGACCGCCGCTGACTGCACGCGGCCGTCACGGGTTCTCCCGCACATCACCACGTGCGGACGGTCTCCCACGCTTCCTGTCGCACCACGAAGAAAGCAGAAGCAAGATGAGCCTCTCCCTCAACGGAACGTTGAAGCACAAGATGCGTCCGCTCGCACATGTCGGTGTCTTCGGCGGCGGACGGATGGGGATCGGCATCGCCCACGCGTTAGGGTCGATCGCCGCCAGGGTGACGATCGTGGAGGTCCCCAAGTCCGTCGACCAGGCCCGCGACCGGCTCGCGGCAACGCTCGCGCGGTCAGCGGATCAGGCGGCACCCGCAGCTTTCGACGTGGTGACCGAGCCGGACGTGCTCCACGATGCCGAGCTCGTCATCGAGGCCGTGCCCGAGGACGCCGCGCTGAAGGGTGACGTCCTGCGGCGGATCGATCGGATCAGCGCTGAGGCAGTCCTCGCGAGCAACACCAGCTCGATGTCGATCGACGCGCTCTCGCAGGCCGTGACCGATCCCGCCCGGTTCTTGGGCCTCCACTTCTTCAACCCCGTCCCGGCGAGCTCGCTGGTCGAGATCGTGGTGGGCCGAGCGACCTCACCAGAAGTCGTCAGCCAGGCTCAGCGCTGGGTGGCCGCCCTGGAGAAGACGTCCATCGTCGTCCGCGACTCACCGGGTTTCGCCAGCAGCCGCCTGGGGGTCGTGATAGCCCTCGAGGCGATGCGCATGGTCGACGAGGGCGTCGCGTCGATCGAGGACATCGACACCGCCATGACGCTCGGCTACCGCCATCCCCTCGGCCCGTTGCGCACGACCGATCTCGTCGGCCTGGACGTCCGCCTGGCCATCGCCCGGGAGCTTGAGCGTGAGCTCGGCAGCCGGTTCGCCGCGCCCGAGCTGCTGATCGACAAGGTCGCGAGAGGAGAGCTCGGCCGCAAGACCGGACAGGGCTTCTATCGGTGGTGAGCGCCGGGATCCCCGGCGGCCCACCCCCGACCACGCAGACGACCACGCGCACGACTTACGCAGACGACTGACCAGCGACCACACAGTAAGGACATGACATGGAGACACTCACCATCAACGGCTTCGACGCGCAGGCCCTCAGAGCGACGATCGAGGCGGTCACCGAGAACCGCCAGCTCGGGCACGTCACGTTCGCCGTGCACGGCGAATGGCGTGGCGGCCTATCCATGAGGGCGACCACCGGTGCGCTGGTCCAGGGTGGCTCGAGCGACCAGACGCGCCTTGGCAAGTACGTCATGGAGAGCGACGAGCCCACCGCGCTGCTGGGCACCGACACCGCGGTGTCCCCGGCCGAGTACGTCCTGCAGGCCTTGGCGGGCTGCTACACCGTCACGCTCGTGGCCAACGCAGCCGCGCGGGGCATCGAGCTGAAGAGCTACCGCCTGGATCTGGAGGCGGACTTCGATCTGAGCGGATTCCTCGGCGTGGATCACAGCGTCTCCCCCGGAGTGCAGGGTGTGCGGGTACGCGTCGAGCTCGACGCCCCGGGCGTGAGCCGCGACCAGCTCGTCGAGCTCGTCGAGCTGGTCGAGCAACGGTCTCCGATCCGAGACACGCTCGTTCGCGGGGTCCCGGTCACCACCGAACTGGCGTGAGGCGTCGCCGCGGATGACCGCGGCGCCCTCACCAGGTCATGCGGTGGGCCGCGCAGGCCGGCTCAGCCGGCGACGGCGGCGACGTCGGCGGGCTGCAGGTGCACGCTCTGCCCGGTGGCGGCCGACTCGAGGATGCCCTCGACCACGGTGAGGGTGTGCACGCCCTCGGCCATGGTGACGATGTGGTCGCCGGTGCCGAGCACGGCGTCGCGGAAGTTCTCCTGCTCCACCCGCAGCGGCTCGCGCTTGGCGATGGCGTAGCGGATCATGTCGCCCTCGCTCACGCCGCGGAAGGCGGCGATCCGGTCCCACTCGGTGGGGACCTTGCCGTTGGCGTAGAACGTAAGGTCGCCGGCGCCGGTGTCCGCGACGAAGGCGCCCCGCTCGCCGGTGATGACGGTCTGGCGCTCCTTGCGCGGGGAGAGCCAGTTGACCAGGTGGTTGACGATGATGCCGTTCTCCAGCCGGCCGGTGGCGACCACCATGTCCTCGTGGTCGCGGCCGGAGCGGTGCGTGACGTGCGCGGAGACGGAGGCGTAGGGGCTCTGTGCCAGCCAGGCGGTGAGGTCGACGTCGTGGGTGGCGAGGTCCTTGACCACGCCGACGTCGGAGATGCGGCCCGGGAAGGGGCCCTGCCGGGAGGTGGCGATCTGGTAGACCTCGCCGAGCTCGCCGTCGGCGATGCGCCGGCGCGCCTCGAGCAGGGCCGGGTTGCACCGCTCGACGTAGCCGACGGCGCCGACCAGGCCTGCGTCCTCGAATGCCTGGGCCACCCGGCGGCCGGCGTCGGCGGTAGCGGCGATGGGCTTCTCCACCATGGTGTGCACGCCCGCGGCGGCCAGCGCCAGGGCGACGTCCTCGTGGTAGACGGTGGGCACGGCCACCAAGGCGGCGTCGATGCCGGCGGCGATGAGCGCCTCGACGTCGGGCAGCACCTCGAGGTCGCCGGCGACGCCCCAGGCGTCCCCGGCGGGGTCGGCGAGGGCGACCAGCTCCATGCCGGGGGTCTCGCGGATGACGCGGGCGTGGTGGCGACCCATGGAGCCCAGGCCGATGAGGCCCATGCGCAGGGTCTTCGTGGCGCCGCTCATCAGGCGCCCGCCTTGACGACGACGGTGTTGACGGCGGTGACGATGCGCTCGAGGTCGTCCTGGGAGAGGGAGGGGTGCACCGGCAGGGAGATGACCTCGGCGGCGGCCCGCTCGGTCTCGGGCAGCTCCAGGCCCGGAGCGTAGGGCGCAAGCGACGCGAGCCGGTGGTTGGGGATGGGGTAGTAGACCCCGCTGCCGACCTGGTGCTCCTCCCGCAGCGCGGTGACGACACGGTCGCGCTCGGCGCCCGCGGCGCCGGGGATGCGGATCGTGTACTGGTGGTAGACGTGCACCGCGCCGTCGGCCACCGGCGGGGTGGTGACGCCCTCGAGGTGGGCGTCGAGGAACTTGGCGTTGGCCTGGCGCTGGGCGGTCCAGGCATCGACCTTGGTCAGCTGCACGCGGCCGATGGCGGCGTGGATGTCGGTCATGCGGTTGTTGAGGCCGACGAGCTCGTTGGCGTACTGCGTCTCCATGCCCTGGTTGCGCAGCAGCCGGACGTTGCGGGCGATCTCCTCGGTGGCGCAGGCGACCATGCCGCCCTCGCCGGAGGTCATGTTCTTCGTCGGGTACAGGGAGAACATCGCGAAGGTGCCGAAGGTGCCGACCTGCTCGCCGTTCAGGCTGGCGCCGTGGGCCTGGGCGGCGTCCTCGAAGACCATCAGGCCGTGCTCGTCGGCCAGGGCCCGGATGGCGGGCATGTTGGCGGGGTGGCCGTACAGGTGCACCGGCATGATCGCCTTGGTGCGCTCGGTGATGGAGGCGCGGATCGACTCGGGGTCGAGGCAGAAGTGGTCGGGCTCGATGTCGGCGAAGACTGGGGTGGCGCCGGTCAGCGCGACGGCGTTGCCGGTGGCGGCGAAGGTGAAGGACGGCACGATGACCTCGTCGCCGGGGCCGATGCCGGCGGCGAGCAGGCCCAGGTGCAGGCCGGAGGTGCCGGAGTTCACCGCCACGCAGGCGCGGCCGGGCGTGAAGTGCTCGGCGAACTCGGCCTCGAAGGCCTTGACCTCCGGGCCCTGGGCCACCATGCCGGAGGCGAGCACGGCGTCGACCGCGCGGCGCTCGTCCTCGCCGATGATCGGCTTGGCCGCGGGAATCATGGGCAGGCTCACTCGGCCGCCACCTTCCTGATCGTGTTCTCAAACTCGTCGTACTGCTGGCCGGTCTGCGGGCAGCGCCACCGCGGCGCTCCGCCGTCGGCCCCGGGCACCGGCTCCAGGCGCACGCCGGCCTGCCCCACCCAGCCGATCTGGCGGGCCGGGACCCCGGCGACAAGCGCATGGGGCGGGACGTCCTTCGTGACCACCGCGCCGGCGGCGACGGTGGCCCAGGCCCCGACGGTCACCGGCGCCACGCACACCGCGCGGGCGCCGATGGCGGCGCCGGTCTCGATGGTCACGCCCACCGGCTCCCAGTCGTGGGCGGACTTCAGGGAGCCGTCGGGATTGATGGCGCGGGGGTAGGTGTCGTTGGTGAGCACCACCGCTGGGCCGATGAAGACGCCGTCGGCCAGGCTGGCGGGCTCGTAGACGAGGGCGTAGTTCTGCACCTTGCAGTTGTTGCCCATCCGCACGCCGGTGCCGATGTAGGCGCCGCGGCCGATGACGCAGTTCTCCCCGAGCTCGGCGCCCTCACGCACCTGGGCCAGGTGCCAGACCGAGGTGTCGTCCCCGATGCTGGCGTCGGGCGAGACGTCCGCGCTGTCCACGATCCGCGCTGGCATCGGCATGCTCCTCCATCGCGGCGCCGGCGCGCCGCTCTTCGGCCGGGATGGGTCCGAAGGAAAACTTAGCCCAACCCGTCCGATCCGCTCCCGGGGCCGAAGGCCCAGGGCGGCTCCACCCGCCGCTGGTGGCTAGGCGGCGCGGAGGATGTGATGCAGGTCCCGATGACCTGAGGAGGTGGGTGACGGCTGCGACAATGGCGCCCATGACTGTGCCCTCGCCCCTCAGCGACGCGTGGCTCGTCATCCCGCTCTACAACGAGGCGGCGGTCATCGAGGAGGTGATCGCCGAGGCGCTGCAGACCTTTCCGCACATCGTGTGCGTGGATGACGGCTCGACCGATGCGTCGGCGGAGCGCGCGCGCCGCGCCGGCGCCGTGGTGCTCCAGCACGCGGTCAACCTCGGGCAGGGCGCGGCGCTGCAGACCGGCATCGAGTTCGTCGTCGGCCACACCCCGGGGCGGTTCGTCGTGACGTTCGATGCCGACGGCCAGCACGACGTCGCGGACGCGGCGGCCATGGTGCGGCTGGCGCAGCACGACGATCTCGCCATCGTCTTCGGCTCCCGGTTCCTCGACGACCGGACCAAGCCAGGCCTGGCCAAGCGCGCCGTGCTCAAGACCGCCGTCTGGGTGACGAACCAGTCCACCGGGCTGCGCCTCACGGACGCGCACAACGGCCTGCGGGTCATCCGGCGCGACGCCGCCGCCGAGGTCCACCTGCACCAGAACCGGATGGCCCACGCCAGCGAGATCGTCACCCAGCTCGGGCGCACCAAGCTGCCCTGGCGCGAGTACCCGGTGTTCATCCGCTACACCGAGTACTCCCGGGCCAAGGGGCAATCGCTGCTCAACTCGATCAACATCCTCGTCGACCTGCTCGTGAACTAGGAGCGCCCATGTGGATCCAGGTCCTTCTGCTCCTCGGCATCGCCGCCACGGTGCTCCCGCTCACCCGGTCCGCCGCGGGCGCGCGGCATCAGGCCATCCGCCGGCTGATGCTGTTCGGCTTCGTGGTCCTGGCCGCCTTCGCGGTGCTCTTCCCCTCGTGGTTCAGCAAGGTCGCGAACCTGCTGGGGGTCGGGCGCGGGACCGACCTGCTCCTCTACCTGCTGGTCATCGCCTTCCTCACCTACGTCTCCAGCAACTACCGCCGCCTCGCCGCCCAGGACCGGCGGATCACGATCCTGACGCGCAAGCTGGCGCTCGCCGAGGGCCAGACCGGCCTCGCGGCGACGCCGCAGGAGACCGCTTCACAGCCGGGCCTGGAGCAGGTCATGCCCAGCGAGGAGCCGGAGGCCGCCCCGACGGACGGCGCCACCAAGGGCGGCGACCTGACCTCCTAGCCAGCCACGCCGGCGGGTGTGCTACCGCCGGGGGCGCAGGCGGGGCCGGCGCAGGCCCGCCACGGCGGCGACATCGCCGTCAGGGCTCTTGCGCCGGCCGGGCACCGCGGCCGTCCCGGCGCCGGCAACCACGCCGGCCGCCCGGCGGCCGGTGGTGCGCAGCGACCGGTGCTGCTCCACCCACTCGACGAGCCGGAGCCGGACGGCCTCATTCCGGCCACGCTGCAGCGCCCGGATCATCGCGGCCGCCACGGCGTCGACGTCGTAGGCGACGACCTCGCCCAGGTCGTGTGCGGCGATGTCCTCGGCGGCCGGGCCGACCCCGGCGAACAGCGCCGGGGTGCCGCTGGCCAGGGCCGCCAGGACCTTCGTGGGGTAGGCGAAGTCGTAGCCCTGCCCCGGGACGATGCTCACCAGCGCCGCGGCGGCGCCCCGCTGCCAGCGGGCCACCTCCTCGGGCGGCATCGTGCTCAGCAGCTCTACGGCGTCCGGCGCCAGCTCGGTGCTCAGCTCCCGGATCTGCTCCCAGGCGCTGCCCTGGCCGACGAAGACCAGCCGGGCCTCCGGCACCTGGGCGAGGACCTGCGGCATCGCCCGGACGAAGATGTCCGCGCCCTGCCACTCCGAGGCGGTGCCGGCGTAGAGGAGGTACGCGCCGGGCGAGGCGGCCGCGCCGTCGGGCGTGAAGGTGCGGGTGTCGATCCCGTTGGGGACGACGTCCACCTCGCGCACGCCCAGCTCGCGCACCCGCGCGGCCACCTCGTCCGAGACCGCGATGACCCGACGGGCGCCGCGCATCGCCCAGCCCTCCAGCCGCCGCAGCAGCGCCACCAGCGCGGCCGGAGCGGTCTGCGCCGCCGCGTCCGACCAGACGTCCGCGGCGTAGTAGACGTAGGGCACGCGGCGGATCGCCGCGATGACGCGGACCACCGCCCCGGTCGTCGGCGGCGGCTCCGTCACAACGACGTCGGCCGGCTCGCGCAGGAGCCGCAGCGCCAGGGGGGCGTCGAAGCTGACGTACTGGAGGTACCCGCGCACGTACCCCTGCGCGTCCCTCAGCACGGGCCAGCGCTTGACCACCGCGCCCGCCGGATCCACCGCCTCCGCCTCCGGGTAGCGGGTGGTGAGCACCGTCACCCGATGCCCCACCTGGCCCAGCGCGGTGACGAGCGCGTGCAGCCGGAAGGAGGCCGCGGCCGGCTCGGGGGTGAAGATCCGTGTGGTCAGGACGATGCGCATGGACGCCTTTGAGTTGCCGGAAGTGCGTGCCCCCGCGGGCCGGTGGCGGAAGCGGGGCCGGAGCGGCCGGATCGGCCCTCCACCGACGATCGTGGCACATTTGCGGACAGGAACGGCCTGCTGTCGCGGGGCTCACCGCGGAGAATCTCCACGAAGTCTCTACGCCGCCACACGCGTCGCTGATATCACCCATGCCCTCCGATTCCGTAGGATCGCGTGTTGTGTCGAGCCCCCTCTCCTCCGCCAGGAGCGGCCGCCGCACGGCTGCAGCGCCGGTCGGTGGTCGCCGCGCTGCCCGCGAGGCCGCGGCGCGACACGCACGGCGCGGACGACCTGCGCCTGGCACACCGCGGCACGGGCGCGACCGGCGCCGGCATCGGCTGCTCAGCAAGGTCGGCACCGGCGCCCTGGGCCTGGTCCTCTTCGCCGGCACCGGCGGTGCGCTGGCCTACTCCGACATCCAGGGCAACGTCGACCGCCAAGACATCTCGGCCCTGCTCGGCGACCGGCCCACCGGCGGGGCCGAGGCGGCACCGATCGATGCCAAGGCCGGGAAGGCCCTCAATCTGCTCGTCCTGGGCTCGGACTCCCGCGCCGGCGCCAACGACGACCACTCCGGCGTCGACGGCATGCGCGCGGACACGACGATGATCGTGCACGTCTCCGCCGACCGCTCCCGCGTCGAGGTCGTCTCCATCCCGCGTGACGCCCTCGTGGACATCCCCTCGTGCCGGCTCCCCAACGGCACGGAGACGCGTGCGGCGAACGGCGCGATGTTCAACTCCGCGTTCTCCATCGGGGGGCAGACCGGCGACGTCGGCGCGGCCGCCGCGTGCACGATCCGCACGGTGGAGAACCTCACCGGGGTCTTCATCGACGACTTCGTCGTCGTGGACTTCGCGGGGTTCATCAGCGTGGTCGACGCCCTCGGCGGGGTGCCGATGAACGTCGACCAGAACATCAACGACAGGCAGGCCGACCTCTATCTCACGGCCGGCTGCCAGGTGCTCGACGGGCACAACGCGCTCGGCTTTGCCCGGGTGCGCAAGTCCGTGGGCGACGGCTCGGACATCTCCCGCATCGGCCGGCAGCAGGAGCTCGTCGCGGCGATCGCCCGCGAGGCGCTCGGCAAGAACCTCCTCACCGACCTGCCGGCCCTCTACCAGTTCCTCGACGCCGCCACCTCCACGCTGACGACCGGCCCCGAGGTCGGGCAGATCCCGGTGCTGGCCGGGCTCGCCAACTCACTGCGCGGGATCGACCCCGCCAGCATCGCGTTCGCCACCATGCCCTTCGATTGGGCCGGGGCGCGGGTCCGGCCCGCCGCCGAGGCCGCGGACCTGTGGGACGCCCTCGCGGCCGACCTGGCGATCGAGGGCACCCTCTCCGGCACCGGCGAGGCCCCGGTGCCGGCCACCCCGTCGTCGCCCGCCGACGAGGGGACCGAGACGCCGTCGGCGCCCGCGGACGACGGGGCGGTCTCCGCGGCCCCGGAGCCCACCACACCGGCCTGCACCCGGTGAGGCACCGCTAGGATGCCCGGCGGCGCCCACCGGGCGCCTACGCTGACGGCACGCCGCGCCGTGCGGCACAAACCAACGAAAGGGGCGGCGATGGCCAAGGACAACCCGCCGCCCAGTTTCACCCCGGGCTCCGGCGGCCGCCGCCCCGACGCCCGGGGCGCCCGGCCGGTGGGGCCGGACCAGGGCCCCGCGGCACCACACCCGCGACGGGTGGCCGGGCCGACGCCCGTCCAGCGTCGATCGGTGCGCGAGCCACGGCCGGGGACGCCGCCGTCGTACTCACCGGGCGGCCGGCCCGCCGCGTCCGCCCCGACGGGCACGCGGCTGTACGAACCGACCGGTCGGCGCCCGGCCCCGTCGGCGCCGCCCCGGCCATACCGCGCGACTCCCCCGGCGCCCGTCGCGGGCCGTCGCCGGCGGCGGCGCCGTCCGCTCACCGTGCTGCTCGTGGTGCTGCTCGTCCTGCTCATCGCCTGGCCGGTGGGGCTGCTCGTGTGGGCCGACGGCAAGATCCAGCACACCGAGGCCCTCTCCGGGGCCTCGAACACCCCCGGCACCACCTACCTGATCGCCGGCTCGGACTCGCGCGCGGACGGCACCATCCCCGACGGCACCGAGGGCCAGCGCACCGACTCGATCATGCTGCTGCAGCAGCCCGCCTCCGGGCCCGCGGCGCTGATCTCCCTGCCGCGCGACACCTACGTCGAGATCCCCGGGCACGGCGGCAACAAGCTCAACGCCGCCTACGCCCTCGGCGGCGCCCCGCTGCTCGTGCAGACCGTCGAACACCTCACCGGGCTGACCGTGGACCACTACGTCCAGATCGGCATGGGCGGCGTGCAGCAGGTGGTCGACGCCGTCGGCGGGGTCGAGCTCTGCCTCGACTACAACGTGAGCGACCCGGAGAGCATGCTCGAGTGGACCGCCGGGTGCCACATCGCCGACGGCCCCACCGCGCTGGCGTTCTCCCGGATGCGCAAGCAGGACCCCAAGGGCGACATCGGGCGTGCCGAGCGGCAGCGGCAGGTGGTCGGCGCCGTGGTGAAGAAGGTGGCCACGCCCGCCACCCTGCTCAACCCCGCCGATCAGGTGAAGCTCCTCGACGCCGGCACCGGCGCGCTGGTGGTGGACACCGACACGGGCATCGTCGACCTGGGCCGCATGGCGCTGGCGTTCCGCGCCGCCACCGGGCCGAACGGCATCGTCGGCACCCCGCCGGTCGCGAACCTGAACTACCGGCCGGGCCGCATCGGGTCGGCCGTGCTGCTCGACCAGGACAAGGCCCCCACCTTCTTCCAGCGCATGCGCGACGGGCAGCTCACCGCGGCCGACGTCACGCCCTGACGGCCGCGCCGGCTGTCTCCGCCCGCGCGGACCTCGGGAGCCCGCGCCGGTCGCCGGCGCCACGCATGATCCGCAACACTCGGTCGGTACTCGTCCGGTTTTAGGTCCGCAGCCGTCAGGATGGACGGCGTGATCGTCTTCCCCGTCCCGGCCCGCTGATGTTGCCTCGTCGTTCGCGCGCCGTCGTGCTCACCGTCGCGCTGCTGACGCTGGTCGCCCCGGTCCCGGCGGCCCACGCAGCGACGTCGGCGACCCGGCTCGCCGGGGCTGACCGGTACGCCACGTCCGCGACCATCTCCGCCGCGACCTTTCCGCGCGGCGTCGACGTCGCCTACGTCGCCAGCGGGCTGGACTACCCCGACGCCCTCGCCGGGGCGGCGGTGGCGGGCCGGCAGGGGGCTCCGGTGCTGCTCGTCAGCCCGACCGCGGTCCCGGCCACGGTGCGGACCGAGCTGGACCGCCTGCGCCCCGGGCGGATCGTCGTGCTCGGCGGTCCCGGGGCGGTCGGTGACGCCATCCTCCAGGCCCTCAAGGCCCACACGACTGGTCAGGTGAGCCGGATCAGCGGCGACGACCGGTACGCCACCTCGGCGAGGCTCTCCGCGTCCGCCTTCGGCGCGGGCGTGCCGGTGGCCTACGTCGCGAGCGGGCGTGACTACCCCGACGCCCTGTCCGGCGCCGCCGCCGCCGGCAGCCGCGGCGCCCCGCTGCTGCTCGTCCCGGGCGACCGGATCACCGCGGAGGTGCGCGCCGAGCTCGAGCGCCTGCGGCCCGGGCGCGTCGTGGTCCTCGGCGGCGTCGGCGCCGTCAGCGACGCCGTCAAGGCCGAGCTGGCCCGCTACGGCTCCGTGAGCCGCACCGCCGGCGCGGACCGGTACGCCACCTCCGCGCAGGTCTCCGCGAGCACGTTCGCGGCGGGCGTGCCGGTGGCGTACCTGGCCAGCGGCCGGGACTTTCCCGACGCGCTCGCCGGGGCACCGGTGGCCGGCATGTCCGGCGCGCCGGTGCTGCTAGTCACCCCCGACGGCGTGCCGGCCGCCGTCCGCACCGAGCTCACCCGGCTGGCGCCCCAACGTGTCGTCGTCCTCGGCGGCCCCGGCGCGGTGAGCGACGCCGTGCTCGCGCAGGCGACCGGCTCGGGCGAGATCGCGAAGATCGCCGCCACGTACACCCCGCCGCCGGCCAGCAAGGGCGCCGGGGCCGCGGCCCTGGCCTGGGCCGGCACGCAGCTCGGTGTGCCCTATCTCTACGGCGGCACCGGGCCCGAGGGCGGCCACACCGGCTACGACTGCTCCGGCCTGATCATGCGGGCCTACCAGCACGCCGGGGCGACCGTGCCGCGCACCACCAAGCAGCAGTGGGCCGCCACCCGCCGGGTCGCGCTGGCGGACCTGACGCCCGGCGACATCGTGTTCTGGTCCAGCGACGGCGAGCCGACGGGGATCTACCACGACGCGCTCTACGCCGGGGTCGACCCCGTCACCGGCAAGCACATGCGCCTGCAGTCCCCCTCCCCCGGCAAGACGGTCGAGCTGGTGCCGATGCTCGAGACCAACCTGCTCCCGTTCGGCGGGCGGATCGGGTAGCCCGGACGTCGCGGGGGTGGACGTCAGCGGGCGACGTACCAGCCGAGCGCGTCGAACACCGGGCGGCCGACCGAGGCCTCGCCGCCGAGGGCGACGATCCGGCCCGGGCGGAGCCGGCCGAGCTCGGCCAGGGCCGGCCCCACGTTCCCGTCCCGGCCGACGAGGAGCACTGGCCCGGCCCCACCGGCCGCGGCCGCGCCGGACAGGGCGTCGGGGAAGTCGGTGCCGGTCGCGAGGTAGGCCACCGCCGCGCCGCCGGCGAAGGTGGCGGCGGAGACCGCCGCCGCGGTGGCGTACCGGTCGGCGCCACCGAGCCGGGTCACCGCGCCGTCGGTGTAGGCGCGCAACGCGGTCACGACGGCCGGGGCGACCGTCCCCTCCCCGCCGAGGACCACGATCCGCCGGGGCCGGAGCCGGGCCAGCTCGGCGGCCACCGCCGGCGGAATCGTCGCCTTCGCGGTGAGCAGCACCGGGCCGGTGCCGCCGGCGGCCGCGCCGCCGGCGAGGGCGTCGGGATAGCTGGCGCCGGTGGCGAGGTAGGCGACCGGCGCGCCGGCGGCGAACGTGGCGGCGGAGATGGCCGCCGCGGTCGCGTACCGGTCGGCCCCACCCAGGCGAGTCACCGCGCCGTCGGTGTAGGCGCCCAGCGCGGAGTAGACGGCCGGGGCCACCGCCCCCTCCCCGCCCAGGACGACGATCGCCCGCGGCCGCAGCCGGCCCAGCTCGGCGCCGATCGCGGGCGGGATCGCGGTGGGGCGCACGAGCAGCACGGGGCCGTCGTCGTGCGCGGCGGCGGAGGCGCCGGACAGCGCGTCGGGGAACTGCGCGCCCGTGGCGACGTAGGCGACGGCGACCCCCGGGTCGAATGTCGCGGCGGAGACGGCGGCGGAGGTCTCGTACCGGTCCCGACCGCCGGCGCGCGCCACCGCGTTCGTCGCCGGCGCGGCCGGGGCGAGGGCCGCCCGGACGTTGAGCAACAGGTTCGGTGAGCCGTTGAGCCCGGCGGCGCTCAGCACCCCGGCGCTGGCGCCGCTGCGGAGGGCCGCGGCGACGGCGGCGGGGCTGGCCGTCGGCGCGTTGGCGAGGTAGAGGGCCACCGCCCCCGCGACGTGCGGGGCGGCCATCGACGTGCCGGTCATGAGGGCGACCCGGCCGTCGAAGTACAGCGACCGGATGGCGGTGCCGGGGGCGAACAGGTCGACCTGCGGGCCCCAGTTCGAGCCGTTCTGGGCGTCGTCGACCCAGCGGGCGTCCGCCCCGGTCGAGGCGGCCACGGTGATGGCGTCGTCGATGTCGGCGGGCGAGACCCGGGAGGCGTCGCCGTTGTTGTTGCCCGCGGCCGCCACCACGGTGATCCCGGCGTCGATGGCCGCCTGGATGGCCGCCTCGAGGCTGCGGTCGACCTCGGCGCCGCCGATGCTGAGGTTGATGACGCCGGGCGTCCCCGCCGGGTGATGGGTCAGCACCCAGTCGACGGCCTTGTGGACGTCGCTCGTCACCCCGTTGCCGTCGCACCGCAGGGCACGCAGCGGCACGATGGTCGCCCGCTTCGCCACCCCGTAGGTCTGCGAGGCGATGGTGCCGGCCACGTGCGTGCCGTGCCCCTGGCAGTCGGCGGTCGTGTTGCGGCCATCGCCGGTGAAGTCCGCCCCCGGCGCGACGCGGCCGCCGAAGTCGGCCAGCGGCGTGACGCCCGTGTCGACGACGTACACGCGCACCCCCAGTCCGGCGGAGCTGGGGTAGGTGTAGCGACCGTCCGTCCCCGAGACCTGGTCGATGCGGTCGAGGCTCCACGGCGCGCGGTCCTGGGTGTCCAGGATGCCGATGGGCCGGGCCGGCTCGGCCGACTCCACCGCGGGGAGGGTCTCGAGCCGGTCCGCCTGCGCCTCGGTGAGCTCGGCGGTGAACCCGTCAGCGGTGGCGGTGAACTCGTAGTCGGGCGTCACGCCCATCTCGGCGAGCTCCTGCCGGACCAGCCCCTCGGCTCCGGGCGCGACCTCGATGGTGTGCGGCGCCGCCGCGTCCTCCCCGGGGGTGGCGCCGGCCGCCGTCGTCCCTCCGCCGGCGACCAGGGCCGTGAGGACGGCGAACGAAACCACGGATGCTCTGACGCGGCGCACCAGCCGACCTCTTCCTCGCGCTGACGAGACGCCGCGACTGCGGCCTTCTCGCGGCGCGGACGAGGCGTCCGGGCCGCTGCACCATCTCCATCGGCAGGCGCCGGTCCGTTGTTACGGAGCGGCCGGCGCGGCGACGGTGGCGGGCGTCACCAGCCCGTGACGGCCAGCAGCCGCTCCCGCAGGTCGGTGGCGAGGGTGGCGGCGTAGTCCGCCGTGAGGTGGTTGTCGTCGAGATAGACGTAGACGTTGCCGATCACCGGCGGGCACGCGGTGCCGGGGCACAACCGGTCGGTCAGGTCGACCGGGAAGAACCCCGGGATCCCGGACAGGGCCTCGGCGGGACTGACGGGCGCCAGCGCCCGGTCCAAGTCCACCTCGCACGGGTCCGCCCCCCGCTGCTCGACGCACTCGTACATGTCGACGGCGAAGCGGGGGTTGTCCCGGACCCCGAGGACGTCGATGCCGAGGCCGGTCATCTCGGTGACGAGGTCCCGGTATCCCGTGACGAGGCGCTCGTCCGGGCCGGTCGGGGACGCGGCGGTCGCGACGGTGAAGATGGCGTCCGGGTGCACGTCGAGGACGTACTGCTTCGCGGCATGGAGCCAGTCGAGGCAGTCGGGGTTCTGACCTGGTGCCGTCGGCTCCCCGAAGGCGCAACCGCCCTTGAGCAGCGCGACGAGCTGCCAGTTCTGCTGGGCGGCTACCGGCTCGAGCGCCTCCAGCCACTGCTCGGCGTGGGAGTCGCCCACGAGCACCACCACCTTGTCCGGAGCGGTCAGCGGTGTGGTCTGACGGCACAGCTCCAGCAGGGGGTCGGCGGTGGCGAGGTCTCCCTCGCACGGGTGGTCGAGGCTCGCCCACTGCAGGTCCAGCTGTGTCGCCAGCGGCAGGGTGGGCGCGTCGGGGTCACCGACAGCCTCGTAGCCCGGCCGGAGGGCGAGCGCGCCGGGGTTGTCGGCCGACACGCCGGACGCGGCGGCCCGGGCGGCCCTGTCGATGTTCAGCTGCCATGCCGCCACCGGCGTCGCGACCACCAGCAGGCACGCGGCGACCACGGTCCCCATGCGCCACCATGCCGCCTCGGTCCACGTGGCCCGGCGCAGCGGCGTCTCCACGAGATAGGTGACCAGGTAGGCCGCGCCGATGGAGGCGGCGATGATCGCCAGCCCGGCGCCCAGGCCCGCGCGGGCCTGGTCCGTGGTCGCGAGGTAGACCGTGAGGATCGGCCAGTGGACGAGATAGAGCGCGTAGGAGACGTTGCCCAGGCCCACCAGGGGCCGGGCGCTGAGCACCCGGTCCGCCCCGACTTGGGCGCCGGTCTGCCCGGCGACGATCACCAGGGCGGCGGCGAGGAGCGGCCACAGCGCCACGGCGCCGGGAAACGCCTGCCCGACCGGGAGCACCAGCCCGCACGCCAGCATGGCCAGCACCCCGGTCCAGCCCAGCACCACCCGTAGTGCACGCGCCGGCCGCAGGTACGGCAGCGCGAGGGCTAGCAGCGAGCCGGCGGCGAACTCCCAGAGCCGGGCGCGGGTGTCGAAGTAGGCGAAGGCCTGGTTGGTCGCGGTCTCGTGCACGGAGAAGGCCAGCGACCCGGCGAAGACGGCACCGAAGGCCACGGCGAGCACGGTGCGATAGCGCCAGCCGAGGCGGCGGCTCAGCCAGGCGCCGGCGGCGAAGATGAGCGGCCACAGGATGAAGACCTGGCCCTGGATGGACAGCGACCAGAAGTGCTGGAGCGGGCTGGCCAGGGAGTCGTCGCGGGCGTAGTAGTCCACGGAGGCGGCTGCCAGCAGCCAGTTCTGCCAGTACAGGAGCGACGCCCACGCCTGCTCGATGACGGCGGTCCAGCGCGAGCTGGGCAGCAGGACGCCCACCGCCACGAGGGTGCCCAGGATGGTCACCGCCGCGGCGGGCAGCAGCCGCTTGAACCGGTGCAGCCAGTGGCCGGCCAGGCCGAGCGGTCGGCCACCCTCCACCTTGCGGACGAACGACAGGGTGAGCAGGAAGGCCGAGATCATGAGGAACACGTCGACCCCACCGGAGACCCGGTCGAGGAAGACGTGGTACACCACCACCATCAGCACCGCGAGCGAGCGCAGGCCCTGGATCTCCGGCCGAAAGTGCCCGGTGCCGGTGCCGGTGCCGGCGCCGGTCGCGAGACGACGGCGGCCCGCCGCGTGCCGGGGGCTCGGCGACGGCGGGACCTTCACCGCTCGCCGTGGGCGCACCACAGCACTGAAGGAGGTTTCGGGCACCGTGCGAGGCTAAGCGAGGGGCTGATGCCCCCCAAAATGTCGGCGCGCCGCCGTGGGGACGAAGGGACTGGGAGCGTCGCCATCGGACCCACCGATCCCCGGGGTCAGGGCCGGCCGAGCGCGCGGTAGGTCCAGCCCGCCGCGCGCCACCGGGCCGGGTCCAGGACGTTGCGGCCGTCGATGAGCCGCTTGCCGGCCACCACCTCACCGAAGGCGACGGGGTCGAGGTCGCGGTACTCGCGCCACTCGGTCAGGAGCAGGACGACGTCGGCCCCCGCGGCGGCCGCCTCCGCGGTCGCGGCGAAGGTCAGGTCCGGCCAGGCGCGCTCGGCGTTGGGGACGGCCTGGGGGTCGGTGACCGTCACGTGCGCGCCCTGCAGCTGCATCTGGGCCGCGACGTTGAGCGCCGGGGAGTCGCGCACGTCGTCGGAGTCCGGCTTGAACGCCGCGCCGAGGACGCCGACCCGCCGGCCCACGATCGACCCGCCGCACACCTCCCGGGCGAGATCGACCATGCGCACCCGGCGGCGCATGTTGATCGAGTCCACCTCGCGCAGGAAGCTCAGCGCCTGGTCCACCCCGAGCTCGCCGGCGCGGGCCATGAAGGCGCGGATGTCCTTGGGAAGGCAGCCGCCGCCGAAGCCTAGCCCGGCGTTGAGGAACTTCCGCCCGATGCGGGCGTCGTGCCCGATGGCGTCGGCCAGCTGGGTGACGTCGGCGCCGGTGGCCTCGCACAGCTCGGCCATGGCGTTGATGAAGGAGATCTTGGTGGCCAGAAAGGAGTTGGCGGCCGTCTTGACCAGCTCGGCGGTGGTGTAGTCGGTGACCACCTTGGGGGTGTGCTCGGCCAGCGGGGCGGCGTAGACCTCGTCGAGCATCACCTCGGCGATCCGGCCGCGGTCCGAGCCGGGCCCGCCCGGCACGCCGTAGACGATGCGGTCCGGGTGCAGGGTGTCCTTGACCGCGTACCCCTCGCGCAGGAACTCCGGGTTCCAGGCGACCATCGCCTCCGGCTGCACCGCGGCCACCCGCTCGGCGATCCCGCGGGCGGTCCCCACCGGCACGGTGGACTTGCCGGCGACGAGGCTGCCCGGGGCCAGGTGCGGGAGCAGGGAGTCGACCGCGCTGTTGACGTAGCGCAGGTCGGCCGCGTACTCCCCGCGCTTCTGCGGGGTGCCCACGCAGAGGAAGTGGACCTGCGCGTCGGCGGCCGCGCCGATGTCGGTGGTGAAGATCAGCCGCCCGGTGGCGACCGCCTCGCGCAGCAGCTCGGGCAGGCCGGGCTCGTAGAACGGCGCCTCGCCCTGCGCCAGCGCCTCGACCTTGGCCGCGTCCGTGTCCACCCCGACGACGTCGTGCCCCAGCTTGGCCATCGACGCCGCGTGGACCGCTCCCAGATAGCCGCAGCCGATGACCGAGATGCGCATGCCCGAACTCCCTCGCGTTCGATGACCGGGCCAGTGTGGCGCACGCAGCATGCGCGGGTGCGGCGAACGCAAGGTGGAGGGCGGATGAACGACGACGCAAGCGGAGAGGGACGCCGTCCGACCCGTGGCCACCAGGGGGCGAAGAGAGTCTCCGTCGGGTCACGATTTGGACGGCACCTAGAGGTAATGGGTGCGCCGTTGGGAAGTCCGTGCCAGTATCGGCAGCGGTAGGGCGCACCGTGCTGGGGGTAGGAGGTCAGAAATGACACCCCAGCACGGTGCGCCCCTACGTCGCTCGTGACGTGCCCCCACCTTGCCCGGGCGCAGCCTTGTTCGCAAGGCGGACCCATGTTGCGCAGATCACCCGCCCGGTGAAGCGGTGTCGAATCGCTTGATATCGCCCCGCAGGAGGACACGACCATGGGGAGTTCTCCCCATGGTCGGCAGAACTCTGCGGTTGCCGGCACCTGGCCCGCACGCCAACGTGGTGCGGATGCGCAGGCGCCGGGCGGGTGCTCGTGGCGCGCGAATCGCTTCAACGTCCGGCCCCTGAGACCGCCGCGTCGCTGACGCGGTAGACGGTGACCGTGCCCGAGCGGAACACCTCCTGCAGCGACCGGACGCGGTCGAGCCCGGTCAGCCCCGGCGCCGTGGAGTAGAGCCCGTCCGGGCGTCCGACGGGCGAGAACTGCGCGCCGATGAGCGGGGCGTCCGCATCGACGTAGACCCAGCGGATGTCGTGCTCGCGGACGAGCCGGCGGATCTGCGGGTCGGTGTCGATCCGGTTGAAATGGCTCAGGAGCGCCAGCGAGTCCGGGCCGTTGGGCAGGGTCTGGACGTTCACCACCGGGATCCCGTCGTAGACGTAGAGGTACGTCGACCCGTCGTTGCCGTTGTTCATCACCCCCTCGCCGCGGTGGACGTGGTTGTCGAGATAGGCGAAGGCCGCCCGGTCGTCCGGACCCACGCGCACGAACTCGGGATACCGGTACCGCTCCTGCAGGCTCGTCGCGTTGAGCGACGCGTAGGGCAGGCAGGCCAGCGTCAGCGCCGCGACGACGGCGCCGGTCGCCGCCGCGCGCACGGTCACCGCCTCCCAGCGCACCCCGCGCCGTCGGGCCGCCCACCCGAGCGCGTCGGCGGCGAAGACCGCCGCCGTCGTGCAGGCCAGCCCGACGAGCAGCCACTGGTACGGCGCGTAGACGCCCGAGAGCCGGATGTAGCTGTTGTAGAACAGCCCGGCGACGGCGCCGACCACCGGGCCGCCGGCCCCCACGGCGAAGGCGACGAAGAACCCCACCCAGCACGCCCACGCCAGCACCGGCCCGAGCGCCCGCTGCACCACCACCGCGCAGACCAGCCCGACACCGACGAACACCGCGAGGAGCACCTGGTGCCGGCTCCAGTGCGGATCGAGGTACCCGCCGTACGGCATCTGCACCGCCAGCCCGAGGGCCCCGGTCAGCGTCGGCGCCGGGACGTCGTTCGGGAACCGGGTGGTGAAGTCCGCGGCCCCCCGCGCCGCGACGAGCGCCGGCACGGCCAGCACGGTGGCGATCGCCCCGGCCCCGCCCACCGACAGCAACCACCGGCCCACCTCCGGCCGGGGCGGCCGGCGCAGCAGCCACTCCCCGGCGACCCAGGCGAGCACGCCCCCGGCCACCGCCACGACGGCGGAGGGGTAGAGCGAGAAGGCCCCGGCCATGAGCAGCAGGTTGCCCGGGATCTCCCGGGCCGGCCGGCGCCCGGCGGCCACGAGGGCCGCGACCGCGGCGGGCACGAGGGCGAGCGCCGCGGCGTTACTCAGCACCCCGCCGTCGTGCATCATGGCGTAGACCGGCCGGTAGGCGAACGATCCCGCGAGCGCCGCGGCCCCGCCGGCGACCGGGCCGGCGCCCCGCCAGCGCACCAACGAGCCTAGCGCGAGCATGCCCACGGGCAGCGCGACGGCGAAGATCGCGACGGTGACGGCGTTCAGCGCCGTGACCGGGTCGGTGCCCAGCTGGGCCAGCAGCGCCGCAAGCTTGTGCAGCCCCGCGGGGTAGAACCGGTCCGGCGCGCCGGTGACCAGGTCCGCGGGCCACTCCTGCCCCGGGGCCGCCTCGCCCGTGCGGGCGATGTAGGCGGTGATGAGGGTGTGGGTGACGGTGTCGTGCTCCTGCGGCACCACGGCGAGGCGGCCGAGCCCGGTCGCCCACGTCCACAGCGCGACGCCCGCGGCGACCGCCGTCGCCCCCGCCCCGACGAGCGCTGAGCCGCGCGAGGTCGGCTCCGGCCCGAACGGAGCCGTGCGCAGCGGCGCGGGCGCGGCCACTGCGCGTCTGACACCCGCGCGCCGGCCGCGCACCCAGCGCGCGCCGGCGCAGAGGGCGCCGACGAGCGCGGTGAGGACGAGCACGGCGCCGAGGTTGAAGCACACCCCGACCACACCAGCGAGGACGCCCGCCGCGTAGACCACGCCGGAGGTGACCAGCGGGGCGGCGGCCAGGGCGACCGGACCGCGCACGTGACGGCCGCCCTGCGCCGCCACCAGCACGAGCAGCCCGGGGGCGACGAGCAGCGCGGTGGCCCCGGCGATGAGGGCCAGGTCGCCCGCCGTCCAGCCGAGCATGGCACGCCCCGATCGCGCTCAGACCGCGTGGCGCCGGAAGGTCTCCTCCCACGCCTCGAAGGAGGCCAGCCGCGGCGCGGCGTCCTGATACCTCTGCCGCAGCCGGGGCCACTCGGTGAGGAGACGGCGGTGCAGCTCGATGCCCTCGGCCAGCATCGTGCGGACCTGGCGGGGGTCGCGCCGGTACCACGCGGCGGCGGTGCCCTCGGCGTTGGAGACGACGGCGCTGTCGTACTGCGCCAGGCGCCACCAGCGGGCGTCCTGGTGGGCGATCAGCGCCTGCGGGCGCTCCCGCGCCTCCTCCGCGACCGGGCGCAGGGTCTGGCGCAGCACGGTCTTCGCCGCCCACGGGGCGAGCGCGATGCGCGCCGGCTGATGCGGGCCGTGCCCCTTGTGCCGCGGCTTGTGCCGGCGCGGCGCCGGGAAGGCGTCGACGTCGGGCTTGAGCTGGGCGTCGCTGAACTGCGCGGTGAGCGCCCGGATCTCGCCCAGCCGAGCCCCCAGGAGCTCGTGGAGCCGGTCGGGGCCCGCGAGCACGTCGCGCAGCGCCGTCAACCGCCCCTGCTCGGAGTAGTACTGCATGGAGATGAGGTGCTTGACGTCCATGTACGCCGACTCGCGGATCACCCGCCCGCCGCGGTCGTACAGGGAGTGCAGCAGCGCGGCGATCACCCGGTTGCGTTCATGGAAGTAGGCCTGCCAGCCGACGAGGTCGTCCTTGTCCACCCAGGAGATGTGCCACACCGCCGCCCCGGGCAGGGAGACCGTCGGATACCCGGCCTTGCTCGCCCGCAGCGAGTACTCCGAGTCGTCCCACTTGATGAACAACGGCAGGGACAGCCCGATCTCGCGGATCACCTCGGTGGGGATGAGGGTCATCCACCAGCCGTTGTAGTCCACGTCCGCCCGGCGGTGCAGCCACCCGGTGGTCCGCAGGTTCGACCGGGCGAAGTCGTGGCCGAGCTCCATGTCCTCCTGGGCCGGGCGGGGCTGGAAGCGCCAGGGGTCGACGACCTCGCCGAACGTGTGCAGCACCGTGCGGTTGTACATGTCGAACATGTGCCCGCCGACGAGCGTGGGCCGGCGGGCGAAGTCGGCGAAGGCGACCAGCCGGGTGAGGCTCTCGGGCTCGAGGACGATGTCGTCGTCGAGCAGGACGACGTAGTCGCTCCGCCCGGCACGGACCACCTCGTACATGCCCCGGGAGAACCCGCCGGAGCCGCCGATGTTGCCCTGGCGGACGACCCGCAGCTGCTCCCCCATCCGGGCGGCGACGTCGGCGAAGCCCTCCTCGTCGGCCACGAGCTGGGTGCCCTGGTCGATGACGAGGAGCTCGTCGAGCAGGTCGCGCACCGTGTCGGCCGCCCACACCGCCTCGATGGTGCGCAGGCAGTAGTCGGGCCGGTTGAACGTGGTGATCGCCAGGGAGGCCCGGCCGCGCTTGCCGCCGGGATCGGGCACGGCCCAGTGCGCGCTCTCGAGCAGTGCCCCCTCGGCGCCGCCGACGACGTCGAACCAGTACCAGCCGCCGTCGCCGAAGGGCGCGAGCGGCAGGTCGAACGCCTGGGTCAGCGCGCCGTCGAAGGCGACGGACTCCACCCGCTGCTGGGCGCCCTTGGCGTTGGACCGGTAGACGGCCAGGACGCCGGCGCCGGAGACGGACACCTCGAGGCGGACCGACCGCACCGTGGTCCACCGGCGCCAGTAGCTGGCGGGGAAGGCGTTGAAGTACGTCGCGAAGGAGACGCGGGCGCTGGGCCGGACCATGGTGGAGAAGCGCCCCCGGAAGTCCGAGGACTGCACCGCCTCGGCGCGGCCGGCCTGCCCGGCGAGGGCCCCCCCCTCCCCCGCGCCGGCGGCGTCGCGGCGCGAGTCGAGGAAGGTGGCGCCGGCGTCGACGTAGAGCGGCACGCTGTCCGAGTCGGCCTCGAGCGGGAGGATCACCCGCTGGACCACCCGATAAGGACTCCTGCTCGACGCAGCCTGGGAAACCGTGTCGGTCGCGGTCGTGCTCATTCGTCGACTCCCACCGTGGACGGACGCATGCGGACGTGCGGTACGTGGCGCCGTTGCTGTCAAGTGAGAGTAACGGCAACACCTGTTTCCGACTTGTCGGGGCCACCCTGGGATCGTCGCGGTGCCCGATCCGCACAGAACCTCCACGTCGCCAGGCCACGCCGGCGGAGGCGGAAACGCCGGAAATCCCTAGGATTCTGCTGTGGCGAAGGAGTCACGGCGGATGAGGTCACGGCGAGCGAGCGATGCCGCCGACGCGACGGCGACGCTCGGGTCGCCCCGTCGGCATGCCCGCAGCGAGCGGCGCCACCCGCTGCTGAGCCGGCTGGGCCTGGTGGCCCTCGCCGTCGTCCTGGTCCTCGCCGCCGGCGGCGTCCTCGCCTACCGCCACATCCAGGGCAACGTCCAGCGGCACAACATCACGAGCTTCCTCGGCGGGGACCGGCCCGCGGGCGCCGCGGCCCCGATCGATCCCAAGGCGGGCCAGGCCCTGAACTTCCTCGTCCTCGGCTCGGACTCGCGCGCCGGCGCGAACAACGACAACTCGGGGATCTCGGGCATGCGGGCGGACACGACGATGCTCGTGCACGTCGCGGCGGACCGCTCGCGCCTCGAGGTCGTCTCGATCCCGCGCGACACGCTGCTCGACATCCCGGCGTGCACGCTGCCGGGCGGCACGCAGACCCGGGCCGAGAGGGGCGCGATGGTGAACTCGGCCTTCTCCATCGGCGGCCAGACGGGCGACGTGGGCGCGGCCGCCGCCTGCTCCATCCGCACGGTGGAGAAGCTCACCGGCATCTACGTCGACGACTTCGTCGTCGTGGACTTCGCCGGGTTCACCCGCGTGGTCGACGCCCTCGGCGGGGTGCCGATGGACGTGCCGCAGGCCATCGACGACAAGGAGGCCGACGTCAAGCTCGCCGCCGGCTGCCAGGTGCTCAACGGCCACGACGCGCTGGGGTTCGCCCGCGTGCGCAAGTCGGTGGGCAACGGGTCCGACATCTCGCGCATCGGGCGCCAGCAAGACCTCGTCGCGGCGATCGCGCGGGAGGCCCTGGGCAAGAACCTGCTCACCAACCCGCCCGCGCTCTACCGCTTCCTCGACGCCACCACCAAGACCCTGGTCACCGGGCCGGAGATCGGGCAGCTCTCCACGATGGCCGGGCTGGCGAACTCGTTGCGGCGGATCGCCCCGGAGAACATCGTCTTCACCACGATGCCGTTCGAGTCGGTCGGCCCCCGGGTGCGGCCGGCGCCGGCGGCCGCCGAGGTGTGGGCCGCGCTGCGCGCCGACAAGCCCATCCCCGGCGCGGTCACCGCCGAGGGCACGGCGCCGGCGGCGTCGGCCCAGGCGACGGCCGGCACGTCCGGTGGCCGTTCGCACGCCTCCGCGACGCCGGCCGGGGCAGCGGCGACGGCGGCACCGGGCGCCGCGGCCTCGCCTGCCCCGGTGTGCCGGAAGTAGCGGGAGCGGGCAGCACAGCCCGACCGACGCCGCCTTCCGGGGAGCCTGGCGGCCCCCGACGTGGTTCGCTGAGCCTCATGAGCCAGGCCACTCACCACGTGAACGACGTCGAGGTCATCCGCCGGCTGCTCACCACCCGGGGCCGGTGGGCGGTCGTCGGACTCTCACGGAACACCGCCCGCATCGCCTACGGCGTGGCCCGGTACGTCCAGCGCGACCTCGGGATGGAGATCGTCCCGGTGCATCCGCGCGCGGAGACCGTACACGGGGCGACCGGTTACCCCACGCTGGCGGACGTGCCGGGCCGGATCGACGTCGTCGACGTGTTCGTCCGTTCCGAGCTGGCCGGCGCGATCGTCGACGAGGCCATCGCCGTCGGCGCCGGCGCGGTGTGGCTGCAGCTCGGCGTGGTGGACGAGGCGGCCGCGGCCCGGGCGACGGCGGCCGGGCTCGCCGTCGTCATGGACACCTGCCCGGCGATCGAGGCCCCGCGCCTGGGCCTCGGCTGAACCCCAGCGCCATCCCGCGAGCCTGGCCGCCCTACAGCCGGACGCCCTGAGCAGCGAGGGCCGTGCGGGGCCGTGAGGCCGGCGCCGGACGGCGCAGCCGCCGCAGCCCCGCCTCGATGCCGCGCCGCATCGGCGGCCCCACGCGCTTCTCGACCTGGTGCAGGCCCCACGCCAGCGCCACGGCGAGGGCGATCGCCGCCGCGAGCACCACCCACCGGTTCGCGTGCGGCGCGAGCTGGGCGATGGCCCACCAGCCCCAGTACTCGTGGATGAGGTACAGCGGGTAGGTCAGCGCGCCCAGGGGCACCAGCCACGCCCACCGCAGGTGCTGCACCCGGGTGAGGGCGACCAGTCCCACCGCGGCGAAGCAGCCCGCGGTCAGCAGGCCGAGGACCCACGGGTTGGGGGCGAAGACGGTGTTCGCCGTCAGCGCGTGCATCTGCCAGGGGACGTTGTTGCGCAGCGCCAGCGCCACGTTGAGGGAGAGGAGCAGCCAGGGCGCCTTCGCGTGCCCGTCGCGGTGCAGCAGGTAGAGCAGCATGCCGCCGGCGAAGTACGGGGCGTACTTGTCGAGCAGGACCGTGGCCAGGAGGTGGGGGCCGTTCAGCTCGAACACGACCTGCGCCGCCAGGGGCCACAGGGCGCAGAACCACAGGAGCCGGCGCCGGGTGATGCCCCAGGCGACGAGCGCGATCATCAGCAGGTAGAAGCGGAGCTCGACCCAGAGAGTCCAGTACACGCCGTCGACGTGGCGGACCCCGACGAGGGACTGGAGCATCGTGAGGTTGACGAGCGACTCCCCCGCGGTGATGTTCTTGCCGCCCGGCCAGACCCACAGCAGCAGCACCGACGTCGCGATGACGGCGATCCAGTAGCCCGGGTACAGCCGCGCCACCCGGGAGGCGACCACGTGCGGCACGTCCCGGCCCCACGCCGTCATGAGGATGACGAAGCCGGAGATGACGAAGAACAGCTCCGGGCCCAGCGAGAAGTACATGCTGACGTGGCCCAGCCCCGGGAACACGTGGCCGGGGTCGTCGCCCCAGACCTGCGACCACCGCGCGGTGAAGTGGTAGAGCACCACCCCGGCGGCGGCGAGGAAGCGCAGGCCGTCCAGGGCGTACAGGCGCGGGCGCGGACGCGCCGGCGGCGCGGCCACCGGCTCTTCTACGGCGGGGCTCAGGACGGTCACCATCCCGGCCACGCTAAGTCGGACCTCGGCGTTCCGCATCCGGAAGGTCACGGTTCGATCACGGCGCCGCGGTGCCGCTGGCATGGCAGCGGCCCCGCGCCGCTCCCTTTACGGTCCCCAGGAGCGGGCGAGGCCGCCGTCCAAGCACCTTATGTCGTCATTTCCCGTGTTGGCGACTCATGTCCCCGGTTGTGGCGGCATCTGTGCAGGTCAGGGGCTTGGCGAGCCGCGTACGTCTCATCCCCGGACCACCATGCGATCCCTGCGGTCCGGCACGTGGACGGTGCCGCCGGGTGCCGTGCGCCGCAGTGCCGGGCGCCGCAGTCCACGCCGAGTCGACGCCGGCGCGAGGGGCTCGACCCCACGAATGACGAGACGCGCCGAGCGGACGCCGCTAGCCTGCCCGCGACGGCTACGGCCGCATAGCCTCCAGTTCCTTGCGGCCGCATGCCAACGAAAGGGACCCGCATGAGACCAGCCCGACGCGCCCTCGCCGGCGCCCTGATAGCAGCGACCGCGCTGGCCGCCGTCGCGGTGTCGTCGGCCCCCGCGATCGCCAGCGACGCCTACACCCGACAGGCCGGCGCCGACCGGTATGCCACCTCGGCGATCGTGTCCGAGCAGACCTTCGCCCCGGGAGCCGAGGTCGCCTACGTCGCCAGCGGCCGGGACTTCCCCGACGCCCTCGCCGGCGCCGCGGCCGCCGGGGCCTCTGACGCCCCGGTGCTGCTGGTGCCCGGGCCCGGCATCACCCCCGGCGTGCGCGCCGAGCTGGACCGGCTCGACCCGCGCAGCATCGCCGTGCTGGGCGGGGAGTCGGCGGTCAGCTCCGCCGTCGTCGACGACCTCGACCGGTACACCAGCGGCCCCGTCACCCGGCTGCACGGCGCGGACCGCTACGCCACCTCCGCCGCGGTCTCCGAGGCGACGTTCGACCCCGGGGCGGACGTCGCCTACGTCGCCAGCGGCCGCGGGTTCCCCGACGCCCTGGCCGGTGCGGCGGCCGCCGGGGCGACCGGCTCGCCCGTGCTCCTCGTGCCCGGCCCGGACATCACCGAGCCGGTCAGGGCCGAGCTCGCCCGGCTGCGGCCGGCACGCATCGTCGTCCTGGGCGGCGAGGCGTCCGTCAGCGCCGGGGTGGAGCAGCAGCTGGGGTCCTTCACGCGGGGCGGCGTCGTCCGGCTCTCCGGTGAGGACCGCTACGCCACCTCGGCCAGCGTCGCCGCCGCCCTCTTCGGCCCCCGCGTGCCGACCGTCTACCTCGCCAGCGGCCGCGGGTTCCCCGACGCCCTCGCGGGCGCGGCCGCCGCCGGGGCCTCCGGTTCCCCGGTGCTGCTCGTGCCCGGGGCGGGCATCCCGGCTGCCGTGCGCGAGCGGCTCGCCGAGCTGCGCCCCGGCCGCGTCGTCGTCCTCGGTGGGAGCGCCGTCGTGCCCGACGCGACCGGCCGCGACGCCGCCCGACTCGCCTCCGGGGAGCTGCCGGCGCAGCCGCCGGCGCCCCCGCCGGCCCCCGCCCCGGCGCCTGCCCCCGCCGTGACCGAGTACGACCGGCGCATGGTCGAGCTGATCAACGCCGAGCGCGCCAAGGCGGGCGTGCCCGCGCTGACGTCCTGGGCGCCGCTGCGCACGGGTGCCGCGGCGCACTCGAGGTGGATGCTCGACAGCCGGCTCTTCCAGCACGCCACCGCCGACAACCTGCGCGCCGACGTCTTCGCGGCCGGGTGCGGATCCTCGTGGGGCGAGAACATCTACACGTCCTGGGGCCACCCCGCCGACCCCGCCATCGCCATAACCGGGTACATGAACTCGCCGGGCCATCGGGCGAACATCCTCAACCCCGGGTACCGCTACGTGGCCACGGGCACCGTCGTGGACGGCAAGGACGTGCGCAACACGCAGCGCTTCGCCGGGACCTGCAGCTGACGCGGTCGCCCGGCCCGGCGAGCTACTGATCGCCCGGCCCGGCGACCTACTGATCGCCCGGCCCGGTGACCTACTGCAGCATCGTCCGGTCGTCGAGCCGGGCGCCCTTGATCTTCTCGAACTCCCCCAGCAGGTCCGCCACGGTGGTGGTCGCCTTGGTGGCGGCGTCGAGGTCGAGGATGATGCGGCCCTCGTGCATCATCACCAGCCGGGTGCCCAGGCGCAGGGCCTGCTCCATGTTGTGGGTGACCATGAGCGTGGTGAGGTGGTGGCGCTCCACGGCCTCCGCCGTCAGCCGGGCCACCAGCTCGGCGCGCTGGGGGTCCAGGGCGGCGGTGTGCTCGTCGAGCAGCAGGATCTTCGGGTGGCTGAAGGTGGCCATGAGCAGCGACAGCGCCTGGCGCTGCCCGCCGGAGAGCATCCCGACCTTGGCCTTGAGCCGCGGCTCCAGGCCGAGCTCGAGGGTCGCGAGCTCGCGGGCGAAGAGCTCCCGCTTGGCGGCGGTGACGCCGCGGCGCAGCCCGCGCCGCCGTCCCCGCTCGTAGGCCAGGGCGAGGTTCTCCTCGATGTTCATGTGCGGGGCGGTGCCGGCCATGGGGTCCTGGAACACCCGGGCGACGTCGCGGGCGCGCTGGTGGTCGGCCAGCGCGGTGACGTCCGCGCCGGCCACGGTCACGGTGCCGGTGCCCGGGCGCAGCTTGCCGGCGGCGACGTTGAGCAGCGTGGACTTGCCGGCGCCGTTGGAGCCGATGACGGTGACGAACTCGCCCGGCTCAAGCGCGAGGGTGACGCCGCGCAGGGCGACCCGCTCGTTGGCGGTGCCGGCGAAGAAGGTCTGGGTGATGTCGTCCAGGCGCAGCATCAGGCGTCCACCTCCACCTTCGCGCCGGCGACGGCCCGGGACGGGCGCAGGCCGAGCCGGGAGCCGAGCCGCCGGGCCCCGCCCCACTGGGGCAGGACCAGCGCGAGGACCACCAGGACCGCGGAGATGAGCTTCATGTCGTTGGGCCTGAGGTTGATGACCAGCGCCAGCTGGATGACCACCCGGTAGACCACCGAGCCGAGCACCACCGCGAGCGTGGCGATGACGATGGTCCGGGCGCCGAAGATCGCCTGGCCGATGATCACCGACGCCAGGCCGGCCACGATGAGGCCGATGCCCATGCCGATGTCGGCGTAGCCCTGGTACTGCGCGATCAGCGCCCCGCACAGCGCGACCAGGCCGTTCGACAGCGCCAGCCCGAGCACCTTCATCCGGTCCGTGCTCACCCCGAAGCTGCGGATCATCTCCGCGTTGTCGCCGGTGGCCTGCACAGCGAGCCCGAGGTCGGTGTGCAGGAACCAGTCCAGGAGCACCTTGAAGACCAGGGCCACGCCGGCGAAGATCGCCACCGCCACCGCGGTGCCCATGAGCCCGCCCTCGCGCAGCGGGGTGAGCAGCGTGTCCTCGCGCAGCAGCGAGAGGTTCGCCTTGTTGTCCATGATCCGCAGGTTGATCGAGTACAGGCCGACCTGGGTGAGGATGCCGGCGAGCAATGGGTTGATCTTGCCCTTGGTGTGCAAGATGCCCGTGATCGCCCCTGCCGCCAGGCCCGCGGCGATGGCCGCGAGCGTGGCGAGCAGGGGGTTCGTGCCGCCCACGACGAGGATGGCGGCGACGGCGGCGCCGGTGGTGAAGCTGCCGTCGACCGTGAGGTCCGGGAAGTCGAGGATCCGGAACGTCAGGTAGACCCCCAGGGCCATGAGCCCGTAGATCAGTCCCAGCTCGAGGGCGCCGATCATGCGGGGTCTACTCCTTGACGACGACGTCGGCGCTGTCGAGCAGCTTCTGCGGGATGGTCACGCCCATGCGCTCGGCGGCCGCCGGGTTGAGGTACAGCTGCAGGTCGGTCGGCTTCTCGATGGCCATCTCGGCCGGGTCGGCGCCGTCCTTGAGGATCTTCACCGCCATGAGGCCGGTCTGGTAGCCCAGCTGCTCGTAGTCGAAGCCGTAGGTGGCGACGCCGCCGTTGGCCACCGAGTCGCCCTCGCCGACGATGACCGGCACCTGCTTGGCCTCGGCCACCTGGACGAGGGCGTCGAGCGCGGAGACGACGTTGTTGTCGGTGGGGACGTAGAAGGCGTCGACGTCGAGGGAGTTCGCGGCCTGCTGCACCTCGCCGGAGGCGGTGATGGTGGTCAGCTTCAGGGTCAGGCCGAGCTTCTTGGCGGCCGCCTCGGCCAGGTCCACCTGCACCTGGGAGTTGACCTCGCCGGAGGAGTAGACGACGCCGACGGTCTTCGCGTCCGGGGCGAGCTCCTTGACCAGGCTCAGCTGCTCCTCGACCGCGTTGAGGTCGGAGGTGCCGGTGATGTTGCCGCCGGGGGCCTCCCAGCTGTCGACCAGGCCGGCCTCGGCGGGCTCGGTGACGGCGGTGATGAGGATCGGGATGTCCGTGATGGCCTGCGCGGCGGCCTGCGCCGTCGGCGTGGCGATGGCGAGGACGAGGTCCTTGCCGTCCGAGGCGAACTTGTTGGCGATGGAGGTGGCGGTGGCCTGGTCGCCCTGGGCGTTCTGCTCGTCGTAGGTGACGTTCTCGCCCTCGACGTAGCCGTTCTCGGCCAGCGCCTTCTTGAAGCCCTCGCGGGCGGCGTCGAGGGAGGTGTGCGAGACGATCTGGGTGATGCCGATCTCGACGGCGTCCTGCTTTTCGGCGGCGGCGTCGGCGCCGGCGGCCTTGGAGTCGGAGCTGCAGGCGGACAGGGTGAGGGCGGTGGCCGCGAGCGCCGCGGTGAGAATGCTCGTCGTCGAGCGCTTCATGGGGATCCTTCCGGACAGGCGGGCCGGCTGTGGCCCATCGTTCGGACGCCGGTCGGAGGGGGTGACCAGCGCTGGGGCCTGACGGCCCCGCTGTGGGGGCAGACTGTAGTGGACCCTCCGAAAAATGGGCGCGGGCGTCTCACGTGTCGGCGCTCACGCGGGCGTGGACCTCGCCGGCCCTCCCGCCGGCCCCGCAGCCGGAATGCCCATGTGGCTGCGACCAGATGGGCATGGTGGTCGCCGAGGTTTTGGGTCGGGAGCGATCCGAAAGCGCGGGACAATAGGACCAGGTCGCTCGCGGCGTCGCGACGGCCGGCACATGAAAGGCGGCGACATGCAACGGGCGATCCTCGGGGTCGACATCGGCACCTCGAGCAGCAAGGGCGTGCTCGTCCTGCCCGACGGGGCGATCCTGCGCACCGCGGCGCGCGAGCACACGGTCGACCGGCCCGCGCCGGGCCAGGTCGAGATGGACGCGGAGATCTGGTGGCGCGAGTTCGTCGACATCGCCGGGGAGCTGACCGCCCCGGGGGACGTCGACGTCGCCGCGGTCGGGGTCAGCGGCATGGGCCCGTGCGTCCTGCTCACCGACGACGCCGGCACCCCGCTGCGGCCGGCCATCCTCTACGGCGTCGACACCCGCGCCACCGAGCAGATCGCCGCCCTCGACGCCGAGCTGGGCGCCGCGGCGATCCTCGAGCGGGCCGGCTCGGCGCTGTCCAGCCAGGCCGTCGGCCCGAAGCTGGCCTGGGTGCGCCAGCACGAGCCGGACGTCTACGCCCGGGCCCGCAGGCTGTTCATGCCCGCCTCGTGGCTGGCCTACCAGCTCACCGGGCAGTACGTGCTCGACGTCCACTCCGCCAGCCAGTGCACCCCGTTGTTCGACACCCGCAACCTCACCTGGTACGCGCCCTGGGCCGAGCGCATCGCCCCCGGGCTCGAGCTGCCGCCGCTGCGCTGGCCCGGCGAGCAGGCCGGCCTCACCCGGCGGGCGGTCGCCGGCATCCCGGCCGGGGTGCCGGTCATCACCGGCACGATCGACGCCTGGTCCGAGGCGGTCAGCGTCGACGCGCAGAACCCCGGCGACCTCATGCTCATGTACGGCACCACCATGTTCCTGATCGCCACCGTGCCCGACCGGCTCACCAGCGAGCTCATGTGGGGCACCGTCGGGGCCTACCAGGGCACCCGCAACCTCGCCGGCGGGATGGCCACCTCCGGGGCGCTCACCGGCTGGCTCCGGGAGATCGCCGGCGGCGTGGACTACCCCACCCTGCTCGCCGAGGCCGAGGCGTCCGGGCCCGGCGCCCGCGGCCTGCTCGCCCTGCCCTACTTCGCCGGCGAGCGCACCCCCATCTTCGACCCCGAGGCCCGCGGCGTCATCGCCGGGCTGACGGTCTCCCACACCCGCGGCGACCTCTACCGGGCCGTCCTGGAGGCCACCGCGTTCGGCGTCCGGCACAACGTCGAGGCCCTCCGCGCGGCCGGCGCGCGCATCGACCGGGTCGTCGCCGTTGGCGGCGGCACCCAGGGCAACCTGTGGACGCAGATCGTCTCCGACGTCACCGGGCTCGAGCAGGTCATCCCCAGCCGCACCATCGGCGCCAGCTACGGCGCCGCGTTCCTCGCCGCCCGCCTCCTCGCCGACGACGTCTCGATCGCCGACTGGAACCCGCCCGCCGACACCCGCGTGCCCGACCCGGAAACCACCGCCCTGTACGACGAGCGGTACAACCTCTACCTCGACCTCTACCCCGCCACCCGCGAGATCACGCACGCGCTTGCGCGGATCCAGCACCGCACCGCCTAGCGCGGATCCAGCACCGCACCGCCTAGCGCGGATCCACCCGCCGCACCACATACAGAAAGGTGCGGCGGGTGGCCACGCCACCCGCCGCACCGTCACCCGCGCGAGGCTCAGCGCTGCGCGAGGTCGACCTCCGCCCAGCCGGCCAGCACCTTGATGAGGGCCGAGGCGTTGAGGTCCCCGAGCCCGGCGGTCATCGCGGCGTCGAGCGTCTCGGCCGCCACCATCGCCCCGGGCACCGGCGCGCCGACCTGCGCGGCGAGCTCGCCGATCAGCCGCACGTCCTTGCGCATGAGGCGCAGCGCGAAGCTCGGGGAGTAGTCGTCCGCGAGCACGGCCGCGCCGACGCCGTCGTAGATCGGCGTGCGGAAGTCCGTCACGGCGACGACCTCGAGCACCTTGGCCAGGTCGAGCCCGGCCGCCCGGGCCAGGGTGAGCCCTTCGCCGAGCGACTGCAGCTGGGCCGCGACGAGCAGGTTGCCGACGAGCTTCATGCGCGCGCCCGAGCCGGCCGGGCCCATGTGGTGCACCGACTCGCTCACGGCCTCGAGCACCGGGCGCACGCGGGCGAATGTGTCGGCGTCCCCGCCGACCACGACCCACAGCCCGCCCGCCTCGGCCTCGCCCTTCGACCCGAACACCGGCGCGTCGAGCATGGCGATGCCCCGCTCGGCGTAGGCCGCGTGCTCCTCGTCGCTGAGCGCCGCGGAGATCGTCGACATGTCGACAACGACGGTCGGGGCGACGACGTGAGCGAGCACCCCGTCCTCCCCCAGGGCGACGGCGCGCACCGCGGCGTCGTCGGACAGGCAGTACAGCACCACGTCCTGGCCGCGCACGGCCTCGGCGATCGACGCCGCCGCGCGGGCGCCGGCCACCTCGGGGCGCGCCCCGGGCGTGCGGTTCCACACCGTGACCTCGTGCCCGGCGGCCACCAGGTTGGTGGCCATGCCGCGGCCCATGGTGCCCAGGCCGAGGACGGCGACGGCGCTCATCGTGCCACCACCGCCGCGGCCTTCTGCCAGGACTGCAGGAACCGCAGCATCGCCGTGGCGCCGGGGTCCTGCAGGCCGATGCTGCGCTCCTGCAGCCAGGACGCCCGGCCGCGGCGCGACTGCAGGTCGCGGGTCTCGACGACGGCCCGCTCGGCCGCCGCGATGGCGTCCTCGAGGCCGGCCGCGCCGTCCGCCGCGGCGGCGAGCGCGTCGGCCGCGGGCAGGATGGCGTCGAGGATCGTCTTGTCCCCCAGCTGCGTCTTGCCGCGCTGGGCGATGTTGTCCCCGGCCGCCCGGACGAAGGCCGCGGCGGCCGCGACGTCGACGTCCTCGACGTCGGCCCACGCCTTGGACCCGGCGAGCAGGCCGCCGGCGACCAGCGCCGCCATCGTGGAGGGGTTGGCGTTGGCGAAGGCCTTGGCGGCGGCGCGGGCGATCTCGGACGGGCGGGCGTCCTCCGGGATGGCGCCGAGCGCCTCGATGACGGCGTTGGCGCCGAGCGAGACGGTGATGCCGAGGTCGCCGTCGCCCAGCGCCTGGTCGAGGTCGCGCAGCTCGTCGGCGTACGTGACCAGCTCGGCGAGGCTGCGCTGGATGGCGCCGACGAGCTCTGTGGACTGCATGATGATCAGACCTCCTGGAAGAACGGGGACGCGGCGGGCGCGTCGAGCAGGGCGAGGCGGGCGTCGTCGAGCGTGAGCAGCGAGATGGACGCCCCGGCCATCTCCAGGCTCGTGGCGTACTCGCCGACGTACCGGCGCTCGATGGTGACGCCGCGGTCGGCGAGCAGCTGGTGCACGCGGCGGTACATCACGTACAGCTCCTCCAGCGGCGTGGCGCCGAGCCCGTTGACGAGCACGGCCACGCGGTCGCCGGCGGTGATCCCGAGGTCCGCGACGAGCGCGGAGACGAGGCGGTCGGTGATCTCGTCGGCCGTCTCCAGCGGGCCGCGGTGAATGCCGGGCTCGCCGTGGATGCCGATACCGACCTCCATCTCGCCGGCGGGCACGTCGAAGCTCGGCTCGCCCGTGGTGGGGAGGATCGTCGGGGACAGGCCGATGCCCATCGTGGCGGTGTGCTCGACGACGTCCTCGGCGACGGCGGCGACCTCCTCGAGGCTGTCGCCGCGCTCGGCGGCCGCGCCGGCGGCCTTGTAGGCGAAGAAGATGCCGGCGACGCCGCGGCGGTCGTGCTTGCGCTCCTTGGGCTGGCTGGCGACGTCGTCGCGGCCGAGCACGGTGCGGGTCTCGATGTCCTCGAGCTCGGCCAGGTCCGCGGCGAGGTCGAAGTTGAAGACGTCGCCGCCATAGTTGCCGTACAGGTAGAGCACGCCGCGGCCGCCGTCGACGGCCTTGGTGGCCTCGAAGACCTGCTGGGAGCTCGGCGAGCTGAAGACGTTGCCGATCGCCACCCCGGAGGCGAGCCCCTGGCCGACGTAGCCCTTGAAGAGCGGCAGGTGGCCGGAGCCGCCGCCGGTGACGATGCCGACCTGGCCGGCGACGGGGGCGTCCGCCCGCACGAGGATGCGGGGGTCCTCGCCCGGGGTCTTCACCTGGTCCGGGTGGGCGAGGAGGATGCCCTCGATCATCTCGTCGACGAAGTTCTCGGGCTTGTTGATGATCTTTCTCATGACGTTCCTTTCGTCGAGGCTGGTGGGGGTCACGCTCACGCGGTGGTCGTCGCGCCGGCCGCGCCGACGGGGGGTGCCGGCCGCCGTCGCCGGCGCCACTTGACCTGGTCGAGGACCATCACGGCCACGAGGATGAGGCCCTGGGCCATGGCGTACTCGAAGGCGGAGAGGCGCACGGCGGTGAAGCCGCTCTGGACGATCTGCAGGGTGAAGGTCGCCAGCACGACGCCGAGCACCGTCGCGAAGCCGCCGTTGGGGTTGGTGCCGGCGAGGACGGCGATGACCACGACGAGCAGCACGTACGAGGCGCCGTAGTCGGCCGAGGCGGTGGGGTTGCGGGCGAGGAACAGCACCCCGGCGACGCCGCCGAGCAGGCCGGTGGTCAGGTAGGTGCTCATGAGCACCCGGGAGCTGTTGATGCCGGAGAAGCGCGCGGCGGTCGGGTTGGCGCCCTGCAGCGTGACCTTCAGGCCGAGCGGGGTGCGGTTGACGAGCAGCCCGATCGCCAGGGCGACGACGACGAAGACGACGAACAGGGTGGGGACCCCGCCGACGGTCGACTGCCCGAGGGCCGTCAGCCCCGCCGGCGCGCCGTAGAGCGTCTTGCCGCCGGTCCAGGCGACCGCGATGCCGTTGTAGATCTGCATCGTGCCCAGCGTCGCGAGGATCGGGGTGATGCCGATCCAGGCGACGAGGACGCCGTTGAGGAACCCGCCGACGACGCCCACGAGCAGGCCCACGACGGTGATGACCGGGAACAGCTGGTCGGCCCGGGCCGGGTCGCTGGCCGCGATGGCCGTGTGGAGCGTCGACATGGTGATCGCCGTCAGGCTCGCGATGGACACGAGCGAGAGGTCGATCCCGCCGGTGAGCATCGCGAGCATCATCGCCAGGGCGAGCACGCCGACCTCGGGCGAGGCGAGCGCGATGTTCTGCAGATTGATCGGGCTGAGGAACACCGCGGGGTTGAGCGCGGTGAAGAGCGCGAACGCGGCGATGACGAGCAGCAGCATCCGCCGCGCGCTGCGGTCCACGTGCACCCTGCCGAGCAGGTCCTGCCACCGGGAGTCGACGGACCGGTTGAGCCGTCGCATCGGCTGCTGGGCGTCGTTCATGCCGTCACCTTCTCGTGCTGGGCGGGGGCCGGGGCCGGGCCGGCCTCGCCGTCGTCGGCCGCGTCGGTGGTCCGGATCCTGCGGGCGGAGCGACGGGCGGCGATCGCCTGGATGCCGACGCCGACGACGAGCAGCAGGCCGACCGCGGTGCGCTGCCAGGCGCTGGGCACCCCGGCGAGGATGAGGCTGTTGTTGATGACCTGGATGAGCAGGACGCCGAGCACGGTGCCGGTCACGGAGCCGCGGCCGCCGAAGATCGACGCCCCGCCGAGGACGACGGCGGCGATGATGTCCAGCTCGCCGCCGACCAGCTCCTGCGGGGTGCCGCTGCGGCCCATGATCATGTAGACCATGCCGCCGACGGCGGCCATCATCCCGACGAGCACGTACATCCACACCTGCGTGCGGACCACGCGGATCCCGGCGCGGCGGGCGGCCTCGGTGTCGCCGCCGATGGCGTAGATGCTGCGGCCGAACATCGTCCGGCGCAGCACCCAGGCGATGAGGGTCGCCAGGAGGATCGCCGGCAGGACCATGACGTGCAGGTAGGCGTTGCCGGTCGGGGACGTCACCGCGACGAGGTTGGTGGTCGAGGCCGAGGCCATGCCCGCCGGCAGGTCGGCGATGTAGCGGGAGCCGACGTAGGTGAGCAGCGCCCCGGTGAAGATGCCGCGGGTGCCGAGCGTGACGATCATCGTCGGCAGGCGGAACTTCGCGATGAGGAAGCCGTTGATCGCACCGAGCCCGGCCCCGAGGACCAGGGCCATGACGAAGGCGCCGACGAGGCCGAGGTCGAACCCGCCGGCCAGCTGCAGCTTGATGGTCGTGTAGGCGGCGAACACCGCGATCGCCGCGAACGACATGTCGATGCCGCCTGAGATGATGACCAGCAGCACGCCGAGGGCGAAGATCATCGGCACGATCGCGCTGCGCAGGATGCCGAACGCGGTCGGCAGCGAGAAGAACGCCGGGTTGGCGATCGACATGCCGATGACGAGCACGAGCAGCACGACTGCGAGGACGCCCTCGTTGTTCCGCCCGCGCAGGCGGCGCGCCCACGCCGCCGGGGACCTGTCCGCACTCATGCGGCCACCTTCTTCCGGATGCTGTCGACGTCGACGTCCTCGCCGGCGAGCTCCTCCACGACCCGGCCGTGGCGCACCACCAGCACGCGGTGGCAGCAGGCGACGAGCTCGGGGACGTCGTCGGAGATGACGATGACGCCCATGCCCTCGGCGGCCTGCGCGCGCAGGATGTCGAGGATCTCGGACTTGGAGCCGACGTCCACCCCGACGGTCGGCCCGTTGAGCATGAGCACCTTGGGCCGGCGCGCGAGCCACTTGGCGAGCACCACCCGCTGGGCGTTGCCGCCGGAGAGGGAGCGCACGGGCGCCTGGACGTTCGGCGCCTTGACCCGCAGCCGGCGGAACAGGGTGTCGATGGTGGTGCGGATCGCGCGCTTGTCGAGGGTGCGCCAGCGGGTGCGGTGCCGCTCGGCGGAGCTGGCGATGATGTTGTCCGCGATGGACTTCTCGAGGAACAGGCCCTGGGTGAGGCGGTCCTCGGGGACGTACCCGATGCCCGCCGCGATGGCGTCGTCGATGCGGCGCACCGCCGTCGGGACGCCGTCCACCGTCACCGTCCCGGACTGGTACGGGTGGACGCCGAAGAGGGACTCGGCGATCTCGGTGCGGCCGGAGCCGAGCAGGCCGGTGAGGCCCAGGATCTCGCCGCGGCGCAGCGTGAAGGAGACGTCGCGGAAGGCGCCCGGGAGGGTGAGCCCCGCCACCTCCAGCACCGGCGCGGCGCCGGGGACGAGCTCGGTGACCCGCCGGGAGTCGTCGACCTCCTGCCCGGTCATGTGCTGGGCGATGCTGCGGGGGTCGAGGTCCGCCGCCGGGGCGGTGACGACGTGCCGGCCGGAGCGCAGCACGGTCACGCGGTCGGAGATCGCCAGGACCTCGTCGAGCTTGTGGGAGACGAAGATGAAGGCCACGCCGCGGGCCCGCAGCCGCTCGACGATCGCGAACAGGTGCGCGACCTCGGTGTGGGTGAGGGCCGTGGTGGGCTCGTCCATGATGATCACCCGCGCCTCGTCGACGAGGGAGCGGCAGATCGCCGTGAGCTGCCTGTCCGCGACCGACAGGGTGCCGACCTCGGCGTCCAGGTCGAGGGTCAGGCCCAGGTCGTCGACGATCCGTTGGGCGGCCGGGCGCGCGGCGCGCGGGTTGAAGAACCGCCGGCGGGCGCCGATGGCCGAGGTGAAGACGATGTTCTCGGCGACCGTGAGGTTGGGGAAGAGCGAGAAGTCCTGGTAGATGACCTGGATCCCGCTCTTGATGGCGTCGGTGGTGTCCATCGACGCGTAGGTCGCGCCGTCCACCACGATGGCGCCCGCGTCGGGCTTCTCCGCGCCGGAGATGATCTTGATCAGGGTGGACTTGCCGCAGCCGTTCTCGCCGGCGAGGCAGAGGACCTCGCCGGGACGCAGGTCGAGCGACACCCCGCCCAGGGCGGTCACGCCGCCGAAGGTCTTGACGATGTCGCGCACCTCGAGGACGGGTGCTGGGGTGCCCGAACGGGCGGTGGTTGTCATGCCGTGCGCCTCTCGACACCGGCGCGGGGCGGACCGCTGCGTCCGCCCCGCGCCTGGGGACGGATCAGAAGTTGTACTGCTTGGCCGCCTCGGCGTCGGCCGCGATGCCGGCGTCGCCGACGAAGACGTTGTCGTACCCGTCCATCTTGCGAAGGCTGTTGTAGCCCTCGATGCCCAGGTCGGTGCCCTCCTCGATCGTGCCGCCCTCGGCGAGGATGCGGGCGATCTCCAGCTGGGCCTCACCGGCGAGCGCGGGGTCCCAGAAGAAGATCTTGTCGATCGAGCCGGTCGCCAGGTACTTGGCGGCGGCCGACGGGATCGAGGTGCCCATGTTGCAGACCTTGTCCTCGAGGCCGGCCTCCTCGATGGCGCGGGCGATGCCCGGCACGTCGTTGCCGGCGGAGCCCTGGAAGCCCTTGATGTCCGGGTGCTTGGCGAGGATCTCCTTGGCCTTCTCGTACGCGGCCGTCTCGTTGTCGGTGCTCTCGATCGGGGTCTCGACCCGCGTCATGTTCGGGTAGTTCTCGGTCTGGTAGTCGTAGGCGGCGCCGACCCACTCCATGTGGGTCTTGGCGGTGAGGCCGCCGACGAACTGGACGTACTTGCCCTCCTCACCCATGCACTGGGCGAGGTTCTCCATGATGTCGATGCCGTAGTCGGCGTTGTCGAAGGCCTCGATGTCGATGTCGACGTTCTCGATGCCCGTCGCCTCGTGCGCGACGACCTTGATCCCCTGGGCCTGAGCCTGCTTCAGGACCGCGGAGAGCGCCTCGGGCGAGTTGGGCACGACGGTGATGGCGGTCGGCTTCTGGGCGATGAGGTCCTGGATGATCTGGATCTGCTTCTCCGGGGAGACGTCGTCACCGCCCTCGGTGCGCGTGTCGATGCCCGTCCGCTCGCCATAGGCGACGACGCCCTCGTCCATGCGGTCGAACCAGGCGATGCCCTTGACCTTGACGACCGTGACCATCGTCTGGTCCGAGCCGCTCCCGCCGCTCGAAGCCTTGTCGCCGCTCGCGGCGGCGCCGTCGTTGACGGAGCCGCAGGCGGCCAAGAGCAGGGTGGCCAGTCCCGCGGCGACAACGCCCGCGGCGCGCTTGTTCCTCATCCGTTCACTCCCTCGTGATGGTGCGCAGGGACGCCTACGTCCGCGCATCTATTCCCGTTTTCGTGCGTCAGATTCCTGACTTGGCGCACACATTAGGGGGCCGCCGTCTGAAAGTCCAATGAGTCGTGCAAGAATGAGCACGGTTCCAGGCACTTCATGCACGGTTTCGTGCAGGTTGGTACCCTTTGCCCAGGTCAAGCGGAAGGTCAACGATGTCGCGCCGCCAGCAGATCGCCGAGCTCGTCGAGCAGCGCGGCTTCCAGAGCGTCACCGCCCTCGCGCAGCGGTTCGCCGTGGACAGCTCCACCATCCGCCGCGACCTCGACCGCCTCGCCGCCGACGGCGTCGTGGTGCGCACCCACGGTGGCGCCGCCGCGCCGACGGGCGCCGGGGAGAACGGCCGGCCCGTCTCCGAACGGGATCCCCAGCTGCCCGAGAAGCGGGCCATCGGCGCGGCGATGGCCGAACGCATCCACGAGGGGCAGACCGTCCTGCTCGACAGCGGCACGACCTGCCTCGAGGTCGCCCGCCACCTCGACCACGCCCGGTTGACCGTCGTCACCAACGACCTGCACATCGGGCTGGAGATCGCGAGCAAGCCGCAGATCAACCTCGCCTTCATCGGCGGCGAGCTGCTGCCGACCAGCACCTCGATGTGGGGACCGGCGTCGATCCAGCAGCTCGAGACCATGCGCGTGAACGTGGCCGTCTTCGGCGCCGGCACCGTCATGGACGACGGCATCTACGCGTCCAGCAGCTACGCCATCGAGCTCAAGCGCAAGATGCGGTCCATCGCCTCGGAGGCCTTCTTCGTCGCGGACTCGACGAAGTTCGGCCGCGAGGCGCTCTTCAAGGTCTTCGGGTTCGACAACTTCACCGCGGGGATCACCGACGACACGCTCGACCCGATCCGGGCGGCCCGGTTCCCCGTGCCACTGATCCGGGTGACACCGAGCAGCGACTGAGGCCTCGGGGTCGCGCCGCGGCGCGACCGCACGCCTCGCGGACCGCGCACCGCGCACCGCGCCCACGCGCGCGCGCCCGCGCGCGCCCGCGCCCGCGCCCGCGCCCAGACTCGCGCGCCCAGACTCGCGACCGCCGCGCTCCTAGCGCCCGCCACCCACCCAGGTCGAGGACCTGGTCGTCCCGCCAACCGGAACCTGATTTGACGTTACCGACGCCACAGTGTTCCATCTTGGAAACGGTCAACGGTTAACGGTTAACAATGGAGTCCGCCGCATGGAGATCACCCCCATCCAGCAGAACTCGCTCGGCGAGCAGATCGCCGGCGAGCTGCGGCGCCTCATCGCCACCCGGCGCATCGACGACGGCACGCCCGTGGTCGAGGAGGCGCTGGCGAACCAGTTCGGCGTGAGCCGCGGTCCCGTGCGCGACGCCCTGAAGATCCTCGTGGCGGAGGGCCTGGTGACCTCGCGCGGCCGCCGCGCGAAGATCCGCGGCCTCACCGCCGTCGACATCGACGAGCTGTTCTCGCTGCGCCACATGCTCGAGAGCACCGCCCTGCCCCTGGCGATGGAGCGCAACCCGCAGGGTCTGACGGCCTCGCTCGATGGCGCCCTGCACGAGATGGAGGCCGCCGTGGCCAGCGGCGAGGCGCAGGCCTTCGCCGAGGCGGACTCCCGCTTTCACTCCAGCTTTTACCAGGCCGCCGGCCACAGCCGGCTCACCGCGATCTGGGCGCAGTACCGACCCAGCATCGAGATGGTCCTGCTGTCTTCACGAGAGACCTACAAGGACCTCGCCCCGTCGATCGGCAGCCACTACACCCTCGCCGACCTCATCCGCGCCGGCGATCCCGGCCCGGCCCTCCACGAGCTGACGCAGCACCTCGACAACGCCCGGCTGCGTGTCCGGACGTTCTACGAGTCCGAGGTTGCGGCGCCAGCCAGCTGATTCCCCCTCCCCCTCCCACCACCACGAAGGAGTGGACCTTCACCATGAAGCTGTCCAAGCGCACCACCTCGTCGCTCGTCGCGATCGTCGCGGCGACCTCCCTGCTCGCTGCCTGCTCATCGGCGAAGGGCGGCGACGACTCCTCGGCGGACTACCCGTCGAAGGACATCACCCTCGTCGTCCCCTACGACGCCGGCGGCGCCTCCGACCTCGCGGCGCGCACCCTGGCCAAGGAGATGGAGAAGAGCCTCGACGTGTCGGTCATCGTCGAGAACCGCACGGGCGGCGCCGGCTCGGTCGGCCTCGGCTCCCTCGCCAACGCCAAGGCGGACGGCTACACCCTTGGGTACATGCCGGTGGAGACGGTGATGCTGGGCCACCGGGGCTACGACACCGACCCGGAGGACTACGACTACCTCGGCCAAATCGTCGCGGTCCCCGCGACGATCGCAGTCCCGGCCGACAGCCCGTACCAGACCCTCCAGGAGCTCATCGACGCCGCCACGGAGAACCCGGACACCCTCAGCGTGTCCAACTCCGGCGCCGGCTCCATCTGGGACGCCGCCACCGCCGCGCTGAACGAGGCGACCGGGGCGGCCCTCAAGCCGGTGCCGTTCGACGGCGGCGCGCCCGCCGTGACCGCGGCGATCGGCGGCCAGGTCGACGCCGTCGTCGCGGGCGTCTCGGAGACCGCCCAGGCGCACAAGGACGGGCAGATCCGCGTGCTCGCCGTCCTCGCGGACGAGCCGGCCGACGCGCTGCCGGACGTCAAGACCGCCAAGGACCTCGGCATCGACGTCTCCATCGGCGGCTGGGGCCTGCTCGGCGCGCCCACCGGGCTGCCCGAGGAGGTCGTCGAGGTGCTCGACGGCGCCGTCGAGGCCGCCGTCGCCTCCGACAGCTACACCGACGTCATCACCAAGGCCGGCAACATCCCGAGCTGGAAGTCCGCGGCCGACACCCAGGCCTTCGTCTCCGACGAGGCCGCCCGGTTCGCCGCGATCCTCGCCGGCTGAGCCACCCGACCGCCCGGGGGCGCCGCCGCCCGGCGGCGCCCCCGCGCCATCCCGGGCCCACCGCCCGCGGCGCCCCGGCCCATCCCTACGGGCGGGCGCCGGCAGCCACCCGCTGCCGGCGGCCCACCCCCGCTCTCCCACCGCCGGCGTCCGGCCCACCGGGCGCCGGCCCCCATCGACACCCCAGGAGCCCTTCCGTGCCCTCGCCCGAGAACCTTGCCGCGCTGACCGACCCGACGGCGTCGGCCGCCCCGCGCAGCGACCTCATCACCGCGGTCCCCACCCCCTTCCTCGCGGACGGCGCCCTCGACGTGCCGGGCACCAAGCGCCTGTTCGCGGCACTGGCCGCCCGGGACGTCGACGGCGCCTTCGTCGCCGGCACGACCGGCGAGTTCACCACCCTGGACGACGACGAGCGGCTCGCCGTCCTCGACGCCGGGCTCGAGGCCTTCGGCGCCGAGCGGGCGTACCTGCACGTCGGCGCCGCGCACGTCCGTCACGCCGTCAAGCTGACGCGGGCGGCAGTGGCCATGGGCGGCCGCAAGCTCGCCGCGATCACCCCGTACTACTTCCCCGCGCCGCTGGACGCCGTCGTCGAGTACTTCCGCCAGGTCGTCGACGCCGCCGACGACGCCGCGGTCTACGCCTACCTGTTCACCGCCCGCACCTGGACCGCCGTGCCGCACGACGCGCTCGCCGCCCTCGCCGAGGTCGGCGTCGCGGGCGTGAAGATCAGCGGCGAGAGCGACGAGTCCGTCGCGACCTACCTGGCCAACGCCCCGGCGGGGTTCGAGGTGCTCTCCGGCAACGACATCGCCTACGGGGAGCTGGTCCGGGCCGGCGGCCAGGGCATCATCTCCGGTGTCTCCTCGGTCTTCCCGCAGCCCTTCCTCAACCTGCGCGCCGCCCTGCGCGCCGGCGACGACGACGCCGTCAGCGTCGCGACGGCGGACGTCGCCCGGGCCGTCGGGCTCGTGCGCGCCGGCAGCCTCACCCACCTCAAGGCCGGCCTGGAGCTCCAGGGCCTGCCGGCCGGCCCGGTGCGGGCCGCCGTCGAGACGATCCCGGACGAGGACCGTGCCGCCATCGCCGGGGAGCTCGAGCGATGGAACCAGTGACCGCGCCGCCCGAGGCCGCGCCGGTGGAGGCGGAGGGGCACCCCGCCCCGGCCTCGCGTCGCCTCGAGCTGCTCATCGCCGTCCTCGCAGTGGTCCTCGCCGCCGTCGTGCTGGTGCTCAGCCGGGGCATCGAGTCGAAGGTGGACGCCGGCGGCCTCGCTCCGAGCTGGTGGCCGACCGTCGTCTCCGGTGCCGCGCTGGCCATCTCCGTGGCGCTGCTTGTCCTCGCGCTCGTCCGCCGCCCGCCGGCGCGTGAGGACCTCCAGTCCGGCACCCGCGAGGGCTGGTTCCGGGTGCTCGTCAGCTCGGCGCTGACGGTGCTGTTCCTGGCGGCGTGGGGCCTGGTCGGCTTCGTCGTCGCCTGCCCGATCTACCTGGCGGCGCTGCTGGCCACGTACGGGCTGCGCAGCCGCGGGCTGGTCATCTTCCCGGTGGCCGTCACGGCCCTGATCTACGTCCTCTTCGACCTGATCCTGAGGGTTCCGCTATGAGCACACTCCTCGAGGGGCTCAGCTCCTTCACCGACCCCACGTTCCTGCTGTGCATGGCCGTCGGCATCGTCCTGGGCCTGCTCGTCGGGTTCTTCCCCGGGGTCACCATGACCATGGCGGTGGCGCTGGCCAGCGGCTTCACCCTCTCCCTGGAGCCGGCGCAGGGCCTGGCGGTCATGCTGACCATCTACGTGGCCGGCCAGTTCGGGGACCGCATCCCGTCCATCCTCGTCAACACCCCGGGCACGCCGGCGTCCATCGCGACCACGCTCGACGGCTACCCGATGGCCAAGAACGGCCAGGCCGGGCTGGCGCTGGTGGTCTCGGCCCTGGTCACCACCGCGGCGCTGCTCGCCAGCATGCTGCTGTTCATCCTGGTGGCGCGGCCGGTGGCCACGTTCGCCCTGAAGTTCGGGCCGGCCGAGATGTTCGCCCTGGTCCTCTTCGGGCTGACGATCATGATCAGCATCGCGTCGAAGTCGATCCTCAAGGGCCTGCTCGCCGGGCTCTTCGGCCTGGCCATCGCGGTGATCGGCCGCGACCCGATCACCGGCAGCGCCCGGTTCACGTTCGGCTCCAACGACCTCAGCTCGGGCCTGGAGTTCATCGCCGTGATCATCGGCCTCTTCGGCATCGCCGAGGTGCTCGACCAGATGCTCACCCACCGCGCCAGCGCGGTGCGGCCCATCTCCAGCCTGGGCCGCTGGTGGCCGACGAAGAAGGAGCTCAGGGAGATCGTCCAGCCCGCCGCCGTCGGCACCGGCGTCGGGCTCGGCGTCGGCATCGTCCCCGCCGCGGGTGGCGACATCGCCGGCCTGGTCGGCTGGGACCGGGCGCGCGCCGTCTCCAAGCACCGGAAGAAGTTCGGCACCGGGTACATCGGCGGCCTCGCGGCCTCGGACAGCGCCTCCAGCGCCACCCTCGGCGGCGCCCTGACCACCACGATGGCGCTGGGCATCCCGGGCGACTCCGTCATGGCCGTCATGATCGGCTCGATGATCATCTGGGGGATCCAGCCCGGCCCGTCGATGTTCACCCAGCACCCCGACATGGTGGTGCTCATCGCGGCGATCATGATCATCGCGACCCTCGTCACCGGCGGGCTGAGCCTGCTGCGGACCAGGGGCATGGTCAAGCTGCTCGACCTCAAGCCGCAGTACCTGTGGGCGACCATCCTGATCTTCTGCATGGTGGGCACCTACGCCACGACGAACAACCTCTTCACCGTCGGCACCATGCTGGTGTTCGGGTTCATCGGCCTGGCCCTCAAGCGGGCGGAGATCCCCGCCGGCCCGGTGGTGCTCGGCCTGCTGCTCGGCCCGCTCGCGGAGAGCAACCTGCGCCGCGCGCTGGTCATCGGCGGCCCGGAGAGCCTCGTCGCCAGCCCCATCTCGATCGCCCTGCTCGGCCTCACCGCCGTGGTGCTGCTGGGCACGCTGCTGCGCCGCAACAAGCGCAGCGGGGAGAGCGTCGCGGCGGAGCGGGACACCGTCTCGGTCTGATCCGGACCGGCGAGGTGCGACGCCTCGCCGGTCTGGGACGGGGCGCGGTCACCGCCGTCCACGGTGACCGCGCCCCGCGCGGCGCACGCGCCCCGCGCGGCGCACGCGCCCGCCGAGCGCCGCGCACCGCCGCCTCCGGAGACCATCACCGGCCGACGGAGACATCCCGGCCGGCTAATTGAATCGTTAATGAACCGTTCGGACGGCCTGCACCGCCGGGACGGGCACCGACAGGGTCGAGCATGTTGCCCATGTCACTCGAGCGAACCGTTCGCGGACAAGTACTACTAATTCCGCCCCTGGTGCGCTATAACACATAGCAGAGACAGCCGTCCTATATTGAGGGGAGTTGGCGTGGCACCGACGACCGCCTCCGCGCCCCATCGCCCCCGCGGTGCGCCCCCTTCTCCCGGCCGCTCCCGGCGGCGCCCTCCCCGGATCACGCGAGGAACCCCGCTGCCCGCTCTGGCCCAGGTGCGTGACGTCCTCGTCGACACCCTGGGCCGGGAGGTGGAGCTGGAGCAGGCCGCGCATCCGCTGCAGACGGCCGGATCCACCGTCATCGCGCTCTACGCGGACGACGAGTGGCGAACCGTCGCCCTCATCGCCATGGAGACGCCCCTGGCCGCTCGCATCGCGGGCGCGCTCGCCCTGGTCGCGCCCCGACGCATCGACGAGCGGATCGCGGGCGGCACCCTGTGGGCCGAGCAGTTCGAGGACATCTCCGAGGTCTTCAACGTCCTCGCGACCCTGCTCAACGCGGACGGCGCGCCGCACGTGCGGCGGGCCACCGTGTACGACACCTTGCAGACCTTTCCACCCTCGGACGTCGTCGCCGTGTTGCGAAGCCACCTGCCCCGGATCGACGTCGACGTCACGGTCAGGGGCTACGGCAGCGGAACGATGGCGGTCATCGTGAGTGGAGCGTGAACATCATGACCTCGACGGCACTCATCCCGGGTGCACCGTCCTCCGGTCGAGCCGAGCCGCACCTCACGATCGACGTCTCTGCCACCTTCGCGGCAGCTCGCCTCACCACCTCGATCGCTTCTCAGGTGGCCGCGCTCGTCGACGGCGGGACGCTGGACGCCAGGGTGCGGTTCGCCGACGGCGCCGCCGGGCTCTTCTGGTCCCTGGCCTATGTCGGGGCCGAGGTGCCGGCTCTCGGCGCGGACCGACTCGTGCAGCGCGCGAGCGCCGCCTCGATGGCCGGCCCGGGCCTCGCCGCCGGCTACAGCGGCGTGGCCCTGGCACTGGACGGCGTGGGCCACCACGACGAGGCCGACCAGTTCTGGCACGACGCCGAGGTCTTCCCGCTCGACCGGCTCGGCGTCACGGTGGCCGACGGTCTCGCGGGCGTGGGCCTCGCGCTGCTCGAGCGGGCGCCCGTCCGCGACGCGGAGGAGCTCTTCGCCCGGCTCGACACCATCGCCGAAGCGCTGGTCGCGCAGCTCGTCTCCGGTCACCGTCTGATCCGACCTGGGATCCTGTTCGGGTACTCGGGCCCGGCGCTGTACCTGCTCCACGCCTACGGCCTGACCGGGGACGCGTCCCTCCTGCGCGCCGTCGAGCACTGCCTGCGCCACGATCTCGACCTCCTCGGCTGGTCGCCCGGCGCCGGCCGCCCGCTGCGTCACGCACCGACCGGCGGCGTCGCCACGGGCCTGCCCGGCATCGCGATGGTCCTGCACGAGGCCGCGCGCCACCTCGACGCGTCCTGGATCGCCGCGGCCCGTGACGACCTCCTTGCCACCTGCCAGGACCATGCCGCCCACCCGCTGACGCGCCGCGGGGTCGGGACGGTCCTCGCCGTCGAGTACGTGCGCCGCACCGCACAGGGGCGGCCGGACCCCGCCAGGCCCGAGACGCCGACGGAGGTCCCGCGGGCGGTTACCCCTCGGCCGAGGCACCCCCGGCCGGTGGAGGCCCGGCTCAGACACCTCCGGGCGGGCGCCGCTCGGCTGCGACACCCCCGGGAGGCCCGGCCGCGGATCCGGACGCCCCAGCACATCGCGGTGTCCCTCGCCGCCCCGGTCCTGCACACCGCGCACTATCTGCACGCCGAGCAAGAGCCGCGGATGGCCTTCTTCTGGTGAGGCACCCGGGCCTCTGGTGACGCGCACGGGGTCCTGGCGACGCGCACGGGCTTCTGGTGACGCGCACGGGGTCGGGCGGGCCGCACGGGGCCGGGCGGGGCCGGCGGTTAGTGGTGTGCTTTCAGCAGGCAATGCCTGCCGAAAGCACACCACTAACGCCTGCGCCGTAACGCCTGCGCGTCATTCCTGCACGTAACGCCTGCGCGCCGACGACAACGTCCGCACGACGACGGCGCCGCCGCTACCGCGCCGTGACCACCGCTCCCACGGTGGTGTGCGCGTCCGCGAGCGACAGCACCTCGTCGAGGATCGCCAGCCCCTCCTCCAGCTCGGCCTCGCTGATCGTGCACGGCGGGACCACGTGGATGCGGTGGTAGTTGTTGAACAGCAGCAGCCCGGCCTTCTTCGCCGCGCCCATGAGCTCGGCGATGGCGGGCGAGGACCCGCCGTAGGGTGCCAGCGGCTCCTTGGTCTCCCGGTCCACGACCAGGTCCAGCGCCCAGAACACGCCCAGGCCGCGGACGTCGCCGATCACGGGGTGCCGCTCGGCCATCTCTCGCAGCCGCGGCCCGATGACCCGCTCCCCCAGCTCGGCGGCGTGCTCGACGATCCGCTCCTCCGTCATCGCCTCGATGGTGGCGACCGCGGCGGCGCAAGCCAGCGGGTGCCCGGAGTAGGTCAGCCCGCCGGGGAAGACCCGCTCGTCGAACGTGGCGGCGATGGCGTCGGAGATGATCACCCCGCCCAGCGGCACGTACCCGGAGTTCACGCCCTTGGCGAAGGTGATGAGGTCCGGCGTCACGTCGTAGTGGTCGACGGCGAACCACGTGCCCGTCCGGCCGAAGCCGGCCATGACCTCGTCGGCGATGTAGACGATGCCGTGCCGGTCGCACAGCTCGCGCACCCCGGCGAGGTAGCCGGGCGGCGGGGGCATGATGCCGGCGGTGCCGGGCACGGTCTCGAGGATGATCGCCGCGATGGTGCCCGGCCCCTCGAAGGTGATGACCTGCTCGAGGTGCTCCAGCGCCCGCGCGCACTCCTCCGCCTCGGTGGTGGCGTGGAAGGGCGAGCGGTACAGGAACGGGCCGAAGAAGTGCACGAAGCCGGCGTTGCCGAACTCGTTGGGCCACCGCCGCGGGTCCCCGGTGAGGTTGATCGCCGTCGTCGTGGCGCCGTGGTAGCTGCGGTAGGTGGACAGCACCTTCTGCCGGCCGGTGTGCAGGCGGGCCATGCGCACGGCGTTCTCCACCGCCTCGGCGCCGGCGTTGGTGAAGAACACCTTGTTCAGCCCCTCCGGGGCGCGCTCGGCGATGAGCCGGGCCGCCTCGGAGCGGGCGGTGTTGGCATACGGGGGCCCGATGGTGCACAGGACGTCGGCCTGGGCCTTGATGGCGGCGACGACCTTGGGGTGCTGGTGGCCGATGTTGGTGTTGACGAGCTGGGAGGAGAAGTCGAGGTACCTCCGCCCGTCGCCGTCCCAGACGTAGGAGCCCTCGGCGCGGGTGACGACCATGGGGTCGAGGGCGCCCTGGGCGGACCAGGAGTGGAAGACGTGGGCGCGGTCGAGCTCGTAGGCGCGTCTCGCGGCGGGGTCGGTGGGTGCGGGCACGGGGAGTCTCCTTGTCGCCGTCGTCAGTGGTTCTGCGGGAAGCCGAGGTTGATGCCGCCGTGGCTGGGGTCCAGCCAGCGCTCGGTGACCGCCTTGGTGCGGGTGAAGAATCGCACGCCGTCGGCGCCGTAGGCGTGGGTGTCCCCGAAGAGGGAGTTCTTCCAGCCGCCGAAGGAGTAGTAGCCCACCGGCACGGGGATGGGCACGTTGATGCCGACCATGCCGACCTCGACCTCGTTCTGGAACTTCCGGGCGGCGCCGCCGTCGTTGGTGAAGATCGCGGTGCCGTTGCCGTAGGGGTTGGCGTTGATCAGCGCCAGTGCCTCCTCGTAGGTCTCCACCCGCACCACCGACAGGACGGGGCCGAAGATCTCGTCGGTGTAGACGCTCATCTCCGGGGTGACGTGGTCGAGCAGGGTGGGGCCGAGCCAGAACCCGCCCGCGGCGCCGTCGGGCTGCACGGTGCGGCCGTCGACGACGACGGCGGCGCCGGCGCTCTCGCCCGCTTCGATGTAGCCGGCGACCTTGTCCCGGTGCGGCTTGGTCACCAGCGGACCCATGTCGCAGCTGCGGAGCCCGTCGCCGGTCTTGATGCCCTGGGCGCGCTCGGCGATCTTGGCGACGAGCTCGTCGGCCACCGGACCGACCGCGACAAGGGCGGAGATGGCCATGCACCGCTCCCCCGCGGAGCCGAAGCCGGCGTTGACGGCGGAGTCGGCGGCGAGGTCGAGGTCGGCGTCGGGCAGGACGACCATGTGGTTCTTCGCGCCGCCGAGGGCCTGGACGCGCTTGCCGTGGGCGGTGGCGGTCTCGTAGACGTACTTCGCGATCGGGGTGGAGCCGACGAAGGAGACGGCCTTGATGTCCGGGTGGGTGAGCAGGGCGTCGACGGCGATCTTGTCGCCCTGGACGACGTTGAACACCCCGGCGGGCAGGCCGGCCTCGGCCCAGAGCTCGGCCAGCCACAGCGAGGCCGAGGGGTCCTTCTCGGAGGGCTTGAGCACCACGGTGTTGCCGGCGGCGATGGCGATCGGGAAGAACCACATCGGCACCATCGCCGGGAAGTTGAACGGGGAGATGATCGCGACGGGCCCGAGCGGCTGGCGGATGGAGTAGACGTCGACGTCGGTGGAGGCGTTCTCGGTCATCTCGCCCTTGACCAGGTGGGCGATGCCGCAGGCGACCTCGACGACCTCCAGGCCGCGGGCGATCTCGCCCAGGGCGTCGGAGAGCACCTTGCCGTGCTCGGCGGTGATGATCTCGGCGAGCTCGTTCTTGCGCGCGTTGAGCAGCTCGCGGAAGGCGAAGAGCACCTGGGTGCGCCGGGCCAGGGAGGTGTCGCGCCAGGCGGGGAAGGCGGCCTTGGCGGAGGCGACGGCGGCGGCGACGTCGGCCCCGTCGGCGAAGGCGACGAGGGAGGTCACCTCCCCGGTCGCGGGATTGTACACCTCGCCGGTGCGGGCGGCGCTGCCCGCGAAGGGCTTGCCGTCGAGCCAGTGCGAGGCGGGCACCGTCGCGGTGCCGGAGGTCGTGGTCTGCGTGCTGGTCATGGCGGCTCCTTCGGGCGCAGGTGATGCCCCGAGTGTGGTTCCCGCTGGCCGCGCAGGGAAGCGGCACAGTGTCTTGTGACCAGCCGAGATTCGCACACTGTGGCGGCCTCTGGGTGCCGCGCCGACGTGGCACCGTTGCCGCCGGCCCGCTAGGCGGCAGGACCGGCCGATGACAGCACCGACCGCACGGAATACGCTGGCGATCGCAGGACAGGCCAACTCAGCTCTCTGGGTTCGCCGAAGGGGCAGCGCCGCCGCAGCTCCGCCCACGGTCGCGGAGCACGACCTCCACAACGCCACACTCCCCAGGGGCCAGGGCCGCACGTGGCCCCGCATCTCGACGACGAGGTGACCCGCATGTCAACGAGCAAGGTGCCGGCGGGCTTCAGCCCACGGCTGTGGAACGAGGACCTCGCGCCGGCCGAGCACCGCAAGTGGGGCTTCTACTCCCTCTTCGCCATGTGGATGTCCGACATCCACTCCATCGGCGGGTACACCTTCGCCGCCGGGCTGTTCGCCCTGGGGCTGGGTGGGTTCCAGGTCTTCGGAGCCCTCGTGCTCGGCATCATCCTGGTCTTCCTGCTGATGAACCTCAGCGGCTGGGCCGGTCAGAAGACGGGCCTGCCCTACCCCGTCCTGGCGCGCATCTCCTTCGGCACCTTCGGCGCGAACCTGCCCGCGCTGACCCGCGGCCTCGTCGCCGTCGCCTGGTACGGCATCCAGACCTGGCTCGCCTCCCGCGCGGTCATCGTCATCGCCCTGCGGATCTGGCCTGATCTCGCGGGCCTCACTCACAACAACCTGCTCGGGGAGTCGACGCTCGGCTGGATCGCCTTCCTCATCATGTGGGCGCTGCAGCTGCTCCTGCTGCGCAACGGCATGGAGACGATCCGCAGGTTCCAGGACTGGGCCGGGCCGGCGGTGTGGGTCGTCATGCTCCTGCTGACGCTCTACGTCCTCAACGCCGCCGGCTGGCACGTCTCGTTCTCGCTTCCCGGCGGCGTCGCCAAGTGGGGCGTGGCGCAGGCCTTCTTCGCGGCGATCGCGTTGACGGTGGCCTACTTCTCCACCCTGCTTCTCAACTTCTGCGACTTCTCGCGCTTCGCCCCGAGCCGCAGGGCCGTCACCAAGGCGAACCTGTGGGGCCTGCCGGTCAACTTCATCGCGTTCTCGATCGTGTCCGTCGTCGTCACCGCCGGCTCCTTCCAGGTCTACGGGCAGTACATCTACGACCCGGTCGAGCTCGTCGGCCGCATGGACAACATGGTCGCCCTGCTGCTGGGGGCCGTGACGTTCGCGGTCGCCACGCTCGGCATCAACGTCGTCGCCAACTTCGTCTCTCCCGCCTACGACCTCGCGAACACCTGGCCCTCCAAGATCGACTTCCGCAAGGGCGGGCTCATCGCGGCCCTTGTCGCCCTCGTGATCACCCCGTGGAACCTGTACAATAACCCGCAGGCGGTCAACCTGTTCCTCGGCGGCCTCGGCGCCGTGCTCGGTCCGCTCTTCGGCATCATCGCCACCGACTACTACATCCTCCGCCGGCAGAAGGTGGTGGTGGCGGACCTCTTCCACGAGGACGGCTACTACACCTACACGCGCGGCTGGAACGCCAAGGCGGTCGTGTCGTTCCTCGTCGCGGCCGTCCCCACCGTGATCGTGGCCCTGGTACCGGTGTTCGCCGTCCTGGCGCCCTTCTCGTGGTTCATCGGCGCAGGCCTGGCGGCAGCGATCCACTACGCCATCGCCCACAACGACGAGACGATCGCCGCGTCGGTCCGGGCCGCCATCAGCCTCGAGCGGGAGACGCCCGGCCAGCTGGCGGGAGCCGAGCCGCCCGAGGTCCTGCCGTAGGTCGGGAGGCCCGCGGCTCGTCGACGGCGCGGCTCGTCGAGACAACGCGGGTCGTAGGCACCGCTCGGCGACGAGCCGCGGGTTCCTGGGGCCCACGTGGCGGGCGCCAATGTGTCCACCAGACGGCGGCGGGCTCATACACTCTGGCCCATGCCTGTGACCGTCGGCCAGGTGCTGGCCGCTCCGGCCGTCCAGGCCGGGCACCCCGAGCTCCTGTGCGCGCCCGACCGGCTGGACCGCTCGGTGCGCTGGGTGCACGTCTTCGAGGGCGCCGACCCCGCGAACCTGCTCTCCGGCGGCGAGCTGCTGCTCACCACGCTCATCGCGCTGCCCGACGATCCCGGCGAGCAGCGCGCCTACGTCCGGGCGCTGGCCGACGCCGGGGCGGTGGCGCTGGTGGTCGAGCTGGGCCGGCGCTTCGCCAAGGTTCCCGATGTCATGGTCGCCGAGGCGGCCACCGCCGAGCTTCCGGTCATAGCGCTGCACAAGGTGGTCAAGTTCGTGAGGATCACCGAGGCGGTGCACGCCCAGATCGTCGACGAGCAGCACGACCTCCTGACCTTCTCGCGGCGGGTGCACGAGGCGTTCACCGAGTTCGGCGTCGAGGGCGCGAACGCCCAGGAGATCGTGGACCGCACCGCCGCCATGGCGGGCACCGCCGTCGTCCTCGAAGACCTCGGGCACGAGGTGGTGGCGCACGCGCTCGCCGGAGCGTCCGCGAGCGAGGTGCTGCACGACTGGTCCGCCCGCTCGCGCCTGGTGCCGGAGGGCGCGGGCACGCGGGCGGACACCGAGCAAGGCTGGCTGCTCGCTGACGTCGGCCCGCGGCAGGGGGTGTGGGGCCGGCTGGTGCTCGCCGGCTCCGCCGCCGTGCCGGAGCCGGCCGCCCGGATGCTCCTCGAGCGCGCCGCGCAGGCGCTCGCCGTCGCGCGCCTTCTGGAGCGGGACGTCGCCTCCGTGCGCGCGCGGGCCCACGCGCGCCTGCTCGGTGAGCTGCTCCACGCGCGCGGCGCGGACGAGGAGGACCTGCGGGCCGCGGCGGGGGCACTCGGCCTGGCGCCGGCGTCGCGCTATCTCGCCGTGTGCGTCGCGCCGGTTCAACCGGCCGTCGCACCCGACCGGGCCACCGCGACGTCGACCGGCTTCCTCGCCGGCCCGCACCCCGACCAGGACCTGGCCGAGACCGTCGCGGCCGCCGCCGCGACCGCCAAGCTGTCCGCGCTCGTGGCGCCGGTCGAGGACGGCGTCGTGGGCGCCGTCCTGGCCCTCACCGGCAAGCTCACCGAGGCCACGGCCCTGGACCGGCTGGCACGCGCGCTGGACGGCTCACCGTTGCGCCACGTGCGCGCGGCGGTCCGCGAGCGCGATGGTCTCGTCCTGGCCGGGTCCGACCTCGCGGAGGCGACCTACGTCGCCCGCGCGGCGGCGCTCATGCCCGGCGGCCGGCGCCCCGCCTACTACCGCATCACCGACATCGGCATCCGCGGCCTCCTCATGCTGCTCGGGGACGACGCGCGGGTCACCGCCTTCGCCGAGCGCGAGCTGCAGCCGCTGCTCGTCCACGACGCCAAGCACGGCACCGGGCTGGTGGAGGTCCTGCGCCAGTACCTCGAGGCCGGCGGCAACATCGCCGCGCTGGCGCGCACCTCCCACCTGAGCCGGCAGGCCCTGTACGCCCGGCTGCGCAGCATCGAGCGGGTGCTGGGCGCCCACCTCAGCGACGCCGAGACGCGCACCGGGCTCCACGTGGCGCTGCTGGCGAAGGACGTCGGCGCGGGCTGACCCCTCGACCGCCGGGCGTGGGCCCGGGCGCTGGGCGGGCTCAGCGACCGCCCGCCACCGGCACCGGCTCCTCGGACGCCGGGTTCCGCGGCAGGTCGAGGAGCTGCTCGAGCACCCGCGCGACGCCGTCCTCGGCGGCCGGCCGCGCGACGTGCGCGGCCGCGGCGACCGCGTCGGGATGCCCGCCGCTCATCGCGTAGCCCCGGCCCGCCCACCGCAGCATCTCCACGTCGTTGGGCATGTCGCCGAACGCCACCACGTCCGCCCGCGCGACGCCGAGGGACCCGGCGACGTCGGCCAGCGTGGAAGCCTTGGACACGCCCAGCGGGCCGAGCTCGAGCAGGGCCATCCCGGTGCTGGAGTGCGTGGGGGCGACGAGGTCGGCCAGATGGGTGCGGCCGAGGGCCAGGAGCGCGTCCGGGCGCGAGGCGGGGCTCAGGGCGACGGCCTTGACGATCGGGGCGCCGTCGAGCAGGTCCTCCACCTGCCTGGCGTGCCTGGTGCGCGGCGGGAGCGTGGGCACCAGGCCCTCCGCCCGCCGTCGGCCCCGGAGCTCGAGATAGCCGCTCTCCACCCGCAGGTCCTCGGTGGTCTCGACGGCGAACAGCACGTCCGGCACCCGGGCCCGGAGCCGGCCGGCCACCTCGCGCACCTGCTCGGGCGCGATGGCGTGGGCGGTCACGACCCGGCTGTCGCCGTCGAGCACCACCGCGCCGTTGGCGCAGATGACCGGCCCGCGGTGACCGGTGGCCTCGAGCACCGGCGGCAGCCAGCGCGGCGGCCGGCCGGTGACGAGGAGCACGGGCACTCCCTGACGGACGGAGTTCTGGAGGGCGGCGCGGGTGCGGGCGGAGACGGCTCCGCCGTGGGGCAGGATCGTGCCGTCGATGTCCGTGGCCACGAGCCGCGGCGGCCGAGCGGTGCGCGTGGGGTCGACGGACCCGAGGCTTGCCCGGCTCGGGGACGAGGACGCCCCGACCTGACCCGGTTCCGACTCGCCGGTCACGCGACGCCTCGCCAGCTCCACACCATCTCCGATCCGCACAGCGACCTTCCGTCAGCCTGTCAGACGGAGACGGATTGGCGAAATGCCGGCGTGATTCTCAGCGGGGCGGCTCAAGCGCCGTGCCCTGGCCGCCGACCGTCCCGGCCCCGGACCGCCCGGGTCGGCGTCGCCGTGGCGGCGGTTGGCGCGGCGACCGGATTGCGGGACGGGCGCCGTCGCGTGACGGGGACTGGCCGCCTGCGGCCGGTGGTAGGGCTGAACTTCAGCGGGGTGACGGACATACGTGACTTCCTCCGTGCGCCCCCGCCCCGGGCGCTGCTGCAACTGCGCCAGTGGGACTGCACCTCGGAGGTTAGGGCGGCCGGGTGACCAGCCGGTGACCTGGCGGCAGCCGGGCCGAGAACAGCAGTGTGCGAGTGACAGGACGTCGTCGCCCAGCAGCGGGCGGCGGCGCGCCACCCTCGTGCGCACCGCCGCCCGCCCGTGCCCTATCGGCGCAGCGCCCACCCGTAGTTGCCGCGCCGTTCGGCGGGCACCCCGCCGGCCGGCTCGCGGTCGAGGATCCAGACCGGGTTGGAGAAGCCGATGACGGCGTCGTCCGCGCTGCGCACCTCGATGCGCACGTACCGGTCGGAGGGCACCGGCAGCACGAGGTGCCCGCGCCCGCGCTTCATCGTGAGCTCCTGCGTGGTGATGGCGGGCGTGGGGTCGGCCAGCCCGGCGAAGTCCACCTCGCCGACGACGAGCCGCACGGTGGCGCCGTCGGGCAGGTCGGTGGCGGTGACCTCCACCGGGACCTGGGCGGCCGGCGTGACGGCGACGCCGCCCATCGGCACGGCGCCCTGCACGACGATGTCGAGCTCCCCGCGCCAGTGCTGCGGGTCGTAGAACCAGGCGCGGCCGCCGCGCAGGGCGGCGAACAGGTCGGCCTCCTCGGTGGAGTCGGCCCACACCGAGGTGATCCACCGCTGGTTCTGCCCGATCCAGTCCTGGCCGCCGTGGTCGTCGCTCACCCCGGTCGCGGTGACGAAGACGGCGTTGCGGGCGGCGGCGTCGTAGCCGTAGACCGACTCGCCGAAGTCCTCCTTGCTGCCGACCTCGACCATGTCGGCGCCCAGCGAGTTGGTCTCGATGAGCAGCCGGGCGAGCTCCGGGCCCGACGGCGCCTCCTCGAGCGGGTGGTTGAAGGTCACGAGGCCGTCGTGGGCGTGGACGAAGTCGACCATGTCCACCGCCGCCTGGACCGCCTTGACCTTCGTGGGCGGCGCGTCGCCGTAGTCGGGGAGGGTGAAGTTCCCGCCGTAGGAGTTGAGGTGGCGCACGAGGGAGAGCTCGGAGCCGTGGAACTGGCGCACGGCCGGGTAGCGGCGGGCGTACTCGCGCATCATGGCGCCCTGGATGGCGACCGTGGCGTCGCCCTCGCGGCCCGTGCGCACGAACCGCAACCGGTCGAACAGGCCCGAGGCCAGCGCGCCGTTGCGGGAGCGGGCACCGACGCGCAGCCGGTGCAGGCCGGAGTCGGCGGCCAGGAGGTCCGGCCACAACGCCGCGACGTCGGCCTCGAGATCGAGGGCGAGCCGCTGCCACTGCCCGGGGACGGCGGCGATGCCGACGACGCCGAGCAGTCCGTTGTTCTCCGTCCAGTGACCGGTGCGCTCGCCGATGCGGTACTCCAGCGTGTAGCGGCCCTTGGGGCGTCCGGCGAGGGCGGGGCGGTAGGAGGACATCACCCGCACGACGAGCTCGGCGTCGGCGCCCAGCTGCTCGGCGAGCACGTCGAGCTCGAGCACGGTGCCGGCCACGCTGGTGGTGTACGTGCTGTTCCACGCGATGCCCTCGTAGAGCAGCTCGCCCCAGGCAGCCTTGGGGCCTTGGGCGCGCAGGCGCATGGCCTTGCCCGGCTCGTCCGGGGTGTGCGGCTCGGCGACGAAGCTTGCGGTGGCGAGGTCGAGCCTGCTGCCCTCGAGGAGCTGCTTCCACGTCCAGGAGCGCCCGTTCTCGGGCTCGTTGAGGCCCTCGAAGCGCACCGCCTGACGGTAGCCGTGGGCCTGCAGCCGGAAGTCGTGGTCGGTCCACCAGATGACGTCGACGCCGTGCTCGGTGGCCTGCTGGAGGTGGGCCTCCATGCTCCCCACGCCCTCGCTGAAGGAGGAGTGGATGTGCATCGCCATGCTGATGGCGCGGGTGCCGCGATTGCCCGCGGCACGGGCGGGGGCCGCGACGGCGGGCAGCGGGCCGACCGCCGCCCCGATCCCCAGTGCCGCTCCCGCCGTGAGGACGCCGCGTCGTGTGATTGCCGATGTCATGCCCCTGCCCCTGTTCGTACTGGATGACTAGTCACCCGCACGGTAGGAAGCGGACATGACCCGTCCGTGAACATGTAGGGTCCGCGGCCCGAACGGGGGACGTGCGAAGGGCGCTGGTCGTCGCCGTCGTCCGCGCGAGCCCTCAGCCGATCCGGCGCGGACCCGCCTGCCAGGCCTCCCAGGCGCTGCGGATGATGTCCTCGAGGCGGTGCTCGGCCTTCCAGCCGAGGACGTCCTTGATGCGCGCGGGGTCGCCGACCAGCCGGGGCGGGTCACCCGGGCGGCGCGGCTCGACGTCCGCCGTCGTGTCCAGCCCGGAGATCTCGCCGAGGGTGTCGATCACCTGCCGCACCGAGGCCCCCTCCCCCGTGCCCACGTTGAAGACGTGCTCGGCCAGCGGGGCGTCCCCCTCGAGGTAGTCCATCGCGGCGAGGTGGGCGTGGGCGAGGTCGAGGACGTGGATGTAGTCGCGGACGCAGGTGCCGTCCGGCGTCGGGTAGTCGTCGCCGAAGATCTTGGGCCGGTCCCCGCGGGCGAGGCGGTCGAGCACCATGGGCACGAGGTTGAGGATCGCGGGGTCACCCAGCTCGGGCCAGCCCGCCCCGGCGACGTTGAAGTAGCGCAGCGCGGCCCAGCGCAGCCCCCAGGCGCGCTCGCAGTCGGCGAGCATCCACTCCCCGACGAGCTTGGTCTCGCCGTAGGGGTTGATGGGGCGGCCGTGGATGTCCTCGCGCACGAGCTCGACGTCCGGCATGCCGTACACGGCGGCGGAGGAGGAGAAGATCATGTTCCGCACGCCGGCGTTCTCCATGGCCGCGAGGATGTTCGCCATCCCGCCGATGTTCTGCTGGTAGTACCAGGCCGGCTTCGCGACCGACTCCCCCACCTGCTTCTTCGCCGCGAAGTGGATGACGGCGGTGACCCCGCGCTCCGCCATGAGCTTCTCGAGGCTCTCCTGCGCCCCCGGGGCGGCGACGTCGAGCTCGGCCAGTGTGGCCTGCCCCACCCGCTCCCCGGCACCGGTGGACAGGTCGTCGACGACGACGACCTCCTCCCCGCGGTCGAGCAGCAGACGGACCACATGGGCGCCGATGTAGCCGGCGCCGCCAATCACCAGGGTGCTCACCGGGTCAGCGTATCGACAGCGCCGGAGGACCCGGCCGTCCTTGGGCCGGCGCCGAGCACCTCTCAGCGATCCACAGCCCGCCGCCTCAGCCGCAACCCATCGCCTCAGCAATTCACACCCCGCCACCGCCACGCGCCCTGTCTTTGCGAATCTGCCCGCATGGACCTCTGGGACGTGCTGCACGGCCTGGGCGGCGTGGCCCGACGTGCCCACCTGGTTCACACTCCCGCACAGCGGCGGGAGCTGGCCGAGGCCCTGGACGAGGGCACGATCGTCGACCTCGGCGCCGGATGGGTCGCCCTGGCCACAGCCCATCCGGCGATCGTGAAGGCGCGGCGGCTCAACGCGACCATCACCTGTGTCAGCGCGGCCGGGTTCTACGGCCTCGCCACGCTCGACACCGTCCCCGCGATCCACCTGGCGGTCCCGCGTACCCGTGGCGCGCGCCCGCGGTCGTCTCGTCCGACGGCCGACACGGTGGTCCACCGCGAGACGGGCTGGACGCGCCCCGCCGAGGCACGCTGGCCTGTCGCCCCGATCGCCGAGGTACTCACTCGTGCGCTGCGCTGTCAGCAAGCCGAGCAGTCCATCGTGATGGTGGATTCGGCGCTGAACAAGAACCTCATCACCGTCGAGGAGCTCGAACGCGGTCTCCTCGGACCCGGCAGCCCGCTGGCTTTCGCCACCCTGCGGCGGTGCAACGAGCGCAGCCGGTCAGCCATCGAGACGCTCGCGAGGCTCGCCCTCGTCGATGCCGGACTGAACGTGCGGGCCGGTGAGGTCGTTCACGGGGTGGGCGAGGTGGATCTCTTGGTCGAGCAGTGTGTGGTCGTCGAGTGCGATGGCTACGGCTACCACGCCGACCGGCGCGCGTTCCAGGAGGACCGGCGGCGGGACCGCGAACTTGTCGCCCGCGGGTACGTCGTCCTGCGGTTCACCTGGCGGGACGTCACCAACGACCCCGCCTTTGTCGTCACCGAGGTCTTACGTGCGCTGAAACGGCTCCGTGTCTCGCACCGACGCTAGGGCCTGCGACACGGCGGGTCACCTGTCCTGGAAATCGCGCCACAATGTGCGACTCCGAGCCGTCGAAACGGTCCCGCCACGCCGGTTCTGAGGTCTCCCGCAGGTACTTTGTGGCGCGTTTTCCAGATCCAGATCTCTACTCGACGTCGCAGTCGTCGAACCAGCGCTCGTCCGCCTCGTTCATGCTCCAACCTCCTCGTCTGGGCTGGAAGTTACACGGCTACACCCTCATATCGGAAAACCGAGGGCCGTTTTGCCGGGCGTGTCGCCGCGAACAACCACCCGCCGCGACGTCCCGCACGCCAAGAGAACTCCCCCACCGAAAGGGTGGGCAGACCCTGCCCCCGGAGGCAGAATCGAGATGGCGTTCGGAGCGCGCCGCGCAACGCGGCCTGGCAAACTCCGACGGGCTGCGTCCGGTGCAACGGTCGGCCGTTGCGCTGCACGAGGGGGTGGAGATGTCGTCACGGAACGGCGGGGATGCCGCCGCCATGACTGCACGGCAGGGGGAGGGTGTCGATGCTTGACCGGCTCGGAGCACAGGTGCTCGCGGCTCAGGGATCCATCAAGAACCCGATCGACGGGATCCTGCCGGACTTCACCATCTTCGGCGCCGAGTTCACCCAGTGGTGGCAGAAGGTCTTCGCCGCGCTGTGGGCGCTCGCGCTGCTGGTGACGATCGTCTTCCTGCTGCAGGGGATCGTCGTCATGGCCACCGCCGGGGACAACCCCCACGACCACACCCGGGGGCGGTCGCGCGCCGTGACTGCCGCCATCTCGCTGGTGTGCGTGGCCGCGTTCGGCGTCATCGTCGGCGCGATCCTCCAGGTCGCGGGCTGACGGGAGCGCGCGGATGAGCACCGGAGTCCCGACGTGACGGCCGGCGTCCTGGGAGCCACCGTCCCCCCGCCCCCGGCGCCGGTGGTCTCCTTCGACGTCGACCCGCTCGGGTTCCTGTTCGCCAACATCAAGGAGGCGGCGCACGGCCTGGCCAGCGACCTGCTGCCCTGGCTGCTCAACGCCACCCAGCCGGACCTCAGCGCCAACTGGTTCCTCGAGGCCTACCGGATCTCCTTCGCCGCCGCCATCTTCCTGTGGGCGGTGCTGCTGCTGTGGAACGTCGTGCGCGCCGCCCGGCGCCTCATCACCGGACACGAGCTGCTCGAGTCCTTCACCACCTACTCCGTCCTCTTCCTCGGCGGGGCGATCTACGGGCCCGCGGCCGGATGGGTGGTGGTGCGCTTCTTCGGCGCGCTGAGCCAGTCGCTCATCGACTGGGCCGCCGGCGGGTCGGTCACCGGCGCCGTCGCGAACCTCACCGCGATGATCGACGCCACCGAGCCGAGCGGGGTGGTCGGCGGCGGCGTCGTCGCCCTGCTCGCCATGAGCCTCATGCTGCTCGGGCTGCTGCTCGTGGCGCTGGTGCTGGTCGTGGCCATGGTGACGCTGTACTTCACCGGCGCGCTGGTGCCGCTGGCCCTGGTGTGGCTGGTGGACCCGGCACACCGGCGCACCGGCACCCGGATGGTGCTGGCGTGGGTGACGATCCTGGCCGCAAAGCCGCTGCTGTTCTTCCTCGTCGGCCTGACGCTGCGGATGACCGCCGCCCAGACCCGCTGGCTGTCCACCGACCCGCGCATCGAGCAGCTCGCCAACCTCACCGCCGCCGCCGTGGCGATGATCCTCGCCGCCCTCGCCCCGGTCGCCCTGCTCAGCCTGCGCCCGGCGCCCGCCCCGGACCTGCCCGGCACCGGCGGGACGACGGCCGCGGCACGCACCGGACCCGGGCCCACCGGGGAGTCCTCCATCGCCCGGGTGGCCCGGCTGCAGGCGAACCGGCCGCTGTCCCTGGGCGGATCGGCGACCTTCGACGGCACGGCGACGCTCCTCCCCCTGTTGTCCAACACCGTCCACGGGCGCCCCGCGCCGCCCGAGCCGGGCCCGGTGCAGCGCGCCGCCATGGCCCAGCAGTCCCGCGAGGAGGGCCCGGACGACCCCGCGACGCCCAGCGGCCCCGGCGGCGGGACCGGCACCACCCCTGACGGGGCCACGGGCACCACGACCGCCGGTGCTGCGCCTGCGGGCAGCCCGGCGGTCGGCGCCGAGCCGGGCTCTGCAGGCGCCACGGCCGCACCACCCGACGGCGCCGCGCCCGGCGGCCCGGATGGCGCCGCACCCGGCGCCACCTCCGCCGTCGCGCACCATCGCCACCGCAAGCCGGGAGCCGCCCGATGACCCGCACGTCGATCCTCGGCGGGGAGAGCGGCCACCGGAGCTTCCTCGGCGGCTCGGTCCCGCACAGCCGGCTGTTCGCGCTGCTGGCCGCGGCCGTCGCCGGCATGGTGCTGACCATCACCCTCGGGACGCCGGGCTTCGCCGTCGGCGCCGCGCTGGTCATCGTCACCTGGCTGGTCACGTCCCCGACCGTGCACGGCTCGCTGGCCGAGCGGTGGGTGGCGCGGCGGCGGTGGAAGGAGCGCACCCGCACCGGCACGGTGGCCTACGCGCCCTTCGACGACGCCCGCTGGCACGAGCTCGGCGCCCGGCGACGTCACCGGCGCGCCGCCGCGCGGGAGGCGGCCGCGCTGCGCGAGCGCCCCGACGGCGCCGAGGGCCTGGGCTGGCTGGACAAGCGGCCCGGCCGGCCCGGCATCGCCTGGCACGCGCCCACGGGCGAGGAGCCGTACCTGTCGGTGGCCTTCGAGGTCTCCGGGCAGGTCCGCGGGATCGAGTCCGAGCACGCCGTCGAGCAGTCCCAGGTCGCGTGGGGGGCGTTCCTCGCCTCCCTCGGCAGCGAGGACTCCCTGGCCCGCGCGGTCCAGAGCCTCAGCCGGGTGCTCCCGCCGGACTCCGCCGGGCACGAGGCCTGGGTGGTCTCGCAGGTGGACCCGGACGCCCCGGAGGAGCTGCTGCGCTCCTACGACGACCTGCTGCACCGGATGGGCCGGCGCGAGATGGCCCAGCGCCACTACGTCGCGGTGCGCTGGCCGCTCACCGGCGCCTTCTCCCGCGCCGCCGCGCGCTACGGGCCCGGCCGCGACGGCTGGCGCCGCCTCATGGACCACGAGGTCGACGCGATCACCCGCGGCCTGCGGCGGGCGCGGATGGGGCGCGTGCGGGCGCTGACCGCGCACGAGGCGGCCGCGGTCATCGCCCACATGCAAAACCCCTCGCGGCCCGTCGACCAGACGCACGACGTCGACCCCGACGCCCTCGGCCTGGCGGGCACCGACGCCTACTCCGCGCACGTGGTCGATGACGTCGACCCCTCCACCGGCGAACCCGTGCGGTGGTGGCACCGCACCGCGCTGGTCACCGCCAAGGCGATGGCCACCGGCGAACGCAACAGCCTGTGGGTGACGCCGCTGCTGTCGGGGATGCCCGAGCGGATCGTGCGCACCCTGTCGCTGCAGACCTGGATGGTGCCGGCCCGCGAGGCCAAGGCCACCGCCCGCCTCGACGCCACCAGCGACCACTCCGAGATCCTGCGGCGGCGCGAGGCGGGCCGGCTGCTCGACGACGAGAGCGAGGCGTCCCTCTCCGCCGCCCAACGCCGCCTGGAGGACCTGCGCCCCGGCACCCAGCACCACGGCGCGGAGTGGCTCGGGCACCTCACCGTCTCCGCGCCCTCCCGCGAGGAGCTCGCCCAGGCGGTGCGCCTGGTCACGGCGACGGCGGAGCGGGGGCTGGGCATCGAGCGGCTGGAGTGGCTGGACACCTACCAGGCGGCGGCGTCGGGGTGCACGTGGCCGATCGTCCGCGGCATGCGCCCGCCGGCGCCCACCACGGCGCAGCGGATGATGCGCTCGCTCAGCGGGCACGGGGCGAGGGAGGCGCTGTGAGCCGGTTCCGCCGCAGCCCGCGCCTTGACGCCGGGGATAGCGCAACAACGTCCGCCGCCTCGCCGGATGCGGCTCCGGCGGAGGCCGGCACCGACCTCAAGGCCCCGTCGAAAGCTCGAGGGTCCGAGGACACGGCCCCGGCGACTTCAGCTGCGCCGCCGCTCGCCTCGCCGGCGTCGAGCAATGGCGCAGCGACCGCGCCGGCGAACGCAGGCGCGCCGGCGGAGCCGTCGGCCCCGATCGCGCCGGCGAAGAAGCGCCGCAACATCTTCCGCGCCCCGGTGTCCGCCCCCGGCGAGGGCGAGGGCCGACCGCCGTGGGAGGCCCGCGGCTGGCCCGCCCGGCCCAGGCTGCGCCGCGCCCGCCGGGGCTACTACGCCCCGCTGCACCGCGGCGCCCCGACCACCACCCGGCAGGCGGAGGTGCTCAACACCGCCGTGGTCGCCGCCCCCACCGACGCCGAGGGGGTGGCGATCGGGCGGGACTGCCTGTCCAACGCCGTCGTGGCGCACGACCCGTTCACCGCCTACGCCAAGGGGCTGGTCTCCTCCCCCAACGTCCTCGTCCTGGGCGACATCGGCGCCGGGAAGTCGAGCCTGCTCAAGACCGTCTACGTGCTGCGCCCGCTCACCCTGGCCGGACGCCGGTCGGTGATCTTCGACAAGAAGGACCGCGGCGGCGAGGGCGAGTACTGCGCGCTGGTCGAGCGCTACGGCGCCGCGCCGATGCGCTTCTCCCTCGAGCCCGGCGGCACCGTGCTCAACCTGCTCGATCCGATCATCACCGGCGGAACCGGCGCGAAGAACCAGGCGCACCTGCTCCAGGTGGCCGCCGAGCTCGCCCAGGGCGGGGCCCCGCTGGACCCGTGGGAGCGCGAGGCGCTGCGCAGCGCCTACCGCCTGGCCATGCGCGCCGCCGAGGCCGACGAGCGCATCCCGGTCCTGCCCGACGTCCTTTCCCAGGCCGGCCACGCCGCCGAGGACCCCGCCTATGCCGATCTCACCCCGGGGGCCCTGGAGCGGCTGCACGAGGCCGGCCTGGGCGTGCGCTTCCTGCTCGACGGGCTGCTCGAGGAGTACTCGGGCATCTTCGACGGGCCCACCTCGCCGTGGGTGTCCCTGGGCGAGAAGCTCACCAGCTTCGACGTCTCCCAGCTGCCCGAGGACGGCCCCGCGGTGCCGACCGTCATGGCGATCGCGAACATGTGGCTGCTCGGCACGCTGCGCCGCGAGCGCGGCCGGTTCACCAACCTCATCGCCGAGGAGGGCTGGCACCTGGTCGGCGGGCCCAACGCCCAGCTCATGCGGGCCAACACCAAGCTCGCCCGCGGCCTCGGCCTGGCCCTGGTCGTCGCCATCCACAAGATCGCCGACATCCCGGTCGACTCCCCCGCCCTCACGGTGCTGCAGGAGGCCCAGACCGTGCACTGCTACCGCCAGTCCCGCGCCGACGACATCGACCGGGTGGTGCACGACTTCGGCTTCGAGCCCGGCCTGGCCGCGACGCTGCCCGCGCTCGGCGACGGCTTCCACCTCTTCAAGCGGGGCCGGGACCCGGAGGTCATGGTCGAGCACATCCGCTCGGCCTTCGAGACGGGCCTGACCAACACCGACGAGGCCATGACCCGTGGCGGGCGCAGGTAGGGCCGACGGCGCGGTTGGCGCCGCGGCGGACCTCGCGCCGGGCCCCGCGGCCGGCGCGAGAGAGACCCGCGGGGCGATCGGAAGCGGGCCCCGCGAGCCGGTCCTGCGCGCCGGCACCGTCGCCCTCGCGCTCGGCGCCGCCCTGCTCAGCGGGTGCGCGTCGTCCCCGGAGCCGCCACCACCGAGCCCGCCGGCGACGGCGACCGTCACCTCCTCGCCGTCCGCCTCCCCCACCGCCGGCGCGCCGATGGAGGACCTGTCCGGCCAGGACCAGGCCAACCACACGCCCCCGGTCTGGGACGAGGCGGCCAAGCGCGACGCCGAGAGCCAGGCGGTGGCGTTCATGCGCGCCTTCGCCCGGCCGGACCTGCCCGCCCGCGACTGGCTCGCCGGCATCCAGCCGTTCATGGCGCCCGAGGCGCGCGACTACTACGCCGCCGTCGACCCGCGGAACGTGCCGGCCTCCGCGGTGACGGGCACCGCCGCCGCGCAGGACGGGCCGTCGGCGTACGTGGCGACCGTCGTCGTCGGCACCGACGCGGGCGACTACGTCGTCACCCTCACCCGCACCGCCGCCGGCGCGCCCTGGCTGGTGCAGCACGCCGAGCCGGCGGGTGGGTGAGGTGCGCAAGCTGCTCGCCGCCGTCGTCGCCCTGGCGCTGCTGGGCGGCGCGGGGATGGCGCTGGTGCTGTTCGTCGGGGCCGGGTTGAGCAACCGGCCGCAGGCGTGGTGCCAGCCGGGCGGGTCCGGCGTCGACGTCGCGGGGGTGCCCGACGGCGAGGTGGCCGGGTACGCCGGGGAGCAGCTGCAGAACGCGGCCACCATCCTGCGGGTGGGCAAGGAGCTCGGGTTCGATCCGTGGGGGCAGACCATCGCGGTGATGACGGCGATGGGCGAGTCGTCGCTGCGCAACCTGCCCTTCGGCGACGCCGTGCGCGGGGTGACCAACCCGGACGGGCGGCCGACCACCTCGGTCGGGCTGTTCCAGCAGCAGGACAACTGGGGCAGCTACGCCGACCGGATGACGCCGGAACGCTCGGCCCGGCTGTTCTTCCGGGCGCTCGACCGGGTGGAGGGCTGGCGCGGGCTCGAGCCGACCCTGGCGGCCAACCGGGTGCAGCGCAACGCCGACCCGGGCCACTACGCCAAGTTCTGGGCCGACGCCGTGGCCGTGGTGGCCGCGCTCGCCGGGGTGCCGGGCGGCCAGACGGCGCCCCCGGCCGGGCCGCCGCCCGCCGCCCAGCCGTCGGGTGCGGGCGCCACCCCGGCCGTGCCCGCTGGCGGATACAACCTCGGCCCGGTCGCCCCGCACACCGCCGCGGTGGCCGCGGAGATCGGGCAGCGCTTCGCCGTCGCCGAGATCGGCGGGTACCGGGAGAACGCCGTCGACAGCGGCGGCCACCCGGCCGGGCTGGCGCTGGACTTCATGGTGGGCGACGACGCCGCCAAGGGGGACGCGATCGTCGACTATGCGATCGCCAACGCTCAGCGGCTGGGAGTGGACTACATCATCTGGCGCCAGCGCATCTGGTTCGCCGCCTCGCCGCAGGACGGCTGGCGTCCCATGGACGACCGCGGCGGCCCGACGGCGAACCACATGGACCACCCGCACATCAACCTCTCGGCCGCCCCCGGCCCGGGCGCCGGGGCGCTGACCTGCCTGATGGCGAGCAGCGTGCGGCCGGCGGCGTTCGGCACCGGCCAGTGGCTCGCCCCGCTCGACGCCCCGGTGAGCTCGCGCTACGGGCCCCGGGTGCTCGCCGGCGGCGAGGGCGGCAGCGGGGAGGGCGCGCACTTCCACGCCGGCACGGACCTCGCCGCCGCCTGCGGCACGCCCATCTACGCCGCCGCCGAGGGCGTGGTGACCTACGCGGGCGGGCCGTTCCGTGGCCTGACCGGGCGGGTCGTGTTCGTCGACCACGGCGGCGGCGTGGAGACGTCCTACAACCACATGGACGCCGGCGGGGTGCTCGTCCGCTCCGGCGACCACGTCGCCGCCGGCCAGGTCATCGCGCTGGTGGGCGACTCGGGCAACTCCACCGGGTGCCACCTGCACTTCGGGGTGTACGAGAACGGCCGGCACGTCGACCCCGAGCCGTTCATGGCCGGCCGTGGGGCGCCGCTGGGCTGAGTAGCGCGGAGCGCGGCGGTGAGGTGCCCGCTCACCACCGGCTCACCAGAAGAACGGCAGCCGTCGGTCCCCCGCCATCCCGAGGTGGCCGAGCGCCAGCAGGATCCCCGCCGCGCCGCCGTCGAGGCTCAGGGACACCGGGGCGGACGGCTCGCTGCCGAGGGCAGACCCGTGCACGGTCAGCGGCTCCAGGAAGGGCCGCATGCGCGCGAACCGTTCTTCCGCCGTCTCCCACGGGTGGGAGCGCAGGTACTGCAGCGCGAGGATCGCGCCGGCCCGCCCGTTCGAGAGGCCGGGCCGCTCGAGCAGCCACCGCTCGGCGGCCTCGGTGATGTCCGCGGCGGCCCGGGCCACCCAGGGGGCGTCCAGGTGCTGCATCGCCTGGTGGAGCACCACGCCGACCCCGATGCTGCCCTCGCTCAGCGAGCCGGGCCGCGACCACAGCGGCAGCGCGGCGTGCCGGCCGAACGAGCCCCAGCCGAGGATGGCGAGGTCGTGGCGCAGGCACCGCTCGATGGCCGCCAGCAGGGACTCGTCCTCGGTCAGGTCGTAGACGTGCAGCAGGAACAGCGCCGCCCCCGCGCCGCCGCGCATGAGGCCGAGCCGGTCCATCCGCGGCTCCTCGCGCAGCTGGTCCGCGAGCGTGCGGGCCAGCATCTCCACGCGCGCAAGGAGCGCCTCGCCGTCGCGGATGGGGGCACGCTCGAGCAGGGCGAGGCCGACGCCGGGCAGGCCGTCGGCGAGCGTGAGCCCGAGCGCCTCGGGATCCGTCCGCTCGACGGCGGCCCACTGGCGGGCGGCGGCGTCGTGGTGTCCCAGGGCGTCGAGCGCGAGCGCCACACCGCTGCGCCCGTGCGCCAGCCCGGCGTCGAGCGGCATGCGGTCGGCGGCCGCGGCGAGCGAGGCCGCGAGCGCGTCGGGGACGTGTCCGCCCACCTCGGCGAGCGCCCAGAGCACCCCCGCCATGCCTCCGGCGAAACCGAGGGACTGCGCCGTGCACAGGTCGCCCGCGAGCAGCTCGGCGTCCGCCTGGGCGGCGACCGCGATGCCGCCGGCGAAGCCGGCCACGAGCTGGTGGCGCCGTTCGACGTCGGCGAGGTTGATGACCGGGTCGCGCCGTTCCCGGGCGCTGCGAGCCCACGGCAGCAGCCCGCCGACGGCGTCGCGCTCGCCACGGTCGCACGTGACCCGAACGGCCGAGCGCCGGGTGAGGGGCGTGACCTCGGCCGGTCGCACACCTCGGAGCGTCGTGGCGGGCAGGTCGGCGACCGGCACGCGGACGGACGGGACAGACATGGGTGACTTCCTTCGCCATGCCCGGTGCTCCGCCCCAGCAGCCGGGTTCGTGTTCACCGGCCTCGGCCGACGAATGTGATGACGACATGCTGCCCCACGCGGTGGGGGGTGGAGCCGTTCAGAGGTGACAGGGTGCTGCCATGGCCGGAACGTGCCAGACGGCGACCCGCGCGGTCCCGTGTCGCCGTTCGGCCGGCAGCGTCAGCGCTGCGGGACCGGCAGGCCGGCGCTGACCTGGTTGAAGGCGTCCTGGATGAACGGCGCGAGGCGCCCGGCGTCGTCGCCGGCGTGCGCCCACAGCTGCAGGGCCGATCGGAGGCAGGACACCGCGGCACCCGCCACGAGCCAGGGATAGACGTCGGTGTCCGGCTGCGTGCCGGTCCTTTCGGCCACGGCGCCGCGCAGCCCCTCTTCCAGCCGGTCGTACTGGGCCGACTGGAACGGCAGGAGCGAGGGGTAGCGCTGCACGAGCTCCATCTTCTCGACCATGACGCGGAGCTGGTCGGCGGTCTTGGAGCTGGCGTGGTCGGAGAGCACCTGGCACAGCGCCTTGAGCGGGGGCTCGGAGTCGGCGACGGCGAGGAAGGCTGCGACGATCACGGCGGGGTCGGCCGCGCCGGCGGTCACGACCGCCTCCTCCTTGCAGGAGAAGTAGTTCGAGAAGGTGCGCGGGGAGACGATGGCGGCGCGGGCGATCTCCTCGATGGTGACGTTGTCGAGACCCTTCTCCCCGGTGAGCCGGAGCGCGGCGTCCGCGAGAGCCTCCCGGGTCATCTGCTTCTTGAGCTCGCGCAGACCCATCTCCGGGGCTTCGTTCACCGTCGTCTCCGTCGCCGTCATGCGCCACACCCTAGGGCATGCCTAATCCGCGAGCTTGCCGACAACGCAGGTTTTCGCTTCAAGGTCGGCACATGAGGCATTCAGGATGTGATGGTGGCCACAGCCTAGCGTCCGCGACCCCTCTCCGAGCCACATCCGCACCAGAGCCGCAACGCTCTCGAGCCCCACACCTGGCGATAGGGCCATGACATTTCGGGCGCCACTTAGCCATGTTCGACGGCCGTTGACGTCCAGCAACGATGCGCGAACCGCTACCGAAGCGTTTTTGCGGGCTATGCAACTCAACCTAGCCGGAACTCTTGCCGAACGCGCAAACGTCTGCCACCTTGGTCGCAGCCGCCGGATCGACCGATCTGGCGCAGTCCGCGGTCCGGGCATCCGGAGCGCCAAGCCAAGGAAGATCAACATGAACCGTGCAGCCGCTTTCCTGCTCTCCATGTTCCACGTCGTCCAGGGCCGCTTCGAGGGCCGGAACGACCGGGGCGCCACCGCCGTCGAGTACGGCCTCATGGTCGGCCTCATCGCCGTCGCAATCATCGTTGCCGTGACGGCTCTCGGCGGCCAGCTCAAGGAGCTCTTCAACAACGTCTCGACCGAACTGACCAAGGCCAAGGCGGCCTGACATGCCTAGGGCGATCCGGTGCGTCGGTTCTGCTCGACCGCGCACCGGGTCGCCGCTCGTAGGCGCATGGGAGGTCACCGGAAATCGGTTTGAGGGAGACACGGTGAGCCGCAAGCAGCGCGACCGCGGCTCGGCCGCCGTCGAGTTCGCCCTGGTCCTCCCCCTGCTACTCCTCCTCGTTGTCGGCATCGCCGAGTTCGGCCGGGCCTACCACCTCCAGACCACCCTCTCGGGCGCCGCCCGGGAAGGGGTGCGCGTGATGGCCCTGCACAACAGCGTGACGAGCACCCGCGAGACCGTCCGGGCCTATGCCCCGGAGCTCTCCCTGAAGGACAGCCAGATTCGGGTCACGCCCACCACCTGCGTCACCACGTCGTCCGCGCCGACGGCGACCGCCACGGTCACCGTCACCTACCCCATACGCTTCCTCACCGGCCTGTTCGGTGCCGACCTCACGCTCACCGGGAAGGGGACCATGCGATGCCACGGCTGAGGAACGAGCGCGGGGCGGTCAACGTCATCGTGGCGCTGCTCGCCATCCCGCTCATCGGCTTCGCGGCCATCTCGATCGACGTGGCCGCCATGTGGGCCGAGCGCCAGCAGCTCCAGACCGGGGCCGACGCGGCGGCACTGGCCATCGCCCAGGACTGCGCCCACGGCAACTGCGGCACACCAGCCCTCACCGCCCAGCGCATGGCCGAGGCTAACGTCGAGGACGAAGACGTTCGGGGCCAGGTCGTGACCCCGGGCCTCACCCCGGCCTCGGGCCGCGTGACCGTCCAGACCTCCGGTGTCCGTCAGCACTGGTTCGCGCCGGTGATCGGCGCGGACAGCACCCCCCTCGGCGCGCGCGCCACCGCCTCCTGGGGCCGGCCCACCGGCGGGACGGCGGTCCTGCCCCTGGCCCTGCACAAGTGCGAGCTGGAGGCCCAGATCAAGCGTCAGGGCGGCAGCCTGACGTCCTCGAGCCCGGTCGTCCTGACGATCCTGCGCTCGAAGGACCTCGAAAAGACGGGACTCCCGGCCGACTGGCCCTGCAAGCGAACGAACTCCGGCAACCCCGTCCCCGGCGGCTTCGGCTGGCTCAAGACCAAACCGGGCACGTGCCAGACCACCAGCGCCATCGGCACCAACGTGGAAGGTTCCGACCCCGGAAACTCCCTGCCGTCCGAGTGCGGGTCGACCGACATCCAGGCGCTGCAGAACGCCACGGTGCTGCTACCGATCTACAACGACTACGGCGGCACCGGCAACAACGCCTGGTTCGACATCATCGGCTACGCCGCCTTCAACCTCCGCGGCTACGAATTCGTCGGACACGGCAGCGGCTCGTGGGGCGTCAAGTGCCCTAAAACCGTCAACACCTGCATCAGCGGCCAGTTCGTCGAGTTCGTCGACCTCTCCGACGCCTTCCGCTACGGCGCGACCGCCCCCAACCTGGGCGCGTCCGTCGTCGCCCTCACCGAGTGAACGAGACATCGTGAAACGTCGTGTCCTCGCCGCCCTCGCGGCGATCGTCCTTGCCGTCCTCGGCGGCGCCCTCGTGCTCGCCTACGTAGCCGGCGCCGACCAGCGCGCCATGGCCGGCATGGAGCCCGTCCGCGTCCTCGTGATCACCCGGCCCGTCCCCCAGGGCACCCCCGCGGACCAGCTCGGCGACGCCGTCGCCGTCAAGGAACTCCCCGCCACGGCCGTGGCCGGCGGCGCGCTGAGCACGCTGGACGACCTCGCCGGGCAGGTCGCGACCACCGACCTGCAGGTCGGCGAACAGCTCCTCGCCGCCCGGTTCGCCGACCCGGCCATGGTCGACACGGGCGCGGTCGAGATGCCGACCGGCATGCACCAGGTCTCGGTGCTCCTGGACCCCAGCCGGGTCGTCGGCGGGCGGGTCCGGCCCGGCGACATCGTGGGCGTGTTCGTCTCGCTCACCGACCCGGCCCGCACCCGCCTGACGCTGGACAAGGTGCTCGTCACCGCCGTGCAGGGCGGCGTGGCGCCCCCGCCAGAGGCCGAGGGTGGGACGGCCGCCGTCGCCGACGGCGACGCGGCCGCCGGGCCCGACGTCGCCCCCACCGGGGCCGTCATGGTCACCCTGGCCGTCAACCCGCCGGACGCCGAACGCCTCGTGTTCGGCGCCGAGCACGGCACCGTCTGGCTCTCCCTGGAGTCCGAGGACGCCACCACCGACGGCACCCGCATCGTCACCGAGGAGAACGTGTACCCATGAGCCACGTCGTGCTGGCCACCGCCTCCCCCGAGCTCACCGCCACCGTCGCGGCGGCGACCGCGGGCGCGTACGTCGCCCTGCCCCAGCTGCCCGCCACCCCTGGGGAGGTGCTCGCCGTCGCCGGCGGGCTGCCGGAGGTCGTCGTCCTCGACGCGCGCACCGCTCCCGACCAGGTGCTCGACGTCGCCGCCGGCCTCACCGCCATCTCCCCCGGCATCGGCGTCGTGCTCGTCAGCGACTGCCCGGCCGAGGTGGGCCTGGCGGCGATGCGGGCCGGCGTGCGCGACATCCTCACGCCGGCCGCCGACGCCGCCGAGATGCGCGACGCGCTCACCCGCGCCGCCCAGCTCGCCCGTCCGCAGACGCCCACCACCGGACTGCCGCTGACACCGGACGCCGGCCCCGCCGGGAAGGTCATCACCGTCGTCTCGCCCAAGGGCGGCGTCGGCAAGACCACCGTGGCGACCAACCTCGCCGTCGGCCTCACGCGGACCGTGCCGCACTCGACCGTGCTGGTCGACCTCGACCTGCAGTTCGGCGACGTCGCCAGCGCCCTCAACCTGGACCCCGAGTACTCCCTGGCGGACGCCGTCCACAACCCGGCCCGGCGCGACACGATGGTGCTCAAGACGTTCCTCACGCTGCACGAGACCGGGCTGTACGTGCTGTGCGCCCCGGAGTCGCCCGCGGCGGCGGACGGCATCTCCGGCGACGACGTCGGCCGGCTGCTGCAGGCCCTCGCCTCGCAGTTCCAGTACGTCGTGGTCGACACCGCCCCGGGCCTCAACGAGCACACCCTCGCCGCGCTCGACCAGACCACCGACCCGGTGCTGCTGACGAGCATGGACGTGCCCGGCGTGCGCGGGCTGCGCAAGGAGCTCGACACCCTCACCGACCTCGGCATGTTCCCCGAGGGCCGCTTCGTGCTGCTCAACTTCGAGGACCCGGCGGGCGGGCTGTCCATCGCCGACGTCGAGGCCACCATCGCCCGCGACGTCGACCTGACGCTGCCCCGCTGCCCGGCCGTCCCCGCGTCGGTCAACCAGGGCATCCCCCTGCTGCAGCTGGGCGGCAAGAAGAACCCGATGACCCGCCAGCTCGGCCGGCTCGTGGAGCGCTTCGCCGGCGTGCCGACCCTCGTGGCCCGGCCGGGCCGGCGGCGCGGCCGCCACCGCGGCGTCAAGGTGGGCGCCTGATGAACCTCGCCCAGCGCCTGCGGGCCGCCGGCACCCACGGGGCGGAGCCGACACCGTCCGCCGCCGCCCCGGCGGGCTCATCCCTCGCGACGCCCGACGACGGCGCGACGGCGCACCGCGCCGGTGGGCGGGCGGCCGGCACCCCGGACCCGCTGACCGGCCCGGGCAGCCCGTTTGCCGCGCCCTCCGGGATGGAGGTGCCCGTCGGCGCGATGCCACCCGTCGCCCCGGCCGCTCCCGCCGGTCTGCCCGCGGCCGGCGGTGCGACCGTGCCCGCCGGCGTCGCCGCCCCAGCCCCCGAGCGCACCACGCTCTCCGGTCGCCGCGCCGGGAGCGCCACGGCCTCCGCGCCCGCCGCGGCGCCCAGCGACGCCCTGGGCCGGCTCAAGGACCGGGCGGCCACGGCGCTGTTCGAGCGCATGGGCGCGCGCCTGACCGACCCCTCGCTGAGCGAGGAGCAGCTGCACGCGCTGGTGCGGGCCGAGCTCAACCAGGTGGTCGAGGAGGAGAAGGTCCCGCTGACCGGGGAGGAGCGCAAGCGCCTCATCCGCGACGTGCAGGACGACGCCCTGGGCCTCGGCCCGCTCCAGCGTCTCCTCGACGACGACGCGGTCACCGAGATCATGGTCAACGGCCCGGAGATGGTCTACGTCGAGCAGCACGGCAAGCTCTCCCGCAGCCCCGTGCGGTTCGCCTCGGAGGAGCACCTGCGCCGGATCATCGAGCGCATCGTCTCCAAGGTCGGCCGGCGCATCGACGAGTCTTCCCCGCTCGTCGACGCCCGCCTCGCCGACGGCTCCCGCGTCAACGCGGTCATCCCACCGCTGGCGTTCAACGGCTCGTCGCTGACCATCCGGAAGTTCGCGCGCGACCCGTTCCAGGTCCACGACCTGATCCGCTTCGGCACCATGAGCCCGGAGATGGCCGAGCTGCTCCATGCCTGCGTGGAGGCCCGGCTGAACATCATCGTCTCCGGCGGCACCGGCACAGGGAAGACCACCCTGCTCAACGTGCTGTCCTCGTTCATCCCCGACGGCGAGCGGATCGTCACCATCGAGGACGCCGTCGAGCTGCAGCTCCAGCAGGAGCACGTCGTGCGCCTGGAGGCCCGGCCGGCCAACACCGAGGGCAAGGGCGAGATCACTATCCGCGACCTCGTGCGCAACTCGCTGCGCATGCGGCCCGACCGCATCGTCGTCGGCGAGGTCCGCGGCGGGGAGTCCCTCGACATGCTCCAGGCGATGAACACCGGCCACGACGGCTCGCTGTCCACGGTGCACGCCAACTCCCCGCGCGACGCCATCGCCCGCCTGGAGACCCTCGTCCTCATGGCCGGCATGGACCTGCCGCTGCGCGCCATCCGCGAGCAGATCGCCTCCGCCGTCGACGTCATCGTCCAGCTCACCAGACTGCGCGACGGCACCCGCCGGGTCACCGCCGTCACCGAGGTACAGGGCATGGAGGGCCAGACGGTCACCCTCCAGGACGCCTTCCTCTTCGACTACTCCGCGGGCGTCGCCCCCGACGGGCGCTTCCTCGGCACCACCCGGCCCACCGGCGTGCGGCCCCGGTTCACCGACCGCTTCGCCGAGCTCGGCATCGCCGTCTCCCCGCGGGTGTTCGGCGTGCCGGAGGAATGGACGCTGCGATGATCGAGCTCCAGCTGGGCCTCGCCACCCTCGTGCTCGGACTCGGCGTCGCCGTCTACCTGCTCCTCGGTCCGCGTCCCGCGCGGCTGCCGCTGGACCGCCGCCGGCTCGGCGCCGCCCCGAACCCGGGCCTGCTCGCCGGGGCCGCCGCGCTGACCACCGAGGCGGCCGCCCGGGCGCTGCGACGCCGCCGCGCCGGCGGCGTCGTGGCGGCGCTCGAGCGCGCCGGGATCAAGACCCGCCCGCAGGACCTGCTCGTGTTGCTCGTGGTGGGCATTGTGGTGGCCGCCGCGGTCGGCACCGTCCTCGGCGGCCCGCTGCTCGGGCTGGTGCTCGCGGCCCTGGTGCCCGTCGGGGCGCGGGTGCGGGTGGGGATGCTCGTCGGCAAGCGGCAGGCCGCCTTCGCCGACCAGCTCGACGACTCGCTGCAGCTCATGGCGTCGAGCCTGCGGGCGGGGCACAGCCTCCCGCAGGCGTTGGCCTCGGTGGCGCGGGAGTCCGAGCAACCCACCTCCGAGGAGTTCGCCCGGGTCATCAACGAGGCCCGGGTGGGCCGCGAGCTCGGCGAGGCGCTGGCCGAGACCGCCGCCCGGATGGGCAGCGAGGACTTCGACTGGGTCACCCAGGCCATCGCCATCAACCGGGAGGTGGGCGGCAACCTCGCCGAGGTGCTCGACGGCGTGGGCCGCACCATCCGCGAGCGCAACCAGATCCGCCGCCAGGTCAAGGCGTTGAGCGCCGAGGGCAAGCTCTCCGCGATCGTGCTCATGGCGCTGCCGTTCGGCATCGTCGCGTTCCTGCTGGTGGCCAACCCCAGCTACCTCGCCAAGTTCACCCAGAGCCTGCTCGGCTACGGGCTCATCGGGCTCGCCGTCGTCCTGCTCGTCGTGGGCGGGGTGTGGCTGAGCAAGACCGTCAAGATCAAGTTCTGAGAGGACGCCCGTGCCCGCCCTGGTCCTTGCCGCCGCCGCCGCGCTGAGCGCGGCGATCGCCGCGCTCGTCTGGCTGCTGCTCGCCGGGCCGGACACCAGCCGACGGCGCACCGTGGCAAACCTGCAGCGCGGGTTCGAGCGGAGCGACCCGGCCGCCGCCGAGCTCGCCGCGGCGGGGCTCGCGCCCGACGCCGGCGGGCTGTCCGCCTTCGCGCGCCGGCTCACCCCGGGCGGGTCGATCCGCCTGCTCGACCGGCTCCTCGCCCGCGCCGGCCGGCCCGCGGGCTGGCCCCTGGAGCGGCTGCTGGCCGGCAAGCTGCTCCTCGGCCTGGCCGCCGCGGTGCTCGTGGTGCTCTACGCCTCGGCGAAGCCGGGCGCGCTCACGCTGGTGATCGGCTTCGTCGTGGTGGCGGTCGCCTACTTCCTGCCCGAGCTGCTCCTGCACAGCCGCGCCCAGGAACGCGGGGAGCAGATCCAGCTCGAGCTGGCCGACACCCTGGACCAGATGACCATCGCCGTCGAGGCCGGGCTGGGGTTCGACTCCGCCATGGCCCGGGCGGGGAAGAACGGCAAGGGCCCGCTGGCGGAGGAGCTCGTCCGCACCCTGCAGGACATCCAGGTGGGCCAGTCGCGCCGGCAGGCCTACGAGGCGCTGGCCGCCCGCACCGACGTCGCCGACCTGCGCCGGTTCGTCCGCGCCGTCGTCCAGGCCGACACCTACGGCATCGCCATCGGCGACGTGCTGCGCACCCAGGCGAACGAGATGCGGCTCAAGCGCCGTCAGCGCGCGGAGGAGAAGGCCATGCAGATCCCGGTCAAGGTGATCTTCCCGCTCATCCTGTGCATCCTGCCGGTGCTGTTCATCGTGCTCATGGGCCCGGCGGCGATGGACATCATGGAGGCGTTCAGCGGCTGACGGCCTGCGGATCGACGTCTGAGCCGGTGGCGGCGGCCGCACACACGGCGACCGCTCCCGCTCAGGCGCCGAACCCGATCTTGTGCCCGCGCTGGGCGCGCAGACGGGCGCCCTTCTCCTGCGCGACCTGCCGCAGCCCCTCCTGGTAGGTGACCATCTGCTCGCGGACCCGGGCGGCGTCGTCGTCGCTGCCGGAGCCGAGGATGCGCGCGGCGAGCAGCCCGGCGTTCTTCGCCCCGCCGACCGAGACCGTGGCGACCGGCACCCCGCCGGGCATCTGCACGATGGACAGCAGCGAGTCCATCCCGTCGAGGTGCTGCAGCGGCACCGGCACCCCGATGACCGGCAGCGGGGTGACGGCGGCGAGCATGCCGGGCAGGTGCGCCGCGCCGCCGGCGCCGGCGATGATCACCCGCAGCCCCCGCTCGGCGGCGCTGCGGCCGTACTCGAGCATCTCGGCGGGCATCCGGTGCGCCGAGACGACGTCGACCTCGGTCTCGACGCCGAAGTCGGCCAGCACGTCGGCGGCCTCCTCCATCACCGGCCAGTCCGAGTCCGAGCCCATGACGATCCCGACGACGGCGCCCACGTTGCCTCCCGCTGCTCTGGCCGGCGAGGCCCGCCGGCTCCTGGCGTCAGTCAACCACCGCCCACCGACGGGCGGTGGGGCCGTTCATTCTCGGCGCACCGCGCGGCGCGCGTCCTCGGCGCAGCCGCTCATCCTCGGCGCAGCGCGCGCCGCTCATCTTCAGCAGAGCGCGCCGCGCCGCCCGTGGGCTGGCACGCTGGATCCGGCACGCACCGGCCCTCCGACGAAGGAGCATCGCCATGGACGTTCCCCTCGCGACGGCGGCCAGCGCCTTCGCCGGCGCCACGGCGTTCGGCGGCGTCGTCGCCGTCTCCACCGAGACGCCCCGCCGGCCCTTCGGTCGGAAGGTGCCTGGCTCGGCCGCCGTGCAGCAGGGCGTGGGGCTCGGCACCGGACTCTCCGTGCCGTGGCCGCTCGCGGCCGCGGCGCTGTGGCAAGCGCTGCTCGGGGACGCGGAGAGCCCGCTGCCCGGCCGGGTCTGCGCCGTCATGGGTGGCGCCGCGTTCCTCGACACGCTCGTCCAGCCGTCCACATGGCGGCCGCGCTCGTTCGCCGCGGCCGTCGCCGTGGGCCTCAACGTGCTGACCTCGAGCGCGCTCCTCACCGCGGGCGTGCTCTCGGCGCGCGCGGCGGCCGGCAAGCACCTGCCCTCGGCGGGCGGCTGGTCGGGAGCCGCCGCCGCGCCCGCCACCCCGGACCAGGAGGCGCGCCGACTCTAGGGGCGACCTCACCTCGTTCCGGGGCACCGGCTCCCCGATGATCCCGCGTGCGGCAACCCTCGCGCGTGCTTCGCCGAGGGGCGGTCAGCGGTCGACCGTGTCCAGGTCCCCGGCGCCCAGTTCCCCGCCCTCGACGTGCTCGTCCCCGCGCAGCAGCGCGACCGCAGCACGGGCGGTGGCGACCGCCTGCGCCAGGTCCGGGCCCGTCACCGTCACGTGGCCGAGCTTCCGCCCGGGGCGCACCTCCTTGCCGTACAGGTGCACCTTGGCCTCCGGATAGCGGGCCATGAGGGCGGGGTAGGCGGCGCGGGGGTCCTCCAGCTCGGAGCCGAGGAGGTTGACCATGACCGTGTGCTCGGCGGTGGCCGCCGTCTCCCCCAGCGGCAGGTCGAGCACGGCGCGCAGGTGCTGCTCGAACTGGCTCGTCACGGCGCCGTCGATGGTCCAGTGGCCGGAGTTGTGCGGGCGCATGGCGAGCTCGTTGACCACGAGGCGGGAGGTGCCGTCGTCGTGGTGGACCTCGAACATCTCCACCGCCAGCACGCCGGTGACGCCGAGCCCGGTGGCGATCCGCTCGCCGACCTCCTGCGCCCGGGCCGCGGTCTCCGCCGACAGGCCCGGCGCGGGGGCGAGCACCTCGCTGCACACGCCGCGCTCCTGGATGGTCTCCACCACCGGCCAGGCGCGGACCTCGCCGTCGCCGTCGGCGCCCCCGGAGGGCCGGCGCGCGACCAGCACGGCCAGCTCCCGGGTGAAGGGCACCTTCTCCTCGGCCAGCAGCGCGTCGCCGGGCGCGAGGGCGGCGAGCCAGTCGGCGGCCTCGGCCGCGGAGGAAACGACGCGCACGCCCTTGCCGTCGTAGCCGCCACGGGCGGTCTTGACGACGACGGGCCAACCGGTGGCGTCGCCGAACGCGGCCAGCTCCGCGTCGCTGGTCACCGCGGCCCAGGCGGGGCAGGGGGCGCCGACCTCGCTGAGCCGGCGGCGCATGACGATCTTGTCCTGGGCGTGCACCAGGGCGGCGGGGCCGGGGCGCACCGGCACGCCCTCGGCCTCCAGCTCGCGCAGCAGGTCGTTGGGCACGTGCTCGTGCTCGAAGGTGAGCACCGCGGCCCCGTCGACCAGTTGCCGGATCGCGGCGGCGTCGTCGGCCGCGCCGACCGGGGCGTCCGGGACGACCTGCGCGGTGGAGACGGTCGGCGACTCGACGAGCACCCGCAGGTGCACCCCCAGCGCGATGGCCTGCTGCTGCATCATCCGGGCCAGCTGGCCCCCGCCCACGACTGCGACTACCGGTGCTCCCACGGTCATCGAGCGTAGCGGCGTCTACGCTGCGGAGGTGACCGCGTCCCGCCCAGCCGACGCCGCGAGCCGCCCGGCGGCGGCCCCGGAGACCCGCGACCCCGCCGCGGCGGCGCCCTCCGAGAACCACGCGCCCGCCGCGCCCGCCACCACCACGGCGCCCGCCGCCCGGCCCGGCCTCGTGCGCCGGCTGACGCGCGGACAGAGCCTGGGCGCCTGGCTGCTCGAGCTCGTCCGGTTCGGGGCGGTCGGCGGCGTGGCGTTCGTCGTCGACGTCGGACTGTTCAACCTGCTGCGCTTCGGCCCCGGTGAGGTGCTCGGCGACAAGCCGCTGACCGCGAAGGTGATCTCCGTCGCGGTCTCGGTGCTCGTGGCCTGGCTGGGCAACCGGTACTGGGCGTTCGCCGGCGGCAAGCGATCCTCCCGGGCCCGGGAGCTGGTGATGTTCGTCGCCGTCAACCTCGGCGGCATGGCCATCGCCGTCGCCTGCCTGGCGGTGAGCCACTACGTGCTGGGCCTGACCTCGCCGCTGGCGGACAACATCGCCGCCAACGGGGTCGGCCTGGTGCTCGGCACCGCCTTCCGGTACGTCTGCTACCGCTACCTGGTCTTCACCGGCTCGCCGCGCCGGGCCAGCGCGTAGCCCAGCGCCGCGGCGGCCAGCGCCACGCCCCACAGCGGCCAGAGCAGCGTGGGCCCGACGGCCGCCCAGCTCTTCGCGAGCTCCCCGGCCGGCTTGTCCAGGACGCTCAGAAGCATGCTCGTCCCCGCCGGCAGCACGAGGAGCGCGACGGCGCAGGCCGGCACCACCGCGGCGGCGACGGGCACCCGGCGCCGACCGAGGCCCGGGATCCACCGGGGGAACCGCCGACTCCAGGGGCGGGTCAGCCCGATCGTCAGCCAGGCGCCGACCAGGCCGAAGGCGCCGAGCCACACCCCGGCGAGGAGGTCGCTGCGGCCGGCCTCCCACAGCTCCCGGTCGATGCCGAGCGGGTAGACCATCCACACGAACCGGGTCAGCGCGTACACGGCCGGGACGGTGGCCGCCACGTAGGCCGCGACGCGTCCCCAGCGGGCCGCGGCGGCGGGGGTGGTCCAGCCCGCCGGGCGCCCCGGTATCGCGGTGGCCCGCTGGTAGGCGAGCACGGCGCCCGCCCACAGGCCCAGGCCGACGGCGACGACGAGCTCGAGCAGCAGCCCGGCGGTGAGCGCGGCCTCCAGGCTCGCGCGCATCTCGGCGTTGAACGGCGCGGTGACCGCCAGCAGCGGCAGGTAGCCGACGAGCGCGAGGAGCTCGGCGTCCAGCAGCGTGAGCGCCGCGAGCGCGGGCAGCCCCCAGGCGAGGGCCAGGACGACGGCGCGGCCCGCCCTTGCGGCGGTGAGCCGTCCGGTGGTGGCCAGGGTGAGCGCGCGGCGCATCCAGGTCCCGGCGGCGGCAAGCACGACGGCGAGCGCGGTCACCGCGGCGAGGAGCACCCGGGCCGGGACGTGGTTGACGAGTGCGGGGAAGCCGGCGGGCTCGGCGGCGCCGACGGCGACCTCCGTGCCCGTGGCGAGCAGGAGGAGACCGGCGAGGGCGACGGTGGCCCAGTACCCGGCGGCGGCGCCCGGCGCCCAGGGGCGGCGCCGCGTCGGGGCGTGACGGGTGGGACTGGGCAGGCGCGGCGGCCGCTCGGAGGCCGGTTGGCCGAGGACCGGGCGGGGCGAGTGATGAGGTCTGGTGTCCATGCCCGCCACGCTGCCGGGCCGGCGCCGCCCGGGGATCACCTGGGTGGGTGAACGGGCCGATCGGCGTTCCCCCGCCCGGGGGACGGCGGCCCCTAGGAGCGTGGGTCGGTAAGGGCATGGCGACGCGCTGACCGCGGTCATTGGGTCGGTTCGCGAACATCGTGAGTGCTCGAGGCGGTGAGGGCGGTCCTGGCAGGGCGGTCATGGCCGGGAGGGCCG
>NZ_VUKE01000029.1 GCF_009193175.1 Georgenia ruanii | reverse complement strand
CCCAGGGGATGACGAACAGCACGGACTTCTCGGTGCGCAGGAACAGCCCGGTGGAGCCCTTGATGCGGTCCTTGGGGACCACGATGTGCACGCCCTTGGAGGCCAGCACCTTCAGCCCGCCCTCGGTCCCGCCGAGCGCCTCGGTCTCCTCCGTCCACACCCCGGTGGCGGCGATGACGTGGCGCGCCCGCACCTGGCGGGTCGCGCCGGTCTCGAGGTCGACGAGCGTGGCGCCGGTGACCTGCCCCGCGGGGTCCTTGGTCAGCGCCGTGACCTGCGTGCGGGAGGCGGCCAGGGCGCCGTAGCCGGCGGCGGTGCGCACCAGGTCGATGACCAGGCGGGCGTCGTCGACCCGGGCGTCGTAGAACCGGATCGCGCCGACGAGGTAGTCGTCGCGGATGTCGGGGAAGAGCCGCTGGGCGCCGGACTTGGAGTAGTGGCGCTGGATGGGCACGGCCGCGTGGCCGCGCGAGCCGAGCTGGGCGAGGGCGTCGTACATGCCGACGCCGACGGCGGAGTAGGCCCGCTCGATGACCGGGGTCTTCAGCGGCCACAGGAACGGCTGGGCCTTGACCAGGTGCGGGGCGGTGGTCGACAGCAGGGTGCCGCGCTCCTTCAGCGCCTCCGCGACGAGCTTGAAGTCCAGCTGGTAGAGGTAGCGCAGCCCGCCGTGGACGAGCTTGCTCGAGCGGGAGGAGGTGCCGCCGGCCCAGTCCTGGGCCTCCACGATCGCGGTGCGCAGGCCCCGGGTGGCCGCGTCCAGCGCGATGCCCGCGCCGGTCACCCCGCCCCCGATCACCAGGACGTCCACGCCCTCCTCGTCGCTCATCGCCGCCAGCGCCGCGTCCCGCGCCTGCCTCGTCAGAGCCGTGCTCGCCACTGCAACCTCCTTGGTGGCGAGGCCGCCGGTCGGCGTCCTCGCCCTGTGTCGATGAGACATATGCTCCGTTTCGGATGAACGAAGTTGCAATCTTCGTGCACGAACGTGCGCGGGTGAGGTGGCGGCGTGAGCAACCGTGAGGACGTCCTCTACGAGGCGGCGGCGATGTACTACCTGCAGGACGAGACGATGGAGTCCATCGCCGGCCGGCTCGGCGTCTCCCGCTCCACCGTCTCCCGGCTCATCAAGGAGGCCCGCGAGACCGGGCTGGTGCGCATCTCCGTCCAGCCGCGCGGCGCCGCCGTGGGCGCCGTCGCCCGCGCCCTGACCGCCAGCTTCGGGGTGCAGGCCCACGTCGTCGCCGTCCGCCAGGGCGCCACGCAGGTGCAGACCCTGGACCAGGTGGCCCGCGTCGCCGGCCGGCTCGTCTCGGCCTGGATGCAGCCCGGCACCGTGCTCGGGCTGGCGTGGGGGACGACGACGTCGGCCGTGGTGGACCATCTCGTGCCGCGCCGGGTGCCGGGCGCCGCCGTCGTCCAGCTCAACGGCGCCGCCAACCCGGTGACGTCCGGGATCCCCTACGCCGGGTCGATCATCACCGCGGCGGCCGCCGCCTTCGACGCCCGGGTGCACCACTTCCCCGTCCCGGCCTTCTTCGACTTCCCCGAGACCAAGCGGGCGATGTGGCGCGAGCGGTCCATCCGGCGGGTGCTCGCCATGCAGGGCAAGGTCGACGTCGCGGTGTTCGGCGCCGGGGCGATGGACGGCCCGCTCGCCTCGCACGTCTACGAGGGCGGCTACCTCGGCGCGGAGGACGTCGCGCGGTTGCGGGCGGAGGGCGTGGTCGGGGACATCTGCACGGTGCTGCTGCGCGAGAACGGCACCTACGCCGACATCGAGCTCAACGCGCGCGCCACCGGCCCCACCCCGCGCGAGCTCGCGCAGGTCGGGCGGCGGGTGTGCGTGGTGGCCGGCACCGCCAAGGCGGCCACCCTCCTCGGGGCGCTGCGTGCCGGCGCGGTGACCGATCTGGTCGTCGACGAGGCCACCGCCCGGGCGGTCGTGGAACGCGCCCGCCGCCCGCGCGCCGGCGTGCCAGGATCGCAGCCGTGACCAGCCAGGACCCCCGCCCCGCACCCGCCCCGCACCCCGCCGGGCCCGGGCGCCGCCCGGCGCCGGTGGTGGTGCGCCAGGCCCGGCCCGCCGACGTGCGCCGCATCTACCAGCTGGTCCAGCCGTTCACCGAGACCCGGGTGCTCATCGCCAAGGAGCTCATCAGCTACTTCGAGGCGGTCCAGGAGTTCGTCGTCGCCGAGCTGCCCGAGGAGCCCGGCCGGATCGTCGGGTGCGGAGCGCTGCACGTGCTGTGGGACGACATCGCCGAGGTCCGCACGCTCGCCGTCGACCCGCGCGTGCAGGGCCGCGGCGTGGGGCACGAGCTGCTGCAGACCCTGATCGACCGCGCCCGCGCCCTCGGGCTGCGGCGGGTGTTCTGCCTGACCTTCGAGGTGGACTTCTTCGCCAGGCGCGGCTTCCGCCGCATCGCCGGCACCCCGGTGGGCACCGACGTCTACGCCGAGATGCTGCGCTCGCACGACGACGGCGTGGCGGAGTTCCTCGACCTCGCCCGCGCCAAGCCGAACACGCTGGGCAACTCCCGGATGCTGCTCGAGCTCTGAGCCTCAGCGCCGCAGCAGGTGCAGCGCGACCACGCCCTGCGCGCCGACCAGCCCGCACGCCACCACCGCGACGACCGCCGAGGGGCGCACGAGGATCCAGGCCGTCACGCCGAGCACCAGGGCGACGGCGAGGACGGTGCGCAGCGTCCCCAGCGTCGCCCGCACCCGGGTGGTGACCGGCCGCGGCTCGGCGCCGCGCAGGACCGCGTGCAGGCCGGACCCCGCCGCGCCGACGGCGACCAGCATGACCAGCTGGCCGACCGCGAGCAGGGAGACCCCCGGCCACAGCGCCGGGCTGTCGGTGCCGGTGAGCAGGGCGACGGCGAAGCCCATCACGCCCAGCGCCAGGCACGCCCCGGCGCTGACCCCCAGCGCGATGCGCAGGGCGCGCACGGCGCGGTCGGTGGTCGGGTCGCTGCTCACCCCGGCAGGCTAACCCGCGGGCGTCACGGCAGCCGGAAGCGGCCCGCGTGCGCGCCCGTGTCGGCGACGACGAGGCCGTCGCCGACCAGCGAGGCCAGCGCGCGGGCGGGCTGGCCGGGGTCGGGCAGCGCCGCGGGGTCCGCGCCGTCCGCGCCGGCGACGAGGAGGTCCTCCCCGGCGGCCCACTCCTGCCGGTGGTGGCGCAGGTGCGCCATGATCCGCCCGCGCACCTGCCGGTCGGTGCCGTGCCAGGCCTGGGTGCGGCGCCGCCCGGCGTGCTCGTCGGCCGGCTTCCCGGCGGCATGCCAGGCGCAGGCATCCAGCAGCGGGCAGGCGTCGCACCGGGGCGCGCGCGCCGTGCACACCAGCGCCCCGAGCTCCATGAGGCCGACGTTCCACCGCACGGAGGTGGCGGCGTCGGCGGGCAGGTAGGCCGCGGCGCGGTCGCGCTCGGCGCGGCCGAGGGACGGCGCCGGCAGCGCCCGTCCCTCGAGCGCCCGGCCCAGCACCCGGCGGACGTTCGTGTCCAGGACGACGGCGCGGCGGCCGTGGGCGAAGGCGGCCACGGCCGCGGCGGTGTAGGCCCCGATGCCGGGCAGGGCGAGGAGCGCGGCCTCGTCGGCCGGCACCTCGCCGTCGTGCTCGGCGACGATGGCGCGGGCGCACTCCTGCAGTCGCAGCGCCCGCCGCGGGTAGCCGAGCCGGTCCCAGGCGCGCAGCACCTCGGCGGGGCGGGCCGCGGCCAGGTCGGCGGGGGTGGGCCACCGCGCCATCCAGGCCCGCCAGGCCGGCTCGACCCGGGCCACCGGGGTCTGCTGCAGCATGACCTCGCTGACCAGCACCGCCCAGGCACCGGCTCCCGGCGCGCGCCACGGCAGGTCCCGGGCGTGCTCGGCGTACCAGCCCAGCACGGCGTCGACCAGGGCCGCGCCCTCGGTCGGGTGGGTGGTGGGCTCGTCGGTGGCGGTCGCGGCAGTCATCATCCCCAGTGTGCCCGGCGTGGGTGACACGAGGCGGCGGCCGCCCGACGTACGGTTCCGGCGTGAGCCCGACCCCCGACCGCACCGCCGGCCGCCCGAAGCGCCCCGCCCCGGCGGGTGGCGCGCGCCCCGGGGCCCGCTCCCCGCGGCGCCGGCCCAGCCGCGCGGTGATCATCCGGCGCCGGATCGTCGCCCTCGTGATCCTCCTCGCCGTCATCGCCCTGCTGGTCTGGGGCGTCACGGCGGTCGTCGGGCTCCTGCGCGGGGGCGACGACGCCCCTGCGGCCGAGGAGCTGGCCGCCGCGGAGACGACCACCGGCCCGGTCGACCCCCAGGCCTGCCAGTCGCGCGAGCTGGAGGTGGACCTCGCCCCCAGCGCCACGGCGGCGGGACGGCCGGTGTCCTTCGACGTGACGCTGCGCAACACCTCCCAGGCGGCCTGCCTGGTCGACGCCGGCCGGGCGGCGCTGGTGCTGACCGTCTCGTCGGGGGAGGACCGGGTGTGGTCCTCCGCGGACTGCCCGGCCGAGCCCGCCGAGCGCGAGCTGCTGCTCGACGCCGGGGACACCGCCACGACCACCCTCACCTGGGACCGCACCCGCTCGGCCCAGGGCTGCCCGGGCGGCCAGCGCGCCGCCGGCGGCGGCACCTACCAGGTGATGGCCTCCCTCGGCGGCGCGATGCTGCCGGGTGCTGAGGCCACCTTCACGCTCTGAGCGCCGCGCCCGGGCTGGGTCAGGCGAACCGCTCGAGGATCGAGGACTCCGCGAGCCGGGAGAGCCCCTCGCGCACGGCGCGGGCGCGGTGCGGGCCGACGCCCTCGACGGCCTGGAGGTCCTCGGTGGTCGCGGCGAGCATCGCCTGCAGGTTGCCGCAGTGGGCCACGATCGCCTCCGCGGTCGAGGTGGGCAGCCGGGGGATCTTCGCCAGCACCCGGTACCCGCGGGGCGCGAGGGCGGAGTCCAGCGCCTCGCCGTCGGGCCCGCCGATGCCGAGCTTGCGGGCGATGGTCGGCATGTCGATGAGCTCGGCGGAGGTGAGGCTGCCCATGGACTCGAGCACCTCGCGGGGGCCGGCCGGGATGTGGTCGCCGAGGTAGTCGCGCACCACGAGGGTGCGGTCGGGGTCGATCCCGATGACGAGCTCCTCGAGCTGGAGGGAGAGCAGGCGCCCGTCGGTGCCCAGCTCGGTGACGTAGCCGTCCACCTCCGCGGAGATGCGCGAGACCATCTCCAGGCGCTGGACCACGGTGACGACGTCCCGGACGGTGACCAGGTCCTCGATCTCCAGCGCCGAGAGCGTGCCGGAGACCTCGTCCAGCCGCGCCTTGTACCGCTCGAGGGTGGCCAGCGCCTGGTTGGCCCGCGAGAGGATGACGTCGGAGTCCTCGATCACGTGCCGGTGCTGGTCGACGTACAGCGCGACGGTGCGCATCGACTGGCTCACCGAGATGACCGGGTAGCCGGACTGCTTCGCGGCCCGCTCTGCGGTGCGGTGGCGCATGCCGGACTCGGAGGTCTCGATCGAGGCGTTGGGCAGCAGCTGGGCGTTGGCCCGCCGGATCCGCCGGTTCGGGAAGTCCACGACGACGGCGCCGTCCATCTTGGCGAGCTCGCGCAGCCGGGTGGCCGAGAACTCCACGTCCAGCTCGAAGCCGCCGGAGCACATGGCCTCGACGGTCTCGTCGTAGCCGAGGACCACGATCGCGCCCGTGCGCCCGCGCAGGATGCGCTCGAGGCCGTCGCGCAGCTCGGTCCCCGGTGCGACCGCACGGAGCATGGCACGCAGCTTGCCGTCGGGGGGGAAGTCGGGCACGGGTCCTCACATGATGCTCGCGTCAGGGAACAGCAGACGTCTGCCCCCGGGGGTCATCCTAGGGGCGACCGGCCTGCCGCCGGCCGGGTCGGGCGGGCCGACCGGGGAGCGGGGCGTCTCGATCCGGTCACGGCCGGCGCTCAGTGCTGCGGCTCGCGCACCACCGCCGTCGACGCCCGCCACGCCGCGCCGGCGGCCTCCCGGAGGCTGTCGACCGGGTGGACCGACAGTCCCGGCACCGCCCGCAGGTCCGCCGCCCCGCGCGCGGGCACGATCGCCCGGGTGAAGCCGAGCCGGGCGGCCTCGGCCAGGCGGCGCTGGACGCCCACGGTGGTGCGCACCTCCCCGGTCAGGCCCACCTCGCCCACCGCCACGATGCCCGGGTCGAGCTCCTTGCCCTCGACCGCGGAGAGCACGGCCAGGGCCACGGCCAGGTCCACGGCCGGCTCCACCGCCCGCGCCCCGCCCACGGTGGAGACGTACACGTCGGCGGTGGACAGCGTCACGCCCAGCCGCGACTGCAGCACGGCCAGCGTCATCGCCACCCGGGAGCCGTCGAGCCCGGCGGTGGTCCGGCGCGGGGAGCTCAGCGGCGAGCGGGCCACCAGGGCCTGGATCTCCGTCGGCATGGGCCGCCGGCCCTCCAGCGAGACGGTCACGCAGGTGCCCGGCACGGCGCTGCGGTGCCCGGAGAGGAACAGGCCGGAGGGGTCCGCCAGGCCGGTGATGCCGGTGTCGCCCAGGTCGAAGCAGCCCACCTCGTCGGTGGGCCCGTAGCGGTTCTTGACCGCCCGGACCATCCGCAGGCGCGAGTGCCGGTCGCCCTCGAACTGGCACACGACGTCGACGAGGTGCTCGAGCACGCGCGGGCCGGCGATGGAGCCGTCCTTGGTCACGTGCCCGACGAGCAGCACCGGGATGTCGCGGGTCTTGGCCACGTGGATGAGGGCCGAGGCGACCGCCCGCACCTGGCTCGTGCCCCCGGCCGCGCCGTCCACCGTGGCGTCGGCGATGGTCTGGACGGAGTCGACCACGAGCAGGGAGGGGTCGGCGTTGTCCACGTGCCCCAGCAGCGTGGCGAGGTCGGTCTCCGCGGCGAGGAGCAGGTGCGGGGTGAGCGCGCCGATGCGCTCGGCCCGCAGCCGCACCTGGCCCGCCGACTCCTCGCCGGTGACGTACAGCACCGGCCGGCCGGTCCCGCCGCCGGCGACGTCGGCCGAGACGGCCGCGGCCCGGGCGGCCACGTCGAGCAGGAGGGTGGACTTGCCCACGCCCGGCTCGCCGGCCAGCAGCACCACCGCGCCGGGCACGATGCCGCCGCCGAGCACCCGGTCCAGCTCGCCCACCCCGGTGCTGCGCGCCCGCGCCGCGTCCACCGCCACCTGGTCGATCGGCCGGGCCGGGGCCGAGGGCGCCAGGGCCGCGGGCACCCGGGCCGGCGCCGTCCCGGCCGCCTCCTCCACGGTGCCCCAGGCCTGGCACTCGCCGCACCGGCCCACCCACTTCACGGTGGTCCACCCGCACTCGGCGCAGCGGAAGGCGGCCCGGGCCGGCCGGGTCTTGGCGGAGGTGGAGGTCATGGGCCAAACCGTAGGGGCGGGCGCCGACATCGGTGCCCGGGCGGGGCCGGGCATAGGGTCACCAGCAGCACCGACGGCAGGAAAGGACTCACCCATGGCCGACCACCGCCAGGTCCTCACGGAGGACCTCCTCGAGCGCATCCGCGAGCGCGCGCCGCGCTACGACGCCGAGAACACCTTCTTCGACGAGGACCTCGCCGAGCTCAAGGAGGCCGGCTACCTCACCGCGTTCGTGCCCGAGGAGCTCGGCGGGGCCGGGCTGACCCTGGAGGAGATGACCCGCGAGCAGATGCGCCTCGCGGCCGCCGCGCCGGCCACCGCGCTGGCGGTGAACATGCACCACGTGTGGGTCGGCGTCGCCCGCACCGTCCGCGCCCACGGCGACCGGTCCACCGACTTCATCCTCGAGGAGGCGGCGGCCGGGGAGGTCTTCGCCTTCGGGGTCTCCGAGGCCGGCAACGACCTCGTGCTCTTCGGCTCCGAGAGCGAGGCCCGCCCCGACGGCCGGGGCGGCTACACCTTCCACGGGCTGAAGATCTTCACCTCTCTCGCCCCCGCCTGGACCCGCATGGGCACCTTCGGCACGGACGCCACCGGCGAGGAGCCGCGCAACGTCTGGGGCTTCATCACCCGCGACGGCGGCGGCGTGGAGACGGTCGGCACGTGGGACGTCATGGGCATGCGCGCCTCGCAGTCCTTCTCCACCCGGCTCGACGGCGCCCCCGCGCCCGCCGACCGCATCGTCCGGCGCCTGCCCCCGGGTCCCACCATGGACCCGTTCGTCTTCGGCATCTTCGCCAACTTCGAGATCCTCCTCGCCTCGGTGTACACCGGGCTGGCCGGGCGGGCGATCGAGGTCGCCGTCGAGACGGTGCAGAAGCGCCGCTCGCTGAAGAACGACGCCCCCTACTCCCAGGACCCCGACATCCGCTGGCGCCTGGCCGACGCCGCCATCCAGCTCGACGGCGTCTACCCCCAGATCGCCGAGATCGCCCGCGACGTCGACCACCAGGTCGACCGCGGCCCGCTGTGGATGCCCCAGCTGTCCGCGGTGAAGTCCCGGGCGACGGAGGTCGCGCTCGACGTCGTGACGAAGTGCGTGCGCGCCTCCGGCGGCTCGGCCTACTCCACCGGCAAGGAGCTCTCCCGCCTCTACCGCGACGTGCTGGCCGGCCTGTTCCACCCCAGCGACGACGAGTCGGTGCACGGCGCCTGGGCCAACGCGCTGCTCGGCCCGGTCCGCTAGCCGCGCGCCGCGCCCCGCGGGCCCGGACCGGGTCACCCTCGGGGGTAAGGGCGCCTGCGCCGCTATGGTGCACCGCACCTGCACATCTCGACGAGGAGAAGGCACATGGTGCGCACGCCCACCCCCGAGGACCGGTTCTCGTTCGGTCTGTGGACCGTCGGCTGGACCGCCCGCGACCAGTTCGGCGAGGCCACCCGCCCCGCCCTGGACCCGTGGGAGTACGCCGGCCGGCTGGCCGAGCTGGGGGCGTGGGGGGTGACCTTCCACGACGACGACGTCGTCCCGTTCGGCGCCCCCGACGAGGACCGCGACCGGATCCTGCAGACGTTCAAGCAGGCGGTCGACGCGGCCGGGCTCGTGGTGGAGATGGTCACCACCAACACCTTCTCCCACCCGGTGTTCAAGGACGGCGCGCTGACCTCCAACGACCGCTCCGTCCGGCGGTTCGCGCTGCGCAAGGTGCTGCGCAACGTCGACCTCGCGGCCGGGCTGGGCGCCGAGACGTTCGTGATGTGGGGCGGCCGCGAGGGCAGCGAGTACGACGGCGCCAAGGACGCGGGGGCCGCGCTGGACCGCTACGCCGAGGGGATCGACGCCGTCGCCGGCTACGTCAAGGAGCAGGGCTACGGCCTGCGCATCGCCCTGGAGCCGAAGCCCAACGAGCCGCGCGGGGACATCCTGCTGCCGACCGTCGGGCACGCGCTGGGCTTCATCGCCCGCCTCGAGCACGAGGACATCGTCGGGCTCAACCCCGAGACCGGCCACGAGCAGATGGCGGGGCTGAACTACACCCACGCCCTGGCCCAGGCGCTGTGGTCGGGCAAGCTGTTCCACATCGACCTCAACGGCCAGCGCTCGATCAAGTTCGACCAGGACCTCGTCTTCGGCCACGGCGACCTGCTCTCGGCGTTCTTCACCGTCGACCTCCTCGAGAACGGCTTCCCGGGGGCCGGGCCGGACGGCCCGACGTACCGCGGACCGCGGCACTTCGACTACAAGCCCTCGCGCACCGAGGGCCTCGACGGGGTGTGGGAGTCCGCGCGGGCGAACATGGAGACCTACCTGCTGCTCGCCGAGAAGGCCCGGGCCTACCGGGCGGACCCGGCGGTGCGGGCGGCGATGGAGGAGGCCGGGGTGCTCGAGCTGTCCGAGCCCACCCTCGCGCCCGGGGAGAGCGTGGCGGACCTGCTCGCCGACCGCCGGGCGTTCGAGGACTTCGACGCCGACGCCGCCGCCCAGCGCGGGTTCGGCTTCGTGCGCCTCAACCAGCTCGCCATCGCCCACCTGATCGGCTGATCCGCGGGAGGATAAGACATGACCGAGACGCTGGTCGCCGGGGTCGACTCCTCGACCCAGTCGTGCAAGGTGGTCGTCCGCGACGCGGCGACCGGGGCGCTGCGCCGGTTCGGGCAGGCCCCGCACCCCGACGGGACCGAGGTGGACCCCGAGGCGTGGTGGGACGCCCTGCAGGTGGCGGTCGCGGCGGCCGGCGGCCTCGACGACGTCGCCGCGGTCAGCGTGGGCGGGCAGCAGCACGGCCTGGTCGCCCTCGACGCCGAGGGCGCGGTGATCCGCCCGGCGCTGCTGTGGAACGACACGCGCAGCGCCGGGGCGGCCGCCGCCCTGGTGGCCGAGCTGGGCGCGGCGGAGTGGGCCCGCGCCACCGGGTCGGTGCCCGTGGCGTCGCTGACGGTGACCAAGCTGCGCTGGCTGGCCGACCACGAGCCGGACAGCGCCGCCCGCGTGGCCGCCGTCGCCCTCCCGCACGACTGGCTCACGTGGCGCCTGGGCGGGGCAGGCTCCTTCGACACCCTCGTCACGGACCGGTCGGACGCCTCGGGGACGGGGTACTTCGACGCCGCCCGCGGGGCCTACCGCCGCGACCTGCTCGCCCTGGCGCTGCGCCGCGACGACGTCGAGGGGATCGTGCTGCCGCGGGTGGTCGACCCGGGGGCCCGGGCGGGGCAGGGGCACGGGCCCCTGGCCCACGCCGTCCTGGGCCCGGGCGCCGGGGACAACGCGGCCGCCGCGCTCGGCCTGGGCATGAGCGCGGGGGACGTGGCGATCTCGGTGGGCACCTCCGGGGTGGTCTCCGCCGTCGCCGCGGCCCCGGTGGCCGACCCCTCCGGTCTCGTCAGCGGGTTCGCCGACGCGACCGGCGCGTACTTGCCGCTGGCCTGCACGCTCAACGGCTCGCGGGTGCTCGACGCCACCGCCCGGCTGCTCGGCGTCGACCACGCCCGGCTGAGCGCGCTGGCGCTCGCGGCCGAGCCCGGCGCCGGCGGGCTGACCCTCGTGCCCTACCTCGAGGGCGAGCGCACCCCGAACCTGCCCGACGCCACCGGCTCGCTGCTCGGCCTGACCCTGGGCTCCCTCACGCCCGAGGGGCTGGCGCGGGCCGCCGTCGAGGGCCTGCTGTGCGGGCTCGCGGACGGGCTCGCGGCCCTGGAGGCCCAGGACGTGGCGGTCGAACGGATCCGGCTCATCGGCGGGGCCGCCCGGTCCGAGGCGCTGCGGCGCCTCGCCCCGGCGGTCCTCGGCCGGCCCGTCACCGTCCCGGAGCCGGGGGAGTACGTGGCCGACGGCGCCGCCCGGCAGGCCGCGTGGGTGCTCTCCGGGGCGGCGGAGCCGCCCGCGTGGAGGGCGTCGGGGGTGCGGACCTACGAGGCCGAGGCGACCCCGGAGGTCCGCGAGCGCTACGCCGCCCGCCGCCACCTGGTGGCCGACCGGGACGTCACGGCCGGTGCGCGAACTTCTCCAGCAGCCCCGAGTCGCCGCTGACGATGAGCAGGTCGTCGCCCCCGATGCGGGTGTCCGGGGTGGCGTACTCGAACGGCTCGCCCGGCGGCTTCACGCCGATGATGGTGATGCCGTAGCGCTGGCGGATCTTCGACTCCGCCAGCGTGAAGCCCTGCGTCTCGCGCGGCGGGCGCATCTTGACGATGGCGAAGCCGTCCTCCATCTCGATGTAGTCGAGCATGCGGCCGGAGACCATGTGGGCCACCCGCTGGCCGGCGTCGTACTCGGGGTAGACCACGTGGTGGGCCCCGATGCGGCGCAGGATGCGCCCGTGCTCGCCGCTGATGGCCTTGGCCCAGATCTGCGGCATCTCCATGTCGACGAGGTTGCCGGTGATGAGCACCGACGCCTCGAGGTAGGAGCCGACGCCGACGACGGCCACCGGGAAGTCCTCGGCGCCGAGCTGCTCGAGGGCCTCGGGGTTGGTCGCGTCGGCCTCGACCACCGGCAGCCGGCTGGACCACTGCTGCACCAGCGCCGGGTCCTTCTCCACCGCGAGCACGTCGCGGCCGAGCCGCTCGAGCGTGGCGGCGATGGCGGCGCCGAAGCGGCCCAGGCCGATGACCAGCACGCCGGCGTCGCGGGACTGCGCCTTCTCTGACATCCTCAGCTCCTCGTCCGGCCCGGGCGGGCCGGGGTCCATTGTCCATCGTGCCCGGGCGGTCGCGGGCAGGCGCCGCCGGGCGGTCGCGGCGCGGCCGGGCGGTCCCGGGCCCGGTCAGCCGATGATCGGGCGCTCGTTGGGCATCCGGATGACCCGGCGGCGCTCACGCAGCGCGAGCGCCGCGGCGACCGTGATCGTGCCGGTGCGCCCGGCGTACATCAGCGCGGAGAGCACGTACTTGGCCCCGTCCGGCAGGTCCGCCGTGATGCCGGTGCTCAGCCCGCAGGTCGCGAACGCCGAGATCACCTCGAAGAGGATGCTGTCGAGCGGCAGGTCCGTCATCATCAGCAGCAGCAGCGTGGAGATCCCGACGAGGGTCGAGCCGAGGAACGCCACGGACACCGCCAGCCGCACCGTCGAGGAGCCGATCCGGCGCCCGTAGGCCTCGATGTCCCGGTCGCCGCGGGCCTCGGCGACGATCGCCAGCACCAGCACGGCGAGGGTGGTGACCTTGATGCCGCCGGCGGTCGAGGCGCTGCCGCCGCCGACGAACATCAGGGCGTCGGTGAGGAACCACGTGGACTCGCGCATCTGGCCGACGTCGACCGTCGCCAGGCCGGACGAGCGCGGGGTCATGCCCTGCACGAGGCTGGCCAGCACCCGGTCGCCGAGGGAGAGCCGGCCCAGGGTCGCGGGGTTGGTCCACTCGAACAGCGCGATCGCCACCGCGGCGCCCGCGAACAGCAGCGCGGAGGTGACGATCGTCAGCTTGGCGTGCAGGCTCCACCTGCGCGGCTCGCGCCACTGCCGCGCCACGTTGAGGATGACCGGGAAGCCCACCGCGCCGATGAACGTGCCGACGACGATCGGCAGCCCCAGCCACCAGTCGCCCACGTACGGGGTCAGCCCGCCGTTGACGACGACGAACCCGGCGTTGTTGAAGATGCTCAGCGCCATGAACACCCCGTGCCACAGCGCCGGCCCCAGCGCCTCGCCCAGGTCGAGGAACCACGGCACGAGCACGACGGCGAGCGAGGCCTCCACCACCGCCGAGGCCACGACGACGGCCCGGATGAGCGAGCCGACCTCGCCCAGCCCCGTCGTCTTCGTCTCGACGGCGGTGAGCATCCGCTGGGTCAGCCCGATGCGGCGGGAGACGGCCAGGCCCAGGATCGAGGCGAGGGTCATCACGCCCAGGCCGCCGATCTGGATGCCCACGAGGATGACGACCTGACCGAAGAAGGACCAGTACGTCGCCGTGTCCACGGTGACCAGACCGGTGACGCAGACCGCCGACGTCGCGGTGAACAGGGCGTCGGCGAACGGGGCGCGCTCGCCCGAGGCGGTGGCCGCCGGCAGCGACAGCAGCGCCGTCTCCAGGACGATGATCGCCGCGAAGACCAGCAGGGCCAGGCGGGCCGGGGAGCTGCGGGCGATGTGGTCGACCCAGTCCCGGGAGGCGCGCAGCGCCCCGGGGAACGACAGCGTCGCCACGCCAGCCCCTTCCGCACATCCGTCGCGGCCGCGGCCGCGGGCCCGCCGGCGCGGGCCAAGGGATCACCTTGGCACACCGCCCGCGGGCACAGCGCGACGGCGCACCTCGGCCTCGCCGCCCGCTACGGTGAAGCATGCCCGCCGCCGCGCTGCTCGTCTGGTCCGAGGACCTCGTCAGCTATGACTTCGGCCTCGCCCACCCGATGACCCCGGTCCGCCTGCTCCTCACCCACCAGCTGCTCGAGGACCTCGGCGTGCTCGACGGGCGGCTGCGGGTCGTGCCGGCGCCGGTCGCCTCCGACGCCGACCTGCTGCGGGTGCACACCCCCGACTACGTCGAGGTGGTCCGCGAGGCCCAGGAGCGCGGGCACGCCCGACCCGGGTTCGGCCTCGGCGACGAGGACACCCCCGTCTTCGGGCAGGTGCACACCGCCTCGGCCCGCATCGTCGGCTCCACGCTGACGGCGGCGCAGGCGGTCTGGCGCGGGGACGTCGCGCGCGCGGTGAGCATCGCGGGCGGCATGCACCACGCCATGCCGGGCCGGGCGTCGGGCTTCTGCGTCTACAACGACGCCGCCGTCGCCATCTCCTGGCTCGTCGAGCAGGGCGCCCGGGTGGCCTACGTCGACCTCGACGCCCACCACGGCGACGGCGTCGAGCGGGTGTTCTGGGACGACGACCGGGTGCTGACCATCTCGGTGCACCAGCACCCCGGCAGCCTCTTCCCCGGCACCGGCTACGCCCAGGACACCGGCTCGGCGCGGGCGCGCGGCAGCGCCATCAACGTCGCCCTCCCCGCCGGCACGGCCGACGCGGCCTGGCTGCGCGCCGTCGAGGCCGTCACCGAGCCGCTCGTGCGGGCCCACGAGCCCGACATCGTCGTCAGCCAGCACGGCTGCGACTGCCACGGCAGCGACCCCCTCGCCCGGCTCGACGTCTCCGTCGACGCCCAGCGCGCCGCCCAGCTCCTCGTCGCCGACATCGCCGAGCGGCACACGGACGGCCGGTGGCTGGCCCTGGGCGGGGGCGGGTACGAGGTCGTCGGCGTCGTCCCGCGCGCCTGGTCGCACCTCGTGGCCACGGTCGCGGGCCGCCCGCTCGCCCCCGCCACGCCGGTGCCCGAGGCGTGGCGCCGGCGGGTCCGGGAGCTGGCCGACGTCGAGGCCCCGCTGACGATGAGCGACGGGCGCGACGGCGCCTACGCCCGGTTCGCCGACGGGTACAACCCCGACGACGCCGCCGACCGGGCCATCCTCGCCACCCGCCAGGCCGTCTTCCCCTGGCACGGGCTGGACCCGCTGCTGGACTGACGCGGCGGAGGCGTTGGTCACAGACACGCTCCGCCGAAGCATTTCGCCGACGGGGCGATTGCCCCTATATTTCGATCTGGAGAGCCCCGCCGCACCGGTCGGGGACGAGAAGGACGGACGGACATGGCCGAGCAGCTGGGAGCGCCACGGTTCCTTACCGTCGCCGAGGTCGCCGAGCTGATGCGGGTGTCCAAGATGACGGTCTACCGCATGGTGCACGCCGGGGAGCTCCCTGCCGTGCGCATGGGCCGGTCCTTCCGCGTCCCCCAGGCCGCGGTCGAGCACCTCATCAGCGAGGGGCTGGGCGAGTGGGGTCAGGCGTCCGCTTCCGGGCGCTGAGCGGGTAGGATCGTTCCGTTCTGCGCGCGGCCGCTGGCCGCGCGCTCGCGCACGTACAACCAAGCATGTGAGGTACCCCTATGGGCTCGGTCATCAAGAAGCGCCGCAAGCGCATGTCGAAGAAGAAGCACCGCAAGCTCCTGCGCAAGACGCGCCACCAGCGTCGCAACAAGAAGTGACGCCCCGGCGCCCGGATCGGGCGTCGTGACCCCAGGCCCGGCCGGCGTGCCGGGCCTGAGTCGTTGCCGCCGGCGGCGACGTAGGGTCGAGGTCATGCACGAGACCGCCCCCTCAGCCCCCACCCGCGTCGTCCTCTACGGCCGCGACGGCTGTCACCTGTGCGACCAGGCCCGCACCATGCTCGAGCGGGTCCGGGCGGAGACGGGCGAGGGCTTCGCCGAGGTCGACATCGACGCCGACCCCGACCTGCGGGAGCGCTACGGCGAGCTCGTGCCGGTGGTCACCGTCGACGGCGTGCAGCAGGGGTACTGGCGCATCGAGGCCGCCCGGGTCCGCGCGGCCCTCGCCCGCTGACGTCGCGGCCCGGGACGACGAACGGCGGCGCCCCGGGAGGGGCGCCGCCGTTCGACGTGGGTGGGGCGGATCAGGCCTGGGCCGGGGTGGCCTCGACCTCGAGCTGCACCTTGACCTTGTCGCCGACGAGGAAGCCGCCGGTCTCCATGGCCGCGTTCCAGGTCAGGCCGAACTCCTTGCGGGAGATCTCGGTGGTGGCGGAGAAGCCGATGCGCGGGGAGCCGAAGGCGTCGACGACCGAGCCGTTGAACTCCGCGTCCAGCGCGACGGGCTTGGTCACGCCGTTGATGGTCAGGTCGCCCTTGAGGACGAACTCCTCGCCGTCGCCCTCCACGCCGGTGGAGACGAAGGTCCAGGTGGGCTTGGTGTCGGCGTCCCAGAAGTCGGCCGAGCGCAGGTGCCCGTCGCGGTTGGCGTCGCCGGTGTTGATGGAGGCGGCGTCGATGGTGACGGAGGCGGCGGAGTCGGCGAGGTTGTCGCCGACGGTGATGGTGCCCTCGACCTTCTCGAACTTGCCGCGCACCTTGGAGATGCCGGCGTGACGGACGGTGAAGGCGACGTCGGTGTGCGAGCCGTCGATGACGTAGCTGCCAGCGGGGACGGTGGCCATGGGGTTCTCCTCGAGGCGAGGCGGATAGTTGACGCTTTAACTATATACTGGTGCTTGGAGGTTGACGCAAGAGGGGCGGGCAGATCGGCCGGACCTGCCCCGGGCGGGCGCGACGATCCGGCGCAACCGCCCCGGCCGGGCACGAAAGGGCTCCCGCGCCGGCGCGCGAACGAGCAGACTGGCCTACGGCCCCACGAGGAGGACATCATGACGGCGCGGACGACGTCGACCACCCACTGGCTCGACGAGGACCAGCAGCAGAGCTGGCGCCAGCTGCTGCGCGGGTCCGCCAAGCTCTTCGACGACCTCAACCGCGACCTCGAGGAGCAGTCCGGCCTCTCCCTGAGCGAGTACGAGGTGCTGGTGCGCCTGTCGGAGGCCGAGGGGCGGGTGCTGCGGATGTCCGTGCTCGCGGACGAGCTCGTGCACTCGCGCTCGCGGCTGACGCACACCATCCGCCGGATGGAGGAGGCCGGCCTCGTCGAGCGCTCGAGCTGCCCCGACGACCGGCGCGGCGTCAACTGCACGCTCACCGCGGCGGGCTTCGCCCGCCTCGAGGCGGCGGCGCCCGGGCACGTCGACTCGGTGCGCGCGCGCCTGGTGGACCGGATCAGCTCCGAGCAGCTGCGTCAGCTCGGTGCGATCATGGCCACCTTCATCGACGACGCCACCGGCGACCTGGCCTGACGGGGACGGTCGCCGCCCGGCGGTCGGAGGCGCCCCAGGAGTTTGCGACACTGGTGGCCATGCAGCGAACGACGGTCCACCTCATGCGGCACGGCGAGGTGCACAACCCCGACGGGATCCTCTACGGGCGCGCGCCGGGCTACCGCCTCTCCGACCGCGGGCAGCAGATGGTCACGCGGGTCGCCGAGGTGCTGCACGCCGGCGGGCACGACCTGCGCGCCGTGGTCGCCTCGCCGCTGCAGCGGGCCCAGGAGAGCGCACTGCCCGCCGCCCGCGCCTACGGGCTGGACGTGCGCTCCGACGAGCGGCTCATCGAGGCCGCCAACCTCTTCGAGGGCGTCGCGGTGAACAAGAACCGCGCGATCCTCGCCCACCCGCGCTACTGGCACGCCTACGTCAACCCGCTGCGGCCCAGCTGGGGCGAGCCCTACCGGGACCAGGTGGCCCGCATGCGCGCCGCCATCTCCGACGCGCTGACCGGCGCCGCCGGCGGCGAGGCCCTGCTGGTGAGCCACCAGCTGCCGATCTGGGTGACCCGGCTGTTCCTCGAGCGCCGGCCCCTGGCGCACGACCCGCGCCGGCGGCAGTGCGCGCTGGCGTCGCTGACCTCGCTGACCTTCGAGGGACGCCGCCTGGTGGGCCTGAGCTACTGGGAGCCGGCCGGCGAGCTGCTCGACGGCGCCTCGGACATGGTCCCGGGCACCTCGGCCGCCGCCGAGAACGTGGGGGAGGTGCGGGCATGACCCCGGGTGCCGGGAGCGGCCGGCGCGACCTCACCCGTCGCGCGCTGCTACGGGCGGCCGGCGCCGGCGCCGCGGCGCTGGCCCTGGCGGCCTGCTCACCGGGCGGCACCGGCACGAGCGCCGCCGGGGCGGGCTACGTCGCCGGCGACGGGTCCTTCGCCACCTGGAAGACGGGGGAGCGCGGTGCGCCCGTGGCGCTGACCGGCACCACCTACACGGGCGAGCAGGTGGACGTCGCGGCCTGGCACGGCGACGTCGTCGTCCTCAACTTCTGGTACGCGGCGTGCCCGCCGTGCCGCGCCGAGGCGCCGGAGCTGCGGGCCATCGCCGAGGACTACGCCGACCGGGGCGTGCACCTGCTCGGCGTCAACCCGCGCGACGACGTCGGCGCCGCCCAGGCCTTCGAGCGCACCTTCGAGATCCCCTACCCCTCGATCCACGACTCCGACGCCCGGGCGGTGGCCTCCCTCGAGGGCCTCGTCCCGCTGCAGGCCATGCCCTCGACGGTGGTCCTCGACCGGCAGGGCCGGGTGGCGGCCCGGATCCTCGGCGAGTTCGACCCCGAGGTGCTGCGCGGGCTCGTCGACGACACCCTCGCGGAGAAGGCCTAGGCGCCCCATGTGGGACCAGATCGCGACCTTCTTCGAGCGCACCGTCGTCGACGGCTCGATGCTCGCGGCGCTGCCCGTCGCGGCGCTCGCCGGACTGGTGTCCTTCGCCTCCCCGTGCGTGCTCCCGCTGCTGCCGGGGTACGTCGGCTACCTCGGCGGCATGGCCGGGGCCGAGGACGGGCGCCGCGGCACCCAGGGCCGGCTGCTCGCCGGGGTGCTGCTCTTCGTCGCGGGTTTCAGCGCGGTCTTCGTGCTGCTCGGGGTGGTCTTCTCGCTCGCGGGGCTGGCGCTGCAGCAGCACGTGGACGTCATCCTGCGCGTCCTCGGCGTGCTCGTCATCGTCATGGGCGTGGCCTTCCTGGGCGGCCTGCCGTTCCTGCAGCGCGACCGGCGCCTGCACCTCTCCCCGCGCCAGGGCGTGTGGGGCGCCCCGGTGCTCGGGGTGGTGTTCGGGTTCGGCTGGGCCCCGTGCATCGGGCCCACCCTCGCGGCGGTCCTCAGCCTGTCCTTCGGCGGCGCCGACCCCACGCGCGGCGCCGTCCTCGCCCTGGCGTACTGCCTCGGGCTCGGCGTGCCCTTCGTCGTGCTGGCCATGGCGTTCGCCCGCTCCACCCGCACCCTGGGCTTCCTGCGCCGGCACCGGCGCGGGATCCAGGTCTTCGGCGGCGCGTTGCTCGTGCTGCTCGGCATCGCCCTGGTCACCGGGATGTGGGGCGTCCTCTCCAGCCACCTGCAGGGCCTGGTGGCGAACTTCGAGACGGTGGTGTGATGGCTCGGCCGACCAACGAGACCGACCCGACGAACCTCAGCTCCAAGGCGGGGCTGGGGCGGGGGCCCGCGGCCACGGGGACGGCGCCCGACGCCGGAGCGCGCGCGTCGGCGGCGGAGCCGGGGACGGGCGGCGGCCGTCCCGCCCAGCCGGTCCTGGGCGTGCGCGGCTGGGCGCGGTGGATGTGGCGGCAGCTGACGAGCATGCGCGTGGCCCTCATGCTGCTGCTGCTCCTCGCCGTCGCGGCGCTGCCCGGCTCCTTCTTCCCGCAGCAGCCGCAGAACCCCGGCCGGGTCTCGCAGTACCACCTCGACCACCCGCAGCTGGCCCCCTGGCTGGACCGGCTGGGCTTCTTCGACGTCTACGGCTCGCCGTGGTTCGCGGCGATCTACCTGCTGCTGTTCACCTCGCTCATCGGCTGCATCCTGCCGCGCATCGCCGTGCACTGGCGGGCGCTGCGCTCCCAGCCGCCGCGGGTGCCGCGCAACCTCGAGCGCTTTCCGGCGCACCAGCGGCGGACGGTGCCGGGCGACGTCGACGACGTCCGCTCCCGCGTGGTGGCCGCGCTCAAGGGCCGCTACCGGACCGCGGTCACCCCCGACGGGATCACGGCCGAGCGCGGGTACCTGCGCGAGACGGGCAACATCGTCTTCCACCTCTCGCTCGTCGGGCTGCTGGTCTCCCTGGCGGCCGGGCAGATGTTCAGCTACCGCGGGCAGGCCGTGGTCATCGAGGGGCAGTCCTTCGCCAACTCCGTGCTGTCCTACGACTCCTTCGACCCGGGCACCTTCTTCCAGCCGGACGAGCTCGAGCCGTTCACGTTCACGCTGACGAAGTTCGAGTCCACCTTCAACGAGGTCGCCCAGGCGCGGAACTTCAAGGGCCAGCTTGAGGTCGTCGAGCCGGACGGCGCCAAGCGCTCCGAGACCATCAGGGTCAACCACCCCGTCACGGCCGGCGGCGCCAACGTCTACCTCTCCGGCAACGGCTTCGCGCCGGTGATCACGGTGCGCGACGGCGCGGGCAAGGTGGCGTTCTCCGGTGCGGTGCCGTTCCTGCCGCAGGACGGGACGTACACCTCGAAGGGCGTCGTCAAGGTGCCCGACGTCTCCACCGGCGACCAGCTCGGGCTGACCGGGATGTTCCTGCCCACCGTGCTGGTCGGGCCGGACGGCACCGCCCAGTCGATCTACCCCCAGCCCGACAACCCCATGCTCGCGCTGACCCTCTACGCGGGAGACCTGGGCCTGGACAACGGCGTGCCCCAGAACGTCTACGTCCTCGACACCGAGAAGATGCGCCAGGTGTACCAGCCCGCGCCGGACGGCGCGGCCGGCTCCGCCCAGGGGGGCCAGAAGCCCGTCTCCCTGATGCTCCGTCCCGGCGAGACGGTGCAGCTGCCCGAGGGGCTGGGGTCGGTGACGTTCGACTCCCTCCCGCGCTTCGCCGCGCTGGACCTGCGCTACGACCCGACGCTGCCGTACCTGCTCACCTTCGCCGTCACCGCGATGGTCGGGCTGTTCGGCTCGCTGTTCGTGCCGCGACGCCGGGTGTGGGTGCGGGTCGCGCCCGCCGCGGACGGCGGCACCGTGGTCGAGGGGGCGGCGCTGGCCCGCGGCGACGACCCCGGGCTGGACAAGGATCTCGAGCGCGTGATGTCCGCGGCCGGCGCGGCGAGGCAGAATGAGGACGCCCAGGCGAGCGCCGGGCCGCCCGCGGCGGCCGGTCAGGCCGTGGGCACGACTGCCGGCGCAGGCCCGGCCCAGGAAGGACACTGATGCCCGAGACACAGCTCGGCCAGCTGAGCACGATGTTCGTCTACGGCGCCATGGCGGCGTACGTGGTGGCGCTCGTCGCCTTCGCCATCGACCTGTCGGGGGTGCGTGACCGCGGCCCGGGCGGGCGGCGGCGCGCCGTGGCGATCGGCATGTCGACGACGTGGCTGGCCTTCGCGCTCCACCTGGTGGGCGTCGGCCTCCGGGGCCTCGCCGCGGGCCGGGTGCCGTGGGCGAACATGTACGAGTTCTCGATCCTCTCCACCCTCGTGGCCGTCGCCGTCTTCCTCGGGCTGCAGCGGGTGCGTGACCTGCGGATCCTCGGCACGTTCGTCGTCGGGCCGGTGCTGCTGCTGCTCGGCGTCGCCGTCTCGGTGCTCTACGTGCGCGCGGACGGGCTCCAGCCGGCGCTGCAGAGCTACTGGCTGATCATCCACGTCTCCATCGCCACGGTCGCCGTCGGCATCTTCGGCGTCTCCGCCGCCATCTCCGCGCTCCAGCTCGCCCAGGAGCGCGCCGAGCTGCGCCGGGCCGCGGCCGTCCCGGCCGCGGTGCCGGCCGGCGCCGCGCTGTCCGCTGGCTCCGCGGGCGGTGACGTCACGACCGCCGTCGCCGACACGACCCCCGCGCTGCCGGCCCGGCCCAGCGTGTGGGGCCGGGTGCTCGAGTCGCTGCCCGGCTCGGTGGACCTCGAGCGGCTGGCCTTCCGGCTCAACGCCGTCGGCTTCATGATGTGGACCTTCACCGTCATCGCCGGGGCCATCTGGGCCGAGCACGCCTGGGGCCGCCCGTGGGGCTGGGACCCCAAGGAGGTCTGGTCCTTCGTGATCTGGGTGGTCTACGCCGCCTACCTGCACGCCCGCGCCACCCGCGGATGGGAGGGGCGCCGCGCGGCGTACCTGTCGCTGTTCGGCTTCGCGTGCATCCTGGCCAACTACTTCGTGGTCAACCTCGTGTTCAACGGCCTGCACTCCTACAGCGGCCTGGGCTGATCCCGCCCGCCCTCGCACGAGAAGGGGCCGCCGCGCCGATCGGCGCGGCGGCCCCTTCCGGGTTTGGTGCCCCGCGGTCGTCAGCCGTCGGAGCCCGCGCCGCCGTCGTGGCGGTCGGCCTCGTGGCGGTCGGACTCGCGTCGGTCGGACTCGCGTCGGTCGCCTTGACCGCGGTCGGTCTCGTGGTGGTCGGTCTCGTGGTGGTCGGTCTCGCTGCGGTCGGGCTCGTGGCGGTCGGCGTCCGTGCGCCCGGCGCCGTGCTGACGCCCGCCGTCGTCGGCCCTGCTCGTCCCGTCCGTGGCCTGCCGGCGCTGCCGCGCCCGCCGTTCCCGCTCCGCGCGGCGGCGCTCGGCCTCCAGCCGGGCGAGGAACTCCGGGTCGTCGTCGGGTGCCGTCGGCCCGCCCCGCCGGCCGGGGCGCCGCGGCTCCGGGCTCCATCCGCCCGCCGGGCCGCCGGGGCGCGCCGCTCCCGACGCCTCCGCGCGGGCGATGCGGCTCACCAGGAGCCAGGCGAGCGCGCCGAGGCCGGGGAAGATCACGATGAACAGAACCCACACGGCCTTCGGGATGCCCGTGGGCACGGAGTCCGCCGGCGTGCGGATGCAGTCGATAATCGCGTAGATCGTGACCGCCAGGAGGAGTATCACCGGCACTAGCTTGCCCATACCACCAGGGTAGTCGGCGCGCACCACGAGCGTGTCGGCGGGCCCGGCGGCCGGCGGATCGCGCGCCGCGGGCACGTAGTGTGGTCGCGTGCGACTGCTCGTCTACTCCCTGCTCCGCGTGCTCCTCGTGCTGGCCTCGGCCGGGGTGCTGTACCTCCTGGGCATGCGGTCCTGGTTGCTCTGGCTCGCCGCGGTCGTCGTCGGCGCCCTGTTGTCGTACCTGGTGCTGCGCAACCAGGGGCGGGCCGCCGCGGAGGTCATCGCCCAGCTGTCCCCGCTGCGCGAGGAGCGCCCGAAGTTCTCCGACGGCGTCGAGGCGGACGCCGCCTACGAGGACGGGCTGGTCGACGCGGCCGACCACGGCGTCGCGCCCGCCGGGCCGGCGCCTCGCGACGGGACGGACGCCGCCCCTGGCGAGTCCCGGGAGAAGGCCGCCGCCCCCGCGCCGGAGGAGCGCAGCACCCTAGAGCGCGAGCCCGACGCCGAGGAGGAGTCCGTAGGCCAGCTCGAGCAGCCCCGTGTCCCGCAGGACCACGATGAGGTCCCGGCCCACGGCGCCGCCGAGGACCACCCGGGAGACGCGCACCGCCCACGGGACGAGGAGCAGCACCAGCAGCGCCCACGGTGAGGCCGGCGCGCACAGCACGCCGAGCACCAGCGGCACCCACACCATGAGCACGTAGCCCCAGCGCGCGCGCCGGTCCCCGAGCCGCACGGCCAGGGTCCGCTTGCCGACCTGGGCGTCCGTGGGCAGGTCGCGCACGTTGTTGACCATGAGCAGCGCGCAGGCGATGAGCCCGACGCCGACCGCGCCCGCCCACGCCGTCCAGGGCAGCGCGAGCGCCTGGGTCCAGGTGGTCCCCAGCGTGGCCATGAGCCCGAAGAAGACGAAGACGCCGACCTCGCCCAGGCCCAGGTAGCCGTACGGGTGCCTGCCGCCGGTGTAGCCCCAGGCGGCGACGACGGCGAGGGCGCCGGCGGCGATGAGCCACCAGGTGCCCGCCAGGGCGACGAGGACCAGCCCGAGCACCGCGCCGACGCCGAAGCTGAGGAACGCGGCGCGCTTGACCGTAGCCGGGCTCGCCTTGCCGCCGCCGGTGAGCCGGGGCGGGCCGGTGCGCACGTCGTCGGTGCCGCGCACGCCGTCGGAGTAGTCGTTGGCGAAGTTCACGCCGACCTGCAGGGCCAGCGCCACGCCCGCCGCCAGCAGCGCGCGGCCGACCGAGGCCTGGCCGATCCCGGCCGCCGCCCCGGTGCCGATGATCACCGGCGAGACGGCAGCGGGGAGGGTGCGCACGCGCGCGCCCTCGAGCCAGTCGGTCAGCGTGGCCATGAGACTCCATCCGGACGAGAGGACGCGGCCGAGGCGCCGCGGGGGAACACTCGAGGATAGTTCCGACGGCGCGAGGGTGCCCCAACCGGGTGGGGCCGGCCCCGGCCGCCGGCCGTGCACGGATGCCGCGGGCCGGCGCACGGGGCGCGCTACCGGGTCGGCGCGGGCGTGCGGGTGTGACGCTCGACGGCGACGCCGGGTGCCGCCGTCTCCGGCCCGGCGAGCGCGGCCGCCGCGAGCCCGGCGGCGGCCAGGCGGTCGACCTTCCCCGGCCCGCGCTCGGGCAGGTGGGCGACGACGACGAGCGCGCGGGGCGCATGCGCACCGCCCAGCCGCGGGCGCACGAGGGCGCGCAGGTCGGCCAGGGCGGGGGCGGGACGCCCGGCGGCGGGCGCGACGACGGCGGTGACCACCTGGCCCCACTCGCCGTCGGGCACACCGACGACGGCGACCTCGCCGACCCCCTCGTGCTCGCGCAGCAGGCGCTCGACGGCGAGCGGGGCGACCTTGACCCCGCCGGTGTTGATGAGGTCGTCGGCACGGCCGAGCACGGTCAGGCGCGGCGCCCCGTCGGGGCCGGTGTCGAGGCGGCCGCGGTCGGAGGTGCGCAGCCACCGCTCGGTCCCGTCCGTGCGGAAGGCGGCGGCGTCGGCCTCGGCGTCGTCGAGGTAGCCGGCGGCGAGCACCTGGCCGGCGATCTCGATGCGGTCCTCACCGCCGAGCCGCACCCGCACGCCCGGCAGCGGCGCGCCGTCGTACACGCAGCCGCCACCGGTCTCGGTCATGCCGTAGGTGGTCACCACGCGCAGCCCGGCGGCGCGCGCCTGCTCGAGGGTGCGCTGCCCAGACGCCGCGCCGCCGACGAGGATCGCCGCGAACCGCCGCAGCGGCGCCACCGTCGCCTCGCCGGCCTCGAGGACCCGGACGAGCTGGGTGGGCACTAGGGAGAGGTAGGCCGGGGCGCCGTCGTCCATCGTGGCGGCGGCCGCGGCGAGGGCGCCTGGTGCGAACCCGTGGGCGGTGTCCACCACGACCGGGGACGTGCCGGCGATCAGCGAGCGCACGAGCACCTGCAGCCCGGCGACGTGGTGGGCCGGGACGGCGAGCAGCCACCGGCCCGGCCCGGCGAGGCGCTCGTAGGTGGCCCGGGCGGAGGCAGCGAGCGCGGCCGCCGGCAGCGCGACGAGGTGGCCCCGGCCGGTGGTCGACCCGGAGGTCTGCAGGACGACGGCGGTGCCCGGCGGGACCGGCCGGTGCAGGCGACCGCGCAGCTCGGCCAGCACCTCGGCGCCGTCGCGGCCGGGGGCGTGGGGGACGAGCACGGCGTCGCCCGCCAGCGCGCCGCGCAGCCCGTCGAGCAGTGAGGTGACGGCGCCCGGCCCGGTGCCGCCCGGGCGGGCGAGCAGCGGTGGGGACGACTGGGGCGACGCGGGGTCCTGGCTCACCGATCCAGGGTAGGTCCGCCACTAGCCTTGCCCGTGACGCCCCCGTCTTGAGAGCAGGCCAGCTATGACCACGTCCACGTCCGAGCGCCGCCCGTCGCGGGGCGCGGGGCCCCGTCCCGGTCGGCGCGGAAGTGAGGCGAGCGGTGGCGAGACGGCGGGGGACGGGCCCGGGGCGCCGCCGCCCGGCGCGGGCCGTCGGGTGGCCGTCGCGCGCGGAGCGGGCGGGGCGAGGCGCCGCCGTCGTGCGCTCGTCGCGTTGGGGGCGGCGGCGCTGCTGGCGCTGACCGCCTGCACCTCGCGTGGCGAGCCGGAGCCGGCGCCGACCACGCCGAGCCCCACGGTGGACCTGCCGGCGAAGCAGCCCCCGAAGCCGGTGCCGGCGAGGTGGCCGCTGACGGGCGTGGCCGGGGAGGTCCAGCAGCGGCCCGCGATGTCCGTCAAGGTAGAGAACTCCGCGGCGGCCCGGCCGCAGACCGGGCTCGAGGCCGCCGACATCGTCTGGGAGGAGATGGTCGAGGGCGGCATCACGCGCTTCAACGCCGTCTACCACTCGGTGATCCCGGAGGAGATCGGCCCGATCCGCTCGGTGCGCCCGATGGATGCCGCGATCTCGGCGCCGCTGCACGGACTCCTCGTGTTCTCGGGCGGCCAGCCCCGGTTCGTCCAGCAGATGCGCGGCGCGGGCCTGCAGGTGCTGAGCCACGACGAGGGCGCCCCCGGGATGCACCGCGTGGGCTTCCGCCGCGCGCCGCACAACGTCTACGGCAACGGTCCGCAGCTGCTCGGCCAGGCCGACTCCGATCACTCGGCCCCGCCGTCGGAGCAGCTGGCCTACGCCTGGGACCCGGCCCGGGCCACCGCGGTGCTGGCCGGCGCCCCCGCGTCGAGCCTGCGCCTCGCGTTCCCGGCCGCGGCCCCGGGCTGGACGTGGGACGCCGCCGCCGACCAGGGCCGGGGCGGGCCGGCGGGGGGCTGGGTGCGCGACGAGGGCGGCGCGGCCCAGGCGTCCGCCGCCGGCACGCCGATCGTGGCGACCAACGTCGTCGTCCTGCGGGTGCAGGTCGTCGACACCGGCACCCGTGACCCGGCCGGCAATCCGGTGCCCGAGACCGTGCTCACCGGCGAGGGCGAGGCCGTGGTGGCGTCCGGCGGGAAGGTCGTCAACGCCCGGTGGTCGAAGCCGGGCGCCGCTGACCCGCTGGCACTGGTCGACGGCGCGGGCAAGAAGGTGGAGCTCGTGCCGGGCAACACCTGGATCGAGCTGGTGCCCACCTCGGGCGGGAACGTCAGCTGGCAGTAGCGCAACAGCGTCCGGAGCCGGGGCGGGCGGTGCCTGAGCCGAGCGGTCCTGGTTCCCGGTGCCTCAGTAGTAGTACGGGAAGCCCGACCAGTCCGGGTCGCGGCGCTGCAGGAACGCGTCGCGTCCCTCGACGGCCTCGTCGGTCATGTACGCCAGCCGGGTGGCCTCCCCGGCGAAGACCTGCTGGCCGGCCATGCCGTCGTCGACCATGTTGAAGGCGAACTTGAGCATGCGGATGGCCTGCGGGGACTTCGTGGCGATGATGCGGGCGTACTGCAGGGCCAGCGACTCGAGGTCCTGGTGATCGACGACCTCGTTGACCACGTCCCAGCGCTCGGCATCCTCCGCCGAGTACTCGCGCGCGAGGAAGAAGATCTCTCGCGCTCGCTTGTCACCGGCCTGGCGGGCCAGGAGCGCCGAGCCGTATCCGGCGTCGAAGGAGCCGACGTTGGCGTCGGTCTGCATGAACCGGGCGTGCTGGCGCGAGGCGATGGAGAGGTCGCAGACGACGTTGAGGCTGTGTCCGCCGCCGGCCGCCCAGCCGGGGACGGCGGCGATGACCACCTTGGGCATCGTCCGGATGAGGCGCTGCACCTCGAGGATGTGGAGCCGACCCGCCCGCGCGGGGTCGATCTGCTCACGGCGCTGCTCGAGCGGCGCCTCGTCGTCGGCGCCTTCCGCCTCGTAGCGGTAGCCGTCGCGCCCGCGGATGCGCTGGTCGCCGCCCGAACAGAAGGCCCAGCCGCCGTCCTTGGGGCTCGGGCCGTTGCCGGTGAGGATGACGGCGGCCACGTCGGAGGTCATCCGGGCGTGGTCGAGCGCGCGATAGAGCTCGTCGACGGTGTGGGGTCGGAAGGCGTTGCGTACCTCGGGCCGGTCGAACGCGATGCGGACGACCGGCAGGTCGCGCTCCGCCGGGCCGGTGCGGTCGACACCGCGGTGATAGGTGATGTCGGTGAAGTCGAAGCCTTGGACGTCGCGCCACAGCGTCGGGTCGAAGATCTCGGACACGCGGGAGGGGAGGTCACTCACGGCGATCACCCTAACGGCCGCCGTCTGGGCGCCGGCCGACCGGGTGGAGCCCGGGCGGGCCGGAGAGCTCAACACATGTGTCCCGGGAGCCGGACGCGCGAGCCGTCGCCCCGGCCATGCCGCCGAGCGCAGCTGCTCGGTCAGAAAGGTGGTGGGGCGTCCTCGGGTGGTGTGAGGGGTTGGCCGGTGCGGGGGTTGAGGGGTGTGGTGGTGCCGTCGGCCTCGCGGCGGTAGGTGCGGCCGGTGCGTTTGGAGGTCCATTCGAAGATGCCGGGGGTGGTCTGGCGGACGTGGAAGTGGCCGTCGGTCTTGAGGGGGTGGTCGACGGAGCAGGCGGCGCCGAGGTTTTCCCAGGCGGTGGTGCCGCCGCGGGCGAAGGGGATGGTGTGGTCGAGCTGGCAGCCGGTGGCGCGGGCGCCGCAGCCGGGGCGGAAGCAGGTCTTGTCGCGCAGGCGGATGAGCTCGGCGAGGTCGGGCGGGGGTCGGTAGCGGGTGCGCCCGAGGTCCAGGACGGTGCCGGTGAGGGGGTCGGTGACCAGGCGTTTCCAGGTCCCGCCCAGGGCCAGGGCGCGGGCGGTGGCGGGGTCGATGGGGCCGTAGCCGTCCAGGTGGCCGGCCTGGCCGCCGCCGAGCAGGGTGGTCAAGGGGACGGTGACGTGGATGCGCACCGGCACCCCGCCGACCTGGCCGAGCGGGAACCACGGCGCCGGCGGGGCCGCCGGCGCGGGCGGTGGCGCCCCGGCCCGGGCCGGGGGCGAGGATTCGGGACCGGCCGCGGCGGCCGGTCCGGCGCCGCCCGCCCCGGGCGGGGTCGTGGCGGCAGCCCGTGTCGGATCGGTGGTGCCCGGGGCGGTCGTCGCCGTCGGGGTGTCCGCGGAGTTCCCGGCGGGCGTCGCGGTCGTGGTGGTCGTGGTGGCGCGGGGCGGGGCCGGTTGGGGTGGCAGGCCGAAGCCGCCGCGGGTCAGGGCGTCGGCGCCGGCGGCGGTAAGGACGTCGGCGCGCAGCTGGTCGATGGTGCGCCGGTCGCCGCCGGCCTTGACCGCGCGGGCGGCCCCGTCCAGGGCCAGGTCCAGGGCGAGCGC
>NZ_VUKE01000028.1 GCF_009193175.1 Georgenia ruanii | reverse complement strand
CGAACGTCGCGGGCTACCGGGCGGTGATCGAGGCGGCGCACGAGTTCGGCCGGCTGTTCACGGGCCAGGTCACCGCGGCGGGCAAGGTCCCGCCGGCGCGGGTGTTCGTGGTCGGCGCGGGGGTGGCTGGCCTGGCCGCGATCGGGGCGGCCGGGGCGCTCGGCGCCGTCGTGCGCGCCTTTGACGTGCGCCCGGAGGTGGCCGAGCAGGTGGAGTCGATGGGCGCGCAGTTCGTGACCGTCGAAGATCCGGCGATGGAGGCCGCAGCGTCGTCCGACGGCTACGCGAGGGAGATGACCGCCGCGCAGGCGGCGGCCACGGCCGCGATGTACGACACGGAGGCCCGGGCCGCCGACATCGTCATCACCACCGCGCTGATCCCGGGCCGCCCCGCGCCGCGGCTGATCACCGCCGAGACGGTGGCGGGCATGCGGCCGGGGTCGGTGATCGTCGACATGGCGGCGGCCTCCGGCGGCAACGTCGAGACGACCGTGGCCGACGAGCGGGTCGTGACCGAGAACCAGGTGACGATCCTGGGCTACACCGACCTCGCGGGCCGGCTCGCCGCCCAGACCAGCCAGCTCTACGGCACCAACGTCGTCAACCTGGTCAAGCTGCTCACCCCGGGCAAGGACGGCCGGCTCGTCCTGGACCTCGGCGACGTGGTCCAGCGGGGCATCACCGTCACCCGCGACGGGGAGTCCATGTGGCCGCCCCCGCCGGTCCAGGTCTCCGCCGCCCCCGCCGCCCCCGCCGCGCCGCCGGTCACCGGGATCGCGCCGGCGGCCCCCACACCGCCGCCGGACCCCAGGCGCCGGCTGTACGGCGCGGGGTTGGCGGCCGTGGCCTTCGCCGCCCTGGCGACCGCGTCCCCGCCGGCCTTCCTGAGCCACTTCACGGTGTTCGCCCTGGCGGTGGTGGTGGGTTACTACGTGATCTCCAAGGTCCACCACGCCCTGCACACCCCGCTGATGAGCGAGACCAACGCCATCTCCGGGATCATCGTCGTCGGCGGGATCCTCCAGGTCGGCAGCGACAACCCGGTCGTCGCGGCGCTCGCGGTCGTCGCGGTGCTGGTGGCCTCGATCAACATCTTCGGCGGCTTCTTCGTGACGCTGCGCATGCTCGACATGTTCCGGAAGGCCTGACCCGTGACCGATCTCCTCGCCTCCGAGCGCCTGGCCGGCCTCGCCCAGGCGGCCTACATCATCGCCGGCGTCCTGTTCATCCTGGCCCTGGCCGGCCTGTCGAAGCACGAGACCGCCAAGCGCGGCAACGTCTTCGGCATGACCGGCATGGCCATCGCCCTGATCGCGACGGTCGTGCTCGCGCTGCGCCAGACCGCGCTGCCCGGCTTCTCATCCTCGGTGCCGCTCACGCTGGTGCTGATCGCCGCCCCGATTGCGGTCGGTGCGGTCATCGGCATCTGGAAGGCGCGCACGGTCGAGATGACCGGCATGCCCGAGCTGATCGCGGTGCTCCACAGCTTCGTCGGCCTGGCCGCGGTGCTGGTGGGCTACAACTCCTTCCTCGGGGAGGTCACCGGCCCGGCCGGCAGCGGGATGGCGACCATCCACGCCGTCGAGGTGTACCTCGGGGTGTTTATCGGGGCCGTCACCCTCACCGGATCTGCCGTGGCCTACCTCAAGCTCAGCGCGAAGATGAGGTCCGCGCCGCTGGTGCTGCCCGGACGGCACTGGCTCAACCTCGCCGTCCTGCTCGTCTCGGCGGGCCTGCTGGTCTGGTTCGTCCTCGACGACGAGGGCGCCGCGCTCGTTCCCCTCGCGGTGATGACGGTGCTCGCGCTGTGGCTCGGCTTCCACCTCGTCGCCGCGATCGGCGGCGGCGACATGCCGGTGGTGGTGTCCATGCTCAACTCCTACTCCGGCTGGGCGGCGGCCGCGGCCGGCTTCATGCTGAGCAACGATCTGCTGATCATCACGGGCTCCCTCGTCGGGTCCTCCGGTGCGATCCTCAGCTACATCATGTGCAAGGCGATGAACCGCTCCTTCGTCAGCGTCATCGCCGGCGGCTTCGGCTCCGACGGCGCCGTCGCCGGCGTGGCACGCGACTACGGCGAGCACCGCGAGGTCCAGGCAGGCGAGGTCGCCCAGCTCCTCGCCGACGCGAAGTCGGTCGTGATCACCCCGGGGTACGGCATGGCGGTCGCCCAGGCGCAGTACCCCGTCGCCGAGATGACCCGCAAGCTGCGGGACAAGGGCGTCGAGGTCCGCTTCGGCATCCACCCGGTCGCCGGCCGCCTGCCCGGGCACATGAACGTCCTGCTCGCCGAGGCCAAGGTGCCCTACGACATCGTCCTGGAGATGGACGAGATCAACGACGACTTCGGCGCCACCGACGTCGTGCTCGTCATCGGCGCCAACGACACCGTCAACCCCGCCGCCCTGGAAGAGCCCGGCTCCCCGATCGCCGGCATGCCGGTCCTGCAGGTCTGGAACGCCAAGGAGGTCATCGTCTTCAAACGCTCCATGGCCACGGGCTACGCCGGCGTCCAGAACCCCCTGTTCTTCAAGGACAACACCCGCATGCTGTTCGGCGACGCCAAGGAACGCGTCGAGGACATCGTCAAGGCCGTCTGACCCCGGGTGAGAGCGGGACCATCGTCCCCCCAAGCCATGCCGGACGTTCCTAGCCTCGATCCATGAGGCTCTCGCAGTGCCGTGAGTGCGCCGAGGTGCGGGTGGTCGGCGTGGCCGGCGGGGCGGCCCTGCCGCCCCTGCTCAGGGTCGGGCTGCGTCCCGGCGTGCGCCTGCGGGTCACCGGCCGCGCCGCCTTCGGCGGGGTGGCGGTGGCCGTGGCCGGGGCCCGGATGGTCCTCGACGCCGCGACCGCCCGCCGGGTCGGCGTCGCGCTGATCCCGCAGCACGTGCGCTGATCAGGACAGCTGGTGCAACCCGCCCCAGCGGGGCACTGCGGTCTCGGGCAGCGCGCACAGGCCGATGGCAGACCGCCCGGCCGGCGTGCCTCCCGGCTCCGAGGCGCGCAGCGCGGTTGATGACCGAAGCAACGTCAAGACCGGTGACCGATGACAGGCACGGCCTGCGCGGCGACCTTTCTGATCACCTCGGTGACGGCGGCCACGGACCGTCGGGCGGATCCACCCTCGGGCTGCACCAGCACCAGGTGCCGCTCGACGCGCGCCTCGAGCTCGCTCAGGCACAGGGCGTCGGCCCGGGTGAGCCGCAGCATGAGCGGCGTCGCCAGCGCCACCCCGAGCCCCTGAGCCACCAGGGCCAGCGAGGTTGCGGTGTCGTTGACCTCGTGAACGGCCCGCGGCTCGAAACCGGCCTGCCGGCATGCGGAGCGGACGGCCAGGCCGAAGTGGGTGTGGGCGGGCGGGAGGATCCAGTCCAGGTCGGCGGCGTCGGAGAGCGCGACCCGTTTCGGCAGCGTGGCCGGACGTGCCGTCACCAGCGAGAACGTCTCCCGCTGGACCAGCTCGAGCGCCGTACCGCGCTCACGGGGGATGAGCGCGCTGGGATAGTCCAGGCCGAGGCCGAGGTCCACGTCGCCGCGAGCGACGGTGGACGTGATGTCGTCCACGGCGATCTCGTAGCTCTCCAGCGCCACGTCCGGAAGGCGGCTGGCGAGCTGCTCGACGATCGCGGGGAGCAAGCTCGCCGCCACGGTCGCGAACATCCCTAGGCGCACGGTGCCGGCGACCTTTCCGGACGTGTCATTGACCTGCTGGAGCGCCACGCGTTGGTCTTCGAGGAGGCGAGCGGCACGGGTGGCGAGGAGAAGGCCCGCGTCCGTCGGCACGACGTTACGGCCTCGTCGCGTCAGCAGCGCAGCGCCGACGGCGGACTCGAGCGTGGCGAGATGCTGCGACACGGCCCCGGTGCTGTAACCGAGCTTCTCCGCGGCCGCTGTCATCGTGCCGCGTTCGACCAGCGCGCAAAGCGATCGGAGCGCGGGCCACGGCAAGTCCACCATCCAGATAACTTAGACGATTCCGTCGACAAACTATCCATAGATCTTAATAGCGCTCACTCTGCAGAATGGGGGCCGCCGGAGGTTCGACGAAGGAGTCGCATGGCAGACACGGCGCATCAGCGGGGACCCCTGCCTCCTCACGCGGAGGTGGTGATCGTCGGTGGCGGCGTCATCGGCTCCTCTGTGGCGTTCCACCTCGCCGAGGCAGGGGTGGGCGTGCTGCTCCTCGAGCGCGATGCGCTCGCGTCGGGCAGCTCGGGCAAACCCATCGGTGGCGTGCGCGCCCAGTTCTCCGACCCCCTCAACGTTGCGCTCGGCGCAAGGAGCCTGACCCGTTACGCCGACTTCGCCAGCCGGCCGGGCGGCGACATCGGGCTGCGCCGGGTGGGATATCTCTTTCTCCTGCCGACCGACGCCGACGTCGAGCTTTTCAGGCACAGCGTGGCGATGCAGAACGCCCAGGGTGTGCCCAGCCGGATCATCGACATGGACGAGGCGCTGCGGCTTTGCCCCTATATCGACCGTTCGAGGTATGCGGCGGCCGCCTATTCTCCGGAGGACGGCTGGGCGTACCCGGAACGCGTGGTCGCCGGCTATGTCACCGCTGCGCAGCGGCTCGGCGCCCAGGTGCGCACCGGATGCGCCGTGGAGGAGATCGTCGTCGCGAACGGCGGCATCACCGCTGTCGTCACCTCGCGCGGCACGGTGTCGACCGGCGCCGTGGTCTGCTCGACCGGCGCATGGTCCGAGCGGATCGGCCAGATGGTCGGCGTCGACCTGCCGGTGGTGCCCGTGCGGCGCCAGATCGCCTTCAGCCCGCCACTCTCGCCCCGGCCGCCCGTCATCCCGTTCACCATCGACTTCGGCACCACCCTCTACTTCCACAACGCCGGCGAGGGCCTGCTCATGGGGATCGCCGACCCGGCGCAGGCGGTCGGCTTCGAGCGCGGATACGACGAGACCTGGCTCCCCCTGCTCCACGACTCCGCAGCCCGCTGCTGCCCGTCCCTCGCCGACATGGAGGTCGAGCGCGGCTGGGCTGGTCTCTACGAGATGACCCCGGACCACAACGCCCTCCTCGGAGAGGCCGCGTCGGTCGACCGCTTCCTGTACGCCACCGGCTTCTCCGGCCACGGGTTCGTCCAGGCGCCGGCGGTGGGTGAGGTGGTCCGCGACCTCTACACCGGCCGCGCTCCGTTCGTCGACGTCTCACCCTTCAGTGCCGATCGCTTCAGCCGCAGTGCCGCCGTGTCCGAAGCCAACATCATCTGACCGAGGAGGACTGTCCCGTGGTCGACGTCCCGCCGTGGCAGCTGCGTGCTGCCTTCGCCCGCAGCCTCTCCGACATGTACGGCACGGAGGTGCCCGCCTACACCACCCTGCTCGACGTCTCCCACCAGGTGAACGCCGACGTCGTCGCCCGGCTCGGCGCGGACGCCGAGCGCCTGGGCAGCATCGGCCGGGTCACCGCTGAGAGGCACGGCGCCATACGCGTGGGTACGCCCAGGGAGATGGCCCAGCTCGCGCGGATCTTCGGCGCCATGGGGATGTATCCCGTGGGCTTCTACGACCTGCGAGAGGCGGCGAGCAGCGCGGTCCCGGTCATCTCGACGGCCTTCCGTCCGATCGACGCCGAGGAGCTCGCGCTCAACCCGTTCCGGGTGTTCACGTCGATGCTGGCCCCGTCCGACCGCCGCTTCTTCTCCCCCGACCTCCAGCGTCGGCTGGAGACCTTCCTCGGCAAGCGCGAGCTCTTCCCGCCCGAGCTGCTCCGGCTCGCCGACCGTGCTGAGGCCGACGGGGGCCTGAGCGGCGCGGACGCCGAGCGCTTCCTCGAGCTGGCCACGGCATCCTTCGAGCTGTCGGCCGAGCCCGTGGACCGCGCCTGGTACGACGAGCTGGAGGCCGTCTCCGCCGTGGCCGCGGACATCGGCGGAGTCACTACCACGCACATCAACCACCTCACCCCGCGGGTGCTGGACATCGACGACCTCTACGCCCGCATGGAGCAGCGGGGCATCCGGATGATCGACGACATCCAGGGGCCCCCGCGCTGGGAGGGTCCCGACGTGCTGCTGCGCCAGACGTCCTTCCGGGCGCTGGAAGAGCCGCGCACGTTCCGGATGCCGGACGGTTCCGTCGAGATGGGATCGCTCCGGGTGCGTTTCGGCGAGGTGGAGGCGCGCGGCATCGCACTCACGCGGAAGGGCCGCGCGCTCTACGACGACGCCGTCGCTGCGGCGGACGAGCGCTCACGCGGGCTGAGCGCAGCGGAGCGACAGGACACCGCCCGCGAGGTCTGGCGCCGAGCGTTCCCCACGAGCGAGGCCGTCCTCGCCGCCCAGGGGCTCGCCTACTTCACCTACCGGGCCGACGGCGAGGACGTCGTCGCCGAGCCCATCGTCTACGAGGACTTCCTGCCGCGCTCCGCGGCGGGAATCTTCCAGTCCAACCTCACAGCAGAGGGTTCCAAGGACACCAGCCAGGAGGGCGCCGCGTTCGACGCTGACTGGATGGCCGGCGCGCTCGAGCGCGACCTGCACGACCCCTTCGAGCTCTACGCCAGGCAGAGCGAGGCGTCGCTGCGTGAGGTCGCCCAGCAGCACGGCACCACACCGGATGAGATCGTCTCGAACCTGGAGGTCCGAGCATGACCACGACATCGATCACCCACGACCTCGCTGCCACGGCGCTGGCGGCGCTCGAGCGCATCGGCGCGTCCGTCCCGACCGCCGGTGACGGCCCCACGCTGCACGCCCGGTCGCCCCTGACAGGGCAGAACCTGCTCGAGCTTCCCGCGGCCAGCGTGGCGGACGTCGACAGCGCCGTCCGTGCGGCCCACCGGGCGTTCCTCACCTGGCGCTCGGTGCCGGCACCGGTGCGGGGGGGGCTGGTCAAGCGGCTCGGCCAGCTGCTCACCGACCACAAGGCCGACCTGGCCGAGCTCATCACCATCGAGGCCGGCAAGATCACCTCCGAGGCGCTCGGCGAGGTCCAGGAGATGATCGACATCTGCGACCTCGCCGTCGGGCTCTCCCGCCAGATCGGCGGTCGCACCATGCCGTCCGAGCGTCCCGGGCACCGGCTCATGGAGACCTGGCACCCGCTCGGTGTCGTCGGCGTCATCAGTGCCTTCAACTTCCCGGCCGCCGTGTGGTCCTGGAACACCGCGGTCGCGCTCGTGTGCGGCGACCCGGTGGTCTGGAAGCCGTCAGAGATGACACCGCTGGTCTCGATCGCGTCCGCGGCGCTCCTGGACCGTGCCATCGCCGACAGCGACGCGCCCCGTGACCTCCACCGCCTCGTCCTGGGCGCGCGTGACGTGGGCGAGGCGCTCGTCCAGCACCGGCACGTGGCCTTGGTCTCGGCGACGGGCTCCGAGCGGATGGGAGCGCAGGTCGGTCCCCTCGTCGCGGCCCGCAACGGCCGCTACCTGCTCGAGCTGGGCGGCAACAACGCCGCCGTCGTCGCGCCGACGGCGGACCTGGACCTCGCCGTGCGAGGCATCGTGTTCGCCGCTGTCGGGACCGCCGGGCAGAGGTGCACCACGATGCGTCGGCTCATCGTCCACGAGGACATCGTCGATGACGTCGTCGCCCGCCTGGCGACGGCGTATCGCGGCTTGCCCGTCGGTGACCCTCGGGCCGAGGGCACCCTCGTCGGGCCGCTCATCAACGCCGCCTCGCGAGACAGGATGCGTGCCGCGCTCGAACGGGCGGTGGACGACGGTGGCACGGTCGTCGTGGGAGGCGAGACGGTCGAGGTGCCGGCGGCCCCCGGGGCCGTCTACGTGAGCCCGGCCCTGGTGCGCATGCCGCACCAGAGCGCGCTCGTCACGGAGGAGACCTTCGCGCCGATCCTGTACGTGATGACCTATCGGACGCTGGACGAGGCGATCGAGATCCACAACGGCGTGCCGCAGGGCCTGTCGTCGTCGATCTTCACGAGGGACCAGCGCGAGGCGGAGCGGTTCCTCTCCGAGGCGGGGTCCGACTGCGGGATCGTCAACGTCAACATCGGCACCTCCGGGGCTGAGATCGGCGGCGCGTTCGGCGGCGAGAAGTCCACCGGCGGCGGGCGGGAGTCCGGTTCCGATGCCTGGCGTGCCTACATGCGCCGCGCGACGAACACCGTCAACTACTCCGACGAGCTGCCCCTCGCGCAGGGCGTCAACTTTGCCTGACTCGAGAGGGAGATCCGTGTTCGAGCTGATGGACGAGTGGGGCCCCGAGAAGGTGGTCTGCGTCTCCGACCGCCGCACCGGGATGCAGGGCGTCCTGGTCATCGACAACACCGCACGGGGTATGGGCAAGGGCGGCACCCGCATGGCCCCGGACGTCACCGTGCAGGAAGTCGCCCGCCTGGCCCGCACCATGACCTGGAAGTGGGCGGCGCTCAACCTGTTCTTCGGAGGCGCCCAGGCGGGGATCCGGTACGACCCGGCCTCGGCGTCCAAGCCGGACGCACTGCGGGCCTTCGCCCGCGCGCTGTCCAACGAGGTACCGGCCGAGTACGTCTTCGGTCTCGACATGGGGCTGACTGAGCAGGACGCCGCCATCCTGCTCGATGAGACCCGCACCCGCAGCGCTGCGGTCGGCACGCCGGAGGCGCTCGGCGGGCTGGCCTACGACCGGCTCGGGGTCACCGGCTTCGGCGTCGCCGAGGCAGCCGACGCCGCCGCCGAGGCGCTCGGTATCACGCTGCGCGACGCACGCGTCGTCGTCCAGGGCTTCGGGGCGGTCGGTGCGCACGCGGCCCGGCGGCTCGCCGACCTCGGCGCCACGGTCGTGGCCGTGTCCTCGGCGCGGGGCGTCCTGCACGAGCCGGACGGTCTCGATGTGGACCGGCTTCTGCGCCTGCGGGACGAGCACGGTGACGACTGCGTCCTGGCATACGGCACGTCCGTCGGCGCGCTCGGCAGCGAGCTTCTCCTGCCCTGCGAGGTGCTGATCCCCGCAGCGACGCAGGACGTCATCGATGCCGACGTCGCCGGCAGGATCTCCGCCCGGCTCGTGGTGGAGGGTGCCAACATGCCGACCGACGCCGCGGCACAGGAGGTGCTCCGCGCCCGGGGCGTCGCCGTCGTTCCCGACTTCATCGCCAACGGCGGGGGCGCCGTCGCGGCGGGATTCGCCATGGACGCGCGGCACTCGCCGTTCCCCGTGCAACCGGAGCCCGTCTTCGAGGCCGTGTCCCGCTCGATCCGGGCGAACACGGCGGAGATCCTGGGCCGGACGCTCGCCGGCACGCGCACGTCGCACGCGGTCGCGCGTGAACTTGCCCAGGAGCGAGTCCGTCAGGCGACGAAGCTGCGCACCGGCCTCCTGGTCTGAGAGGGAACGGTCACCGGTGCCCGCCCGTCTGCCGCCATCCATAATTCGCTGACAGAAATGTCCCATTCCTTGAATGATTCCGTCTGACAATGTTGTCGAGAAATGGAATGTCAATGAGACCTGCAGCTGCCGCAAGAGACGGCGCGACAAGCGTTCGCATGTACTCGTCGGCCGACATGGCCGCGAGCGCCTCTGTGGTGGACGCGGTAGACGCGCTCGGCGCCGCTCTCCGGCTGGGCCTGGATCCTGAGTCGGACGCGCCGCGTTCCCGCGTGCGGACCGAGACCGGCGACCTGCTCGTCATGCCCTCGGCCATGGCCGAGGCCTCCGGGGTCAAGCTGCTGACACTGACCCACGACAACCCCGCTCGGGGCCTCCCGGTGATCCAGGGGGTCTACGTGCTGTTCGAGGGGGCGGACCAGTCCCCGGTCGCGCTCCTGGACGGCATCGCGCTGACGAACCTGCGCACGTCTGCGGTCTCCGCGCTGGCCGTCCGACATCTCACCCCCGAGGGCGCGGCACCGGCGAGTCTCACCATCTTCGGCACCGGGCCGCAGGCGCGGGCACACCTCGGAGCGATGGCAGCTGTGCGGCAACTTGCCCGGGTCACCGTGGTCGGCCGAGATCCCGAGGCCCTGGAGTGGTTCGTCCGGGAGGGCGAGGTCCGCGAGCTGCCGCTCGACACGAAGCTCGCCGGTGAGGGCGACCCCGTCGCCGAGGCCGACCTCATCTGCTGCTGCACGAACGCGCGCGAACCGCTCTTCGACGGCGCGGCCGTCCGGGACGACGCCGTGGTCGTGGCCATGGGCGCCCACACGCCCGACGCCCGGGAGGTCGACTCCCGACTGGTCACACGCTCGACCGTCGTCGTCGAGTCCCGAAGCAGTGCCCTGCGCGAGGCCGGTGACGTGGTCCTGGCCATCGCCGAGGGGGCCATGAGCGAGGAAGCCCTGATGACCTTGCGCGAGCTCGTGACCGCACCCGCGGAGCTACCGCGACGTCCCCGGCTCTTCAAGAGCACGGGGATGCCGTGGGAGGACCTCGTCGTCGCCAACCAGATCCACCGTGGAGGGCATCGGTGACCGAGACCTGCCGACCGGCCGAGGCAGACGTGGAGTCCTACGACCATGTGCCCGTCGACGAACCGCGACGTCCGGACGACAAGCCCGCCGCCCGGCCAGAGAACCTCGGCGAGGCCATCCACGGCGTGCGGGTGCTCGACCAGCTCTCGGTGGCGGCCGGACACGGCCCGTCCCGGCCGAGGACGACAGGAGGAACACGTTGCTCGAGTCGACCGCGCGCATGTCGTCCATGGCGCTGAGCTACCCGCGCTCGCAGATCCGTGCGATGTTCGACCTCACGGCTGTTCGTCCCGATGTGGTGTCGCTCGCGATCGGCGAACCGAGCTTCCACACGCCCGCATACGTTCGTCGGGCCGCGATCGAATCCGTCCAGGCGGGGGAGACCCGGTACGACGCGAGCGCCGGCATCGCGGGGCTGAGGAACGCCGTCGCCGAGACCTACTCGGCACGGTGGGGGCTGCCGGTCGAGCACCGGAACGTGATGATCACCGGTGGCGCGATGCAGGCCTTGCAGCTGTCCTTGCTGCTCATGGTCGAGCCCGGCAGCGAGGTCCTCGTGCCGGACCCGTGCTTCCCCAACTACCTGGGGCAGGTCCACGCCGTCGGAGCGCGGGCAGTACCGGTCCCCGTGCGAAAGGAAGAGGGCTTTCGTCTGCGCGCCGCGGACGTGGCTGAACGCATCACCGACCGGACGAGCGCGATCGTCCTCAACTCGCCCTCGAACCCGCTCGGCACGGTCATGGATGACGACGACGTCCTCGCGATGGTCGACCTCGCCCGCCTTCACGGCTTCACCGTGATCTCGGACGAGGTCTACGAACAGATCCTCTTCGACGGCCGCAGGCACGTCTCCGCGGCCACTCTCGCCGGCGACCTCGACCACGTCATCGTGGTCAGCTCGCTGTCGAAGAGCCACGCGATGACGGGTTGGCGGCTGGGATGGGCTATCGCCGCCCCACCTGTGGTGGCAGTGATGGCCGAGATCCAGGAGGGCACCCTCGCGAACCTGCCGGTCCCGATCCAGCGCGCGGGCATCGCAGCGCTGACCGGGCCGCAGGACGAGCTCCGCGAGATGGTCGACGCCTACCAGCGGCGCCGCGACCTGGTCGTGGCGACGCTCCGCGACATCCCCGGCGTGACGTGCGAGCAACCGGCCGGAGCCTTCTAGGCACTGCCGGACTTCTCTGCCTATTCCGCCAGCTCGGCCTCCCTGGCGCTCGACCTGCTGGAGCACGGTGGCGTCGCGGTCACCCCGGGCTCCGCGTTCGGCCAGGGTGGGGAGGGGCACCTGCGGCTGGCCTTCGCGGGTGCGGACGCAGAGATCGCCGAGGCCCTCTCGCGGCTGCACACCTACATCCTGCGCCGCGGCCCGGACCTCAGCGCCCGCGCATGACTCCTCGCGGTGCGCGTCGGCGGGGCTCCCTCATGGTCGCGTCGGTGGCGCCTGCCCCCGGCGAGCAGTTGTGTGCATCAACATCCGTGCTGGGAGACTGCAGGCGTGACTGCGCTGACAACGACTGACGTCACCGCGGCCCTTCGGGCCGCCGTCGACGGCGAGGTGGACGACTCCGACCGGCGCCGGGCCGAGTACTCCACCGACGCGTCGAACTACCGGGTGCCGCCCCGGGTGGTCGTCGCCCCCCGCGACGGCGACGACGCCCTGGCCGCGCTCGACGTCGCCCGCCGCCTCGAGGTCCCGGTCACCGCCCGCGGCGCCGGCACCTCGGTGGCGGGCAACGCCGTCGGCACCGGCGTGGTGCTGGACTTCTCCCGGCACATGAACCAGATCGTCGCGCTCGACCCCGAGGCGCGCACCGCCGTCGTCCAGCCGGGCGTGGTGCTGTCGAGCCTGCAGGCGGTGGCCGCCCCGCACGGGCTGCGCTTCGGCCCCGACCCCTCCACCCAGAACCGCGCCACTCTCGGCGGGATGATCGGCAACAACGCCTGCGGCCCGCACGCGGTGGCCTACGGGCGCACCGCCGACAACGTCACCGCCCTCGACGTGGTGGACGGAACCGGCCGCCGCTTCACCGCCGGCGCCGGCAGCCTCGAGCCCGTCCCCGGCCTGGACGCCCTGGTCCGCGCCCACCTCGCCACCATCCGCACCGCGCTGGGCCGCTTCGGCCGGCAGGTCTCCGGCTACTCCCTCGAGCACCTGCTGCCCGAGCACGGCACCGACCTGGCCAAGATGCTCGTGGGCACCGAGGGCACCCTCGTGACCATCCTGCAGGCCACCGTCAACCTCGTCCCGGTGCCGACGGCGCCGGTGGTGGTGGCCCTGGGCTACCCCGACATGCCCACCGCCGCCGACGCCGTCCCCGCGCTGCTGGCCCACAACCCGCTGGCCGTCGAGGGCCTGGACGCCCAGCTCGTCGACGTGGTGCGCCGCCACCACGGCCCCGCCGCGGTGCCCGAGCTGCCCGCCGGCGGCGGCTGGCTGCTGGTCGAGGTCGGCGCCGCCGAGGGCGAGACCGACGCCGACGTGCTCGCCCGCGCCCGGGCCCTGGCCGCCGACGCCGGCACCGACGCCGTCCGGGTCGTCCCGGCCGGCGCGCAGGCCGCCGCGCTGTGGCGCATCCGCGCCGACGGCGCCGGCCTGGGCGGGCGCACCCCGGCGAACGCGCCGGCGTGGCCGGGCTGGGAGGACGCCGCCGTCCCGCCCGAGAAGCTCGGCGACTACCTGCGCGACTTCACCGCCCTCATGCGCGAGCGCAACGTCGACGGGCTGCTCTACGGGCACTTCGGCGACGGCTGCGTGCACGTGCGCCTGGACCTGCCGCTGGAGACCCGCGCCGGCATCGGCCCCTCGCGGGACTTCCTCGAGGCCTCCGCCGACCTGGTGGCCGCCTACGGCGGGTCCCTCTCCGGCGAGCACGGCGACGGCCGGGCCCGCTCGGAGCTGCTGGCCCGGATGTACGCCCCGGAGGTCCTCGACCTGTTCGGGAAGGTCAAGGCCCTCTTCGACCCCGAGAACCACCTCAACCCCGGCGTCGTCGTCGACCCCGCCCCGCTCGACGCCGACCTGCGCCGGCCCCACGCCCGGCGCACCCCCGCCCGCGGCGGCTTCGCCTTCACCGAGGACGGCGGGGACTTCGCCACCGCGGTGCACCGGTGCACCGGGGTGGGCAAGTGCCGCGCCGACACCTCGAGCTCGGGCGGCTTCATGTGCCCGAGCTACCGGGCCACCAAGGACGAGAAGGACGTCACCCGCGGCCGCGCCCGGGTGCTGCAGGAGCTGACCAACGGCTCCCTCGTGCGGGACTGGAACTCCCCGGCCGTCATCGACTCCCTCGACCTGTGCCTGTCGTGCAAGGCCTGCTCGGCCGACTGCCCCGCCGGGGTGGACATGGCCAAGTACAAGTCCGAGGTCCTCTACCGCGGCTACCAGGGCAAGCTCCGCCCGCGCAACCACTACCTCCTCGGCCAGCTGCCGCGCTGGACCCGGATGCTCACCGCCGTCCCACCCCTGGCCAAGCTCGCCAACACCGTCCTCAAAGCCCGGCCGCTGGAGCAGGCCGTGCTCTGGGCCGGCGGCATGGACACCCGCCGCCACGTCGTCACCTTCGCCGAGGAGCGCTTCTCCACCTGGTGGAAGGACCGGGACGACGGCGCAGCCCGGCCCGGCGGGACGCCCTCGGCTCACGCCGACGCGGCGGCCCAGCCGGCGCCCGCCGCGCCGGCGGATGCCGCGGCCGTCGCACCGGCCCCTGCCGCGGGCCGCACCTCGCGCGACCCCGACGCGCCGCGCTTCGTGGTGCTGTGGGCGGACACCTTCTCCGAGACGCTCGACACCGCCGGGGCGCGGGCCGCCGTCGGTGTCCTCGAGAGCGCCGGCTACACCGTGATCGTCCCTGAGGACCCCGCCTGCTGCGGCCTGACCTGGATCTCCACCGGCCAGCTCGACGGCGCCCGCAGACGCCTGCGCGACCTACTCGCCGTCCTGGCCCCGTACGCGGCCAACGGCATCCCGGTGATCGGGGTCGAGCCGAGCTGCACCGCCGTGCTGCGCTCGGACCTGCTCGACCTGCTCCCCGAGGACCCGCGCGCGCCCATGCTGGCCGGGCAGACCTACACCCTCGCCGAGCTGCTCACCGCCCCGGCCCCGGTCGGGCCCGGGCCGGACTGGCAGCCGCCATCCCTCGAGGGTGTCGAGGTGGTCGCCCAGCCGCACTGCCACCACCACTCCGTCATGGGCTGGGACGCCGACGCCGCGCTGCTGGCCCGGGCCGGCGCGCGGGTGACCACGCTGGCCGGCTGCTGCGGCCTGGCGGGGAACTTCGGCATGGAGGCCGGCCACTACGACACCTCCGTCGCCGTCGCCGAGAACGCCCTGCTGCCCGCGCTGCGCGAGGCCGCCCCCGAGACCGTCTACCTCGCCGACGGCTTCTCCTGCCGCACCCAGGCCGAGCAGCTCGCCGGCCGCCACGGCGTCCACCTCGCCCAGCTGCTGGCGGGGGAGCGGTAGGCGCCTGAGGGCGCCGGTCGCCGCAGCACCGCGGCCCCCCGGCTCCGCCCGGGCGTGAGAGGATGGGGACAGCTTCCATCCACTTCCTTGCGAGGTCAGGTCTACGACGCATGCCGTTCTTCGAGTTCGACGAGGGACGCCTCGTCCCCGCGCAGTTCGGACGTCCGGTCGGTGAGGACCTCGAGCCCGATCTTCTCCAGGCCATCCGCGACCAGGTGCTCGAGGTGGTCCAGCGTCCCCTCTTCCCCGTCTCCTGGCACGGGGAGGCGCCGCGCGCCGGCGCCGCGCCGCCAGCCCCGCGGCTGACCGCCATGGACGCCTCCGGGCAGGTCGTCACCGTCGAGGTGGTCGAGCGCCTGGACTCCGCGGCGCTGGTCTCCGCCCTGTCGCTCAGTGCCCGGAACTCCTCGCTCGGCTGGACCCAGCTCGGCGAGCTCTACCCGCGCGGCGTCGGTGCCTTCCGTCGCGACTGGAACGTCTTCCGCGAGTCCATGCCGCCCCGCCCGGCGCCCGGCCCCCGGCTCATCCTCGTCGCCGGCTCGGTCGCCGACGAGGTGCGCCCCGCGCTGGGCTCGCTCACGACCAACGGCGTGGCCGTGCACGAGGTCGCCCTGCGGCAGATGAGCAGCGGGCGTCGGTTCCTCGAGGTCGCCGAGCTGCGTCCGCACGAGATCGTGGAGACGGGCCGGGTGCTGGCCGGCCGGCCGGCCAGCCCGGCGCGGGAGCTCGCGGCCTCGCCGGCCACCGCGACGTCGCCGGCCACCCCGACGTCGCCGGCCTCCCCGGTCGACTCTGCCGGCTCCGCAGCCTCCGCCGCGACCCCGGCCGCGCCCGTCTCGCCGTCCGCGGCCACCCCGCGGACGCCCGGGTCGCCCTCTACCGCCGCCTCGGCGGCCTCGCCGGCGGCCGCCGCCGGCACGCACGCCGCCGCCCGCGAGCCGGTGTCGAACGAGCCGCTCCCGCGCGAGCGCGACGGCGCGGCGGCCGAGGACCTCGCCCGGATCGCCGCCTCCCTGAGCGCCGACACCGTGCTGGCCTGGGTCCAGCTGCGCCGCGGCGTGCGCCACGAGGCCACCCTCACCACCGAGGGCCTGCTCCGCCTGGCCAGCGGCGCCGCCTTCGACGACCCCGACCTCGCCGCCACCGCGGCCTCGGGGCGCGACGACGTCGACGGCTGGCGGGTGTGGCGCTTCGGGGAAGGCGGCCCGAGCCTGGCCGACGCCCGTGCGGAGCTGCTCTCCTCGGCCGGCCGGGTCACGGGCGCGGGACGCCGGAGGGGCTGAGCACCGCCCGCAGCAGGCCCGAGCCCCGAGCCGAGCCCGGGCCCGGGCCTGGTCCCGGCCCGCGCGGCCCCGATCGCCCCGACGCAATCAGGGCGCCGGCTCGCCCACCGGCCGCAGGACGTACGCCCGCGCCCAGCGGCGCAGCTCGGCGTAGATGCGCTCGCGCACCGGGCGCGCGGAGAGCGTGACGTCGTGGATCGCGCCCTCGAACCGGGCCACCGTGACGAGGTCGCCGAGCTGGAGCGCGCGCCGGCGGGTCTGCTCGACGTCGAGCACCACGTCCGCCTCGCGCATCTGCGGCGACCAGCGCGGGCTGAGCAGGGTGCGCCCGGAGGTCATGACCAGCACCGGGCAGCTGATCTGCAGCCCGGCCGCCACCTGGGCGTGCCCGGCCAGCACCGCGGCGAGCCAGCCCGGGCGCACCGGCGCGCTGGGGGAGAGGCGCCACGCCGGCTCGGGGGCCCACCCGGTGATGAACGGGTCGTCCTCCCGCCCCTCGGGCACGGGCCCGTCGGCCTCGGTCCACCCGAGCAGCGTGCGCTGGTAGAAGCCCAGGTCCGTCGTCGGGATGATCGCCTTGGGCTGCAGCTTGGCCAGTCGCCCGACGATCGGCTGGGACACCGCCCGCAGCAGCGCCGAGCCCTGCAGCTCCAGCCAGGGGGAGTTGAGCACGACGGCGCGCAGCGCGCCCGGGTGGCGGTGCGCCCACAGCGCCGCGGTCAGCCCGCCGGTGGAGTGGCCCATGAGGACGACGTCGGTGCCCACCCCGTGCTCGGCGCGCACCACCCGCAGCGCCGCGTGCAGGTCCTCGTCGTAGGTGGACAGGTTCGTCACGTATCCGCGGGTCTGGTGCGGGCGCAGCGACCGGCCGTACTTGCGCAGGTCGACGGCGTAGAACGCGGCGCCCAGGGCGGCAAGCTCCCGGGCCAGCTCGCGCTGGTTGAAGTAGTCGTTCCACCCGTGCAGGTACAGCACCGCGAACGTCGGGGACGACGGCGTGCCCGGCAGCGCGCCCGGGTCGTCCGCCGGCACGTGCCGCACCAGGGTCGCCACCACCTCGCCCTCGTCGTCGTCGAGCAGCGGCAGCGTGCGCGCCTCGAACCCCTGTCCCAGCACGTCCTCGGCCCACCGGTCGGCGGGCGGGGCTGGCGGGAAGACGACGGCGTCCTCGGGCACCGGCTCGCCGGGCACGTGGGGCGCGACGGTCTTGGGGGTCTTGCGGGCCATGGGCTCATCATGCCGTGAGGCGCCGACGGCGGACGGCGGCCGCCCACACGCCCGGCCAGGCCCTCGCCCAGGAGCAGGCCCGCGCCGGCCGGCTCGCCGGGTCAGCGCGCCGGGCGCACCGGTGCCACCGACCGCAGGAACCGGCCCACCAGCGCCGCCACCTGGTCGTGCTCGACGAGGAAGCCGTCGTGGCCGTGGTCGGAGCGCACGTAGGCCACCGGCCCGGCGCCCGGCACGGCGGCGGCGATCCGCTCGGACTCGTCGGGGAAGAAGAGCCGGTCCGAGTCCACCGCGACCACCAGCGTCGCGGCCCGCACCTGCGCCAGCGCCGCCTCCACCCCGCCGCGGTCGCGGCCGACGTCGTGGGTGATCATCGTCTGCGTGAGCGCGACGTAGCTGCCGGCGTCGAAGCGCACGGCGAGCTTGGAGGCGTGGTGGTCGAGGTAGGACTGCACCGCGTAGCGCCCGCCGCTCAGCGGCTCCTCCGCGTGCTGGGGCAGCCGGCCGAAGCGCTCCTCGAGCTCGGCGGGGCTGCGGTAGGTGGTGTGGGCGATCTGCCGGGCCAGGCCCAGCCCGGCGTGCGGACCGTGCCCGGGCGCGGCGTCGTAGTAGTCGCCGCCGCGCCAGTTCGGGTCCAGCCGGATCGCGCCGAGCTGGCTGTGCGCCCAGGCCACCTGCTCCGCGCTGGCCTGCGCGTTGGTGGCGACGACGGCGATCGCGTCCACCCGCTCGGGCGCCATGACGGCCCACTCGAGCACCCGGTGCCCGCCCATGGACGCACCCACGACCAGGGCCCACCGCTCGATGCCGAGCAGGTCGGCGAGCTCGATCTCCGCCGCCACCTGGTCGCGCACCGTCAGCACGGGGAACCGCGAGCCCCACGGGCTGCCGTCCGGGGCAGGGGAGGACGGCCCGGTGGAGCCCTGGCAGCCGCCGAGCACGTTCGGGGCGACCACGAAGTACTTCGTGGTGTCGATGGCCCGGCCCGGCCCCACCACCTGGCCCCACCAGCCCTCGTCGTCGGACTGGTCGCCGGGGTGGGCGGTGACGTGCGCGTCGCCGGTGAGCGCGTGCAGGACCAGGACGGCGTTGTCGCCCGCCTCGTTCAGCTCGCCCCACGTCTCGTACGCCAGGCGCACGTGCGGCAGCCGGCCGCCGGCCTCGAGGGGCAGCGCGCCGATGTCGGCGAAGCGCCGCGGGCCCGGGTCGTCGCCCTCGCGCCAGGCCCCGCTGGCGGGGATGGTGGCGGGGTCGACCTCGCGGCGCGCGTGGCGGCGCGTGAGCGGGGCGGCGGCCGTCGCGCCCGTACGCGTCGCGCCCGCTCCCGGGGCGGCCGTCGCGCCCGTACGCGCCGCGCCCGCTCCCGGGGCGGCCGTACCCGGGGCGGGGGCGGCCCCCCGCGCCGCCCCCGCCGTCCGGCTGTCGTCTGCCACGCTCACGCCCCGGCGGTGGTCGTCTCGGCGGTGAAGGACGCCGCGGCGGCGAGGCCGAGCTCGAGGTCGGCGAGGATGTCGTCGATGTTCTCGATGCCCACCGCCAGGCGCACCAGGCCGGGGTTGACGCCCGCGGCCGCGAGGTCCTCGGGGCTGAGCTGGGAGTGCGTCGTCGACGCGGGGTGGATCACCAGCGAGCGCACGTCGCCGATGTTGGCCACGTTGGAGTGCAGCTGCAGCGCGTCGACGAAGGCCAGCCCGGCCGCATACCCGCCGGCCAGCTCGAAGGCCAGGACCGCGCCGGCGCCCTGGGGGGCGTACTTCTGCGCCCGCTCGTACCACGGCGAGGACGGCAGCGAGGCGTAGGCCACGCGGGTCACCTGCTCCTGCGCCTCGAGGAAGTCGGCCACCTTGCGGGCGTTCTCCACGTGCCGCTCGATCCGCAGCGACAGCGTCTCCAGGCCCTGACCGATGAGGAAGGCGTTGAAGGGGGAGACGGCGGGGCCGAGGTCGCGCAGCAGCTGCACCCGGGCCTTGAGGATGAACGCCGGCGCGCCCAGGTCCTTGTACACGAGGCCGTTGTAGCTCGGGTCCGGGGTGTTGTAGTTCGGGAACTTCGCCGGGTCCGCGGACCAGTCGAACGTGCCGCCGTCGACGATGGCGCCCGCGATCGAGGTGCCGTGCCCGCCGAGGTACTTGGTGGCGGAGTGGATGACGATGTCGGCGCCGTGCTGCAGCGGCTTGATGAGGTATGGCGTGGCGATGGTGTTGTCCACGACGAGCGGGACGCCGAGCTCGTGCGCGACCGCCGCGACGGCCTCGATGTCCAGGACGGCGGCCTTGGGGTTGGCGATCGTCTCGCCGAAGAAGAGCTTGGTGTTCTCCCGGGCGGCGGCGCGCCAGGACTCCGGGTCGTCCGGGTCCTCGACGAAGGTGGTGGTGATGCCGTACTTGCTCAGCGTGTTCTGCAGCAGGTTGTAGGTGCCGCCGTACAGGTTCGGGCTGGCGACGACGTGGTCGCCGGCCTCGGCGATGTTGAGGATCGCGAGGGTCTCCGCCGCCTGGCCGGAGGCCAGCAGCAGGCCGCCCACGCCGCCCTCGAGCGCGGCGATGCGGGTCTCGACCGCCTCCTGGGTGGGGTTGGTGATCCGGGTGTAGATCGGCCCGGTCTCGGCCAGGGCGAAGCGGCCGGCGGCCTGGGCGGCGTCCTCGAAGACGAAGGACGTCGTCTGGTAGATCGGCAGCGCCCGGGCGCCGGTGGCGGCGTCCGGCGTCTGGCCGGCGTGGATCTGCTTGGTCTCGAACGCCCAGGCGTCCTGCGGGTTCGCGGTCTCGTTGCTCACGGTGGCTCCTTGCTCGGGTGGAGCGGGCCAACGAGCCGCGGCTGTGCCAGGTCCCGTCAGCCCGCGAGGGGGCTGGCAGTGACGTGCACGTCCGGGATGGTCGGGCCCTGGCCACGGCCAGCGTGGCCGTCGGGATCAGGGCAGGCCGAACGTGCGCGTCAGCGGCACATTCGACGGAACATGCGGCCGACTCTAGGGGGCCGCGCCGCGACCGGACGAGAGGCGTCTCACAAGGCGAGACCCGGTCGGGGCGGTGCCCGAATCCCGGGACGCGAGCTTCCCCTGTTACTACTGTGACGGCTGTGAAAAGAGGGACGGGTGTTCCGGAAGTGACGGAGTTGCGTTACGGTCGTGCCCGGAACCATGCCCGCGCGCCGCGCGGGCGCACGCACACGGAGGCACGGTGACGCAGTCAACCCGGCACGTCAGACGGCTGGCAGCCTCGGCCGCCGCGGTGGCCCTGGTCACCACCTTGACCGCGGGCGCCGCGGCGGCGGCGCCCGGTGCCGGCACGGACAGGGCGACGACGACGGCGGAGCCGACGGTCGCCTCCCTGGAGATCCAGCTGGCTCGCGTCGCCGCGCAGGCGGAGGAGGCCACCCAGCGCGCCTCGACCGCCAACGAGGAGTACCTGCAGTCCCAGGAGGCCCTCGACGCCGCCACCGCGGCGGCCGCCGACGCGCAGGCCAAGGCGGACGCCGCCGAGGCCCGGCTCGAGCAGGCGCGCGCGGCGCTGGGGCAGGTGGCCCTGGCCTACTACCGGGACGGCGCCACCGGCCTGGCGCAGATCACGCCGTACCTGTCGGCGCAGAACTTCTCCGACGCGATGGCCCGCTCGACGACCCTGGACCGGCTCGGCAGCCGGGCGGGCAGCGAGGTGCAGAGCTTCCAGGCGGTCGAGCAGGTGGCCAAGACCCTGCGCCAGCGCGCCGACACGGCGGTCGCCACCCAGCAGGAGGCCACCACCGCGCTCTCGCAGGCCGCGAACCAGGCCGAGGCCAGCGCCACCGCCGTGCAGTCCCAGCTGGCCCTGTCCACCGAGCGCCGCGACCAGCTCATCGCCGACCTCGCCGCCGAGCGGCAGACGTCCGTCGAGGCCGAGCGGTCCCGGCAGGACCAGCTCGACGCCGAGCGCCGCCAGCGCCAGGAGGCGGCCGCGCTCGCCGCTGCCGAGCGCGCCGCCGCCCAGCCGCAGCCGGCCGGCGGTGGGAGCACGACCCCGAGCCCGGCGCCGAGCCGCACCCCGGCCCCCACGCCGACGCAGGCCCCCGCGCCCAGCCCCGCTCCTGCGCCCAGCCCGGCCCCGGCCCCCGCGCCCAGCCCGGCTCCGGCCCCCAGCCCGGCCCCGGCGCCCAGCCCCGCCCCGAAGCCGGCCCCGGCGCCCGAGCCCCAGCCCGCACCGGCCCCGCCGGTCAAGGCCGGCGCGACGCAGACGGCGATCGCCTGGGCCCGCACCCAGATCGGCAAGCCCTACGGCTGGGGCGCCACGGGACCGGCCGCCTACGACTGCTCGGGCCTGACGATGCGCGCCTACCAGCAGGCCGGCATCTCCTTGCCGCGCACCAGCCGCTCGCAGTACAACGTCGGCACGCGGATCCCGCTGAGCCAGGTCCAGGCGGGCGACCTGGTCTTCTGGTCCAACGACGGCACCGCCGCCGGCATCTACCACGTCGCCATCTTCAGCGGCGGCGGCATGCGTATCCAGGCGCCGTACTCCGGCGCGGCCGTGCAGGAGGTGTCGATGTTCTACACGAACGTCATGCCCTTCGCCGTCCGGCTCTGACCGTCCGCGGCACCCACGCCGCGAAGGCCCGGCCGCCGTCCTCCCGTCGGGGAGGGCGGCGACCGGGCCTTCGCGGTTCGGGGCGAGGGCCTCGCGGCGCGTCAGGCCTCCGACGCGGCGGCGTGCCCGTGGTTGTAGTAGCCGGTCTGCTCGGCCCGCTCGAAGGACTTGCGGATCTCCGCCTCGGCCTCCTCGCGGCCGACCCAGTGCGCGCCCTCGACTGACTTGCCCGGCTCGAGGTCCTTGTAGACCTCGAAGAAGTGCTGGATCTCCAGGCGGTGGAACTCGCTGACGTCGTCGATCTCGGTGCGCCACGAGGCGCGCTGGTCCCCGGCGGGCACGCACAGCACCTTGTCGTCGCCGCCGGCCTCGTCGCGCATGCGGAACATCCCCAGCGCGCGGCACCGGATGAGGCAGCCGGGGAACGTCGGCTCCTCGAGGAGCACCAGGGCGTCCAGGGGGTCGCCGTCCTCGCCGAGGGTGCCCTCGATGAAGCCGTAGTCGTCCGGGTACCGCGTGGAGGTGAACAGCATCCGGTCGAGCCGGATGCGGCCCGTCTCGTGGTCCACCTCGTACTTGTTGCGGTTCCCCTTGGGGATCTCGATCGTGACGTCGAACTCCACGGCTTCCCTTCTTCCGCCCCGCGCGGCGGGTCACGCTCGCGGGGCCGCTGTGACGTGCGCCCGGCCCGCCTGGCCGGGCGCTCCCGGGCACTAGTGTGTCGCACGACGGGGTGATCGTGCTGGCACGACGCCGAGAACGGGACGGGAGGTCGGGTGGCACGTCGAACCCTCGTCGCCGCGCTGGTCGCCGTCCTCGCGCTCGGCGGCTACGGCGTGGCGGACGCCGCGGACGTGGTCCCCGGGCCCCTGACGACCGGCCCGGCGCCTGCCGCTCCCGCGCCCTACCCCGGGATCGCGCTGCCGGCCGGCGCCCTGACCGAGGCCGTGCCCGGGCCGGACGTCGACGCGCCCGTCCCCACCGCCGCCGCGCTGGAGGCCCTCGCCGCCGACCTGCGCGCCACCCCCGGCCTCGGCGGGCTCGGCCTCGTCGTCGCCGACGCCGTCACCGGCACGGTGCTCCTCGACGACGACGGCGCCGTCGCCCGCACCCCCGCCTCGTCCCTGAAGATCCTCACTGCCGCGGCCGCGCTGGACGCGCTCGGCACCACCCGCACCCTCGAGACCCGCGCCGTGCTCGACGGCGACACGGTCGTCCTCGTCGGCGGCGGTGACGTGCTGCTGGCCGCCGGCGCCGGGGACCCGGACGCCGTCGTCGGCCACGCGGGCCTGGCCGACCTCGCCCGGCAGGCGGCCGCGGCGCTGGCCGCCCAGGGCGTGCGCCGCGTCGCCGTCGGCCTGGACGACACCCTCTTCAGCGGGCCGCTGCACGCCCCGGGCGTCTCCGGCATCGACCTCGACTACGTCATGCCGATCCAGCCCCTCGCCGTCGACACCGGCCGCACCGGCGCCGGCTACTCCGCCGACCCGGCCATGGACGCCGCCGGCGCCTTCGCCGCCGCGCTGACCGACGCGGGCGTCACCGTCACCGGCGAGGTGCGCCGCACCCGCGCCCCCGGCGGCGCCGCCCCGCTGGCCGCCGTCGCCTCGGCGCCGAGCGGGCAGGTGGTCCGGCAGATGCTCAAGACCTCCGACAACACCCTCGCCGAGGTCCTCGGCCGGCTGGTGGCCGTCGAGCGCGGCGCCACGGCGGACTTCGAGGGCGCCACGGCCGCCGTGCTCGCCCAGCTCGGCGAGCTCGGGGTGGACACCACCGGCGTCCGCCTCACCGACGTCTCCGGGCTCGGCGCCGCCAACCGGGTCACCGCCACCGCCCTCGTGGACACCCTGCTGACCGCGCTGGAGCCCGCGCGCACCGCGCTGCACGCCCTGGTGCCCTCGCTGCCGGTGGCGCACCTGGACGGCACGCTCGACGACCGCCTGCCGGGCGAGGCGGCCGGGCGGGTGCGCGCCAAGACCGGCACCCTGCTGGCGGCGAGCAGCCTCAGCGGGACCGTGGTCACCGCCGACGGCCGCCTGCTGGTCTTCTCCGTGCTCACCGACGGGCTGAGCGAGGGCGGGACGCTGCAGGGCCGCCAGGCCATCGACGCGTGGGCCGAGCGGCTCGCGGCGTGCGGCTGCGGCTGAGCGGTAACGTGAGGCGCATGAGCAGCGCCGTCGACTGGCAGGTGGCCGTGCGCCGCGCCGGGACCCTCGCCCGGCCGGGCCCCAGCGGCACGCGCGCCGAGCTGCGCGGCCTCATCCAGGTGCTGCGCGACGCGGCCGCCGAGGCCCCGCGGCACGTCGCCCAGATCACCGGCCTGGACGACGCCGCCGCCCGCGCCGGCGCCCTGCCCGTCTACGTCGTCGACCGGCCCCGCTGGGCCGAGGCCAACGTGGCGATGTTCGCCCGGCTGACCGACGGGCTGCTGCCCACCTCCAAGCTGCCCGGCTCGGCCCGCATGGCCGGGGAGGAGATGGGCCTCATGCTCGCCCTCCTCGCCGGGAAGGTGCTGGGCCAGTTCGACCCGTTCACCGGCGACGGCGCGGCGCCGGGCCGGCTGCTGCTCGTGGCCCCCAACGTGCTGAAGATCGAGCGCGAGCTGGACCTGGACGCCATGGACTTCCGGCTGTGGGTGTGCCTGCACGAGCAGACCCACGCGGTGCAGTTCGCCGCGGCGCCCTGGCTCGCCGACCACCTCGCCCACCGCATGCGCGCCCTCGTCGAGGGCATCTCGGACACCACCGACGGCAGCGAGCGGCTCGCCCGGGCCGTCGGCGCCGTCGTCGACACCCTGCGCTCGGTGCTCGCCGGCAGCGCCGACGCCCCGGGCCACGACGTCGGCGGCCCGCTCGTCGAGGCCTTCCTCACCGAGCCCGAGCGGGCCGCGATGGCCGAGGTCGTCGCCGTCATGAGCCTGCTCGAGGGGCACGCCGACGTCGTCATGGACGCCGTCGGCCCCGCCCGGCTGCCCTCGGTGCGCCGCATCCGGGCCGCCTTCGAGAAGCGCCGCGACGGGACCTCCCTGCCCGACGTCGCGCTGCGCCGGCTGCTGGGCATGGACGCCAAGATCGCCCAGTACCGCAACGGGGCGTCGTTCGTGCGCACCGTGATCAACCGGGTCGGCCATCGCGGCCTCAACGCCGTGTGGACCGGGCCCGAGCAGCTGCCGACGGCGGCCGAGATCGCCGAGCCCGAGGCCTGGGTGCGCCGGGTCCACGGCTGATCCGCGGCCCGGCCGCGCCGGGTCCACGGCTGACCGGGGCGGGCGCCGGGACGTCCCGGCCGCCTCCGCCGGGCGCCGGTCTACGCTCGGCCCCATGTCCGCCCCGCACCCCGCCGTCGCCGCGGCCCGGTCGGCGGTGCGGGCCACCCTCGCGGACCTGCCCCCCGGCGCCCGGGTGCTCGTGGCCTGCTCCGGCGGGGCGGACTCCCTCGCGCTCGCGGCCGCCGCCGCCTTCGTCGCCCCGCGGGCCGGCTGGCTCGCCTCGGCCGTCACCGTCGACCACGGCCTCCAGCCCGGCTCGGCCGACGTCGCCCGCCACGCCGCCGCCCGGTGCCGGGCGCTCGGGCTCGCGGCGACCGTCCGCGCCGTCGAGGTGCCCGGCGGCAGCGGCGGGCGCGGCGCCGGCGGCCCGGAGGCGGCCGCCCGCACGGCCCGCTACGCCGCCCTGGCCGCCGCCGCCCGCGAGGCGGAGGCGGCCGCCGTGCTGCTCGGCCACACCCTGGACGACCAGGCCGAGACCGTGCTGCTGGGCCTGGCCCGCGGCTCCGGGGCCCGCTCGCTCGCCGGCATGGCCCCCGCGCGGGGGCCGTGGCGCCGCCCGTTCCTCGCCCTGCGCCGCGCCCAGACCGAGGCGGTGTGCCGCGCGCTGGGCCTGGACTTCGTCCTCGACCCCGGCAACGCCGCCGCCGGGCCCTGGCGCGCCGCCGACGGCACCGCGCTGCGCCGGGCCGCCGTACGCGAGCGCGTCCTGCCCGCCCTGGCCGACGCCCTCGGGCCGGGGGTCGTCCCGGCACTGGGCCGCACCGCCGCCCAGCTGCGCCGCGACGCCGACCTGCTCGACGGCCTCGCCGCCGACCTGCTCGCCCAGGCGCTGGTGGACGGCGCCGCCGTCGTGCTCGACGTCACGGTCCTCGCCGCGGCGCACCCGGCGCTGCGCACCCGCGCCCTGCAGACCGCCGCCCTGCGCTCCGGCGCCGCCCCCGGCGCCCTCGCCGCGGTGCACGTGGAGGCGCTCGACGCCCTCGTGGCCGCCTACCACGGGCAGGGGCCGGTGCAGCTGCCCGGCGGCGTGGTCGCCCGGCGGGCGTGTGGCAGGCTGTCTCTGGGCCCCGCCAGGGGGGCCGCCACAGCCGACGAGACGCAGTGAAGGAGCGCACGTGGACGCGCAGGACATGGGCAGCGACCTCGAGAAGGTGCTCCTGAGCCAGGAGCAGATCGAGGACCGGCTGGTGCAGATGGCGGCGGAGATCGACGCCGACTACGCCGGCAAGGACCTGCTCCTCGTCGGGGTGCTGCGCGGGGCCGTCATGGTGATGGCCGACCTGTCCCGCCGCCTCCACCTGCCCGTGCAGATGGACTGGATGGCCGTCTCCTCCTACGGCTCGGGCACGAAGTCCTCCGGCGTGGTGCGCATCCTCAAGGACCTCGACACCGACCTGCACGGCCGCCACGTCCTCATCGTCGAGGACATCATCGACTCCGGCCTGACCCTGTCCTGGCTGCTGTCCAACCTGCGCTCGCGCGGCCCGGCCTCGGTGGAGATCGCCGCCCTGCTGCGCAAGCCCGAGGCCGCCAAGGTGCCGGTGGACGTGCGCTACGTCGGCTTCGACATCCCCACCGAGTTCGTCGTCGGCTACGGCCTGGACTACGCCGAGCGCTACCGCAACCTGCCCTTCGTCGGCACCCTCGCCCCGCACGTCTACGGCGGCTGACCCGAGCCGCGACCGCCGGAACACCACGGCCCGCGCGGCCGTTGTTGCAGGGAGCAAGCCCTGCGCGAACATTCCGGTAGCGCCCGGCCGCTGGCCGGGTTTGTCAGATACCGTCGGGCGATGACCGTGCGACCAGGAGGGACCGGGCGAGCAGCCCACACTCGATGAACGCCAAGAACCTGCTGCGAGGCCCACTCATCTGGATCCTCCTGATGATCCTGCTCGTCTCCATGGGGTACTCCCTGCTGGGGCAGGGCGGCACCCAGCGCATCGACACCTCCCAGGGCCTGGAGCTGCTCCACGGCAGCACGGTCCAGCAGGTGGAGATCACCGAGGGCACCCAGCGCGTGCGCATGACGCTGTCGGAGCCGTACAAGGCCCCGGACGGCAACGGCGGCACGGTGGACAAGGGCAAGTCCGTCGAGTTCTTCTACGTCTCCCCCCAGGGCCCCCAGGTGGTCCAGGCGGTCGAGGACGCCGCGCCGTCGCAGGGCTACAACTCGGTGGTGCCCCAGCAGTCCTGGCTGAGTTCGCTGCTGCTCTTCGTGCTGCCGATGATCATCATCTTCGGCGTCTTCTGGTGGCTGTTGTCGCGCTCCGGCGGCGCCGCCGGCGGGATGATGAAGTTCGGCAAGTCCAAGGCCAAGATGGTCACCAAGGAGACCCCGCAGGTCACCTTCGCCGACGTCGCCGGCGAGGACGAGGCCGTCGAGGAGCTCCAGGAGATCAAGGAGTTCCTCGCCGAGCCCGAGAAGTTCCAGGCCGTGGGCGCGAAGATCCCCAAGGGCGTGCTGCTGTACGGCCCGCCCGGCACCGGCAAGACCCTCATCGCCCGCGCCGTCGCCGGCGAGGCCGGGGTGCCGTTCTTCTCCATCTCCGGCTCGGAGTTCGTCGAGATGTTCGTCGGCGTCGGCGCCTCCCGGGTGCGCGACCTGTTCGAGCAGGCCAAGTCCAACGCCCCCGCCATCATCTTCGTCGACGAGATCGACGCCGTCGGCCGCCACCGCGGCGCCGGGCTCGGCGGCGGGCACGACGAGCGCGAGCAGACCCTCAACCAGCTGCTCGTCGAGATGGACGGCTTCGACGTCAAGACCAACGTCATCCTCATCGCCGCCACCAACCGCCCCGACGTCCTCGACCCGGCGCTGCTGCGCCCGGGCCGCTTCGACCGGCAGGTCGCCGTCGAGGCCCCGGACCTGCACGGGCGCGCCGCCATCCTCGAGGTGCACGCCAAGGGCAAGCCCATGGCGCCCGGGGTGGACCTGGGCATGGTCGCCAAGCGGACCCCCGGCTTCACCGGCGCGGACCTGGCCAACGTCCTCAACGAGGCCGCCCTGCTCACCGCCCGCTCCGGCGCCCAGCTCATCGACGACCGCGCCCTCGACGAGGCCATCGACCGCGTGATCGCCGGCCCGCAGAAGCGCACCCGGGTGATGAACGAGAAGGAGCAGAAGGTCACCGCCTACCACGAGGGCGGGCACGCCTTGGCGGCGGCGGCGCTGCGCTACACCGACCCGGTGACCAAGGTGACGATCCTGCCGCGCGGGCGGGCGCTGGGCTACACGATGGTCATGCCCACCGAGGACAAGTACTCCACCTCCCGCAACGAGCTGCTCGACCAGCTCGCCTACGCCATGGGCGGCCGGGTGGCGGAGGAGATCGTCTTCCACGACCCGACCACCGGCGCGTCCAACGACATCGAGAAGGCCACCGCCATCGCCCGGAAGATGGTCGTCGAGTACGGCATGAGCGACCGGGTCGGCGCCATCAAGCTGGGCACCACCCAGGGCGAGCCGTTCCTCGGCCGGGACTACGGCCACCAGCGCGACTACTCCGAGGACGTCGCCCGGATCGTCGACGAGGAGGTGCGCCGGCTCATCGAGGCCGCGCACGACGAGGCCTGGGAGATCCTCACCCAGTACCGCCACGTCCTCGACGACCTCGTGCTCAAGCTCCTCGAGAAGGAGACGCTCAACGAGGCCGAGCTGGCCGCGATCTTCGCCCCCGTGATCAAGCGGCCGGCGCGACCCATCTGGCTCTCCTCCGAGGAGCGCCAGGTCAGCGACATCCCGCCGGTGCTCACGCCGGCCGAGCGGGCCCGCGGGGAGCACATGCTGCCCCAGGACCAGTCCGCCGCGGCGGGGGAGACCCCGCTCGACGGCGTGGGCCAGGTGCCCGAGGGCGGCCGGGTCGGCGGCGCCGCCGAGGGCCTGTGAGCGTGCAGGGCCCCGGCACGGGCATCGCCGGCTCCGCCGAGACCCCCGCGGACGACCTCAGCGTCAGCGATGCCGCGCCGATCGCCGACGGCGGGCGCGCGGTGCGGCCCTACGACACCGACGGCGTGCGCCGGGCGGTGCGCGACCTGCTCGTCGCCGTGGGGGAGGACCCGGACCGCGACGGGCTGGTGGGCACCCCCGACCGGGTCGCCCGCGCCCTGCGGGAGATGTTCGCCGGGCTGGGCGAGGACCCCGCCGACCACCTCGACGCGGTGTTCGACATCGGGCACGAGGAGATGGTCATCGTGCGCGACATCCCGCTGTACTCCATGTGCGAGCACCACCTGCTGCCCTTCCACGGGGTCGCGCACGTCGGCTACATCCCGGCCCCGGACGGGCGGGTCACCGGGCTGAGCAAGCTCGCCCGGCTCGTCGAGGGCTACGCCCGCCGCCCCCAGGTCCAGGAACGCCTCACCTCCCAGGTGGCCGACGCCCTGGTGCGCCGCCTGGCCCCGCGCGGGGTCCTCGTCGTCGTCGAGGCCGAGCACCTGTGCATGTCCATGCGCGGGGTGCGCAAGCCCGGCGCCCGGACCCTCACCTCCGCGGTGCGTGGGCAGATGCGCAACACGGCCACCCGCGCGGAGGCCATGAGCCTGCTGCTGGGCCACCGCGGCTGAGGGTGCCGTCCCGGCCGACGGTGCTTCCCCCGTCGGCGCCGTCGCCACGGCTGACGGTGCCATCCGCGCTGACGGCGCCGCCGCGCCCCGGCGCTAACCTGGCCGGGTGAGCACTCCAGGAACGTCCGCCGCCCCCAGCCCGCTGCCGGAGGCGCTGCGAGCCCCCGGGCGCACGCTGGTGATGGGGGTCGTCAACGTCACCCCGGACTCCTTCTCCGACGGCGGGCAGTGGTACGACACCGACGTCGCCATCGCCCACGCCCGCCACCTGCTCACCCAGGGCGCGGACATCATCGACGTCGGCGGGGAGTCCACCCGCCCCGGCGCCGCCCCCGTCACGCCGGCCGAGGAGGCCGCCCGGGTGCTGCCCGTCGTCGAGGCGCTGGCCCGGGAGGGCGCCGTCGTCAGCGTCGACACCGTCAACGCCGCCACCGCCGAGGCCGTGGTGGCCGCCGGCGCGCAGATCGTCAACGACGTCTCCGGCGGGCTGGCGGACGCCGCCATGGCGGGAGCCGTCGCCCGCGCCGGGGCCGTGTACGTCATCCAGCACTGGCGCGGCACCCCCGAGACGATGAACTCCCTGGCCGTGTACGACGACGTCGTCGCCGAGGTGTGCGCCGAGCTGCGCGACCGGGTGCACCAGGCCCGGGCCGGCGGCGTGCGCGACCACCAGATCGTCCTCGACCCCGGCCTCGGCTTCGCCAAGAACGCCGAGCACAACTGGACGCTGCTGGCCCACCTCGACGCCCTCACCGCGCTCGGCCACCCCGTGCTGGTCGGCGCCTCCCGCAAACGGTTCCTCTCCGGCGTGGTGCCCCCCGCGCTCGCCGCCGAGCCCCTCGCCCGCGACCACGCCACCACCGCCGTCAGCGCCCTGGCCGCCCAGTCCGGCGCCTGGGCGGTGCGGGTGCACGAGGTCGCCGCGACGGCCGACGCCGTGCGCGTGGCCGCGGCGTGGCGGGCGCACCGGTGAGCGCCGTCCTGGGCCCGGACGGGCACGAGCTCGACCAGATCCGGCTCGTCGGGCTGCGGGCGACCGGCCACCACGGCGTCTACCCCCACGAGCGGGCCGAGGGCCAGCCCTTCCGCGCCGACGTCGTGCTGCACCTGGACACCCGCGCCGCCGCCCGCACCGACGAGCTGGCCGCCACGGTCAGCTACGCCGACGTCGCCGAGGAGGTCACCGCCGTCCTGGGCGGGGAGCCGGTGGACCTGGTGGAGACCCTCGCCGAGCGCGTCGCGCAGGTGGTGCTCGCCCACCCGGGCGTGCGGGCCGTCGACGTGACCGTGCACAAGCCGCGGGCGCCGCTGACCGTGCCCTTCGACGACGTCGCGGTGCGCATCCGCCGGCGGGAGGGCGGGCGGTGAGCGACCTGCTGACCCGCCGGCCCGCCGCGGCCGTGCGGTTCGTGCTCGCCCTCGGCGCCAACCTCGCCGACCCGCTGGCGACGCTGCGGGCCGCCGCCGACGCCCTCGAGCACGTCCCGGACCTTGAGGGCGTGCGCGTCTCGCAGCTGGCCCGCACCGCCCCGGTGCTCGCCCCCGGCCAGGCCGCCCAGCCGGACTACCTCAACGCCGTCGTCCTGGGGCGCACGACGCTCGCCCCGCTGGCGCTGCTGCGCCTGGCCCAGGACCTCGAGCGGGCGCACCACCGCACCCGCGCCGAGCGGTGGGGGGCCCGCACCCTCGACGTCGACGTCATCGCGGTGGGCGACCTCGTCGTCGCCGACCCCGAGCTGACCCTGCCGCACCCGCGCGCCCACCTTCGCGCCTTCGTGCTCGTGCCCTGGGCCGCGGCCGACCCCGGCGCCGTGCTGCCGGGCCCCGACGGCGGCCCGGTCGCGGCCCTGGCCGAGCGGGCCGCCGACCGGGGCACCGTCCGGTGGCTCGCCGCCGACTGGCGCACCGGCGCGGTGCCCGACGTCTCCGCGCCGACCCCGGCCGAGGGGGCCGGCTGATGGGCCGCACCTCCTGGCAGCTCCTCGTCAGCCTGGCGCTCGGCGCCGGGCTCGTGACCTTCCTCGTGCTCGCCGGCCTGGACGACCGCGGCTTGCTGCCCGTGCCCGTGCCGCTCGTGACCTTCCTGGGGCCCTCCGTGCTCGCCGTCGTGCTGCTGCTGCTCGGGCGCGGCGTGCGCCGCATGGTCAAGCAGCAGCCGACCTCGATGACGCCGCTCGGGGCCGCCCGGGTGGTCATGCTCGCCAAGTCCTGCGCCCTGGTCGGGGCGGCCCTGGTGGGCTACTTCGCCGCCCAGCTGCTGCGCACCCTGGACAACCTCACCGCCCCGCTGCCACGCGAGCAGGCCTGGGCCTCCGGCCTCGCCCTGGTCGGGTGCCTGGCGCTGGTCGGCGTGGCCCTGCTGGTGGAGTGGTGGTGCCGGGTGCCGCCGGACGACCAGGACCCGCACCCGCGCGGCGGGCGGGGCGCCCCGACCGCCGCCTGACCGGCCACGCCGGACGCCTCGCTCGGGCCCTGACCGGCCGAGCCGGACGCCCCGCTCGCGGCGCCCCGGGGCGGTCGCCGACGGCCCGCGGCGCCGCCGCCTCCGCCGTCCGGCGGAGCGCACCGGTCTCGGACCGTCCTGGAGGTGGATGGGGTCGTCGGCCGCATCTGCCAGGATCGGGGGGTGACAGCCGAGTTCCGGCGCGCAGCAAGGAGCGAACCGATGAGCGACTTCCCCGACCACCCCGCCCCGGGCGGCACCGGGGCCGACCCCTTCGACCCGCGGGACGTCGCCTTCCGGCCGGTCTCCGACGGCCTCATCAGGGCCCGGCTGGTCGTCGCGGGCGCCACCCTGCTGCTCCCGCTGGTCGCCGGCGTGGTCCTGGGCGTCGTCGTCGGCGGCTGGACCTGGCTCGCCCCGGTCGCGGTCGCGGCGCTGGCGGGCTGGCTGGTGTGGCTCATCCCGCGCCAGGTGCGCGCCATGGGCTACGCGGAGGCCGACGACGACCTGCTCATCCGCACCGGCATCCTCTTCCGGTCGCTGACCGTGGTGCCGTACGGGCGCATGCAGTTCGTCGACGTCAAGGCAGGCCCGCTGGACCGCTGGTGCGGGGTCGCCGAGGTCCAGCTGCACACGGCCTCGGCCCACTCCGACGCCAAGATCGAGGGCCTGCCGCCCGCCGAGGCCGCGCGCCTGCGTGACCGGCTCACCGCGCGTGGCGAGGCGCGGCTGGCGGGGCTGTGACCGCGATGGCCGGCCCCGACCCGAGGCTCACCCCGGCGCCGGGCGGCGAGCCCCCCGCGGCAGGCGGCGGGCCCGGGCGCCCCGAGGCAGGCGGCGGCACGCCGTGGCGGCGCGTCCACAAGATCACCCCGGTCCTCAACGCCTGGAAGGTCGTCGTCGCCGTCCTGGCCTTCGTGGCCTACCAGGCCACCGACCAGATCGGGAACCTGCCCGCCGACGTGTGGGACACGGTGGCGGCCTTCCGGGCCCGGGCGGTGCTCGCCGTCGTCGGCGTCCTCGTCCTCGTCGCGCTCGTCGCGAGCGTGTACTCCATGCTCGCCTGGCGGCGCATGCGCTTCGCCGTCACCGCAGAGTCGGTCGACCTGCACACCGGCATCCTGTTCCGGCAGGAGCGGCACGCCCGCCTCAACCGCGTCCAGGCGGTCGACGTCGTCCAACCGCTCCTGGGCCGCCTGTTCGGGCTGGCGCAGGTGCGCGTGGAGACCGCCGGCGGCGGGGAGTCCAACGTCGTGCTGGGCTATCTGCGCGAGCCGGAGGCCCAGCAGCTGCGCAACGAGATCATGGCCCGCGCCGCCGGGGTGGAGGTCGCCCCGGCCGCCGCCGGCGCCGAGCCGACCGTGGTGCCCGCCGCCCCCGAGCGCGAGCTGCTGCAGGTGCCGCCCGGCCGGATCGTCGGCTCGCTGCTCCTGTCCGGCTCGACGATCTTCTTCGTCCTGGTCGTGGCGGGCCTGGCCGCCCTGGTGGTGGTCGCCGGCTCGTTCGCCCCGGTCTTCGGGCTCATCCCGATGATCCTCGGCCTCGGCGGCTTCGTGTGGGGCCGCTTCGCCGGCGAGTTCGGCTTCCGCGCCGCCATCTCGCCCGACGGCATCCGGCTGCGGCACGGCCTGCTCGAGACCCGCACCCAGACCGTCCCGCCCGGGCGCGTGCAGGCCGTCGTGCTCAAGCAGGGCCTGCTGTGGCGCCGGCGGGGCTGGTGGCGGGTGGAGGTCAACGTCGCCGGGTACGGCGAGCACACGCCCGGCCAGAACGGCCGCCCCGCCGAGACGGTGCTCCTGCCGGTGGGCAGCCGGGGCGAGGCCCTCACCGCGCTGTGGCTCGTCCTTCCCGACCTCGGCGTCGACGACCCCCAGGCCGTCCTCGACGCCGCCCTCGAGGGCGAGGGGGACGCCGCCGGGTTCCTCACCAGCCCCGCCCGGGCCCGCACGCTCGACCCCCTGGTGTGGCGCCGCAGCGGCCTGCGCATCACCCGCACCGCGCTGCTGGTGCGCCGCGGCCGGCTCACCCGCCAGCTCGACGTCGTCCCGCACGAGCGCACCCAGTCCCTCGCCCTCAAGCAGGGGCCGCTGGAGCGCCGCTTCGGGCTGGCGGGGCTGCACGCCCACTCCGTCCCCGGGCCGGTCGTGCCGGTGGCGCACCACCTGGACGCCCAGGTGGCGGGGCGGGTGCTCCTCGAGCAGGCCCAGCGGGCCCGCACCGCCCGCGCCCACGAGGGCCCCGAGGAGTGGCTGCGCCGCGTGGACGAGGCCGGCGCCGACGCCGCCGGGCACGTCGCGGGGGAGGCCGGGACCGAGACCGGCGCCGCGCCCCTGCGATGATGGCCGGGTGAGCTCAGCACCCGCGACACGTCCCTCCGCCCCCCGTCCCGGCCGCCTGGGGGTCGGCGTGGTGGGCGCCGGCCGGGTCGGCGCCGTCCTCGCCAGCGCCCTGCGCGCCGCAGGCCACGCCGTCGTCGGCGCCACCGCCGTCTCGGAGGAGAGCCGCGACCGGGTGGAGGCGCTGCTGCCCGGCGTGCCCGTGCTCACCGTGGACGAGATCGTCGAGCGCGCCGAGCTGGTCCTCCTGACCGTCCCCGACGACGTGCTCCCCGGCCTGGTCGCCGGGCTCGCCGAGCTCGGCCGGTGGCAGGGCGGCCAGCTCGTCGTGCACACCTCCGGCCGCTACGGCACCGAGGTGCTCGCCCCGGCCCGGGCCGCCGGGGCCATCCCGCTGGCCATCCACCCGGCCATGACCTTCACCGGCACGAGCCTGGACCTGGGCCGCCTGACCGGCTGCCCCTTCGCCGTCACCGCCGCCGCGCCGGTGCTGCCCATCGCCCAGGCCCTGGTCGTCGAGATCGGCGGCGAGCCGTTCGTCCTCGACGAGGCCCGCCGGCCGGTCTACCACGCCGCCCTCGCCCACGGCGGCAACCACCTCGTCACCCTCGTCGCCCAGGCCGAGCGGGCCCTGGCCGACGCCGGCATCGAGGAGCCGGGGGCGCTGCTCACGCCGCTGCTCTCCGCCGCCCTCGACGGCGCCCTGCGCGGCGGGGAGCAGGGCCTGACCGGCCCGGTGGTCCGCGGGGACGTCGGCACCGTCCGGGCGCACCTGGAGGCCCTGGCCCGGCTCGACGGCGAGGACCTGGACATCCTCGACGGCTACCGCCACCTGGCCGGCGCCACCACCCGCCGGGCGCTGGCCGCCGGGAAGATCACCGAGCCGGTCGCGGTCGCGCTGCTCGACGCCCTCGCGGAGCCGGCGGCCACGGCCGGAGAGCCCGGGGCCACGCCCGCCCGCGCCGGGGCCACGCCCCCCACCGGTGCCGTCCCGGCGCCCGCGGGCGCGGCGGCGAGCGCCGACGCGAGCGCGGCGACCCCCCTCGAGCCCGTCCTCGCCCGCACCCGTGCCGAGCTCGCCGCGGCCCTGCGCTCCCTGGGCGGCACCCGCGCCCTGGTGATGACCATGGGGGCGCTGCACGACGGGCACCTCTCCCTCGTCCAGGAGGCGCAGGCCCGCGCCGACCACGTCGTCGTCTCCATCTACGTCAACCCCCTGCAGTTCGGCCCCGGCGAGGACTTCGAGGCCTACCCCCGCGACCTCGAGGCCGACCTGGCCCTGCTCGTCCGCGCCGGCGTCGACGTCGTCTTCGCGCCCACCGACGCCGAGGCGTACCCCGCCGAGCCGCTCGTGCGCGTCGACCCCGGCCCGGTCGCCACGGTGCTCGAGGGCCGCACCCGGCCCGGCCACTTCGCCGGCGTGCTGCAGATCGTGTGCAAGGTGCTCAACCTCGTGCGCCCGGACGTGGCCGTCTTCGGGCAGAAGGACGCCCAGCAGCTGGCGCTCGTGCGGACGATGGTCCGCGACCTCGACCTCGGGGCGGAGATCGTCGGCGCGCCGATCCGCCGCGAGCCCGACGGCCTGGCGATGTCCAGCCGCAACGCCTACCTCGGCCCGGTCGAGCACGAGCGCGCCCTGGCCCTCTCCCGGGCGCTGCGCACGGGCGCCGCGGCCGCCGAGGCGGGAGCTGCGGCCGTTGTCACAGCCGCCCGGGCGGTCCTCGACGCGGCCGAGGGCGTCGACCTCGACTATCTTGCACTGGTCGATCCGGACACGTTCCTGCCATTGGACGCCGCCGCCACCGGCCCCGGCCTGCTGGCCGTCGCCGCCCGCGTGGGCAGCACCCGGCTGATCGACAACACGACCGTCCAGCTAGGACCGAGGCACTGATGACCCCCACCGCACCGTCGAGCCTGGTGCGCCCCATGATGATCGGGAAGATCCACCGGGCCACCATCACCGAGGCGGACCTGCACTACGTCGGCTCGATCACCGTCGACGCCGACCTGCTCGACGCCGCGGACCTGCTGCCCGGCCAGCAGGTCGACGTCGTCGACGTCACCAACGGCGCGCGGCTGACCACCTACGTCATCCCCGGCGAGCGCGGCAGCGGCATGCTGTGCATCAACGGCGCCGCCGCGCACCTGGTCCACGCCGGGGACCTCGTCATCGTCATCGCCTACGGCATGCTCAGCGACGCCGACGCGCGCACCTACACCCCGCGCGTGGTGTTCGTCGACGATCGCAACCGCATCGTCGACGTCGGCGGGGAGCCGGGCGGGGTGCCCGACACCGACGCCGGTCAGGCCCGGCACATCGAGCCCAGCGGCATCACCATCGCCGAGTACCGCACCTCCGCCCCACCGGCGCCGGGCCACCCCGAGTTCGACATCTGACCGCGGCCACGCCGCCACTCTGACCGCGGCCACGCCGCCACTCTGACCGGCGGCCACGCCGCCACTCTTGCTGCGACCGGAATGGCGTTCTGGCGGCGACCGGAATGCCGTTCTGGCTACGCGGTCAGGTGTGACGTGCGACCTCACGCGGACCCGGGGTCGGGTCGCTCCCGCCGGACGGCTACCCTTGTCCGGTGACTGAGCAGACCACCGAGCAGGCGGGGGGCCTCCAGGCCCCGGAGGAGACCGACCACCTCCCGGAGCAGGTGCGCGTGCGCGCGGACAAGCGCCAGCGGCTGCTCGACTCCGGCGTCGACCCCTACCCGGTGACCCTGCCGATCACCACCACCATCGCCGACGTGCGCACGCGCTACGACGCCCTGGAGGCCGGCGAGGAGACCACCGACGACGTCGGCGTGGCCGGCCGCGTCATGTACCTGCGCAACACCGGCAAGCTCTGCTTCGTCACCCTGCAGGACGGCGAGGGCAACCGGCTGCAGGCCATGCTCTCCCGCGCCGCGGTCGGCGAGGAGGCCCTGACCGCGTTCAAGACCGACGTCGACCTCGGCGACCACCTCTTCGTCCACGGCCACGTGGGCAAGTCCCGTCGCGGCGAGCTGAGCGTCTTCGCCGACGCCTGGCAGATGGCCGCCAAGGCGCTGCGCCCGCTGCCCAAGACGTACGAGAACGAGGCCGGCGAGCAGGTGGCGCTGTCCGAGGAGGGGCGGGTGCGCCGTCGCCACCTCGACCTCATCATGCGCCCGGCGGCCCGGCAGATGCTGCGCACCCGCTCGGCGGTGGTGCGCTCGCTGCGCCGCTCCCTCGACGGGCGCGGCTTCCTCGAGATCGAGACGCCGATGCTGCAGGTCCAGCCCGGCGGCGCGGCGGCCCGGCCGTTCGTCACGCACATGAACGCCTACGACGTCGACCTGTACATGCGCATCGCGCCCGAGCTCTACCTCAAGCGCGCGGTGGTCGGCGGCGTGGAGAAGGTCTTCGAGATCAACCGCAACTTCCGCAACGAGGGCGCCGACTCCACGCACTCGCCGGAGTTCTCCATGCTCGAGGCCTACGAGGCCTACGGCTCCTACGACACCATGGCCGCGCTGACCCGCGAGATCATCCAGCGCGCCGCCGTCGAGGCCTTCGGCGGCACCACCGTCACCCTCGACGACGGCAGCGAGTACGACCTCGGCGGCGAGTGGGCGCAGATCACCTTGTTCGGGTCCCTGTCGGAGGCGCTGGGCGAGGAGATCACCCCGGCCACCCCCGAGGCTACGCTGCGCGCGCACGCCGAGCGGCTCGGCATCGAGGTCCTCCCGCACTACACCCACGGCAAGATCGTCGAGGAGCTGTGGGAGCACCTGGTCTCCCACGACCTCCACGCGCCCACCTTCGTCCGCGACTTCCCGGTCGACACCTCCCCCCTCACCCGCGCGCATCGCTCCAAGCCGGGCGAGGTGGAGAAGTGGGACCTCTACGTGCGCGGCTTCGAGCTCGCGACGGCCTACTCCGAGCTCGTGGACCCGGTGGTCCAGCGCGAGCGGTTCGCGACCCAGGCGCTGGCCGCCGCCAAGGGCGACCCGGAGGCCATGGTCCTCGACGAGGACTTCCTCGAGGCCATGGAGCAGGGCATGCCGCCCGCCGGTGGCATGGGCATGGGCATCGACCGGCTCCTCATGGCCCTCACCGGCCGGGGCATCCGCGAGACCATCACCTTCCCGCTCGTCAAGCCGCGCTGAGCCCCGACGGCGGCCCCGGTCCCGTCCGGCGCCGCCGCGGGGGATGGCGTCCGTGCCCCCAGGGCGGGCGCCCCTCGCCATGGCGCCACCGCTGGACGGGTGCGACGGCGTCACCGGGCCTACCCTCGCTGCGAGCGCACGTCGCGCCGGGGAGGACCAGCCATGACGACCGCGGCAGCCGTGCCCAGGACGGCCCAGGAGTTCAAGGGCAACGACAAGCTGCTCACGGGCATCGTCCTGGCCGTCCTGACCTTCTGGATGTTCGCGGGCACGGTGGGCACCATCGCCCGTGCGATGCTCGCCGACATCAACGGCGGCCCGATCGACCAGGTCGCCCACCCGAACGTCAGCCTCGACCAGATGAACCTCGCCGTCTCCATCACGGCGTTGTTCTCCGGGCTGTTCATCGTGTTCATGGGCGGCCTCGCCGACCGGATCGGTCGGGTGCGCGTCACCCAGGCCGGCAACGTGCTCGCCATCGTCGGCTCGGCGTTCGTCATCCTCGCCAGCGGCGGTGTCGCGCTGCCCCTGCTCCTCGCCGGCCGGGCGATCCAGGGCCTCGCGGCGGCGTGCATCATGCCCGCCACCATGGCGTTGGTGAAGTCCTACTGGGACGGAGCCGGCCGCCAGCGCGCCGTGTCGATGTGGTCGATCGGGTCGTGGGGCGGCGCCGGCGTCGCCGCGCTCTTCGGCGGCTTCGTGGCCGCCACCTTCAACTGGCGGCTCATCTTCTACGCCTCGATCGTCATCTCCGTCGTGGCCATCGCCCTCGTGTGGGGGACGCCGGAGAGCAAGGCCGAGGTCGGCACGCACCGGCGGTTCGACGTGCCGGGGCTGATCATCTTCATGATCGCCGTCCTGGCTCTGATGATCCTGTTGATCTTCGGTCGGCAGCTGGGCTGGACCCGGCCGCTCACCCTGGGGCTCGCCGCCGTCGCGGTCGTCGGGCTGGTGGTCTTCGTCCTCTACGAGCGGAGACAGGAGAACCCGTTCATCGACTTCGCCCTGTTCCGGAACGTCACCTTCACCGGAGCGACGATCTCGAACTTCGTCCTCAACGCCACCATCGGCATGCTCATCGTGAGCCAGCAGATGCTGCAGATCGCCCGGCCCGAGCTGTTCGACCCCTGGAAGGCCGGCCTGCTGACGCTCGGCTACGCCGTGACGATCATCGCCTTCATCCGGGTGGGCGAGCGCCTCCTGCGCGCGTTCGGCCCGCGCAAGCCGATGGTCTGGGGCGCGACGATCGTCGCGGTGTCGTGCGCCCTGCTCACCCCGACGAACGTCCTCATCGGGCCGTACACCGTCCTCGCCGTCATCGCCTACTCCCTGTTCGGCCTCGGGCTCGCCTTCTACGCCACCCCGTCCACCGACGCGGCGCTGTCCAACCTGCCGGAGGCGCAGGCCGGCTCCGGTGCCGGCATCTACAAGATGGCCTCCTCCCTGGGCGGCGCGATCGGGGCGGCGATGTCGCTGGCGATCTTCACCGCCTTCCTCGGCGGCGGCGTGACGATCGTCGGAGAGCTCCTGCAGACCCAGGGCATCCAGGCGAACGCGGCCGTGCGCCAGGCCGGCCTGGTGGCCTTCATGTTCAACGTCATCCTCGCGCTGATCGCGATCATCTCCGTCACGGTCACCATCCCCAAGGGCCGGAAGTACCACGACTGAGGTGCGCGCCACCGCCGGCACGGGCGCGGGCGGCGGCCAGCAGGTCCGCCGCGCGGGTGCTGGCGGCCAGCAGGTCCGCCGCGCGGGTGCTGGCGGCCAGCAGGTCGGCTGCGCGGGTGCGGGCGTCAGGGCGCACTGCCCGCGCTAGCGTCCGGCGACCAGGGCCTCGATGGCCCGCTCGGCCTCGTCGATGCGCACCTTGCGGGCGCCCTTGGCGGTGAGGTCGGCGATCATCGCCGGCTCGTTGCGGAAGTGGTTCAGGCCCCGGCGCACCAGCGTCAGGGGCGGCTTGCGAGCCTCTCCGAGGTCGCGGGTGAGGCGGAAGAAGAAGGTCTGCGCCCGCGGCCGCCACAGGCACAGGGCGTCGGCCAGGATCTCCTCCTCCCGGCACGCCTCGACCAGCTCGGCGGCGAAGATGCCCTCGGCGATGAACACCGGGAACCCGTCGAGGGACAGGTGGGTGGTGCCGGTGCGGCGGTTGCTGGGGATGTCGTACACGGGCAGGTCGGCGTGCCCGGTGCTGCACAGCTCCTCCAGCGTCGCCAGCGCCCCGGCGCGGTCCCAGGACAGCGGGCTGTCCCAGTCGACGATGCCGTAGCGGCGCGGCAGCCCGGGGTGGTCCCCGTCGTGGTAGAAGTCGTCGAGGGCCACCACCGGCACCCCGAGGCGCCGGGTCAGGCGCGTCTTGCCCGAGCCGGAGGGGCCGGTGAGCAGCACCACCCGCGCGGTGGGGCGCCGGGCGCCGGGCGGCAGGTCGAACAGGCCCTCCTGGGCGAGGCCGGCGAGCGCCTCCGACGCGTCGTCGTCGGGCTGGTCCGTGCCGTCAGCGCCCTGGCTCATGCGACGTCCTCCTCAGGCCGGGCGCCGCGCCCTGCGGGCCCAGACAAGGATAGGCAACCTCTCCGTCCGCCTGCCGGGACCCGCGCCGCGGGACGACGCCGAGCCGCGCCCAGGGTGGACCCCCGCTGAGGGCGGACCCCCCGTCGCTGGGGGAGTCGCGGCCCCTCCGCCGCGGGGAGCGGGACGCGGGCGCCGCGAGTAGCGGGGTGCCTTCCGACAGGTCCTGCGGCGGGGCTCGGCGCCGAAGGAGCCCAACGGCGGGAGGGCCAGTCCGGTCGCAGCCGGACGGCCATCCCGGTCGCGGGCAGGGGGTCAGCCGGCGTAGGTGAGCACCGGCTTGCCGGGCACGTCGGCCCGCAGCCGGAAGACGGCGCCCGCCTCGGGCTCGGGGTCCTGGAGGCCGTCGCGGGAGGTGGTGATGTACAGGTCCCGCCCGTCCGCGCCGCCGAGGGTGCACGCCGTGACCAGGCGCAGCGGCAGGTCCACCTCGGTGAGGATCTCGGCCTCGGGGGAGTACAGGCGGACCTTGCCCACGCGGTTCATCGCCACCCAGATGTTGCCCGCCGAGTCCACGCACAGCCCGTCCGGGCGCCCGCCGTCGCCGTGGTGGAACAGGCGCCGGTCGGTCAGCTCGCCGTCGACGACGTCGAAGACGTCCGTGCCGCCGGTCTGGGTGTCGTTGTAGTAGGCGCGGGTGCCGTCCGGGGAGAAGTCGATGCCGTTGGAGGTGGTCACCGACGGCAGCACGACCGAGACGTCGCCGGCCGGGGTGATGCGGTAGAGCTTGGCCGCCCCGGGGGTCTTGTCGTAGGGCATCGAGCCGGCGTAGAGGTTGCCGGCCGGGTCGCAGCCGCCCTCGTTCATCCGCACGCCCGGGTCCGACCACATCTCGGGGCGGGAGGTGGGCGCCTCGTCGGGCCCGTCGGCCAGGGCGATGCCGCGCTCGATGCCGACGACGTACCCGCCGCCCCTGCGGGGCCGCACGAACGCGGCGACCTCGCCCACGTGGAGCCGGTCGACCGTGCCGTCGGCGCGCAGGGTGAGCAGGTCGCCGGCGAGCATGTCCACCCACCGCAACCCGCCCCAGGTGTCCGACCACACCGGCCCCTCGCCGTGGTAGCACAGGGGGGCGGTGATCTGCTCGAGGGTGCTCATGGGGTCAGTCTGGCCGATGGTGCGCCAGTACGCCGACCGGCGGTCGCAGGGGAGGTGACGGCCGCCACCCGCTAGCCCAGCGCGGCGACCAGCACCGCCGTGACGTCGCGCATCGACACCATGCCCACCGCCTGACCGTCCTCGAGCACCGGCACGTGGCGCACCCGCGCGGCGATCATCCGCCGTGCGACGTCGATCAGCCGGTCGGCGGGTGCGGCGGAGACGAACTCGGCCGTGAACATGTCCTCGGCCAGCAGGTGGTCGGGGTGGGCGCCGTCGGCGAGATGGGTGACGACGTCGCGCTCGGAGACGATGCCGGCCAGGTGCCCGTCGGCCAGCACGGTGACCGCCCCGATCTCGTTGGCCGCCATGGCCTCGGCGATCTCGCGCAAGGTGGCGCCCGCGTCGACCGCGGCCACCGGGCTGCTCATGAGGCCCGAGACCGGCTGCGTCACCGCGCTCGGCAGATCCATCGGTGCTCCTCCCTGCGTGCGGCCGCCGAGGCGGGGCTCACCGGCGTGGGGCTGGCCCGCCCGGGTCCCGCCAGCCTGCGGCCGGCCTGCCCGCGGCCGGCCTGCCCACGGCCGGGCGGTGCGGCGAGCGGCGTGCCGCGGCGGGACGCAGCCCGCCGCGGCACGACCTCAGTGCACGTCCTCGTCGACCCAGTCGAAGGTGCGGGTGACGGCCTTCTTCCACAGCCGGTAGGTGCGCTCGCGCTCGGCCTCGTCCATCTTCGGCGTCCACCGCTTGTCCTCGGCCCAGTTGTCGATGACGTCCTGCTCGCCGCTCCAGTAGCCGACGGCGATGCCGGCGGCGTAGGCCGCGCCCAGGGCGGTGGTCTCGGCGACCTTCGGGCGCACCACGTCCACGCCGAGGATGTCGGCCTGGAACTGCATGAGCGCCTCGTTGGCCACCATGCCGCCGTCGACCTTGAGCTCGGTCAGCTCGACGCCGGAGTCGATCTTCATGGCGTCGTTGACCTCGCGGGTCTGGAAGGCGGTGGCCTCCAGGGCCGCCCGGGCGATGTGCCCCTTGTTGACGTAGCGGGTCAGGCCCACCAGCGCGCCGCGCGCGTCGGACTTCCAGTACGGCGCGAACAGGCCCGAGAACGCCGGGACGAAGTAGGCCCCGCCGTTGTCCTCCACCGTCTTGGCCAGGTCCTCGATCTCCGGGGCGGACTTGATGAGGCCGAGGTTGTCGCGCAGCCACTGCACCAGCGCGCCGGTGATGGCGATGGAGCCCTCGAGGGCGTACACCGCGGGCGCGTCGCCGATCTTGTAGCAGACCGTGGTGAGCAGGCCGCTCTTCGAGGGCACCGGCTCGGTGCCCGTGTTGAGCAGCATGAAGTTGCCGGTGCCGTAGGTGTTCTTGGCCATGCCGACCTCGAAGCAGGCCTGGCCGAACGTCGCGGCCTGCTGGTCGCCCAGGATGCCCGCGATCGGCACCCCGGGGACGAAGCCGCCCTCGCGGCCGTGGCCGTAGACCTCCGAGGAGGAGCGGATCTCCGGGAGCATCGACATCGGGATGCCCATGTCCTCCGCGATGTCCTCGTCCCAGCTCAGCGTCTCGAGGTCCATGAGCATGGTCCGCGAGGCGTTGGTGACGTCGGTGACGTGCACGCCGCCGTCGACCCCGCCGGTCATGTTCCACAGCACCCAGGCGTCGGTGTTGCCGAACATGAGGTTGCCGGCCTCGGCCTTCTGCCGGGCGCCGTCGACGTTGTCGAGGATCCACTTGACCTTCGGGCCGGAGAAGTAGGTCGCCAGCGGCAGCCCGACCTTCTTCTTGTACTTGTCCTGGCCCTTGCGCCCGCCGAGCTCCTCGACGATCTTGTCGGTGCGGGTGTCCTGCCACACGATCGCGTTGTAGACGGGCTCGCCCGTCGTCTTGTCCCACACCACCGTGGTCTCGCGCTGGTTGGTGATGCCGACCGCCGCGATGTTGCGGTGGGTGATGTTCGCCCGGGTCAGCGCCAGGCCGACGACCTCGCGGACGTTGGTCCAGATCTCCTTCGGGTTGTGCTCGACCCAGCCGGCGCGCGGGAAGATCTGCTCGTGCTCCATCTGCCCGGTGGAGACGATCTGACCGCTGTGGTCGAAGACGATCGCCCGGGAGCTCGTGGTGCCCTGGTCGATCGCGAGGACGTACTTCTGCTCTTCAGCCATGGTGTTCCTTCCACGTCATGGTGCTCACGGACCGGGCGTCGTGCCCGGGAGGGGGAGGACGCCGGCGGCCCGCGGCACCAGTGCCGCGGCCGACGACGCAGAGGGGCCTACAGGACGGCCTTGCCCAGCAGACCGGCGATGACCCCGCCGACGATGGGGCCCACGACCGGGACCCAGGCGTAGGACCAGTCGCCGCCGCCCTTGCCGCGGAACGGCACGACGGCGTGGGCGATGCGGGGGCCGAGGTCACGGGCGGGGTTGATGGCGTACCCGGTGGGGCCGCCGAGGCTCAGGCCGATGCCGACGACCAGGAGGGCGACGGCGAGCGGGCCGAGGCCGGCCGGGGTCTTGCCGAACATGAGGATGACGAAGACCAGCACGAACGTGCCGATCAGCTCGGTCATGAAGTTCCAGCCGTAGCTGCGGATGGCCGGGCCGGTGGAGAACACGGCGAGCTTGCTCCCCGGGTCCGCCTCCTCGTCGAAGTGAGTCTTGTAGGCGGCCCAGGCGATGACACCACCGATGAACGCGCCGACCATCTCGCCGGCGATGTAGACGAGCGCGGTGGGGAAGCTCGGGGGGACGGCCGCGGTGGTGTCGGTCGCGCCGACGAAGTCGGAGCCGTTGGCCAGCAGGCCGAGGGTGACCGCGGGGTTGAGGTGCGCCCCGCTGCGGAACGCCACGTACACACCGGCGAAGACCGCGATGCCCCACCCGAAGGTGATGACGATCCAGCCGCTGTTGAAGCCCTTGTTGCGCGGCAGCACCACGTTGGCCACGACGCCGCAACCCAGCAGGGTCAGCATCGCCGTGCCCATGACCTCGGAGAAGAAGATGTCCAGCATGGAGAGTTGTTCCACTGTGCACTCACTTTCTGGCGTCGTCGTCGAGCCAGTCCTTGCGCCAGGCGGCGCGTGGGTGGGGCGCCCGGGTGCGGGTATGGCACATGATGCTCGCAACGGGCGGGATCGTCCGGCATTTTGTGGGCGCGACGGCGGCGTGGTGCGCCCGGTCTGTGACACCGCGCCGCCCCGGACGATCCGGCCGGGGCGGGCAAGGGCGGGACGGGACTCCTGCGTTCGGCGGCGGTGGCCTCCTGGGACGGCGGGCGGTCGGGCGACGGCGGGCGGTCGAGGGACCGCGGGCGGTCGAGGACGGCGGCGCTACGGGACGGGCAGCGGGACCAGCGGCCGCACGTCCTCGGCGCGCTGCCGGGCGGCCGCCGCGGCGGCGTCGGTGCTCTCCTGCTCGGCGGCGCGGATGGCGGCGGCGCGCCGGCGGTAGGAGTCGACCTCGGCGGCGGCGGTGGTCGCGTCCCAGCCGAGCAGGGGCGCGGCGATGTCGGCGATCTCCTCGGCGGCGGTCGCGCCGCGGTCGCGCATCTCGTAGTCGAGGCGCACGCGGTGGGTGAGGATGTCCTCGAGGTGCAGGGCGCCCTCGTGGGTGACGGCGAAGGCGACCTCGGCGCGCAGGTAGGCGTCGGCGTGCTCGAGGGGGCGGCCGAGGTCGGGGTCGGCGTCGATCATCTCGAGGAGGGTGCCGATCTCCGAGCCGTAGCGGTTCAGGAGGTGGTCGACCCGGGCGGCGGTCCAGCCGCGGTCCCGGGCGATTGCGGCGCGGCGCCGCTGGGCGGCGCGCAGCCCCTCGGCGCCGACCAGCGGGGTGCTGGCGGTGATCGAGGGAAGGGCCCTGGCGCGCTCGCCGAGGGCGAAGTCGACGGCGTCCTCGGCCATGACGCGGTAGGTGGTGAGCTTGCCGCCGGCGATGACGGTCAGGCCGGGGGCGGCCTCGGTGACGGTGTGCTCGCGGGAGACCTT
>NZ_VUKE01000027.1 GCF_009193175.1 Georgenia ruanii | reverse complement strand
GGGTGTGGAAGGCCCAGCACTTCTCCTGGTGGATGACCTCGATGCTGCACACCCACCCCGGCGCCTCCACCTTCGACCGGCGCCGCCAGCTCGGCGAGCTCGACCTGGTCACCACCTCCCGCGCCGGGTCGACCTACCTCGCCGAGGCCTACACCGGCTGGCCGCTCATCCCCACCACGCCCGGCTTCCTCGACCCCGACACCGCCCTCGGCAACGTCCTCGCCACCCAGCTCACCGGCCAGGAGGCGACGGCCTCGCGTCCCTGACGCGCGACTGCGGCCGGCAGCGCCCGTCACCGCGCGGCGTACCGCCGCTCCGGCCGGCCCACCTCGCCGTAGCGCAGCCGCACCTCCGCGCGGCCGCTGTCGGCGAGGTGCTCGAGGTAGCGCCGGGCGCTGACCCGGGAGATCCCGGCGAGCTCGGCCGCCTCCGCCGCCGACAGGTCCCCGCCGGAGCTCGTCAGCACGTCGGCGACGAGCTGGAGCGTCTCGGCGCTCAGGCCCTTGGGCGGCTGCGTCGCCGTGCGCGGCGTGGCGAAGAGCCGGTCCACCTCCACCTGCGCCGCCGTCGCCCCGGGCGACAGGGCCCGGTGCGTCTGCCGGTAGTGCTCCAGCCGCTGGCGCAGGTCCGCGAAGGTGAACGGCTTGATGAGGTACTGCACCGCCCCGCCGCGCACCGCCCGCTTGACCGTGTCGGCCTCCCGGGCGGCGGTGACGATCATGACGTCCATGTCCGGGACCGCCTCGCGCAGGGCGGTGAGGATGTCCAGGCCGGACGCGCCGGGCAGGTACACGTCGAGCAGCACCAGGTCGGGCTGGAGCCGCTTCGCGGCGGCCAGCGCGCTCGCCGGGTCGTGCACGACCCCGGCCACCTGGAACCCCGCGCACCGGCCGACGAACCCCTCGTGGATCTTGGCCACCATGTAGTCGTCGTCGACGACGAGGACGTCGATCATGCCGCCACCTCCGCCGCGGTCTTCCGGAGCCGGGCGGTGAAGACGGCGCCGGCGTCGTTGTGGACCGTGACGTCGCCGCCGCGGCGGCGGCACACCAGCCGCACCAGCGCCAGGCCGTAGCCGCGCCCGGCGGGCTCGGGAGAGCCCTTGGTCGAGAACCCGCTGCGGAACAGCCGCTCGACGTCGGCCGCGTCCACCCCGGACCCGCAGTCGCTCACCCGCACGGTCACCGCCTCCGCGTCCTCGGTCAGCGCGATCTCGACGCGGGGCTCCGGCGTGCCGGCGACGGCGTCGAGCGCGTTGTCGACGAGGTTGCCGACCACGGTGATGAGGTCGCGCGAGAGCGGCTCGTCCACCCGGCCCAGCTGCGACTGCGGCGCCAGCACCAGGCGCGAGCCGCGCTCGGCGGCCAGGGAGTCCTTGGCGATGAGCAGCGCGGCGAGCGGCGGGTCGGCCACCCGCGCGGTGACCTGGGCGTAGACGTTCTCGCGGTGGTGGCTCACGCCCTCGACGAAGCGCACCGCCTCGTCGTACTGCTCCAGCTGCAGCAGCCCGGAGATGGTGTGCAGCTGGTTGGAGAACTCGTGCGTCTGGGCCCGCAGCGTGCCGGTGGTGCGCCGGGAGGTGTCCAGCGCCCGCTCCATCGCCTGCAGCTCGGTCTGGTCGCGCATCGTCGTCACCGACCCGATCACCGCCCCGCGCGAGCGCACCGGCATGCGGTTGAGCACGAGCAGGCGGGCGCCGACGGCGACGAGCCGGTCGGGCGTCGTGGGGGCGCCGGTGAGCACCTCGCGCAGCTCGGCGTCCTGGGTCAGCTCCTCCAGCGGTCGGCCGACGGCGTCCGGCGGCAGGGCGAGCAGCAGCCGGGCCGAGTCGTTGAGCAGCGTGACCCGCCCCGCGGTGTCCAGGGCGAGGACCCCCTCCTTGATCCCGTGCAGCAGGGCCTCGCGGTGCTCGACCAGCCCGGCGATCTCGGTGGGCTCCAGGCCGAGCGTCTGGCGCTTGATGCGGCGGGAGAGCATCGTCGAGCCGAGCACCCCGATCGTCGTTGCCAGCCCGCCGTAGACCAGCAGGTCCGGGCCGGCCACGGCGAGCCGGTCCGCGACGGACGGCAGCTCCCGGCCCACCCGGGCCGTGCCGACGTGGCGCCCCCTCTCGTCGAGCACCGGCACCTCGGCGGCGACCGCGCTGGACGCCACCGGGCCCGTCCACGAGCCGATGCCGGCCCGGGGGCCGTCGTGGTGCAGCGTCGCGCCCACCAGGTCGGGCGCCGAGGACGTCAGCACCGTCCGATCCGGGCGCAGCAGCGCCACGGACGTCGAGCCCGACACCGACCGGACCGTCTCGCCTACGGCCGCCAGCGGCGAGCTGCCACCGGGCAGCGCCGAGGGCAGCAGCGCCCGGACGGTGGGGGTGCCGGCCAGGTTCTCGGCCGCGGACAGGGCCCGCCGGGTCTCCGCGCGCTCGAGCTGTCGCCCGGTCTGCGCGAAGGACAGCCCGCCCACGGTGACCACGACGAGCAGCACGATGAGCAGCTGGAGGACGAGGAACTGCCCCGCGAGGGTCATCCGGCTCGGGCGCACCTCTACCTCCTCATCGGCGCTGACGCGGTCGCGCGGCCGCGGGGACATGGTGCCACCACCACCGGCCCCGCCCCGCCGTCCGGTTCGCGACCACAAAGAACTCAACGATCACTGCGACCGCAATGCTGACCGGGGCGGCGCCGTCGACCACGATGACGAGGGCCCAGCCCCCTCAGAGGCGAGGCTCGTATGCACCGCACCACCACGCTCGCCGTCCCCGCCCTGCTGGCCGCCGCCGCGCTGGCCCTCACCGCCTGCGGCGTCACCAGCTCGAAGGACGCCGCCACCGGCGCGGCCACCGGCTCCGCCGCCGAGGTGCTCACCGACAAGCGGATCATGGTCCCCAACTCGCCCGGCGGCGGCTACGACCAGACCGCGCGCACGGCGGCGCAGGTCATGGAGACGGCGAAGCTCTCCTCCGGTCTGGAGGTCTTCAACCTCGAGGGCGCCGGCGGCACCGTGGGCCTCGCCCGCACCGTCTCCGAGGCCGGCAACGGCGACCTCGCCATGCTCATGGGCCTCGGCGTCGTCGGCGCCAGCTACACCAACCAGTCCGAGGCGACGCTGACGGAGACCACCCCGCTGGCCAAGCTCATCGAGGAGCCGGGCGCGGTCATGGTCGCGGCCGGCTCACCGTTCCAGACCATCGACGACCTCGTCGCCGCGTGGAAGGCCGACCCGGCCCGGGCTCTCCGTGGGCGGTGGCTCCAACCCCGGTGGCCCCGACCACCTCCTGCCGATGCAGCTGGCCCAGGCCGTCGGCATCGACCCCACGAAGGTCAACTTCGTCTCCTACGACGGCGGCGGCGACCTGCTGCCCGCCATCCTCGGCAGCAAGCTCGGCTTCGCCACCTCCGGCGCCGGCGAGTTCAAGGACCAGATCGAGACCGGCGAGATCCGCGTCCTGGCCGTCTCCAGCGAGAAGCCGGTCGAGGGCATCGACGCCCCCACCCTCACGGACGCCGGCATCGACCTGGTCTTCACCAACTGGCGCGGCATCGTCGCCCCGCCGAAGATCGACGACGCCGACCGCGACGCCTGGATCAGCGCCCTCGAGGCCATGCACGACACCCCCGAGTGGGACGCCGCGCTGACGAAGAACGGCTGGACCGACGCCTTCATCACCGGCGACGAGTTCGGCACCTTCCTCACCGAGCAGGACAAGCGCGTCGCCGACGTCCTCACGGAGCTCGGGCTGGCATGACCTCCGCGACGACGACGCGGCGCGCGCCCGGCCGCTCCGAGCTGGGCGTCGCCGCCCTGCTCGGGGCGGTCGGCGCCCTGGTCCTCCTGGACGCGCTGGGCCTGCACGCCCCGTACTCCCAGGCCGACCCCATCGGCCCCAGGGTGGTGCCCTACCTCGTCGCCGCCCTGCTGTTCGGCACCGCGGCCGTGGTGCTGACGATCGACGTGCTGCGCGGCGGGCGCGGGGAGGTCGAGGGCGGCGAGGACGTCGACCTCAGCCAGCCCACCGACTGGCGCACCGTCGTCCCGCTCGTCGCGGTCTTCGCGGCCAACATCGTGCTGATCGACACCCTCGGCTGGGTCATCTCCGGGGCGCTGCTCTTCTTCGGCTCGGTCATGGCCCTGGGTAGCCGCCACTACGTCCGGGACGCCCTCGTCTCGCTCGTCCTCGCCCTGGGCACCTTCTACGGCTTCTACCTCGGCCTGGGCATCCACCTGCCCGCCGGGCTCCTCGAGGGGGTGCTCTAGATGGACGTGGTCTCCGCACTGGCCGACGGCTTCCTCACCGCCGCCACCCCCGTCAACCTGCTCTGGGCCACCGTCGGCGTGCTGCTCGGCACCGCCGTCGGCGTGCTCCCCGGCATCGGGCCGGCCATGACGATCGCGCTGCTGATGCCGGTCGCCTTCGCGCTGGAGCCCACGAGCGCGCTGATCATGTTCGCCGGCATCTACTACGGCGGCATGTACGGCGGGTCGACCACCTCGATCCTGCTCAACACCCCCGGCGAGTCCTCCACGGTGGTCACCGCCATCGAGGGCCACAAGATGGCCAAGGCCGGGCGCGCCGCGCAGGCCCTGGCGACGGCGGCCATCGGCTCGTTCGTCGCCGGCACCATCGGCACCGCCCTGCTGGCGTTCTGCGCGCCGGTGGTCGTGCGGTTCGCGATCTCGCTGGGCGCGCCGAGCTACCTGGCGATCATGCTGCTCGCCCTCGTGGCGGTGACGGCGGTGCTGGGCAGCTCCCGGGTCCGCGGGTTCGCGTCGCTCGCGCTGGGCCTGGCGATCGGGCTCATCGGCATGGACCCGGTCACCGGGCAGCGCCGGCTGACCTTCGGGGAGCCGCAGCTGGTCGACGGCATCGACGTCGTGGTCATCGCGGTGGCGATCTTCGCCGTTGGCGAGGCCCTGTGGGTCGCCGCCCACCTGCGGCGCACCACGTCGGCGACCATCCCCGTGGGACGTCCGTGGATGAGCCGGCAGGACTGGGGCCGCTCGTGGAAGCCGTGGCTGCGCGGCACCGCGTTCGGCTTCCCCTTCGGCGCGCTGCCGGCGGGCGGCGCCGAGATCCCCACCTTCCTGTCGTACATCACCGAGAAGCGGCTGGCGAAGAAGCCCGAGGAGTTCGGGCACGGGGCCATCGAGGGCGTCGCGGGGCCCGAGGCGGCGAACAACGCCTCCGCCGCGGGCACCCTCGTCCCGATGCTCTCCCTCGGTCTGCCGACCAACGCCACCGCGGCGATCATGCTGGCCGCGCTCATCCAGTTCGGCATCCAGCCCGGGCCTCTGTTGCTCCAGCGGGAGCCGGAGCTGGTGTGGGGCCTCATCGCCTCGCTGTTCATCGGCAACGCCCTGCTGCTCGTCATCAACCTGCCGCTGGCGCCCGCGTGGGCCAAGCTGCTGCAGATCCCGCGGCCGTACCTGTACGCCGGCATCCTCTTCTTCGCCACGCTGGGGGCCTACTCGGTCAACATGCAGGCGTTCGACCTGGTGCTGCTGCTCGTCCTGGGCCTGCTCGGGCTGCTCATGCGGCGCTACGGGCTGCCGGTCCTGCCGCTGATCATCGGCGTGATCATCGGTCCGCTCGCCGAGGCACAGATGCGTCGGGCGCTCCAGCTCAGCGCCGGGCACGCCTCCGGCCTGTGGAACGAGCCGCTGGCGGTGGTGATCTACGTGATCATCGCGGTCGTCCTGCTCTGGCCGCTGCTGGCGTGGGTCGTCCGCCGCGCGCGGGGTGGAGCCCCCGCCACGGCGCCGGCCGGCCGGCGCGCGGGCGCCGCACTCCCCGGGGACGGCGAACCCGGGGCCCCCGCCGACCCCGGACCTCGCGAGTCCGTCGAGTCCGCCAGCCCGACCACCCGTACGGAGCAGAGATGAAGATCGTCGTCGGCTACATCCCCACCCCGGAGGGGCAGGCCGCGCTGCGGCACGCCACCGAGCTCGCGCGCAAGGAGGAGGCGCTGCTCGTCGTCATCAACTCCTCCCGGGGGGAGGCGCCCGCCGACCCGCGCATCGTCGGCGCGGACGAGCTCGCCGGCGCGGAGGAGCACCTGCGCGAGGCGGGCGTCGAGCACCTGCTGCTGCAGCCGGTGCGCGGGCGCTCCGCGGCCGACGAGGTGCTCGGCGCCGCCCAGGAGCACCGGGCGGACCTCATCGTCATCGGCCTGCGCCGCCGCACCCCGGTGGGAAAGCTGCTGCTGGGCAGCAACTCCCAGCGCATCCTCCTCGAGGCCGAGTGCCCGGTGCTCGCGGTCAAGCACGGGGTGCCCGTATGACGGCACCGGCCACCGCCGACCTCTACGACGAGCACGGCGAGGCCCTGCAGTCCTGCGATACGAGGCCCTGCAGTCCTGCGACACCCAGCTGCGCCAGTACGGCGGCCGCCGGGTCTTCGCCGGCACCATCGCCACTGTCCGGTGCCACCTGGACAACGCGCTGGTCAAGGCCGTGCTCGGGGAGCCGGGGGAGTGGGACGTCGCCGTCACCTTCGGCGGGGTGACGTTCACCCACGGGGCGCGGCTGGTCGGCGACGACGACGGCGTGGTGGTCCTCCCGGGCTGAGCCGACTACCTTGCCCGTGTGGCTCGCACCGGCAGCGGTGGAGTGGTGGGCACGTCCCGCCGGCCGCGACGCAGGCGGGGATCGCGCGGCCTGGCCGCGCTCGCCCTGGCGCTCGCCCTGAGCCTGTCCGTCTTGGCCTGCACCGCGGGCCCCCGCGAGCCCGACGGGCACAAGGTCTCGCCGACGACGGCGAGCACCGCCTCGTCGAACCCGGCCCCCGGCCCACCCTCCGGCCCACCGGGCCCGGGCCAGGCCTCCGCGTGGCCCCCGGCAGCCGCGCCGGGGGTTCCGGGCCACCTGGCCCCCAAGTCGGATCCCTCGGTGCTGCCGGGGCCGATCGTCATCGCCGACAAGCACAACAACCGCCTCGTCGTGGTCAGCCCGCAGGGCCAGGTGCTGTGGCAGTGGCCGCAGCCCGGCGACCTCGCGCCGGGGCAGACGTTCAAGGTCCCCGACGACGTCTTCGTCAGCCCCGACGGCACGAGCCTGATCGCCACCCAGGAGGACGACTTCGTCGTCACCGAGGTCGACCTCGCCACCCGCAAGATCGTCTGGCGGTACGGCACCCCGGGCAGGCACGGGTCGGGGCCGAACCAGCTGTGGAACCCCGACGACGCGATGAAGCTGCCCGACGGCACGGTCGTGGCCGCCGACATCAAGAACTGCCGGGTCGTCGACCTGTCGCCGTCGTCGCCGCGTCCGGTGTGGGGCCTGGGCACGCTCGGCTCGTGCACGCACCACCCGCCCACCCAGTTCGGCAGCCCGAACGGGGTCTTCCCCCTGCCGAACGGCCACTTCCTCGTCACCGAGATCAACGGGGCGTGGGTGGACGAGCTGGACCGGAGCGGTCACGTGTTCTGGGCGGTGCACGTGCCGGGGGCGACCTACCCGTCTGACTCCAGCGAGCTCAGGCTGGGCCAGTACGTCACGGCCGACTACACGAACCCGGGGCAGGTGGTGGTCTTCGACCAGTCCGGCACGACGCTGTGGCGCTGGAACCCCGGCGGCGGGGAGGGCCGGCTCAACCATCCGTCCCTGGCCGAGGGCCTGCCCAACGGCGACATCCTGCTCAACGACGACGACAACCACCGCGTGATCGTGCTCGACCCGGCGCAGAACCGGATCGTGTGGCAGTACGGGCACACCGGCGTCGCCGGCAGCGCGCCGGGCTACCTCAACACCCCCGACGGGCTGGACCCGGTGCCGCCGCACTCCTTCGCGGACACCGTGGGGCTGACCCGGCCGTCGCCGGGCTCGTGGTGACCGGCGGCTAGGGCAGGGCCGCCGCCAGCGCGTCGAGGATGACGCCGAGGCCGAACTTGAACTCGTCGCCGAAGTCGTACCCGGGCTGCATGGCGTGCGTCGTCGCCAGCTCGACGAGGTGGGGGTAGTCGTCGGGGGAGATCTGGGCCGCGATCGACGCGGTGACGTCGGGGGGCGAGTCCGGGCCGAACGGCAGCGCCGCCTCCTGGACCGCGAAGCCGTAGACGTAGGCGTCCAGGAGCGCGTAGGCGTGCGCGGTCATCGGCACCGAGAACCCGGCCTTCCGCAGGGTGCCGAGCACGGCGTCGTGGTGGCGCAGGTTGGCCGGCCCCGGCACCGCCCTCGACTCCATGAGGGCGATGGCCCAGGGGTGGCGGCGCAGCACGCCGCGCGCCGAGGTCGCGCGGCGGGCGAGCTCGGCGCGCCAGTCGCCACCTGGCGACGGGAGCTCCATCTCAGCGAAGACCATGTCCACGATGCCGTCGAGGATGGCGTCCTTGTTGGCCACGTGGTGGTACAGCGACATGGGCTTGACGCCGAGCTCCTGCGCGAGGGAACGCATGGTGAGCGCGCCGAGCCCCTTCGCGTCCGCGAGGGCGACGGCGCAGCCCAGCACGCGCTCGCGGGTGAGCGGCGCGCGCGCTGGCCCATCGCCTGCTCCGTCTGCCATGTCCGCTGTCCCTCCGAGCGGCATCTCCACCGCGCTAGACGATCGTACTTTGTAAGGCTACGCTCCCTTACTAAGTAAGGCGGGGCGCCGGGTCCCGCCGCCCGACGAAGGGCATGTCATGGCATCAGAGCGGCAGTCAGTGACCGCGAGGACCTCGGCCGATCCCGCCGAGCCGCACGCCACCATGCGTGCCGCCGTCCGCGAGGAGTACGGCTCGGCCGACGTCGTCCGCCTCGCCTCGCTCCCGCGTCCCGCCGTCGGCGACGGGGAGGTGCTCGTCGAGATGCGCGCGGCCGGTCTCGACCGCGGCGTCGTCCACCTGATGACCGGGCTGCCCTACCTGGGCCGTCTCGCCTTCGGCGTCCGTCGGCCGCGGAACCCCGTGCTGGGGATGGACCTCGCCGGCACGGTGGTGGCCGTGGGGCCCAAGGTGACGCGGTTCGCCGTCGGCGACGAGGTCTACGGCGCCGGGAACGGCAGCTTTGCCGAGTACGCCGTCGCCACGGAGAAGCAGCTGGCCCGCAAGCCCGTGAACCTCACCTTCGCCCAGGCCGCCGCGGTGCCGGTCTCGGCGTGCACCGCCCTGCAGGGCCTCGCCGCGGGTCGTCTCGCTGCGGGCCAGGAGGTCCTCGTCATCGGCGCGTCCGGCGGCGTGGGTGGCTACGCCGTCCAGCTCGCCAAGGCCGCCGGGGCGGAGGTCACCGGCGTGGCCAGTACGGCGAAGCTCGACCTCGTGCGCGCCCTCGGCGCCGACCACGTCCTCGACTACACCCGCGAGGACTTCGCCGACGGCCGCGACCGCTGGGACCTCATCCTCGACATCGCTGGCAACCCGACGATCTCCCGCCTGCGCCGCGCGTTGACGCCCGCTGGGACCGCCGTCCTCACCGGCGGGGAGGAGGGCGGCAGCCTCACCGGCGGCATGGGCCGGCAGCTGGCCGCGCTCGCCCTGTCCCCGTTCGTGCGCCAGCGGCTGACGATGTTCCTCGGCCTCGTGCGTGCCGAGACCCTCGAGCGGCTCACCGCGCTCCTGGAGGCCGGCACGGTGACGCCCAGCCTGGACCGGACCTACCCGCTCGACCAGGCAACCGAGGCCATCCGCGCCCTCGAGACCGGCCGGGTGCGGGGCAAGGCCGTCATCGAGATCCGGGACGCGGGCTCGCGCTGACGGCGCCCGGACGAACATCACAACCCAGACGGACCGGAAAACGCGTAAAATTAGGGAGCCTAAGTAACAGGAAAGAAACCGGAAAGGCGTGTTGTGACCTCCCCCGTCGACGTGCAGCAGCAGATCGCACTACCGGACGGTGCCGCCGCCCCACCCCAGCGCGCCAAGGAGCCGGTCTTCACGCCGACGTTCGTCCTGGCCTGGCTGGTCAGCTTCATCCAGTACCTCGTCTTCTACATCCTCGTGACGACGATGGCGCTGTACGCGGTGAAGCAGTTCGCCGCCTCGGACGCCGCCAGCGGCTTCGCCTCCAGCGCCTTCGTCGTCGGGGCCACCGCGGCCCGCCTCGTCTCCGGGTACCTCGTGGACGTGCTCGGCCGCCGCAAGGTCATGCTCGTCGCCCTGGCCGTGGTGGTCGTGGCCTGCGCGTTCTACGTGCCCGCCGGGTCCCTGGCCCTGCTGATCGGGGTGCGGGCCGTGCACGGCGCCGCCTACGCCTTCGCCAGCACCGCCACCATGGCCATCGCGCAGTCCGCCATCCCCGCCTCCCGCCGCGCCGAGGGCACCGGCTACCTCGCGCTGGCCACCACGCTGGCCACCGCGGTCGGCCCGGCCCTGGGCCTGCTGCTCGTGGGCTCCGTCGGCTACGACGCGATGTTCTGGACCGTGCTCGGCACCGCCGTCGTCGGGCTGCTGCTCGGCCTGTTCCTGCGCAAGCCCCTGCACCAGCGCGAGGCCGAGGCCGCCGCCGAGCGGGCCGCCCGGGAGGCGGGCGCCGCCCCCGCGAGGCGTGCCCGCTTCTCCTTCCGCGACATCGCCCACCCGGCGGTCGTCCCGATCGGCTGCTTCATGCTGGTCATCGGCCTGTGCTACGCGGGCGTCATCACCTACCTGAACGCCTACTCCGAGCAGCGCGACGTGGTGGCCGGCGCGGGGCTGTTCTTCGTCGCCTACGCGATCGCGATGCTCCTCATGCGGTTCGTGCTCGGCACCGTGCAGGACCGCAAGGGCGACAACGTCGTCGTCTACCTGGGCCTGGTCTGCTTCGTGCTGGCCCTGGGCCTGCTGGCCGTGGCGGACGCCGACTGGCACGTCGTCGTGGCCGGCGCCCTCACCGGTCTGGGCTACGGCACCCTGATGCCCGCCGCCCAGGCCATCGCCGTCAGCGCCGTGCCGCCGCACAAGCTCGGCACCGGCATCTCGACGCTGCTGCTCCTGGCCGACGTCGGCATCGGCGTGGGGCCGATCCTCCTCGGCGTGCTGGTCTCGGCCACCGGGTACACGACCATGTACGCGCTGCTGGCCGTCCTGGCGGTCCTGGCCGCCGGGCTCTACCACGCGGTGCACGGGCGCCGGGACGTGGCCAAGACCGGCCGGGTCGCCCGGGCCTGACCCCTGACGGCCAGGCCCTCGGGGCCGTCGTCGGCGATCGTCACCGGATCTCCGGCGGGGTGAAGCACCCGATCGGCGGAAGGGGCCCGGCCCAGGGCTCGAGCTCGACGAGGCACGAGCCGGGCGACGGCCCCTGCGAGAGCTGGGACGCCCCCCGGTCCGGCGTCAGGACGTTCGGGTTGCCGTGGCGCTCCAGCGAGGCGGGGCGGCCCGGCTCCTCGGGGTCGAACCACGCGCCCGTGGACAGCACCACCACGCCGGGCCGCACGTCGGTCGTGAGCCGGGCGCCGGCCAGGCACGCCCCGCGGTCGTTGAACACGCGGACCACCTGACCGTCCGCCACCCCGCGGGCACGCGCGTCGTCCGGGTGGAGGAGGATGGGCTCTCGACCGTGCACCTCGGACTTGCGGCTGTGCGCCGCGTGGTCCAGCTGGCTGTGGAGCCGGGTCCGGGGCTGGTTGGAGACCAGGTGCAGCCCGTGGCGGCGGGCCGCCCGGCCGCCGAGCCACTCCTCCGGCTCCAGCCACGTCGGGTGTCCGGGGCAGTCGTCGTACCCGAACGACGCGACCGTCGCCGAGTAGATCTCGATCCGCCCCGACGGCGTCTCGAACGGATGCGCCCCCGGGTCGGCGCGCAGCAGCGCGAAGGAGCGCTCCGGCACGGGAGCCGGTTCGGGGGTTCTCGCCACGCCGGAGGACCAGAACTCCTCGAAGTACGGCAGGCCGATCCCCTCCCCGGCGAGGCCGTCGCGGGTGCGGGCGTAGAGCTCTCGGACCCACGCCGCGGCGGTGCGCCCCTCGGTGAACGCCGGCCCGAACCCGAGCCGTCGGGCGAGGGCGGCGAAGGCCTCGTAGTCCGTGGGGACGCCGGGCGGGGGCTCGAGCACGCGGTGCATGGCGGTCACGGTCAGGTCCATCATGCCGACGGCGAAGTCCTCCCGTTCGAGCGGCGTCGCGACGGGCAGGACGACGTCGCTGAACCGGGCGAGCGGGTTCCACCACGACTCGTGGCAGACGACCGTGTCGGGCCGCTGCCAGGCCTCCACCAGCCGGTTGAGGTCCTGATGGTGGTGGAACGGGTTGCCGCCCGCCCAGTAGACGAGCCGGACGTGCGGGTAGGTGCGCCGCTCGCCGTCGTACTCGTACGGCGCGCCCGGCGCGAGCAGCATGTCGGCGATCCGGGCGACGGGGATCGACTCGCCGACCGCGTTGGGTCCCTGCGGGAGCGCGGCGATCCGGTGCCGCCGGGGCCGGACGCCCATCTGCGAGATGCCCAGCCCGCCGGCGTACCCGCCGCCCGGGCGGCCCAGGGAGCCCGACATCGCCGAGAGGACGACGCCCATCCAGTGCACCTGCTCGCCGTGGCGCATCCGCTGCAGCGACCAGCTGACGTTGATGGTCGTCCGGCGGGTGGCGATCCGTTCCGCGAGGCGCATCAGCACGCCGGCGGCGACCTCGCAGATCGCGGCCGCCCACCGGACGTCCTTCGCCACCCCGTCGACGTCGCCGCTGAGGTAGCGCGCGAACCGGTCCCAGCCGACGCAGCACCGGGTGAGGAAGTCCAGGTCGTGCCGGCCCGTCCGGACCAGCTCGTGCGCCAGGCCCAGCATGAGCGCGACGTCGGTGCCCGGCCGGGGCGCGATCCACTCCGCCTCCAGGAGGTCGGCGGCGTCGGTGCGCAGCGGGGAGACGTTGACGAACGCCACGCCGGCCTGCTTGCAGCGGCGTTGCCACTCGGGCTGCACGTGCCGGCCCACGCCGCCGGCGTTGGCGTAGGCGTTCTTGGGGGCGAGCCCGCCGAAGCTCACGACGAGCTCGCCGTCGCGGGCGATGTCGGGCCACTGGACGCCCCGCTCGGCGAACGCCCACGAGTCCCCGCCGATGACGTGCGGGAGGATCACCTCCATGGCGCCGGCGCTGTAGGAGTTCACCGAGTCGGTGTACCCGCCGCCCAGGCGCAGGAAGCGGTGGATCTGGCTCTGCGGGTGGTGGAACCGCCCGGCGCTGCCCCACCCGTACGAGCCGCCGTACACCGCGGCGTCCCCGTGCTCGCTGCGCACCCGGGCGAGCTCGCCGGCCACGAGGTCGTAGGCGGTCTCCCAGTCGACCGCGACGAACGGTTCCGCGCCCCGGCTCCCGTGCGCCGGTCCGGGGCCCCGCTCGAGCCAGCCGGCGCGGACCATCGGGCGGGTGATCCGCAGGGGGCCACGCTGGACGTCGAGCAGCCCGTCGCCGAGCCGGTTGGGCCAGGGGTCCTCGGCGACCGGCGTGAGGGCGACGGCGCGCCCGTCCTCGACCCGCACCTCGTAGCTGCCGACGTGGGTCGCCGTGCGAAGCCGCTCTGCCATGGGCATCTCCCTCGGTGCCGCGGTCGGGCGCCGCTCAGGCCGGGCGGAAGGAGTCGTGGGCTTGCCGGAGCGCGTGCTTGATCATCACGTGCTGGGTGACGGTGTACTCCAGCACCGCCTCGTGGCTCATGTCCTTGCCGAAGCCGCTGCCCTTGACGCCGCCGTGCGGGGCCTCGGACGCGATCGGCAGGTGGTCGTTGACCCAGGTGACGCCCGCCTGGATCCGCGGGGCCACGCGCAGGGCGGTGGCCACGTCCGTGGTCCAGATCGAGGACGCCAGGCCGTAGGCGCTGTCGTTGGCCAGCGCGACGGCCTCGTCCTCGGTCTCGAACGTGCCCAGCACCAGCACCGGCCCGAACACCTCGTCCTGGACGATCTCGGCGTCCTGCGCCGCGCCGGTGAGCAGGGTCGGCGGGTAGTAGGCGCCCGGCCCCTCGGGCAGCACCCCGCCGGCACGCAGCGTGGCGCCGGCCGCGACGGCCCGGGTGACGAACCCGTGGACGCGGTCGCGGTGCCCGGTCGAGACCAGCGGGCCGATGTCGGTGGCCTCCTCGCGCGGGTGCCCCACCCGGACCCGGCCCATCTGCTCGGCGAGGAGGCCGGTCAGGCGGTCAGCGACGGAGGTGTGCACGTACGCCCGGGTGGCGGCGGTGCAGTCCTGGCCGCTGTTGTAGGTGGCGGCCATCGTCAGCGCCGTGGCCGCCGCCTGGAGGTCGGCGTCGCCGAAGACCAGCGCCGGCGCCTTGCCGCCGAGCTCGAGGTGCACCCGCTTGGTGCTCGTCGCCGCCGACTCCATCACGGCGCGGCCGGCGCCGGGCGAGCCGGTGACGGACACCATCGCGACCCGGCGGTCGTGCACCAGCGCCTGGCCGACGTCGGCGCCGCCGGTCACGACGTTGAGCACGCCCGCGGGCAGGCCGGCCCGGGCGGCGAGCTCGGCCAGCCGGATGGCGCTGCGCGGCGTGCTCGGTGCCGGCTTGAGCACGATGGTGTTGCCGGCGGCCAGGGCGGGGCCGATCTTCCAGACCGCCATGACGAGCGGGAAGTTCCACGGGGCGATGCCGGCGACCACCCCGAGGGGGCGGCGCACGAGCATCGAGGTGTAGCCGGCGCTGAAGCTGCCCGCCCCGGTGCCCTCCAGCGAGCGGGCGGAGCCGGCGAAGAAGCGGAGGTTGTCGGCCGCGAAGGGCAGCTCCCCGTCGCGGAAGACGGCCACGGGCTTGCCCGTCTCGGCCACCTCGAGGTCCGTGAGCGCCTCGGCGTCGTCCTCCAGCAGGTCCGCCAGGCGCAGCAGCACCCGTGCCCGCTCCCCGGGGGTGCGCGCCGCCCAGCCCGGGAAGGCGGCCGCGGCCGCGTCGACGGCGGCGGTGACCTCGGCGGCGCTCGCCTGGCTGACGGTGTCGACGATGTCGCCGGTGGCGGGGTCGACGAGCAGGGCGGCCTCGCCGCTGCCGGGGCGGGTGACGCCGTCGACGTGGAGTCCGTGTGCCATGTTCTCTCCTAGCTGTTGAAGCCGACGCCGAAGCGGTCCATCACCCGCAGCAGGGGCCCGCGCCGCCCGGTGCGGTCCTCCCGGGCCAGCGCCGCCCGGGTGACCTGGACCGCCGGCCACCGCAGCGGCTCCGGCGGGACGGGGACGGGGGGCCTGCGCACCAGCGCCAGGCGGGTGCGCTCGGTCTCGCGCCCGGCGAGGGTGTCGAGCGCGACTCGCGCACCGAAGCGTGACGCGGCCACGCCCAGGCCGGTGTAGCCGACGGCGTACGCCACCCGGCCGCCCAGCGCGGTGCCGAACACGGGCGTGAACCGCGAGGTGGTGTCGATGAGCCCGCCCCACCGGTGGGTGAAGCGGACGTCGCTGAGCTGGGGGAAGGTCTCGCGGAAATGGCGGGCGAGCAGCTCGTGGGTCCGGTCCCGCTGCTCGTGGTGCGGGGCGGTGGGGCGACGGAAGTGGTAGACGGCGTCGTACCCGCCCCACAGGATCCGGTCGTCCCGGGTGCGCCGGTAGTAGTGGAACTCGTTGCCGGCGTCGGTCAGGCCCTGGGCGTGCCGCCAGCCGACCGCCTCGAGCTGGGCCGGCGTCAGCGGCGCGGTGGCGAGCACGTAGTCCCACACCGGGATGACGTAGGCGCGCAGCCGGCGCAGCAGCGGGTCGAAGGCGTTGGTCGCGACCACCACCTGGCGGGCGCGGACGTCGCCGTGCGCGGTCCGGCACCGCACGCCGGCGCCGTCGCGCTCGAGCCGGGTCACCGCGGTGGACTCGTGCAGGCGGAGCCCGCGGGCCAGGGCGGCGTCACGCAGCCCGGCGCACAGCGCGGCCGGGTCCACCAGGCCCCCGCCCAGCGTGCGCAGCCCGGCCAGATAGGTGGGGGAGTGCACGTCGGCCTGGGCCTCGTCCCGCTCCAGCAGGTGCGACTCCTCGCCGTACCGCTCGCTCAGCTCGTGCGCGGCGCGCAGCGCCGCCACCTCGTGCGGGCGGGTCGCCATCATGGACTTGCCGCAGAGGCGGAAGTCCGCGTCGATCCCCTCGGCGCGCAAAAACTCGCCGATCTCGCGCACGTTCTGCCGGCCCAGCCGCACCAGCGCGTCCTGCTCCGCCGGCCAGGTGGCCTCGCCGTGGGAGAGGCCATGGCTGAGGGACTCCGAGACGAAGCCCCCGTTGCGGCCGGACGCCCCCGCCGCCACGTGCGTGGCCTCCAGCAGGACGACGTCCCGGCCTGGCGCCTCCTCGAGGGCGTGGATCGCGGCCCACAGCCCGGTCAGCCCCCCGCCGACGATGACGAGGTCGGCGGTGGTGGACCGGGTGAGCGGGCCGGAGACGGCGGCGACGTCGCGGTCCTCCCACCACACCGGGAGCGGGCGGGCGTCGGCGAGCTCGCGGCTCACGCGAGCTCGTCCTGCACGACGACGGCGTCCCCGGCGTTCCAGGACACCCCGACGGCGGCCCCGCGCTCCGTGGCGGTGGCGCCCGGGACGCCCACGAGCAGGGGCGTCGGGAGGCCCGCGACGGCGACGGCGATGGTCGAGCCGCCGCCGTGGAACTGCACGTCCCGGACGGTGCCGCGCAGGAGGCCGTGCTCCGGCTCGGTCAGCCGGACCCACTCGGGCCGCAGGACCAGGTGTGCGGGACCGGTGAGGTCCGCCGGCACGGTGCCGGGCAGCGGACCCAGGTCGCCGGCGGTGAAGGTGCCGGCGGCCGCGGTGCCGGCCACCAGGGTGCTCGCGCCGATGAAGTCGGCGACGAACAGGTTGCGCGGGTGGCGGTACAGCTCGACGGGGTCGGCCACCTGCTGCAGGCGTCCGGCGGCCATGACCGCGATGCGGTCCGCCATCGACAGCGCCTCCTCCTGGTCGTGCGTGACGATGACGAACGTGATGCCCACCTCGTGCTGCAGCCGCTTGAGCTCGAGCTGCATCTCCCCGCGGACCTTGCGGTCCAGGGCGGAGAGCGGTTCGTCCAGCAGCAGCACCTTGGGGCGCTTGACGATGGCCCGGGCCAGCGCGACCCGCTGGCGCTGCCCGCCGGAGAGCTGGGCCGGGCGGCGCCCGCCCATGGCGGAGAGCCCGACGGTCTCGAGGACCTCACCGACCCGCCGGTCGATCTCGGCACGGGGCAGCCTCTCCCGCTCCAGGCCGTAGGCGACGTTCTTCGCCACGTTCATGTGGGGGAACAGCGCGTAGGACTGGAACATGAGGTTGACCGGGCGGCGGTGCGGCGGCATGGCGAGGAGGTCCTCGCCGCCGAGCAGGATGCCGCCGGCGTCGGGCTGCTCGAACCCGGCGATCGAGCGCAGCAGCGTCGTCTTCCCGCAGCCGGAGGGCCCGAGGAGCGCGAAGAACTCGTTCTCGCCGATGGAGAGGGAGACGTCGTCCAGCGCCGTGACGTCGCCGTACGCGCGGCTGACCTCGGAGACCTGCAGCAGCGGGCGCAGGGCCGTCCGGGTGGCGGTGCCGGAGTCCAGGGCGGTCATGATGCGGGCTTCTCCGTTCTGCGCACGGCGCGGGCCGCGACGACGATCACGGTGACGGTGATGGCGATGAGCACGGTCGCGAGGGCGTTGATCACTGGGGTGACGCCGGTGCGGACCATCGCGTAGATGGCGATCGGCAGCGTCTGGGTGGTGGGGCCGGCGGTGAAGTAGGCGATGACGAACTCGTCGAGCGAGAGGGTGAACACCAGCAGCGCGCCGGCCACCACCGCCGGGGCGATCGACGGCAGCGTCACCCGCAGGAACGTGGTGGCGGCGTTGGCGCCGAGGTCGCGCGAGGCCTCCTCCACCGAGGCGTCCGTGCCGTTCAGCCGGGCACGCACGACGGCGACGACGAACGCGGTGCCGAACACCGAGTGGGCGATGAGCACGCTGAGCGTCCCGGTGGGGATCGACGCGAGCGTGAAGAAGGACAGCAGCCCGATCGCCAGCACGAGGTCCGGCAAGATGCCCGGCGCCATGGACGCCGCCTCGAGCGCGGTGGAGCGCACGTGCCGGGCCAGGCCCACCGCGAGCGTCGTGCCCAGCACGGTGGCGACGACGGTGGCGCCGACGGCGACCACGAGCGAGGTGCCCAGCGCCCCGATCAGGTCGCCGTTGCGGGCGAGCTCGCCGTACCAACGGAAGCTGAAGCCGCCCCAGGTGAACGCCGACCGGGAGGCGTTGAAGGACATCCCGATCAGCACGAGGATCGGCAGGTAGAGGAACACCCCGCAGGCCGCCAGCGCGATCCAGAGCCGGCCCGGTCCGGCGGTCCTGGGGCTACGCACGGCCGTCCTGGCGCTACGCACGGCGACCGCCCTCGATGTACCGCGCGATGCGGGACTGGACGAGGAACAGCACCACGAGCAGGACGATGAGGATCATCGCCAGCACCGCGCCGAACGGCCAGTCGCGCGCCCGCAGGAACTGGTCGCGCACCAGGTTGCCCACCATGGAGACCTTGCCGCCGCCGAGGAGCTCGGGGATGACGAAGTTGCCCATGGACGGGACGAACACAAGGATCGCGCCGGTGAGCGTGGCCGGCAGCGTGAGCGGGAACGTCACGCTCCAGAACGTCCGGGCCCGGGTGGCGCCGAGGTTGGCGGAGGCCTCGAGGAGCTCCGGGTCGACCTTCTGGATGGCGGCGTACAGCGGCAGGATCATCAGCGGCAGGTACGCGTAGACCATGCCCACCACGACCGCGCCGGTGGTGTACAGCAGATCGACCGGGGCGTCGACGAGGCCGAGCGCCACCAGGGCGTCGTTGACCAGGCCCTGGCTGTTGAGCAGCACGATCCACGCGTAGGTCCGGATGAGGAAGTTTGTCCAGAACGGCACCACGACCAGCACCAGGGCCACGGTGCGCCACCGGGACGGCAGCTTGGTGATGGCGTAGGCGGTCGGGTAGCCGATGAGGAAGGCGACCACGGTGGCGAGCCCCGCGATCACGAGGGAGTCGGCGAGGACCCGCAGGTAGATCGGCTCCAGCGCCCGGGAGAAGTTGCCGAGCGTGAAGGTCCACTCGACGCCGGAGAAGCGGCCGCGGGTGGCGAACATGTACGCCGCGACCAGCAGCACGGGGACGGCCACGAAGACGGTCAGGTACAGCAGTCCGGGCGCGAGCAGGAGGGTCGGCTCGAGCCGGGCGCCGCGGCGGCGGCGCCCGGGCCGAGCGGGCGGGGTGGACATCAGGAGGCCGTGACCTCGGTGATGATCTGGGTGTAGAGGGACATGGCCTCACCGATGTCCGTCAGCGGCTCGCCCTTGAGCATCTCGGAACGTCGGGCGCCCAGGACGTCGTACTTCTCGAGGAGGTCGGCCGGGAGCAGGTCGAGGGCGGCCTGGTTGGGCACGTTGTACAGGATGTTCTCCGCGGCCCAGGCGTGGTTCTCCGGCTTCAGCACCGTGTCGATGAACGCGTAGGCGGCCTCCTTGCTCTTGGAGGACTTCAGGATCGCCATGCCGTCGACGAACAGGTCGGAGCCCTCCTTCGGGACGGCGAACTTGATCTTCTCGTTCTCGGCGGTGCCGTAGTTGCACCAGCCGTCCCAGGCCTCCACCATGACGGCCTCGCCGCTGATGAGCCGCTCGTAGAAGGTGTTGTCGTCGTAGGCGAGGAGGCTCGGCTTCGCCTGCAGCATGAGCTCCTTCACCTGGGTCATCTCCGCCTCGTCGGTGGTGTTGGCCGAGAACCCGAGGGCCTTCTGCGCGGGCAGCACCGCCCAGCGGTCGGTGCCCATCATGGTGACCTTGCCCTTGTACTCGGCCGCGGGCGTCAGCAGGTCGTACCAGCTGTCGGGCGTCTTGGCGACGAGGTCCTCGCGGTAGCAGATCCCGGTGGTGCCCCAGGTGTAGGGCGCCCAGTAGGTCTGGCCGTCGACCACGGCGCTGTCGGTGGCCAGGGTGTCGAGCTCCCCCCAGTGCTCGAGCAGGGAGGGGTCGATGGGCTCGAGCAGCCCCTCCTTGGCGAAGGCCTCGAGGAAGGGGGCGGTGCCGAAGATGACGTCCAGGCCCTCGCCGCCGCCGGCGGTGACCTTGGCGACGAGGTCCTCGTTGGTGGCGTGGTGGGTGACCTTGACGGTGGCGCCGGTCTCCTTCTTGACGATGTCGGCGATGTCCTCGGGCATGTAGGACTCCCAGTTGGACACCACGATGGTCTGCTTGGTGAGGTCGGCGTCCGGGTCGAGGGCGGCGGGCTCGTCGGCGGAGCCGCCGCCGCAGGCGGCGAGCAGGACCGCGGTGCTGGTGCCGAGGGCCGCGACGGCGGTGCTGCGCCGAGAAGGGAACTTCGTCACGGGATTCTCCACATCATCGGGGGAGGACGCGGCGCCGGTGCCGGGCCCTTGGGCGCAAAGATTTGCACGTCGATTCAGACTTGGCAATGCCCTGACTGCCCCGATTTGGGGGCGGCAGGAGGAATTTCCTGAATCGCTCTTCAAATTCGTCCGGTCGCGTGCCATGCTCTGCGCCACGACTCGTCCCCTCGAGAGATGGCCGCCGTCATGTCCGTAGGCAGGAAGCAGCGCCGCGAGAGTCTCATCGCGGCGGCGCGGCGTGCCGTCGCGGAGCACGGGGCCGATGTGCGCCTCAAGGACGTGGCCCAGCAGGCCGGCCTCACCCCCGGAGCGGTGCTGTACCACTTCCCGGACATCCAGACGCTGCTGGTCGAGGCGAACCGGGCCGGCGTGGAGCGGTTCTACGACGAGCGCCTGCGCACCGTGGCCGCGATCGCCGACCCGGCGGAGAAGCTCGTCGTCACGATCGCCTCCGGGCTGCCGCACGACTCCGACGACGAGGCGGTCCGGCTGATGTGCGAGCTGGGCGGCGCCGCCGGGCGCTACCCCGTCTACGGCGCCATGCTGACGTCCCTGTACGACCGGCAGGTCTCGATGTACCAGCTGCTCCTGGAGACGGGCGCCGCCGCCGGGGCGTTCGTGCTGGCGCAGCCGTCCCTGACCATCGCGCGCAACATCGTCGCCCTCGAGGACGCGTACGGCTACCGGATGGTCGCCCGGCACCCCATGATCGACCGCCGCGCCGCGACGGAGCTGATCCTCGACTACGCCCGCCTGGCCACCGGCCACCCGCTCGACCGACCCACCGTCCCCACCGGGAAACCGACGCTCTCCACCGATTGACCGCCTCTCACCGACAAGGAGCTCCGATGACGAAGCTGACTGTCCTGTTCCTCCCCGAGTCCGCCTACGGGCCCACCAACCAGTGCATCGGCCTGGGCGACCTGCTCCTCAAGCGCGGGCACCGGGTGATCTTCGCGTCCGAGTCCTCCTGGGCCGGCCGGCTCAGCCCGCTGGGCTTCGAGGAGCGCCTGGTCGACCTCGCCGAGCCCGACCCGGACGCCGGGGAGGAGGACGCCGGGCAGTTCTGGACCGACTTCATCGCCGAGACCGCGCCGGAGTTCTGCAAGCCCACGACCGAGCAGCTCGAGACCTTCGTCCGCCCCACCTACCAGGCGCTCATCGACGGCGCGAAGTACGCCGAGCCGGCCCTGCGCGCGATCATCGCCGAGACCCGGCCGGACGTCCTGGTCGAGGACAACGTGGTGCTCTTCCCGGCCCTGACCACCAGCGGCGCGCCCTTCGTCCGGATCGTCTCCTGCAACCCGCTCGAGGTGCCCGGGTCGGACGTCGCCCCCGGCCTGTCCGGCCTCGCGCAGGACGACCCGGCCGCCTGGGAACCCTTCCGTGCCGAGTTCGAGCGCACCCACCGCGAGATGTGGGAGGCGTTCAACGCCTGGGTCGTCGAGCAGGGCGCCGCCCCGCTGCCCGAGCTGGAGTTCATGCCCCGCGACAACGCCGCCAATCTCTACGTCTACCCCGAGGAGGCCGACTACACCGGCCGCCGGCCCCTCGACCCCGGCTGGCACCGCATCGACTCCAGCGTCCGGCTCACCGACGACGCCTACGAGCTGCCCGCCGAGGTGGCCGACCGGCCCGCGGGCAGCGCGCTGGTGTACGTCTCGCTCGGCTCCCTGGGCGGGGCCGACGTCGCGCTCATGCAGCGCATCGTCGACGCGCTCGCGGACAGCCCGCACCGCTTCATCGTCAGCAAGGGCCCGGTGGCCGAGAAGATCACCCTCGCGGCCAACATGGTGGGCGCGGCCACGTTGCCGCAGACCACCGTGATCCCGCAGGTGGACCTGGTCATCACGCACGGCGGCAACAACACCACCACCGAGACCCTGCACTTCGGCAAGCCGATGGTGCTGCTGCCCCTGTTCTGGGACCAGTACGACAACGCCCAGCGGATGCACGAGCTCGGCTACGGCATCCGGCTCAAGACCTACGAGTTCACGCCGGCGGAGCTCAACGGCGCCGTCGAGACGCTGCTCGCGGACACCGAGCTGCGCGCCCGGCTCGCCGCGATCGGCGAGCGCATCCGGGCCCGCGACGGGCTCCGCAAGGCGGCGGAGATCATCGAGTCGGTCGGGCTGGAGCACGCGCACGCCCGGGAAGCCGGCCTCGAGCCCGCCGCCACCGCGCAGGCGTGAGGACGCCGCTGCGCCGGGCCGTCGAGCTGGCGTCCTGGGCCTCGCTCCTGCCGCCGCACCGGGCCGACGGCGACGACCAGCCCGCCGGCGCTCCCCGCTACCTGGACGCGCTCGACCTGGCGCCCGGGCGCTGGCTGACGCTCGTGGCCGACGCCGCCGGCCGCACGTACCCCGTCCCGCTGGTCGCGGCCGGCTCCGGCGTGCGGCGCGCCCGGGCCGGCGACGGCGCGGCCGAGGCCCTCGCGGGCCTGCTCGGCGGGGGCAGCCGCGAGGTGGGGGCCTTCGTCCTCACCAGCTGGCACGCCGAGCCGGTGACCGGGGAGGCCGCGATCGACGTCGACCAGACGAACGAGTCGGTCGTGCTCGGCGGGCGCGGCGTGGTGAAGTGGACCTTCCAGGCCACCGAGGGACCGCACCCGGCCCCCGCCATCCTCGAGCTGCTCGAGCGCGCCGGCTTCACGGGCACCCCGCGCCCGTGGGGCCTGGTGCAGTGGTTGCCCTCGCGCGCGGCCGCACCACGACTGGTCGCGAGCGTCACCGCCTACCTGCCGGGCGCCGTCGACGGCTGGACCTGGGCGGTGGAGGACCTGCGCCGCGCCTGCACCGACGGTCCGGACGCCGTGCGTACGCCCGGTCGGCGGCTTGGCGAGCTGGTCGCGCACTTTCACCTCGCGCTCCTGCCCACCCGCCGGCCGGCCGACGCGGCCGACGTCGCCCGCTGGCACACGGAGGCCCGGGCCGACCTGCGACGCGCCCTCGAGGCGACCACCGGCGCCGAGCACGCCCAGCTCGCGCGGCACCGCGACGAGATCGCCGCGGGGGCGGTGCCGCCGCCGGAGCTGGCCGGGACCCCCATGCTGCTCGGGCACGGCGACCTGCACGTCGGCCAGGTGCTGCGCGCCGGGGAGTCCTACGCCGTCATCGACTTCGACGGCAACCCGGTGGTGCCGCCCGCGCAGCGCACCAGGGCGCAGCCGCCCGCGCTCGACGTCGCCGGCATGACCCAGTCGATCCGCCACGCCGGGCTCGTGCTGCGCAAGCACCACCCGGACCTCGACCCCGCGCGCGTCGAGCGCATGACCGGCGAGTTCGTGCAGGCGTTCCTCGACGCCTACCGGGCGACGCTGGCCGCGGCCGGGCGTGCGGACTTGCTCGAGGAGGCGCTGCTGCGCCCGTTCCGCCTGCGGCAGGTGTGCCGGGAGTTCACCTACGCCGCGACCCACCTGCCCCGCTGGGCCTACGTGCCCGCCGGTGCGCTGCCCGAGCTCGTGGAGGGAGCCCGATGAAGCCCGAGGAGTTCCTCGCCGACCTCACCCGCAAGCCCGAGGTGCTCGCCGCGCTGGCCGCCTCGCTGCGCGAGGCGAACCCGTGGCGCCACCTGCACCCGCTGCCCGGGCGCGTCGTCCTGCTCGGGATGGGGTCCTCGGCCTACGCCGCCGGTGTCGCGGCGCGGCGGATGCGGGCGCAGGGGCTGCTCTCCGTCGCCGAGCTCGCCAGCAGCGACCTGCTGCCGCGGTGGGGCGGTGGAACCCTCGCCGTCGCCATCTCCGCGACGGGCGGGTCGAGGGAGACGATCGACGCCCTGGGCCGGCTCGACGACGGCGCCACGGTGACGGCGCTGACGAACGTGCCCGGCTCGCCGATCACCCGGCTCGCCGCGAGCACCGTGCTCATGGCCGCGGAGCCGGAGCTCGGCGGGGTGGCCTGCCGCAGCTTCCAGCACACGCTCGTGATGCTCCTGGCGCTGGAGGACCACCTGCTGGGCCGGCCCGCCGAGCGGCTCGCCGCCACGGTGGAGAAGGCCGCCGAGGCCACCGCCCACCTGCTGGCGACCGAGGCGGACTGGCGCCCGGTCGTCGCCGACCTCCTCCTCGGCCCGGCCGGCACACACATCGCCGCCCCGGCGCGCCGGCTCAGCTCGGCGCAGCAGTCCGCCCTCATGCTGCGCGAGGGACCCCGGCGCGCCGCCGTCGCCTGCGAGTCCGGTGACTGGGCCCACGTGGACGTCTACCTCACCAAGAACACCGACTACCGGCTGCTGTCCTACGCCGGGTCCTCCTGGGACGACGGCATCCTCGAGTGGACGCTGCCCCGGCGGACCACCGTGGTGAGCGTGGGCGGGGATCTCGAGGGTGCCGCCTACGTGCTGCGCTACCCGCACGACGACGAGGACGACGTCCGCCTGCTCACCGAGACGCTCGTCGCCGAGCTGGTGGCCGCGCGCGCCTGGATCGCCGCCGAGGCGGAGGCCGCGTCGGCGCCCGGGCGGTGACGCCCGGCGGGACCGGGATGGCCCAGCGCCGCCGAGCGTCAGCTCGGTGCTCGGTGCTCGGTGCTCGGTGCTCGGCCGAGGCGGGTCAGAGTCGCGCGCGCAGCCAGGCGAAGTCCGCCTGGTGCTCCACGGCCCCGCCGGGGGTCTCGCACACCACCGCGGCGCCCGCCTCGCGCACCACGCCGGCGAGCGCGTCGGCGTCGATGGTCCCGGTGCCGAGGTTGGTGTGCCGGTCGGCGCCGGAGTTGAACGCGTCGCGGCTGTCGTTGAGGTGCACGAGGTCGATGCGCCCGGTGACCTCCCGGACCTGCTCGACGACGGTGGTCAGGTCGCTGCCGCCGGCGAACGCGTGGCAGGTGTCCAGGCAGAACCCCACCCGGTCGAAGCCCTCGGCCCCGGAGATCACGTCCCACAGCCGGGCGATGCGCTCGAGCTGACGAGCCATCGCGTGGTTGCCGCCGGCGGTGTTCTCGATGAGCAGCGGGACCTTGATGTCGGTGCGCTCCACCGCCTTGCGCCAGTTGTCGAAGCCGGTCTCCAGCTCGGCGTCGGAGCCGACGTGCCCGCCGTGGACGATCAGGCCCTTCGCGCCGACCTCGGCCGCGGCGTCCATCTGCTGCTGGAGCAGCTTGCGGCTGGGGATGCGGATCCGGTTGTTCGTCGTCGCGACGTTGAGGACGTACGGCGCGTGGACGTACAGGTCGATGCCGGCCTCCTCGGCCGCGGCGCGCAGGGCCGGCGCCCCGCCGTCGTAGGCCACCACCGGCTTCTTCCAGCCCTGGGGGTCGCCGATGAAGAACTGGCTCAGCGCCGCGCCGCGCTCCAGCCCGGCGGCGACGGGGTCGTCGTGGCGCACGTGGGCGCCGATGCGCAGGGTCTCGGCCGTCAGTGGGGCTGGGGTCGCGGCAGTCATGAGGCCCAGCCTAGGGAACCCCTCCCACGTCGGGTCCGGCGTCCGCACTCTCCCCACGTCCGCGCACTTCCCACGCGGGCGGACCGCGAGGCGGGTGGCCCCCGTGGGGAAGCGGGCTCAGGCGCCGAGGTAGGTGCCGACGGCCCAGAGGTTCCCGTCCGCGTCGCGCACGTCGAACGTGCGTGCGTCGTAGTCGGTCCCGTGGGGTGGGCGGAGCACCTCCACCCCGTCCAGGCCTTGCACCCGTTCGAACGCGGCGTCGACGGTGGCGGGATCGGCGGTCACGACGTACACGCCCTGCGGCCCCAGCCTTCCCCAGGCGCCCGCCTTGGCCCGGCTGCCGAACATGACGCCCCCGCCGCCCGGCCAGCGTGCCTCGGCGTGCTCGACGACGCCGTCCGGCCCGCGGTGCAGGGCCGTGACGACGAAGCCGAGGCTCTCGAGGAACCGAATCCCGGCGTCGACGTCGACGAACCCGACGCTCGGCCAGACGGTCGGGGTGGGTGGGGCGAGCTTCTTCGTGGTTTCGCTCGTGGTTTCGCTCATGACGTGGATCCTGCACCCGTGCGGTGGGCGCCGTCTTGAACGAATGGGAGCTCCTCGCGCAGCCAGGTGCCGACGCTGCAGCCGGCCAGCGCGCGCCACTCCCGGGCCAGGTGCGGCTGGTCGGCGTAGCCCGCGCGGGCGGCGACGTCGGCCAGCCCCGGCCGGCCCGGGCGGAGCAGCAGCCCACGGGCGTGCTCGAAGCGGGCGATGCGCACCGCCTCCCGTGGGGTGAGCCCGGTGACGAGGCGGAACTGCTCCGCCAGGTGGCGCCGCCCCCACCCGACGTGCGTCGCGACGGTACCGATCCGCGTCTGCCCGCCGCGCCGGAAGATCACCCGCCAGGCCTCGGCGACCTCGGGCCGCACGGCGGGCACCTCCCGTCCGGCAAGCCGAGCGAGCAGGGCCTCGTCGAGCAGCCGGAAGCGTGCGGCCCAGCTGCGGGTCTCCTGCAGCCGCGCGACCAGGCGGTCGGCCTCCGGCAGCAGGTCGGCGAGGTCCAGATCGCGCCCGGCCAGCTCCGAGGCCGGCAGCCCCAGGAGCGCCTCCGCCCCGAGCGGGGTGAGGGCGTACTGCAGACCCTCCTGCGGCGCCGACGCGTCGATCAGGACCGGCCGGGTGTGCAGCCCGCCGGCGACGGCGTGCGCGGCGACCGGGCTGCCGAGCCCGGAGAGGCGCAGCGGCGCGAGCAGCTCGACGACGAGCGTGAGATGGCGCGAGGGCAGCCCGCGGTGCAGACCGGTGGGGTTCGCCGGAACCGCATAGCCGTGAGCGGCGGCGACGAACGGCCGGAGGGGCGTGGGCGGATCGTGGGTGGGGAATGTCGCCATGGAGCCGCTCTCCGGGTCCGCATCGTCGGGGACATGACCTGATACTCCGCGCCGTCACGCGTCGTGCGATGCGTTCGGCGGCCTTCGCCGAAGACGGATAGTCCGTACTCCGTCTTCGGTCAACGCCCCGCTGATGGCGGCGGCGCGACACCATCAGCCGCAGGGCCGTCGCCGCCGCCGGGCCGCGGCTCCTCGATGTAGGCCACGCCGGCGTCGAGGTCGACCGGCCCGAACGGCGGGGCGCCCTCTCCGGGCCGCTGGATGTCCAGCCTCCGGCGCTCACGCTCCTCGATGAGGTGGCGCAGACCCGGTTCGAAGATCGCGAAGAACTCCGACATACCGCGCAGCGTACGGCGGGGGGACTCGCGCCGGGGCCCGTTGAAGGCACCACTCCACCGTGCGACCCCCCGCCGACCCGAGAGTGCGGGGCGAGGCGCCCGTCACAGGAAAATCCCTTAATTCCGGACGGCGCGGCCGGGTACCGTATCTCCGCCTGCTCGGCAACCCCCGCCTCTCCTCACAAGGAGCCCCCTGTGCCCAACCCGCCCGCGCCCACGGCCGAGACCCGGCCCGCGGTCTCGGCCGACCGTGCGCCGATCGTCCTCGACAAGCGCACCGTCTGGCTGATCATCGCCGCCCTCATGGCGAGCATGTTCCTGTCCTCGCTGGACCAGTCCATCATCGGCACGGCCATGCCCACGATCGTCGGCGAGCTCGACGGCGTGGAGCACCAGGGCTGGCTCATCACCATCTACATCCTCGCCGTCGCCGTCGTCATGCCGCTGTACGGCAAGGCGGGCGACCTGTGGGGGCGGCGTTACCCGTTCCTGATCGCCATCGGGCTGTTCACGGTCGCGTCGGCCGGGGCCGGCTTCGCGGAGACCTTCAACCAGCTCGTGACCTGGCGCGGCATCCAGGGCCTGGGCGGCGGCGGGCTGATGATCCTGTCGCAGGCGATCGTCGCGGACATCGTCCCGGCCCGGGAACGCGGGAAGTACATGGGCCCGATGGGCGCGCTGTTCGGCGTGGCCGCGGTGGCCGGGCCGCTGCTCGGCGGCTGGTTCACCGACTCCCACGACTGGCGCTGGGCGTTCTGGGTCAACATCCCCATCGGCCTGGTCGCGCTGGCCATCGCGTGGTTCACGCTCAAGCTGCCCACCCACCGCTCGGGCAAGCGCCTCGACGTCCTCGGCGCCGTCCTCCTGGCCGTTGCGACCTCGGCGCTCATCCTGGTGGCCACGTGGGAGAGCATGGTCGGGAAGTACGACCTGTCCGACGGCCGCCTCGTCGCGCTCATCGCCGGCACGGTGGTGGCGTGGGTGCTGTTCGTCGTCGTCGAGCTGCGCGCCCCGGAGCCGGTGCTGCCGATGCGGCTGTTCCGCAACTCCGTCTTCACCGTCTCGACGATCATCGGCCTGGTCATCGGCATGGGCATGTTCGCGGCCCTGGGCTTCCTGCCGACGTTCCTGCAGATGGCCACAGGCACGGGGGTGACCCAGTCCGGCCTGCTCATGCTGCCGATGATGGCGGGCGTCATGCTGACGTCGATCGCCTCCGGCATCACCATCACCAAGACGGGGAAGTACAAGATCTTCGCGATCGCCGGCATGGGCATCGCGACCGCGACGCTGGTGTGGATGACCACGATCAACGCCGAGATCTCCATGCTGCAGTACTCGCTCATGGTCTTCGTCCTCGGCGCGGGCCTGGGCCTGGTCATGCAGACGGTGGTCCTGGCCGTGCAGAACGCCGTCGACCCGCACGAGATCGGCACCGCCACCAGCGCCAACAACTTCTTCCGCGAGATCGGTGCGGCCGTGGGCACGGCGCTGTTCAGCTCGATCTTCACCTCCCGGCTCGTCGACGAGCTCAAGCAGGTCTTCGCGGACGTGCCCGCGGCCGGCGCGGGCGGGGAGGCGGCGCCGGCGTCGCTGACCCCGCAGGTGGTCCAGACCCTGCCCGAGCCGCTGCGCGCCGGCATCGTCGAGGCCTACGCCCACGCCCTGGCGCCGGCGTTCTGGTACCTCGTGCCGCTGCTGGCCGTCGGGTTCGTGCTGGCGTTCTTCATCCGGGAGATCGCGCTGTCCGACGTCGCCGGGATGGTCGCGCGCGGCGAGGCCGTCACGCCCGAGGAGGCCGAGGCGCTGCTGGCCGAGCGCGCCCAGGAGCAGGCCGCCGCGGCCGACGCTGACGCGGCCGGCGACGACGCCCGCGAGGGCGACTCCGCCGACGACGGCGCCGAACCCGCGACGGGACAGGCGGAGAGCCGGACGACGTCCGCCCGCGCCTGATCGATGCCGGCGCCCGACGACGAGGGCTCGCCTCGCCGTCGGGCGCCGGCACGGTCTCACCTGTCGGCGCGGTCCCTGGTCAGCCGGCGCCGGTGAGCAGCCCCTCGGCCCAGAAGCCCTCCGGGCTCGTGCCGGGCGGGACCGCCCAGATGCTCGAGCCGGTGTGCCGGACGTACTCGTTCATGGCGTCCTGCGCCGCGAGGGTCTGCTGGACAGGGACGAAGGCGTGCCGGGGATCGCGCTGGTAGGCCAGGAAGAACAGCCCGGCGTCGAGGTGGCCGAGGCCGTCGGAGCCGTCGACGTAGTTGAAGCCGCGGCGCAGCATCCGCGCGCCGCCGTGGCGGGAGGGGTGGGCCAGCCGCACGTGCGAGCTGGCCGGCAGCGCCGCGGGGTCCACCTCGTCCACCTCGTCCCGCTCGTGCGTCCCGCCGAGCGGGGCGCCCGCGCCCTTGGTGCGCCCGATCACCTGCTCCTGCTCCTGCAGCGAGGTGCGGTCCCAGGTCTCGACGACCATCGCGATGCGCCGGGCCACCAGGTACGACCCGCCGGTCATCCACGCCGCACCTGGGTGCTGCTGCGCGGCGTCGTCGGGCTGGACCCACACGTGCTCGGCCAGGGTGGCGGCGTCGTCGCCGCCGGGATTGGCGGTGCCGTCCTTGAACCCGAAGAGGTTCCGCGGGGTGGGCTGATCCGGCGAGGTGCTCGCGGCCCTGCCGTAGCCGAGCTGGGCCCAGCGGATGGCCGCGCGGCCGTGCGCGATGCGGGTGAGGTTCCGGATGGCGTGCACGGCGACCTGCGGGTCGTCCGCGCAGGCCTGGACGGCGAGGTCGCCGCCGCAGCGGGCCGGGTCGAGCGCCTCCCCGGGGAAGGCGGGCAGGTCGACGAGCGCGGGCGGCCGGCGGTCCGCCAGGCCGAACCGGCCGTCGAACAGGGAAGGGCCCAGCCCCACCGTCAGGGTGAGCCGGCCGGCGCCGGCGTCGAGGGCCTCGCCGGTGTCCTCCGGCGGGGCGAGCGGGGAGCCGTCGACGGCGCCGTCCTCCCCGACCGGCCGTCCCGCGCACATCGCCCGCGCGGCGACGGTCCAGTCCCGCAGCAGCCCGGCGAGCTCCGCTCGGCTGGTCGTCGTGACGTCGAAGGCGGCGAAGTGCAGGTGGCCCTGCACGGGGGTGGCGATGCCGGCCTGGTGCTCGCCGTCGAAGGCCACCGTGGCGTCGCCGTCGCGGGCCCGCTCGAGCGCGACGCCGCCGGCCCCGCCGGCCAGCACGCCGGTGCCGGCCGCGCCGGCCAGGGCGCCGAGGAACCCGCGCCGGGAGAGGGCGTTCATGCCGCGGCGGCAGCGCTCAGCCGGGACAGCGGCTCGCTGAGGGCGTCGACGACGCGGGCGAGCTCGCGCCGGTCTACCTCCTCGACGGTGTCGTAGGAGGCGAAGCCGTCGCCGTCGCGATGGCGGGCGAGGGCGGCGTCGACGGCGACGAACCGCTCGTCGAGCTGGGTGGCGAGCTCGGGGGCGTTCTGCTCCACGAGCGGCCGCAGCACCTCGAAGGCCTTGGCCGCACCTTCGACGTTGGCGGAGAAGTCCACCAGGTCGGTGTGGGAGAAGGCCTCCTCCTCGCCGGTGATCTTCCCGGTGGCCACCTCGTCGAGCAGCTCCTTGGCGCCGTTGCCCACCGAGGTGGCGGTGATGACGGCGTTGGGCACGCGCTGGCGCAGCTCGGTGGCGTCGGCGACGAGCTGGTCGGCGACCGGGGCCAGGGCGGCGAGGTCCTCGCCGGTCCACAGCGCCTTCTCGAGCCGGTGCCAGCCGGTGAAGGCCTCGCCGGCGGCCAGGTCCGCCTCGCGGGCGTCCATGCGCGGGTCGAGGTCCCCGAAGCTCTCGGCCACGGGCTCGATGCGCTCCCACGGCTCACGGGAGGGCGCGTACAGGGCCTTCGCGCGCTCGACGTCGCCGGACTTGACCGCGGCGGCGAACGCCTCGACGGCGGGGACGAGCGCGTCGGCCTGGGCCGTGACCCAGTCGCGGTAGTCCTGCGCCGCCTGGGCGGCCGCCGGGTCCTCCTGGCGGCCCTCGCCGGAGACGACGAGCTCCGTGCGGATGCCCTCGCCGACCATTCCGGGCTTGCAGGCCAGCACGTACGACCCGGCCGGCAGGTCGACCGCGAGGTCGTAGCTCGTGCCCGGGCCGATGTTCTCCTTCTCGGTGACGATCCGGTCCCCGTCGTAGACGTAGACCTCCGTGACCTGCCGGCCACCGTTGGTGATGCTCAGCGTGGTGACCCCTGCAGGGAGCTCGGTCCGGGAGGGTGCGCACCGGTCGTCGGTCGCGTCCACCTGGACGGTGCCGGCAGCGGAGGCCGCCGGGTCCGGGTCCGTCGCGCACCCGGCCGGGAATAGCAGGAGGGCGCTGACGGGCAGAAGGAAGCGGGGCGCGCGCAAACGAAACTCCTCGGTTGAGCCTCACGGGCGGTCGGTGGTGGGGTGAGACGACACGCGTCATCACTCCGCAGCCGAGAAGATAAGGTAAGGCTCACCTAAGCACAAGGGTCGGTTCGACAGGTGACCATCGGCCACGGGCCGGAGCCCGGCCAGAGGTCGCGGAGCGTACGGAAGATCAGGCCCAGATGTACTCCTCGGCGATCGCGCCGTCGTGCCACCTGGCGACCGTGACCATGCGGCTGCCGTTCTCGAACTCGCCGATGACGCAGGTCCACTCGCCCGAGCCGAACCGGATCGGGTGGGAGGTGATCTGCGGTGGTGCGCCCCCCGCGGCCTCGACGTACGCCTTCATCGCGTCGATGTGCTCCTGCAGCCCGTGGGTCGGGTCCTGCCCCTTCCAGTCCACCAGCACGTCGTCGGTGTGGTGGTGGGCGAAGACGCCGTGCCAGTCGCCCTTGTTCCACCCGTCGAAGTCGAGGTCGTCCATTCCCTGGAGGTTGCGCTCGACCTGGTCGTCCTGCATCGGTCTCTCCCTTCGGCGGAGGTGGGCCCGCCCGGGTGCCCGGTCACGCCGAGCCGTGGCCAGCAGCCGCACGGGGCATCAGCCACGCTATCCGCTGTGCTGTCGGCCGGACAGGGGCGGCTCCGGTCAGGAGCCGGTCCGACGGGCTTCGCCCGCCATGACGTTCCTCGTCGACTCGTGATGCCGTACCGGCCGTCGTCCGAGACAATCCAGCGGTGCCCAAAAGAGTGCTCGCCGACCGGTACGAGCTCGACCGCCGCCTCGGCCGCGGCGGGATGGCCGAGGTCTGGCGCGGGCTCGACCTCGTGCTCGCCCGGCGGGTCGCCGTCAAGACGGTGAGCCTGGCCGGCTCCGCCGACCCCACACTCGGCGAGCGCGTGCACCGCGAGGCGATCGCCACCGCGGCCCTCGAGCACCCCGACATCGTCACGGTCCACGACGCCGGCGTCGACGGCGACATCGCCTACATCGTCATGGAGCGGCTCAAGGGCCAGGACCTGGCGGCCGTGTTGCGGGAGGGGTCGCTGCCGCTGCAGGAGGCGCTGCGCGTCGCGGGCCGGGTGGCCGGGGCGCTCGCCGCGGCCCACGCCTCCGGCATCGTGCACCGGGACGTCAAGCCCGCGAACATCCTGGTCGACGGCGACCGGGTGATGGTCGTCGACTTCGGCATCGCCGCCTTTGAGTACCAGGCGGTGACCTCCCTGGCCGCGCCCGGCACCACCCAGGGCACCGCCGAGTACATGGCCCCGGAGCAGGCCCGGGCCGAGCCGGCCACCCGCGCCACGGACATGTACTCCTTCGGCTGCCTGCTCACCGCGCTCGTCGCCGGCCGGCCGCCCTTCACCGGCGAGCGACCCGAGAGCGTGCTGCACCAGCACGTCTACGTCCAGCCGCCGCGGCTGACCCAGCTGAGTCCTGGGATACCGGTGGAGCTCGACCGGCTCGTGGACGACCTGCTCGCCAAGGACCCGGACGATCGGCCGGCGGCCGACGACGTCGCCGAGGTGCTCACCGCCCTCGCCGAGAGGCTTGACGGCACGCCGGCCGGCACGGCCCCGATGACGGAAGCCCTCGCCGCCGTCGACTCCGCTGACGCCCCGACCGTGGCTCCTGACGCCGTCGACGCGGTGACCGAGGCGCACCCGCAGCCCTGACCGCGCTCGCCCTCGTCCGCGACCGGTTAGGGCGGGCGCGCGACCTCGGGCATCATGCGTGCCATGAGCGCCCTCCAGCCGCACGCCGCCGCCGACGTGCCGCGTCTCCTGCGCGCGGCCCAGGAGGGGGGACTGCGGCGGCTCATGGCGGTCCTGCACCGGTCGATCGAGGCAGAGGTCGGCCTCTTCGACCTCGACGGCAGCGTGCTCGCCACAGCCCCCGGCCGGGCGCTGTGGGACTACGAGCACGTGCTCGCCGCACGTGAGGCCCCGGGCGAGGCCGGCATCGTCGTCCTCACCGTGGAGCTCCATCACGAGGCGGTCTCGCTGCTCGCCGCCCGCGAGCCCGGCGACAAGAGGTACCTCGTCGACGTCGCGGCAGAGATCGTCGCGCTGGAGATCGGCCGGCTTCGCGCCGGGCAGCAGGTTCGCCGGGAGCTCGCGGCGGACGTCCTCGACGACATCATCGAGAATCGCCTGTCGGGGCGTGAGGCCCGGGAGCGCATGACCGGCATCGGCCTTGACTCGAACCGGCCCCATCGGGTCTTGCTCGGCCGCAGCCGGACGAGTTCACCGCGGCTCCTGAAGATCCCGTGGGCCATCCACGCCCTGATGAGCAACCGCCCCGATCCGTTCGTCCGAGTGGTGCGCGGGGAGGACATCGTCATGGTGATCCCGGACGATCCCATGGTCGGACGGATCGCCGGGACCCTCCTGCAGCACGTCGCCGATCTGGGCCCTGACGCCAGGGTGGGCGTCAGCCTTCCCCACGTGGGGGCGAGCGGCCTGCGGGTGGGCTACCACGAGGCCCGAGCAGCGTTGTGCCAGGGAACCGGTGTTCAGTACCCGCGACGCATCGACCTCTCGCAGCTGCTCGTCATCACGAACGAGGCGCTCCCGCTGGGTGACTTCGCGCGGCAGTTCCTCGGTCCGCTCCTCGACTACGATCGCCGCCACGGTGGATCCCTCGTCGAGACGCTGCACGTCTATCTCGACACCGACCGGGTCGCCGGCGAGACCGCCGACCGGCTCTTCGTCCACCGCAACACGTTGCGCTACCGACTGCGCCAGATCGAGGAGCTGTTGGGCATGGGAATCGAGAGCAGCTGGAGCATCACCAACCTGTCGCTGGCGCTCGCCGCGCTCGAGGAGGACAGCACCAGCCCGGAGCCGGCCCGAAGCTTGCGACCGTGATGGAACATACTGGGCCCGTGAGCGAGAGTCCGGCGGATGGCCAGCTGCACCAAGCCGAGCTGCTGACCCCCCTGCCGGTCGAGGCCGCCGCGTACTACGAGTGGCTCCTCGAGCTACCGCGGGGGGCCGAGCCCGGGATCGCGCTGCGTGACCGGGGAGCATCGACGGGCTCTCCCCAGCTGCCGGGCGTGACCGGCTGGGTCCCGGTGTTCGCGGTGGACTCCGTCGAGCGGGCGGTGGAGCGGGTGCAGGATCTCGGGGTCACGCATCACGCCGTGCGCGACGGGGACGACGAACGGCACTACATCGCACCCCGGACCGGCGCGGTCGTCGAGCTGCGCCCGCGGAGCGGCGTCTCCTCGGACGAGGCTTCCATCTACTGGCACGCCAACTGCGACTACTCCGCGCTGAGCGTCGACGATGCCACCGAGTTCTGGGGCCGCTTGCTCGATCTCGACTACCTGGTGATGCGCGACGACCCCTTCGAAATGCGGTTTCTGCACGGCGATCGGCGAATTGCCACGGGCATCTTCAAGCTTCACGGGGTCGCGGGCTTCGCCTCCCGGCCGCACTGGCTGATCTACTTCGAGGTCGAGGACGTCTCGACGAGCCTGTCCAGGGCGGTGGAATCAGGTTCCCGTGTCCTCATTCCCACCTCCGAGTCCCCCTTCAACACATATGCCGTCCTCACGGACCCCTGGGGGAACCTCTTCGGGTTCAGCACGCTGGCCGACCCGCGCGTGCTCAGCCGCATCGAGGTGCTGGGGGCGGACGGGGCCGCCTCGACGATGGATCAGGTCGTCGATCCCTACCCGACGCCCGCTGTGAACCCCCGTCTCTGACCCGGCCGTTGTGCGCGGTGCACATCAGGTGCGCCGCGAGTTGGCCGTAGCCGATATGGCTTGCCCAATGGGGCCCTCGAAGACTGGTGACCTGCCACTCCACCGAAGGGGGTCACCTCATGACTCGTGCCAGGACGCCCGTCCAGACACCCACGGCTTCCGGCCACGAAGCGCCCATCACCCGTCCCGCCCGAGACCCGGGCCTCAGCGGCCCGTACAGCCAGGCGGTCGTCATCGAGCCCGACGCGCGGATCCGCGCCGAGCTCCAGCGACTGCTCGACCGGGCCCGGGATATCCGGGAGCGACTGCGGGCCCGGCAGGCGCAGACCGAGTCCGACGGGCAGTACGCCCAGGACGTCCACGAGTACTTCCTCGAGCACGGCTTCTACAAGGTGCTCCTGCCGCGGCGCTTCGGCGGCCTCGAGCTCGGCGTCCCCGCCTTCTTCGCCGTGATCTCCGAGGTGGCGCGCGGATGCCCGTCCACCGCCTGGTGCCTCTCGCTGTCGGCGGCGCACACGTTGACGCTCTCCTCCTACTGGCCTGAGGCGACGCAGGCCGAGGTCTTCGGCGAGCACGGCCACATGATCGCCCCGGCCAGCGGCAACCCGCGGGCCGCGACGGTGGTTCCGACGGAGGGCGGCTACCTCATCTCCGGAACGTGGCGCTACTGCTCCGGTGCGCCGTACTCCACGCACTTCTTCCCCACCGTCATGATTCCCGGGGCCGACGGCGAGGACGAGTACCGCGCCTGGGCCGTCATCGACCGCGTGGACTACACGGTCCTGGACGACTGGGGCCGCGTCATCGGGATGCGCGGGAGCGGGTCCAACAGCATCACCATGACGAACGTCTTCGTCCCGCATCACCGCATCAGCCGCGAGACCTGGACCGTCCACTCCGCCGGGCCGAGCATCGGATACGCCGTGCACCGCAACCCGACCTACTCGGGCGTGTTCATGGGGTTCGCCGAGGGCGAGGTGGCGGCGGTCGCCGTCGGGCTCGGGTACGCCGCGCTGGACGAGTACGAGCGCATCATCCGCACGACCCGGGCTCCGTTCGACCCCGCCCGCCTCCGCGCCGACGCCGACGACTGGCGGCGGGTGCTGGGCATGGCCATGGCACAGGTCGACGCGGCGCAGGGGGCGCTCCTGCACAGCGGCCGGCTCTACGAGGAGTACGCCCGCCGCTCGGCGACCGAGGGTGAGGCGTTCGACGAGGCCCGAGCCATGCGGCTCAACAATGCGCACTTCGTCGTCGAGGAGCTCGTGTGGGAGGCCGTGCAGACCCTCATCCGGACCGCCGGAAGCGGGGTCTCGGCGGACGGCCAGGCGCTGCAGCGCTACTTCCGGGACATCTGGACCACCCAGAGCCGTACCGACCAGTTCCAGTTCTTCGCAGGACCGACGGCGGGGTACCACCTCACCGGCCAGGTCCGGCACGAGGCCGCCGAGTGCGCGGCCACGACCGAGTCCGTCGCCGAGCCGGCCCTTGCGGCGGGCACGGCCGGCGGCTGAGTACGGCGACACGTTTCAGAACCACCAGAAAGGACAGATGTGAACCACATTGACTACCCCGTGGGTGCCAGCGTCTGGCAGGAGCTTCACGCGCGCTCCGCCGACGGTCTCGCGGAGTTCTACGCGGCAGTCCTCGGCTGGGAGCTGCGGAAGGCGAGCGAGACCGCCGGCGTGTTCCTGCGGTCGGGCACCGTCGTGGCGGGCCTGCACGTCGACCCCCAGCTCGACCCGGTGCGGGCCGGCTGGCGGACGTATCTCGGAGCCGAGGACCTGGACGCCGCGACCGACCGCGCTGTCGCGGCCGGCGCGGCCGTCACCCGCCGGGGCCGGCACCTGGCAGTGCCCGGCGACGCGGTCGAGCTCGTCGACCCCTTCGGCGCTCTGTTCGGCCTCGCCGTGCTGCCTCCCGGGGTGGCGGTGCCACCGTCGCCCGAGCTCGGTCGGCTGTCGCTCACGGACGCGACGAACCACGACGTCGACGAGCAGCTGGCGTTCCAGCGGGCCCTCTTCCCGGGCCAGGCGTCGGAGCCGGTCGACCCGCCGATCCACTTCTTCCGGGACGCCGACGGGACCGCGCTGCGGGGCAGCAACGAGGTGGAGCCGGCGCTGCGTGACGTGCTGCCGCCGCACTGGCTGCCGTGGTTCAACGTGGTGGACCAGGCCGACGCCGTGGTCGCGGCCGCTCGTGCCGGTGGGCGGGTCAACACCCAGGACAACGTGCTGAGCTTCGGCCGGTGGGGCGTCGTGGTCGACCCGTCCGGAGCCGACTTCAAGGTGCTCCAGCTCACCGTGCCGGCGCTCTGACGCGCTCTCGGCACGCCGAAAGGGCTCCGGTCTCTCACGAGACCGGAGCCCTTTCGCCGTGCCGGTGCTCAGACGCCCCGGCCGGCAAGGATGCCGGCGGGGGACAGCTCGTCCGCGCCGTCCTCCGGCGCGCTCACCCCGACGGCAGCGAGAACGGCGGCCGCCTGCTCGAGCGCGGCCGGCGGCTCAGCGATTGGCCTCGACCGGCTCCGCCGCGGGGCCGTCGGCCTCCGGCGCCGTCCTGGCCCGGCCGTGCTCGCGCAAGGTCTCGTATCGGTGGGCCCTGAAGCGACGCGTCAGCAGCGCGACGCCGACGCCGACGAGGAAGACCACCACCGGCAGCAGCTGCAGTGCGACGTTCACCGCCGGATCGGCGGCAGAGAGCACCGAGAAGTTCATCAGGGCCACCGCGGCGATGGAGCCAAGCAGGATGAACGAGAGGATCGGCGAGAAGGTCGATGCCCAACGGGACACCGGCAGCCCCTTGTTCCGGCGGAAGAACCGGAAGATCGCGACGCTCGTGAGGGTGAAGAGGATGAGCGGGCAGAGGGTGCCGACGGCGATCTCCCAGCCGAAGACCACAAACGGGTCGAGCCCGCTGAACAGGATCGCGAGCAGGATGACCGCTCCGATCGCCGAGGTCACGACCGAGGCGACGTACGGGGACTGGTGGCGACGGTGGACCCAGGTGAGACGGGCGGGCAGGACCGAGTGACCCAGCGAGTGCAGGTAGCGCGTGACGATGTTGTGGTAGGAGAGTACGCAGGCGAACATCGAGGTGACGGCCAGGACGGTCACCACGTGCATGAAGATCGGGCCGACCCATTCGGCCGCGGTGGTGAAGATGACGTTGGCGGGGTCGGCGGTGACGGCGTCCATCACTCCCGTTGGTCCGTAGGCCTGCATCCAGGCCCACACGGCCACGCCGTAGAACAGCGCCGCGCCGATGAGCGTCATGAAGATGGCCCGCGGGATCGTCCTGGACGGGTCGCGTGCCTCGTCGCGGAAGATCGCGGTGGCCTCGAACCCCATGCCGACGCTGATGCCGAAGAGCACGCCGAGGGCGAGCGAGCCGTTCGTGAGGGTGCCCCCCGCGACGTACGGCGCGAGCTGGATGCCCTCGGGGCCACCGCCGCCGGCCAGGATGGCGACGTCGAGGACGACGATGACCACGACCTCGAGGACGAGGGCCACCGAGAGCACCTTCGCGCTGAGGTCGATGTTCCCGTAGCCGAGGAGGGCCACGAGGACCATCGAGATCATGGTCCAGCCCCACCAGGGCAGCAGCGCCGCGCCGAAGAACGACTGGAGCGTCCCTTCGACGGTGAACCCGAGCAGCATGTAGACGAAGCTCTGGAAGAGCAGGTAGCCCAGCATCGCCAGGAACCCGGAACCGACTCCGACGGGCCGCCCGAGGGCGGCCGTGATGTAGGAGTAGAAGGCCCCCGCCTTCTGCACGTGCACCGACATCGCGGCGAACCCGGCGCCGAAGAGGAGGAGCACGAGCGGCCCGACGACATAGTCGAAGGCGATGCCGGCCCCGTTGCTGTTCAGCATGTTGACCGGGGTGGACACGAAGATGGTCAGTGGTGCGGCGGCCGCGACCACCATGAAGACGATGGACAGCGGGCCGAGCGTGCCGGACAGCCGGCTCGACGACCCGCCGTGCGGCGCGCGGTCGGTGACGGTGGTGGACATCGGGCCTCCGATGGGTGCGGTCAGGCGAGCCGGCACGTCCTCGTGACGGCGCGCGTGAGGAGGGTAGGCACGCACTTGTCAGGCCGAGGTCGACGACCGTTGGCGACTGGCGTCGGGCTGAACAAGCACGCGGGTCATGCGCGACAAGTCCTGGCGTGCCGAGGCGACCGGGGCTCGTCAGCCCCTAGTAAGTCGTCACGGCCCGCGCTTGTCGTTGTGACGGGTGCATAGGAACACCTCCACGGATTGGTCACGGGTCACATTGGGCCGGTCGTTCTTCCGGTCTTAGTGTTCGGGAAACCCGGCGGGCAATCCGTCGGCGAAGTCTCCGTCACCGTCGACCCAGGGAGGTTCGATGCTGGTCTCGACTGCCCGCGTGGGTACGAGTCCCGGCTCCCGGGTCCGCCGGTACGACCCCGAGCGACGGCTCCGCATCGTCGAGTCCGCGCTCGAGGTCATCGAGGAGCACGGGATTGCCGCCCTCACCTTCCGTGCGGTGGCGGCCGCGGCCGACGTGCCGCTCGGGTCCACGACCTACCACTTCGTGGACAAGGACGAGCTCCTCGAGGCCACCGTCCGGCTCGCCCGGGAACGCAGCCGGGACACCGCTCGCGTCATCCTGGCGGACGCGGTCGGCCGGCTCGGACTGTCCGGCGGAATCGCCCACCTCGTCGAGGAGCTCACGTACCACCGGCACGACCGACTCGTGCTCGAGCACGACCTCTATCTGGCGGCGATCCATCGGCCCTCCCTCAGGGCAGAGAGCCGGCGGTGGTCCGACGACTTCGCCGAGATCGTCGGCGAGTACACCGATCCCCTCACCGGCCGGACGGTTGGCCTCCTGTTCGACGGCCTCTGCCTCCGGGCGGCCGTCCTGGATCACCGCTTCCGTGCCGCTGATGTCGAGCCTCTCGTCCACCGGCTGCTTCAGGGAATGAGGCTCGCCGACCGCGGCATCACCTGAGGCGGCGCAGTCAGACATCGGCACCCACCCGTGAGGCGCCGCCCCTGGCCTCCACCCTCTCGCAGCACCTTGTCTCACCCTGTCCCGCTCTGTACGAACGTCCATATGACGGAGGTCCCGATGACCGTCGCCACTTCGACCGTGGAACCGAGAGAGTTCCGAACGGCGCTAGGCCGCTTCGCCAGCGGCGTGATCGTCATGACGGCGACCTCGCCCCAGGGCGATGTCCGCGGCATGACCGCCAGCTCGTTCCTCTCGGTGTCGCTCGATCCACCGCTCGTCCTCGTCTCGGTCGACCGGCGCACCCGCATGCACGACTTTCTCGGCCCCATCGACCACTACGGGGTCAGCGTGCTCACCCACGACCAGCAGGACGTCGCCGGCCACTTCGCCGGACGTTCCAGCGGGCTCGAGCCGCGCTTCGTGTGGCGGGACGGCGTCCCGCTCGTCGACGGTGCCCTCGCCCACCTCACCTGCCGCATGCACGACCGGCACACGGCGGGGGACCACACCCTGTTCATCGGGGAGGTCCGCACCATCGAGTACGGCGAGGGCGCACCCCTGATCTTCTTCTCCGGCGCCTTCGACCGCCTCACCCCCAAAGGAGCTCTCGCATGACCGTGTCACAGACGTCGCCCGCGGCCGCCACCGCTACCGCCCGGCCGCAGACGGGGGAGGAGTACCTGGAGAGCCTCCGTGACGGGCGCGAGGTCTGGATCTACGGCGAGCGGATCGGCGACGTCACCACGCATCCCGCGTACCGCAACTCGGCCCGCTCCATCGCGCGGCTCTACGACGCGCTCCACGACCCGGCCACCAACGCCGACCTCGTCGCCCCCACGGACACCGGTAACGGCGGCTACACGCACGCCTTCTTCAAGGCCCCCCGGACGAAGGACGAGCTGCGCGCCGGCCGCGACGCGATCGCCGGCTGGCAGCGGCTCGTGTGGGGCTGGATGGGCCGCACGCCCGACTACAAGGCCTCGCTCATCACCACCCTCGGCGCCGATCCTGAGTTCTTCGGCGAGTACGCAGCGAACGCGCGCAACTGGTACACCCGCGTTCAGGAGGACGTCCTGCACGTCGGCCACGCCATCGTCCACCCGCCGGTGGACCGCAGCCGCGGCGTCGAGGAGGTCGGGGACGTCTTCGTCCACGTCGAGGAGGAGACCGACGGCGGCCTGATCGTCAGCGGCGCGAAGGTCGTGGCCACGGGGTCACCGCTGACCCAGTACGTATTCATTTCTCACTTCGGCGCGACGCTGGGGAAGAAGGAGTTCGCGCTCATCTTCATGGCCCCGGTCAACGGCCAGGGCGTGAAGTTCTTCTCCCGCGCCTCCTACGAGTCCGTGGCCGCGACGGCGGCCAGCCCCTTCGACTACCCGCTCACCAGCAGGTTCGACGAGAACGACGCGATCATCGTCTTCGACCGGGCCCTCATCCCTTGGGAGAACGTCCTCGTCTACGACCCGCAGAAGGTCACCGAGTTCAACGGCGCCGCCGGCTGGATGTCCCGGGCCGCCCTGCAGGCCTCCACCCGCCTGATGACCAAGCTCGACTTCGTCACCGGCCTGGTGAGCAAGGCCCTCGACATCACCGGCTCGGGCCAGTTTCGGGGCGTCCAGGCCGGCCTCGGGGAGATCATGGCGTTCCGGCACATGGTCGCCGGGCTCAACGACGGGATGATCCAGGGCGCGCGGCCCGGCTTCGGCGGCATCATGACGCCGAGCGAGGAGTACGCGCTCGCGTTCGCGGCGCTGACGCCGGGGCTGTACACCCGGATGAAACAGATCATCGAGACGATCATCGCCTCGGGCCTGATCTACCTGAACTCCAACGCCGTCGACTTCGCCACCGCCGAGGTACGGCCTTATCTCGACCGCTTCCTGCGCGGGTCGAACGGCCGCACCGCCCTCGACCGGTCCAAGGTGATGAAGGCCCTGTGGGACTCCATCGGCAGCGAGTTCGGCTCCCGCCACGAGCTCTACGAGCTCAACTACTGGGGCCAGCCCGAGAAGAGCTACCTCGACATCCTCGGACTGGCCCAGGAGTCTGGCGAGCTCGACCGCGTCCGCGGCTTCGCCGAAGCGTTCATGGCCGAGTACGACCTCGCCGGGTGGACAGCGCCGGACCTCATCAACCCCACCGACGTCAGCACCATCCGCCGCGCCTGACCACGAGGAGCGTTGTTGCGCCGGCCGCGCCGGGCACCACCGAGGGCATCGCCGAGCACATGGCCCCGAGCAGGCCTCGTTGACCGACCGGGCAGGCCTCGGTGACACGACAGGGTGTCCAGGCCGCCCGCGTCGGCGGCGGTGGCAACGGCGGCCAGGTCCTGGGCCAGGCGCGGCGGTCCGCCCGGTCAGGTGTTTTTGGTGACGTCCAGACTGATGCGCATGGCTCCTCCTCGAACACCGAGCCCGGTTCCATAGAGGCCATCATCAGGCCAGCCGACCGAGCGGGGCTGGCTAGTCTGCGGCGCATGCGCAGAGAAGCCTCCGGTCGGTTGCAGGTGGTGTGCGGCCCGATGTTCGCTGGGAAGTCCGAGGAGCTCGTGCGGCGGGTGCGCCGTGCCCAGCTCGCCGGGCTCGCCGTCGAGGTGATCAACCACGCGCTCGACGAGCGGCACGGTGCCGCTCAGGTGGCCTCCCACTCGGGTCTGCGCGTGTCGTCCCGCCCGGCGTCGGACGTGGACGCGCTGATGGAGCTGGTCCGCGGCCAAGAGCTGGACCTCCTCGCCATCGACGAGGCGCAGTTCTTCGGTGCGGACCTGGTGCCGGCCGTCGGCGCGCTCGTGCTCGCGGGCACCACGGTGGTCGTCGCCGGGCTGTGCGTGACGTTCGACGGTCGGCCGTTCGAGCCGCTGCCCTCGCTGATGGCGCTCGCCGAAGACGTGACGAAGCTGACGGCGGTGTGCGCCGTCTGTGGGGAGGACGCCGGGTTCCACCAGCGCGTCCTACCGGGGGACGTCGGTGACGACGCCCTCGTCCGGGCCGCCGAGCACGTCGGCGGGATCGAGACCTACCAGGCCCGGTGCCGGCGCCACTTCGACGCTGTTGCCTGAGACGCCCGGGCGTGGCTACCCCATCCGCGGTGCCACGTGTGGGCCGTGTACCGACACCGGTCACGGCGATCGAGCCTAGAGGCGGGCGAAGAGGTAAGCCGAAACCAGGACCCCGAACGTCACGATGACCACGCGCAGAACTGCCGTCGGGATCCACCTGGCGACCTTCGCGCCGAGGATTCCGCCCAGAAGACTGGCCGGGGCGGCGACCGCGACGACGACCCAGCTCACCGGGCCCCAGATGCCGAAGATCAGCAGCGTCACGGTCGCGGTCACAGCAGAGATTGCGGACTTGAGCGCGTTCGCCAGCTTGAGGTTGCGCAGCCCGAGCCCGAGGACGGCGACCAGGATGACGCCGAGCGCGCCGCCGAAGTAGCCACCGTAGACGGTGGCCAGGAAGAGCACGGCGTAGAGCCAGGCCGGGTCTGACGAGGAACCGGCGCGCTCTACGCCTCGCAGTCGTCTGGTGATCAGCGGCTGGGCGGCGAGCAGCAGGCTTGCCAGCAGGACGAGTACCGGGACGATGACGTCGAACGCCGAGGCCGGCGTGGTCAGCAGCAGGACGGAGCCCGCGGCCCCGCCCGCCGCGCCGACGGCGCCGAACCGCACCAGCCGACCGCGCTGGCCGGCGTACTCGGGGCGGAACCCGACGACTCCGCCGATGTAGCCGGGCCATTGGGCGATGGAGTTGGTGACGTTGGCGGCGATCGGGCCCATTCCCAGCGCGACAAGAACCGGGAAGAGGATCAGCGACCCGCCGCCGGCGATCGAGTTGATTGCGCCAGCGGCTAGGGCGACCGCGGCAACGACGAGCAGGTCGACCGTCGACATGAGCGCCAAGCCTATGAAAACCGCGGTGATACGTGAGCGAAATCGGTCGCCGACCGGTGCCGGCGGTGGGCCGCGTTCGAAGGGTTCTGCTCGATCGGGTTGCGACGGGGGGCGACGAAGGCCCCGCCGCAGCTGTCGAGCTGCCGCGGGGCCTTCGTAGTGGTGAAGCGTGCGGGCTTAGACGCGTCGCCTACTGGAGTGGGCCGCGGCCAAACATGGATAGGGCCTGGTAACTGCGGTCGTGGGGGCCTGGCTGGCTGATCTCCATGGCGAAGGCGCCCTCGTAGAGCGCCTTGTCGACCGGGCGCTCGTGGATCCAGTCGCGGATGACCTCCCGGTAGACGATGCGCCACTGTCCGTTGCGGCGCTCGTACCGGTTGAAGGTCCGGCTCGCGGCGATCAGCTCGCGCGAGGAGTTGTCGAACCGGTGATACGAGAGCCGGTGCGTTTCGCCCTCCGCACGGTCGCCGTCGACGCGGTACCACTCGTTGAGCAGGTAGTGGGTCGTCATCTCGTACTTGGTGGCGAAGTCTTCGAGGATCCACAGCACCCAGTCCTCGGCGCTACCCTCATTCATGTAGCCGTGTACGACCGTGGCGTCCGGGAAGAATATCGAGCGAAGCAGCTCTGGATCACGGCGGTCGATGCCGCGGCAATAGGCAACCTCGAGCTCGTGGAACCTGTCCTTCGCCCTGAGCTCGTCAAGAGCTGCGGCCATGGCGGCCACAGGTGTTTGCTCTTCGACAGTCATGACGTCCGTTCTGCGTTGGTGGTGGTCACCGAGTCAGCGGGCTCCGGGGTTCGGCGGGGAACCCAGTTCCACTGGGCCTCGTCGAAGCCGTCGACGCCGAGCGCCTCGGAACGCCGGTACTGGATGCGCCACCCGTCCTCGGTGCGGACAAGCTCGTCGCGGTACCGCAGCCGCGCGATGCCGGTGGTCATGTCCCATCGCTGGTGCCAGGCGGTGACGTACGTCAGCGCCGTGGCCACGTCGCCGGTCATCTCAATGAGGGACTGCCCGAGGATGTGCTGGGTCCGGCGGAAGAGCGCCTGGCGTTCCTTCATCCCGCGCAGGACGTCCTCGCGGCCCCTGATCGGGCCGCCTCGTCCGGGGCCCTGGTCCATGGTGCAGTCGGGCGTGAAGACGTCGGTGAGGGCGTCAATGTCGTACTCATCGAGGTGGACGCAATACCGGGCCAGCACGTCGACGATCTCGGACTTGGCGGCTACGGCAGCGGGGCCAAGCATCTGCTGCATTCTTCAGGCTCCTTCGGCGGCAAGTGCGCGGCCGTCGCTCGCCGGCGCAACCTCGGTGGCCTTGCCAAACGGCCGGCCGGCGGTCTCGGGGGCGAAGTACGCGGCGAGGGCGCCCAGTGCACAGACGGCGGCGACGTAGATGGTTACCGGCATGAGGCCACCCCAGCCGTAGAGGGCGGTGGCGATGAACGGTGCGAAGCCGCCTCCGATGACGCCACCGACCTGGGCGGCGACGTTGACGCCGGTGGTGCGCACGTCGTCGTCGAAGAGCTCAGCGAGGTAGGACGGCTGCGGGCCGTACTGAGGGTCGCGACCGATGTTGATGATGAGGATGAACGCCAGGAGGACCAGGACCGGTGAGGCGGTCTCCACCATCGGGAAGAAGATGAAGGGCAGGATGACCGAGAGGATCGCTCCACCGAGGTAGAGCGGCCGCCGCCCGACGCGGTCGGAGAGGCTACCGAAGAACGGCAAGGTCACGATCGCCAAGGTCACCACGACCAGGGTGGAGGTCAGCGCGACCTGGCGGTCCATGCCGAGGATGCTCTCGGTGTAGAAGAGGGTGAAGACGGTGACGATGTAGTACGTCACGCTCTCAGGCAGACGCAGCCCCGCGGCGATCAACAGCTCCTTGGGGTGGCGCTTGAAGACCTCGATGACCGGACTCTTCTTCTTGGGCGCGCCCTCCTGTGCCGCCTGGAAGACCTCGGTCTCCTTGAGGGTGCGGCGCATGATCAAGCCGGTGATGCAGAGGACGAGACTCAGCAGGAACGGCACACGCCAGCCCCACGCGAGGAACTGGTCGTCAGGCAGGAGCGAGACGAGGGAGAAGACGCCCGTGCTGAGCAGGGTCCCCACCCCGCCGCTGATCTGCAGCCAGCCGCCGAAGAGCCCGCGGCGTCGCGGAGGGGCAGATTCGACGATCATCGCCGCTGCCGAGCCCCACTCGCCGCCGACAGCGATGCCCTGAATGACACGGAGCACTACGAGGAGGACCGGCGCCCAGACGCCGATCGACGCAGCCGTGGGCAGGGCACCGATGAGCGCAGTCGAGATGCCCATGATGAGCAGGGTCGTGATCAGTGTGAACTTGCGGCCGAACTTGTCGCCGAGGTGACCGAAGATCACCCCGCCGAACGGGCGTGCGACGAAGCCGACGCCGAGAGTCGCGAAGGAGGCAAGAACGCCGCCGAGTTCACCAGCCTCGGGGAAGAACAGTCGGTTGAAGACGAGTGCGGCGGCGGTGCCGTACAGGAAGAAGTCGTACCACTCCATGACGGTGCCGACGACAGAGGCACCGGTGACACGCCGGATCTGGGAGTGGTCGGGGTTAGGGGTTTTTGGGCGCAGTTGAGCCACGGCTGTACTCCTTCGTACGTCGGGAGGGGTTGGGCCACGTGGTCCCTAGGGGACCTCGGCAAGTGAGTCGGTGATGGCTTCCGCCGCGCGGATGAGCGGCTCGGAGAATGGGGAGAGTTCGCCGTCGTCGACCATCTCGACGGGGATGGAGAGTGTGAGGCTTCCGAGGATTCGCCCGTCGGCATCGAACAGCGGGGCCGCGAGGCCCGCCGTCTCCGGGTCCACCTCGGCGACGGTGAGGGCGAAGCCGGCCCTGCGGATGTGACGCAGGTGTGCGCGGAACTCCTCCCAAGTCTCACCCAGCTTGGCCGCCCGGAGGTCGTCCGGGCGGGAAAGGGCGAGGTTCTTCAATGTGTTCGTCGGCAGATGCGCGAGGATCACCTTGCCGGCGGCCCCCCGCATGAGTGGCATCGGCTTCCCGCGCCCCCAACTCGTTCGCCATGGGCCAAGGGGTGCGGCCTGTGCGATGCAGACGACGGCGTCCTTGTAGTAGCTGCAGACGAACGCATTGAGATTGAGCTCGGTACTCAGCGACCGCATCTGTGGTTCCGCAGCGACGAGCAAGGGGTCACTCAGACGGATCTGTCGGTCGAGCTCGATGATCCGCGCGCCGAGGCTGAACCTGCCGCCCGGCTGGGGCGCCAGCAGGCCAGCATCGGTGAGCGTCTTGAGGTACCGGTAACTGGTCGTGCGGGAACAGCCGAGCGCTTCCCCCACCTCCACCGCAGTGCATGTGGGCTGCTCCGCCGAAAGCAGGTCGAGAACGCTCAGCATGCGACTGAGACTGTCGCCGCCAGTCGCGCGACCCGGCTGTGCTACCCGGCCGTCCGGTGTGTCAGGAACAGCGCGGAGGGCGGAACTGCGTCGAGACACCGGCTTTCCTTCCTACAGAGCACTAGCGACTGCAGCCACAGTACGACATCACAGGAATCGGGTCAAAACCCGTAATGCGGGATTTCTGATCGAGTATGTCGCAGGTGCCCATGACGCCGCGCGGGTCCTCCGGGGAGCCGGTGCGGGTGGTGGACGTGGACGTGTCGGCCGAGGACGCCGTCGCCGAGGCGGGCGACGCCGTCGAGGCGCTGCTCGACGAGGAATGAGAGCCCGGCCAGGTCGCGCTGCTGACCACGGGCGCCGGCACCCCGAGCAGCGCCACAACGTCGAGCTCGCCGGCTACCAGGAGTACTGGGGCGACTTCTTGTGGGCGAGGACGTCTTCTATGGGCACGCCCTAGGCTTCAAGGGCCTCGAACGCCCGGTGGTGGTCCTGTGTGTCAATGGCTTCCGGGCCACCGAACGGGCGCGGGAGATCCTCTACACGGGCTGTCGCGGGCAAGTGTGCTGCTCGTCGTCGTTGGGTCGCGGGCGCTGGTCGAGGAGATCGGCGGCGAGGGCGTCCGGCGGCGGCTGGCCTCCGCCAAGACGTGGGCGGTGCCGGCGACGACGTAGCGGTGCCGCCCCCTTCAGGACTCGGTGGCCCGACGCACCTGCTCCTGCACCATCTCCGCCATGAGCTGGCTCTGCGCCAGCGCGAGGGCGTTCAGGCGGCTGGTAGACGGAAGGCTGCGGAGCACGGTCGCGATCTCGTCGGCCACCGCGGCGACGTCTTGCGGATGGGAAGGTTCGGAACGCTCGGGCGCCGCGTCGGCGGATAGCGGCGCTTCCGCGCGGTGAACCGCCGAATCAGCGGCAGGCGCTGCCTGATCGCTCCTGCGTAATGCTGTGCCAGCGGCATAGGTTGGGTTGGTGATCCAGGAAGTCGAACGGGACCGTTCACGCGGGCTGGTCGTTCGCTGGGCCTCACCGCCTGACGCCCGGACGAGGTCCTCCACCGGCAGGCCCAGCGCGTCGGCGAGTTTGCGGGCCGAACCCATGGATGGTGCGCGGTAGCCGCCCTCCAGCTGGGAGATGTAGGGGTAGGACAGGCCCGTCTCCTCGACGACGTCGCGGCGGGACAGACTAAGTTCCTCGCGCCGCGCGCGCAGCAGCCGGGCGAGGTCGGCGTACCGACCCTTGCCGCTCGAACTTCCTATGCTCACGGCATTGACCGCCTTCAATAGACGCATTATGCTTATGCAGCATAGCCCGGATCGCCCAGCCAGGGAAGCCGGTGACCGCCAAGGAAGGGGTCCACCATGCACATCGCCACGCACCTCGACGTCGACGTCCTCACCCTCGAGGATGACGCCACCCTCTCGCTCCTCCTCGAGATCACCGCGCCGACCCCTTCGACCGACACCCAGCGGCCGGCCGCCACGCTTGAGGTCGTCCTCGACCGCAGCGGCTCGATGAGTGGTGCGCCGCTGGAGGGGGCCAAGGCGGCCCTGCTCGCCGTCGTCGACCGCCTCGACCCGCACGACCGCTTCGGCGTGGTCACCTTCGACACCGAGGCCGCCGTCGTCGTGCCTGCCGGGCCGCTGAAAGACAAGGCCGCGGTCAAGCGCGCCATCGAGAGGATCGGACCTGGCGGCATGACGGATCTCGCCGCCGGGTACCTCCGCGGGCTCAAGGAGGCCCGCCGGGCCGCCACCGCGGCCGGCGCCACTCTGGCCCTCATCAGCGACGGGCACGCCAACAGCGGCGAGACGCGGCCCGACGTCCTCGGCGCGGTCGCAGCCAAGGCCCGCACGCAGGGCGTGACGACGTCGTCGCTGGGCTATGGCCTCGGCTACGACGAGCGGCTGCTCTCCGCACTCGCCCGCGGCGGCGCCGGCAACGAGGCCTTCGCCGAGGACCCTGACGCCGCCGGCCAGGCCATCGCCGGCGAGGTCGACGGGCTGCTCAGCCAGGCCGCGCAGGCCGCCACGCTGTTGGTGACCATGTCGCCGGCGGTGCGCGCGCTGCGCGTGGTCAACGACCTGCCGACCAACTCCGTCGAGCAGGGCGTGCAGGTGGAGCTCGGCGGGCTGTATGCGGGGGAGACGCGCAAGCTCGTCCTCACCTTCGACATCCCGGGGCTGTCCACGCTCGGCCTGCTCCAGGTCGCCGAGCTGACCCTGAACTACGTCGAGCTGCCGGCGCTGGAGGAGCACACCATCACCGTGCCGGTGCATGTCAACGTCGTGCCGGGCGACGACGCCGCCGGGCGGGTGCCCGACCCCGTCGTGCGCACCGAGCTCGCCTACCTCGAGGCGCAGCGCGCCAAGCGGGAGGCCTCCACCCTGCTCAGCAAGGGCGACGCCGCCGCGGCGCTGCGCCACTTGCAGAGCAGCGCCGGACTCGTGGGCGACGCACTCGCCGGGGCGCCCGCGGCCATGGTCGCCGACCTGCGGGAGGAGGCCGCGTCGCTGACCGCGCTCATGGCGGACGTGCACGACGGTGCCCTCTCCCGGGCGGCGAAGACGTCCTCGATGGAGGCGTCGGTGCGGTCGCGGACGCGGGGCCGCCGGCGACCGAGCGCCACGTTCTGATCCTGCTGACCGGCCGGACGGGCACGAGGTCTCCTGCCTCAAACCGTCCATTCAAGACCAAAACGCTGATAGATCACCTTCAGATGGACGGGAGGTCCGGATGGACCCAGCAACGAAGGATCGCGCAGCCGGCGTGCTGCTCGCCCAGGCCTGCGGTGACGCCCTAGGCGTGCAGTACGAATTCGCCACTCCGCCGGAAGGTGAGGCGGAGATGATCGGCGGCGGGCTGGGCCCGTACGCGCCGGGGCAGTGGAGCGACGACACGCAGATGGCGCTGTGCATCGCTCGCGTCGCCGCCACCGGCGCGGACCTCCGCTCGGCCGATGCCCTGGATGAGATCGCCGACGCGTTCGAGGGCTGGCTGCGGGAGGGGGCCACCGACGTCGGCACCCAGACCCGGGCGGTGCTTGGCGCTGCGGCTCGCCTGAAGGGACGCGCTTCCGAGCGGCTCACCAGGGGCGCCCGGGAGTTGCACGAGCGCACCGGCCGCACAGCAGGAAACGGTGCACTCATGCGCACCGCGGTCGTCGGCCTGATGATGACGCTCAGGTGAAACTCCCCAGACCTGCTCACTGAAATTCCCCACCCGTGTGGCTCCGCCGACGACGGTGGGGCCCCCTCGACGATGGCGGTCTCTGACCACCAGCCATCACCTCGAGG
>NZ_VUKE01000026.1 GCF_009193175.1 Georgenia ruanii | reverse complement strand
GAACGGCCGACTCGAGCACCTCCGAGGCTCCGCCCTCGGCTTCCGCAACCTCACCAACTACATCGCCAGATCCCTGCTAGAGGCCGGCGGATTCAGACCCCGACTACACCCTCAATTCTGAAGAGCCGGTTTCATCCCGCCGGTGTGCCACTTACTGAGACGGGTGTGGTTCTTTGCGGAGAAGCAGACGCGGATTCCTCCCGAAATCGCTCGAAGCGCCGCGGGCGATGTGCTCAGGTGCATCGCCGGAGAATTAGCTCGCGAGAGCGGGCCCCAACGCAGCGCCCACGACGGCGCCGAGCACCATCCAAGGCCCGAAAGGGAAGGCGGTGTGCCGGTCAGCCCTCCGCGCTATGAGCAGCGCGATGGCGAATGCCGCACTCAGTACGAAGGCCGCCGTGCTGCCCAGGAGCAGCTCGGGCCACCCGAGCCAACCGAGAAACAGCCCAAGCAGCCCTGAGAGCTTGACGTCGCCCAGCCCCAGACCGGCCGGCGAGATGAACGCCAGGACGAAGTAGCAGGCCGCGAGGATGACGCCCGCCCCCACAGCCCGACCCAGGCGTCCCCAGTCCCCGTCGACGGCGGTAGCCACAGCGAGTCCGCCGAGGAAGATCGGATACATCGGGCCCACGATGACGTCGGGCAGGCGGTACGCGGCCAGATCGATGACGACGAGGAGCGCGCACGCCAGGGCCAGCAATGCGAACGCGGCGAGCTCCGTCCAGCCGTCCGCGAGGAGCGCCACCGCCCCGCCCAGGACGAAGGCCAGCACCACATGCACGGGCGAGGTCAGCCACCGCGAGCGGATGGCCGCCGTCGTCCGCATGAACGACCCGAGTCCCCACGCCCCGCCGCCGACGCCGAGGGCGGAGACGAGCACCGCCCCGAGCCCCACTCAGAGGCCTCCGCCCGTGAAGGCGGCCACGATGTCCATCGCCGCCGGCCCGAGCAGGACGATGAACAGCACCGGCAGGATGCACATGATCAGCGGGAAGATCACCTTGACCGGGATCTGCATGGCCTTCTCCTCGGCCCGCTGGCGGCGCTTGAGGCGCATCTCGGCTGCCTGGGTGCGCAGCACGTCGCCCACGGCGATGCCATACATGTCGGCCTGGATCACCGCGCGGAGGAACCGGCGCAGGTCCGGCACGTCGACGCGCTCCAGGAATGCCTCGTAGGCTTGCCGCCGCGACTGTCCCAGCTGGATGTCCTGCAAGGTGCGGACAAGCTCTTCCGCCAACGGCCCCTTGCCGTTCTTCCCCGCCCGCGCCATGGCGGAGTCGAAGCCCAGCCCGGCCTCGACAGCGATGGTCATCTGGTCGAGGGTGTCCGCCAGCTCGAGCTGGATCTGGTCACGTCGCTTGATTCCGCGGTTCTGCAGCAGCAGCTCGGGCAGGAAGTAGGCGCACAACGTGGCCGTGACGGCAATGACCTTGACGATCGGGGTGTGGACGACGCTGATGTAGAAGAGATTGCCCACCACAAAGGAGAAGAGCAGCACGAGCTTGACCGAGAGCACCCGGTCCAACGGCCACCCCGGGGGCCGGCCGGCCCGGGCGAGCAGCCGGTCGATCCGCCTGACGTGTCCCGCCGGCGTCAGACGGCGCGCGAAGGCACGGAAGCCGCCGCGCTGTCCCACGGCGACGAAGGCCCCCGGGGTGCGGGCATCGAGTCCTCGCTGCAGGTTGGCCACGGACTGCTGGCGCACCCGGTCCGGATGGGCGAGGACGGACCACGCGGCCAGCGGCAGGGCCACGCTGACGGCGGCGATCGCGACGATCACTAGTGCGGGCATGGCGGTCTCCGCTCTCAGAACTTGATCTTCACGGTCTTGGCGAGCCAGACCCCGCCGACCATGAGGAGGACGACGGCGATGCCGATGAGGGCATACCCCACCAGGCTCTGGGTGAACTTGCCGATGTACTCGGGGTTGGTCAGCGACAAGAACCCGGTGATCCCGATCGGCAGGAGCATGAGGATGATCGCGGAGAGCTTGCCCTCGGCACTGAGCGCCTTGACCTGGCGACGGATCTGGTTGCGCTCGCGAATCGTGTGCCCCACACCGTCGAGCACCTCGGCGAGGTTGCCCCCGACCTCACGGTTGATGGCGATCGCCTGCGTGACCCACAGGAAGTCCTGGCTGCCGAGGCGGGCGGATGTCTCGTCCAGCGCGTCGGTGAGGTCGCGGCCCATGCGCATCTCGTTGATGACGCGGGAGAACTCCTCCGAGGTCGGCGCCTCCGCCTCCCGGGCCACCGACGCCAGGGCCTGGGGCAGGCTGTGGCCGGCGCGGAGGCTCGAGGACATCAGCTGCAGCGAGTCGCCGAGCTGGTCCGCGAAGACTCGCTGGCGGCGGGCGGTGCGCGCCCGCAGGTACACCTTGGCCCCGACGGGGCTGAGCCCGGCGAGCAACAGCCCGATCAGGGGCCCGGACAGCACGAGCCCCACCGCCCCGGCTACGACGCTCACCATGGCGACGAGGAAGACGAAGTCCTGCGGCCGCATCCGCACACCCGCCAGCTCCAGCGCGCCGAGCCGGGTCCCGCGGCGCCGCATCGCCCGCTCGACGGCGCCGGTCGCCGCCGTCGCGGCGCCCGCCCAGGGCCCGGCGGCCGGGGCAACCCCGGGCCGGCGCCGGGCCAGCGGTACCCGCACCGGACCGGGGCCGAGAAGGAGGTAGACGCCGATCGCCACCGCTAGGGCGCACGCGCCGATGGCGCCGTAGACGGTGCCCGGCGAGGTCATGAGCCCGTTCATCGAAGCGGCCTTCCCGGCACGGGAGCGAAGATCTGCGGGGAGACGCCGATGCCGAGCTCGGCGAATCGGTCGGTGAACCGGGGGCGGACGCCCGTGGGAATGGTGGTGCCGAGGAACCGGCCGTCGGGGGCCACCCCCGCGGAGAAATCGAAGACGAAGGCGTCCTGGAGGGTGACCGTCTGCCCCTCCATGCCGTGCACCTCGGTGATCGCCGTGATCCGGCGAGTCCCGTCGCGCAGGCGGGCCAGCTGGACGATGACGTCGATGGCGGAGGACACCTGCTCACGGATGGCCCGCAGCGGCAGGTCCATGCCGGCCATGAGCACCAGCGTCTCGAGGCGGGCGATGGCGTCCCGGGGCGAGTTGGCGTGCACGGTCGAGATCGACCCATCGTGACCGGTGTTCATCGCCTGGAGCATGTCCAGGGACTCTCCGCCGCGGACCTCGCCGACGACGATGCGGTCCGGCCGCATGCGCAGGGAGTTGCGGACGAGGTCGCGGATGGTGATCTCGCCCTTGCCCTCCGAGTTGGGAGGCCGGGCCTCGAGGCGCACCACGTGCTCCTGCTGGAGCTGGAGCTCGACGGCGTCCTCGATGGTGACGATGCGCTCACCCTCGGGGATGAAGGAGGAGAGGACGTTGAGCAGCGTGGTCTTTCCGGTGCCGGTGCCGCCGGAGACAATGATGTTGAGCCGCGCCTCCACACAGGCGTGGAGCAGCTCGGCCATCGACGGGCTCATCGTGCCGAACCGGATGAGGTCGTCGACCTTGAACGGGTCCTTGGCGAACTTCCGGATGGTCAGCGTCGCGCCGCTGAACGCCAGCGGCGGGATGACGGCGTTGACACGGGAGCCGTCCGCGAGCCGGGCGTCGACCAACGGCGAGGACTCGTCGATGCGCCGTCCGACCTTGGAGACGATGCGCTCGATGATGCGGCGCAGGTGCTCGTCGGAGGAGAATCTGACGCTGGTGCGGGAGAGCTTGCCGTGCTGCTCGACGTAGACCATCTCCGGGCCGTTGACCATGACCTCGGTGACGGACTCGTCGTCGAGCAGGCGCTGGAGCGGGCCGAGCCCGAGGACCTCGTCGAGCACCTCGCGGGTGAGGCGCCTGCGCTCCTCCCCGGTGAGCGGGACCTTCTCCTCCTCGACCACGTAGTTGAGCTCGGCGCGCACGAGGGCGTGCAGCTGCTCCTCGCTGAGCGACGGATCACTCAGCCGGCCCCCGACGCGCTCGTACAGCGCGTCCTCCGCACGGTTCTTCAGCCGGGCCAGGGCATCGCTCACGGGCGCCGGCAGGGCGGGGGCACCGAGCCGGGAGGACAGCGTCGCGGGGGCCGGTTCGGCGAGCGCGGGCACTGCGGGCAGCGTGGCCAGCGCGGCGTGAGGCCCCGACGCACCTGCCGGCGGCGCTGGGACACCCGCGGGGGGCGACGGCGGGAGCCACCCATCGCCCGACGCGGCGGTCGGCGGTGGGGCGAACGGCGCCAGCGGGTCGGAGACCCCCGTGGCGGCTTCGTCCGTGTGTCGCGCCCGCAACCTCTCAGACAAGCTCATCGTGCACCTACCCAGGATCGACGGTGACGGCCTCGCCCGGTGGAAACCGGCGGCGCAAAGCGCGCCACGAGCCGAGCGAGTTCTTTGGTGACGGGGCTGCGCATGCTGCTCTGCAGCAAGGGGATCCCCTGGTTGACCGACGCCGGCACGGACCTCGAGACGGGCAGGACCAGGTCGACATCGGTGCCGAGGGTGGCGCGGACGTCGGCGGTGGACAGTCCGCGCCCGTTCTCGGCGAAATTGAGGACGATGTGGCGCGCGTCGGTGAACATCCCGAGGTCGTCGAGCGTGTCCAGCTCCTTGCGGAGCCCACGCACCCCGTGCACGTCCATGCTGGTGATCAGGACCAGGTCGGTGGTGCGGTCCATGGCGGCCAGCGTGTGCTCGGACAGCCCCGGGGCCGTGTCGACGACGACGAACCGGAACTCTGCCGCGAGCTGGTCGAGGAGATGGCCGACCATCTCGCCGTCGATCCCGTCGGCCTCGATCGGCGACTCTGGTCCACTGACGACGTACAGGCCGGTCGGGTGCAGAGCGAGGAAGGTCTTCAGCACCATCGTGTCGCGCGCCGCGTCGCCCCGGACCATCTGGGGCAGCTGGTACTCGGGCTCGAGGTTGAGGGCGTTGGCGACGTCGCCGAACTGGATGTCCAGGTCCACCAGCACCACGGACTGCGGCGCCGCCTTGGCCAGACCGACTGCCAAGTTGGTCGAGACGGTCGTCTTGCCTACACCGCCCTTGGGCGAGACGACGCTGATCACCCGCCCGCCGGCGACGGTGGCCGTGGTCGGATCCACCGTCGTCGGCGCGGTGGTCTGGGGCTGACCGCGCAGCTGTGCCACCCGTTCGGCTCGTTCCAGGGCCACCTGGATGTCGGCGATCTCGGCCGAGGGATGCAGGATGTCGAGCACGCCGGCCCGCATCGCGTCCATGCCGATCTCCTGCCACAGATCGCTCACCAGCAGCACGCTGGTTCCTGGCGACGTGACGGCGAACCCGGCTGCGAGGCCGAGGGCCTGCACGGAGGACGCCTGCGCGTCGAGCACGACGACCTGGGGAACGGGTGAGCCGACGAGCCGGTACAGCAGCTCCTCAGGCCGGTCGGGGAGCGGACCTTTGATCGAGAGCACGTGCCCCGATGTGGCGCGCTGGATCCGGTCCTCCAGGTCGGTGGAGGTTGTGGCAAGGAGGATGCTCATTCGTACACGTTCCCTTCGGTGACGACGCGCGTCCCGTCCTGGGGGACCTCGGCACCCTCCTTCGAGAGCCAGATGCTGGCGCTCTCCGCGGCGAAGACGACCTTCTCCGCATCCGGGGCGCTGAGGGCGAAGGTCACCATGACGCTGCTCGACGGCGCGGGCTCTGGCGTCGCGGCGGCGCCCCCGTCCCCGGCCGCAGCTGGCGCGACATCGGTGGTCGCCCCGTCCTGGGCGGGGGGGACCACCCCACCCTGAACGTGCGTCACCAGCACCTTGTGCAGGGTGAGGTGGGTCTTGCCGCCGAGCGAGACGAACACGCCGACGGTGTCGCCAGCGGTCACGCGGCCCCCAACTACGCGCTGCGGGTCGAGGAGCACCGAGACCTCGTGCATGTTCGGCGGCACCTCCACCGCGCCGGCCTTCGCCAGTGTCGCCGGGTCGGCGAAACGGGCGGCAAGGAGCTGTTCCCCCGGCTGCAGATCGGCGGTGATGACCTTGCCGGCGAGGCTATCGAGCGTGGCGACCGCGCCTGCCGGCACCGCCTTGGCTGGGAGGGTCTCGAGGGTCACTGCCTCCTTGAGGTCCGCCGCGGGCGTGCCCTCGGCGACCGGGGCCGTGACGACGAGGACCTCGGTGGTCCGCATGCCGGCCATGGCCCGCTCGTCGGCGTTGCCGACGTAGGTCACGAGGACGAGGGCACCGATCGCGGCCAGCAGGATCGCTGCCACTGCGGCGAGGAGTCGACGGATCATGGGAGCGCTTCCTTACTTTTTGATCAGCCGGATGGTTTTGCCGCCGAGCGACGGCGCGCCGGGCGTGAGCGTGCCGTCCTTGACGACGACGTTGGAGAAGATGCCGACAATGCACTGGTCGTTGCCGCTACCGCTGCAGAAGGGGTTGTTGTTGTACTGGTACGCGGAGTTGCCGGCGAAGCCGAACCCGGTGAGCTTGAAGCCCACATAGCCGTAGACGCGGTACTTGGCGTTCGCTCCACTCCCAGTCATGTTGTCGAAAATCGGGATCGTGATGACCTTGCCTGAGTCGACCAGGCTCTTGAGGTAGGCAGCGTCGCACTTGACGTTGTTCCCGGTGTCCGAGCCGACCAATTCGCCGATCTGCGTGGTGGCGCTGCACGCGCCGGGGCTGTCCGAGACAATCCAGGCAAAACCTCCGGGCACATACTGGGGAGCACCGTTTGGCTTGCACTCGTCAGGGTTGCTGGGATGGGGCAGCCGGATGGGCACCTTGTTGCCGGAGGGCGATTTACTCTCGTAATTGCCGGTAGCGGAGTTGAAGCTGAACGTGGGGTCGCCGGCAGCGATGAGCTTGGTGATTTCGCAGAGAGAAATGGTGAGCGGCAGTGACGTGCCTTTGTTCGTCGCGCCCCACACCGCCGTGGCAGTGGTCCGGATGTTGCTGGCATCGATACCGATGACCGGCGCCAGCCAGTGCTCGCGAATCCCGGTGTTCTCCACCGTGACCTCACCGGCCGTGGGACTCAGCGTGAGCGAGGCCGGCGGCCGAACAACCGCGGCCAGCGCCTCCTTGTCGTTGCTGTTCGAGAGCGCGTAGTCCTGGGCGATCTTGTCGGCCCCGACCGTTGGGGTCGGGGCCACCCCGGCGGCGACGCAGCCTCCTGGTGCAGCGACGCTCGCCTTGGCGCATACCTGCGCGATCGCAAGCGCGCCGGCGTCGGCGCCGTTCTGGAGCTGCTGCCGCTCGGCGGCCAGGGCGGCGATGTCGACGCCCAGCGCCGCGGCCGCGATCAGCGGGATTGCCAGAATTGCGACCATGACGGCGACGGCGCCCCGCTCGCGCTTCAGCCTTCGCATCTCATCGTTCCTTTGCCTGTGAGGGTGACGTCAACACCGAAGAAGCCCGTGAGGAACTTGTGCTTGTGGCTGACGGTGACCTGGACGTTGGTGGTGGGTCCCGTTGTGGGGCACGAAGAGGGCGAGATGGTGATCTCGCTGTCGGGGATGGTGATCGTCGAATCGAAGTTCTTCACGGCACCGACGGCTTCGGCCGGCTTGCCCAACGCCACGCTTCTCGCACCCTCACGAGCGGCTGCGGAGAGGGTGGTCTGGACCTGATATGCCCGACCGAACTCGACCATGCCGAAGGTCAGGAGGATGAGGATTGGGAGGATGAGGGCGAACTCGACGGCTGAGGCACCGCGCTCGCCTGCTCGATGTCTCACAGCTAGCTCTCCTTCGACCGCTTCCTTAACGGTTTCCGGCGCGGTGCTCGCAGCGGTGAGCACCGCGCCGGAGTTGCTCAGCGATGGGAAGCCAGACTCACGGCTTCGCCGCCGGCAGGTGGCTGCTCACGTCCAGGAACAGGCTGTTGAGCTGCTTTCCGAGCGTGGTGACCGCGACGATGATCACCACAGCGATCAGGCCGACCATGAGGCCGTACTCGACAGCGGTGGCGCCGCGGTCCTTGCGGTTCTCGAAGCGGTCGCCGATGACGGTGAAGAGGGTCATGAAGTATGCGGCAGCGCGGTTCATGGGTGTTCCTTTCAGGGGATTGCTCCGGAGGGGCCCGGTGCGTTTTCTCCGGCTCGGGATCGGGCCGGCGATGAGAGGAACATCCCAGAACTTTGCGGGAATGGAAGACCTTCTTACGGACGAACTTTCGGGGGTCCGAAACTTCATCCACTCGGGGTGAGGAGGGTGAATCACATGCGTGAAAGACGCCTCACCCGCATCGTCCGCGATGTCACGGAGCCCGGAAATATCCGCTGAAAGTGGCCAGTTCTGCGACATCGGCAGGCGCTGCACTCCCTCAACGCCGAGGGCCGTCGCACCTTCACCCGCTAATCGGCATTCTCGGCCCCTTCATCGCCCAGCAGCCAATGCCAAGTTTTCATGCATCGCCGTCGCATTTTCGCGGCTTTTGCAGACTTGGAACTGAGTGCAGACGCGCAGGGAACTCGTATCGTGAATCGCATGGCCACCCCCGACAAGATGGGCCTGCGGGAGCGCAAGAAGCACCTCACGCGGGAGACGATCGCTGACGCCGCCTTAGCGCTGTCGGTCGAGCGCGGCCTCGCCAACGTCACGCTCGACGAGATCGCCAACCTCGCGTTCGTTTCTGCCAGGACGGTCTCGAACTACTTCTCCTGCAAGGAGGAGGCGGTGGCCCGGGCGGGTTCGCAGGATTTGTTCGGCCTGGTCGACGACTTCGCCACGCGCACTAGCGACGAGTCGCCCATGGAGGCGCTGCGCCTGGTGCTGGTCGACTTCGCCGGCTCGCTGTCCCCGGAGCGACTCCGAGTGGAACGCCAGAAGCTCCAGGTCGAGCGGGAGTATCCGGCGCTGCGCCCCTATCAGGTCGCGCAGTACGACGAGCTCGAGGCCGCGCTCCGAGAAACCATCGCAGCCCGCACGCACACCAACGTCGATGCGGATGTGTACCCGTGGATCGCCGCGGCCGCCGCCGTCTCGGCCGTCAGCTCGTCGATCCGCCTGTGGGCACGCTCGGAGTCTGAGCCTGAGACTCTTCCAGAACTGATCCGCGCCGCTTTCGATCAGATTGCCGGGGGCCTACGGCCTCCGTCAGTCGACCAGAACGACACCCACGCCGCGCGAGTCCCTTGAGCCGGCCTCCGAGCTCGCGCCGCGAACCACGACTGCTATCCGTGGCACGGGCGCCGTCGCAGCGGAGTTCACGCCCGCCGCGACCACGCCAACAGCTCGTCGATCCCCGTCGCATTGACGATCCGCTCCCGGCCCAGGCCGGCCGCCTCGGCCCGCTCACACCCGTAGTCGAGGAAGTCCAGCTGCCCCGGCGCATGCGCGTCGGTGTCGATGGAGAACCGACACCCCATCTCGGCAGCCAGGAGCAGCAGCCGGGTCGGCGGGTCCCGCCGCTCCGGGCGGGAGTTGATCTCCACCGCCACGTCGTTGTCGCGGCACGCCGCGAACACGGCCTCGGCATCGAACTGCGACTCCGGCCGGGTCCCCCGACCGCCGGTGATGAGCCGGCCGGTGCAGTGGCCGAGCACGTCCACCCGGGGGTTGGACACCGCCCGCACCATCCGCCGCGTCATCTCCGCCTCATCCATCCGCAGCTTGGAGTGCACGGACGCGACCACGACGTCGAGCTCGGCCAGCAGCGCGTCGTCCTGGTCCAGAGTGCCGTCCTCGAGAATGTCGACCTCGATGCCGGTGAGGATGCGGAACGGCGCCAGCACCGAGTTGAGCTCGGCGATCACGCCGAGCTGCCGGCGCAGCCGCTCCGGGCTCAGGCCGTTGGCGATGGTCAGCCTTGGCGAATGGTCGGTCAGGGCGAGGTAGTCATGACCGACCATGATCGCCGCGCGGGCCATCTCGTCGATCGGCGTGGTGCCGTCGCTCCAGTCCGAGTGCGCGTGCAGGTCTCCGCGCAGCCAGCCGCGCACCGTCTCCCCGCCGGGCACCAGCGGCGATACCGCCCGCGCCTCGAGCTCGGCGAGGTACTCCGGCGTGCCCCCGCCGACGGCTTGGGAAGCAATGGCGGCGGTCTTCGGACCGACCCCGGGCAGCTGGGTCAGCGTGCCGGCCGCCGCACGCCGGTCCACCTCGCCGGCGGGCAGCGACGCGAGCCGGTTCGCCGCCGTGCGGTACGCGCGCACCCGGTGCGGCTCCGCGAGCTCGCGCTCGAGCAGGTACGCCACGCGCCGCAGCGCCGAAACCGGGTCCACGGCGCCGACGCTAGCGACGACGACGGGGTCGCGCTCCCTCGCCGGACGCCGGACGCCGTCGCTCAGGCGCTCGGCGCGGCGCTCTCCCGGCCATGCTCGTCCACGCCGAATTCGCCCGTCTTCACCTCGCCCACCGGCTCGTAGGTGTTGAACATGGCCCCGCTGCTGGTGCGGCGCGATTGTGTCAGGCGCAGCGTCCGCGCCGGCGCCCCCTCCGCGAACAACCGCTTGCCGCGGCCGAGCACGACCGGGTAGATCCCGAGCAGGAACTCGTCGACGAGGTCGTGCGCCAGCAGGGTGCGCAGCAGCTGGCTGCTGCCCCAGATGAGGATGTCCCCGCCGTCCTCCGCCTTCAGGGCCCGCACCGCCTCCGGCACGTTCTCGCCGATCACCGTGGTGTTGTGCCAGGCAGGGTCCAGCAGGGTGGTGGACACGACGTACTTGGGCAGGGTGTTCAGCCCGCTGGCGATCGGGTCGTTCGGGTCGGTCACCTGCGGCCAGTACCCGGCGAAGATGTCGTAGGTGCGCCGGCCGAGGAGGAAGCCGCCCGCGCGCCTGGAGACCTCGACGACGATCTCGCCCATCTCGTCGTCGTTGAACGGGAACTGCCACCCGCCGTACGGGAACCCGCCCGAGGGGTCCTCCTCGGGACCGCCGGGCGCCTGCATGACGCCGTCGAGCGAGACGAACGCGGTCATGACGAGCTTGCGCATGAAGGGCTCCTTGTGTCGGGCGCCGGGGATCCGGTCGCGTCCCCGCCGTGTCGTCCCTGCGTCGAACGGCGCGGCGCCCGATCGACACGACGGCGTGATCCACTGGGGCGGTACGCCGATCCCCGCCCAAGGAGCAGATCATGCCCGCAGCCTTCGATCCCGGTCCCCTGCTGGAGGTCGCCGGCCACCAGGACGGCGGTCGCAGCACGCTGGTCCTCCACCGTCCCCTCGCCCACCCACCCGAGTCGGTGTGGGCCGTGCTCACCGATCCCGAGCTGCTGGGCCGGTGGGCGCCCTACACCGCCGACCGCGACCTCGGCGCCGAAGGCCCGGCGACGCTGACGACGATCGACTCCGAGTCCCGCGTGGACCTGCCCGCCACCGTCTCCGCCGCCCACGCGCCGCGGCTGCTCGAGTACACGTGGGGCGAGGACCGTCTGCGTTGGGAGCTGGCGGCCGACGACGGCGGCGGCACGCGCCTGACCCTCGCCCACACGGTCCACTCCCCGGACTGGATGCCGAAGGTGGCCGCCGGGTGGCACCTGTGCTTGCTCGTGGCCGAGCACCTGCTTGACGGCGCGCCCATCCCGCCGATCGTCGGCGAGGCGGCCATGGGGTACGGCTGGCAGGCGCTGGCCGACGGCTACGCCGAACTGCTCGACGTGGCGGGCGCGCCGGGGAGCGACTGAGCCGCGCCGCGCGGTCGCCGCACCGAGACCCGACGCGCACCGATCCCCGCTGCCGTCAGGCCGGCGGCCGCCAGCAGCGCCACGACCCCGGCCGGCACGGGCAGCGCCGCGACGCCGAACGCGGCGACGACGGCGCTGCCGGCCGCCGCGCCGACGGCGATGCCGAGGTTGAACACGACCGGGATGAGCGTCGCGGCGGCCGCCCGGTGCTCCGGGCCCGCGGCGCGCATGACCGCCGTCTGGATGAGCGGGGGCAGGGCACCGGTGGCCAGTCCCCACACCGCAACCACGGCGACGTCGGCGAGCGGGTGGGCGCCCAGGGCAATCAGCCCCAGCAGGGCGGCGGCCACGAGGCCGGCACTGGCGACCAGCGCGGCACGGGGGAAGCGGTCCCCCACCCGGCCGACGACGAGCACCCCCAACCCGGAGAGCACCCCGAACAGGAGGAGGGCGGCGCTGACCGCGAGGCTCGCGCCGGAGCCGGCGAGGAGCTCGGTGACGAAGGTGTACGCCGCGAAGTGTCCGACGAGCAGCGTCCCGCCGAGCGCCACGAGCACGACCACCGGGCGCAGCGATCGACGCCCGGCCTGGCCCGGTCGCGCGGCTGCCTCGCCGCGCGCCGTCCTCGGCGCCAGAGTGCTCACGGCCCCCGCGACGGCGAGCAGGCTCAGGGCGGCCAGCGCACCGAACGTCGTCCGCCATCCCCACAGGGCGCCCGCGGCGTTGGCGGCGGGGACCGCGAGCACCGTGCCGAGAGTGCCGCCGCCGAGCACGACGGCCACGGCCCTGCCGAGCAGCCGCTCGGGCACGAGCGCGGCGAGGTGGGCGTTGACCGTCGCCCACAGCAGCCCGCACACCGCGGCCGCCACGAGCCGGGACCCGGCGGCGACGGCGTACGAGCCGGCCAGCGCGGTGACGAGGCTGGCGGCGCCGAAGACCGCGATGGCCCCGGCGAGCAGGCGCCGTCGGTCGAGGCCGCGGGTCAGGCGGACGAGCGGGAAGCTGGCCACGACGACCACGAAGGCCCAGCCGGACACGAGCAGCCCGACGCGTGCCGGGGAGACGCCCAGGTCGGCCGCCATGAGCGGGAGCACCGCGGTGGGCAGCATCTCCCCGGTCACCACGACGAAGGTCATGAAACCGAGCGTGAGCAGGCTGGGCCACGGCAGCCGCTCGGGGGCGGAGGGCGGGCGGTCGGGGCGGCCGACTCCTGCTGTGCGCGCGGCCGCCGTGGGCGCCGCAGAATCCCGGGTGAGGTCCATGCCGCGACGCTAAACTTTCACACCAGTGTCAAGGTCAAGGGGGACGGCGTGAAGATCGGCGAGCTCTCCCGCAGGACCGGGGTGGCCACCCGGCTGCTGCGGTACTACGAGGAGCAGGGGCTGCTCAGCCCTGGGCGTTCGGCGAACGGGTACCGCACCTACGACGAGGGGCATGTCGCCGTCGTCGAGCGGGTCGCGCTGCTGGTGCGCTCGGGCGTGCCCACCCGGTTGGTGAAGGCGCTGCTCGAGCTCGAGGGGGTGCGCGCCCCGGAGCTGGCCGCCTCATGCTCGCGCGACGTGGCGGAGCTGCTCGCCGGGGAGCTGCGCGACCTCGACGCCCGGATCGGGTGCCTCACCCGCAGCCGGGAGACCATCCGGACCTTCCTTGCCCGGACCGAGCACGCGACGGTGCTTGCCGACGGCGGCACCGCAGCCGACTGACGTGCCGGCTGGCAGGAACTCCGCTCCGGGCGGGCGGACGTCAGGAGCGGAGTGCCGTGCGCAGAGGTGCTACTCGCAGCCCACCCCGTCGCCGTCGCGGTCGAGGTGAGGGGCGTATCCCGGCTCACCCCTGTAGACGGGTGCGGCACCCGCGGCGCGCGCCGCGGCGCAGTTCTTGTAGTAGACGTTCGCCGGCGCAGGCTTCGGCTGGGGAGCCGGCGCCGGGGCAGGTGAGCTGGGCCGCGACGGTGCAGCGGCGGCGGCGCGGGCCGCGTCCTCGGCGGCCTTTCGTGCTGCCTCCTCAGCGGCCATGCGCTCGGCCTCTTCGGCGGCCTTGCGGGCCGCCTCCTCCGCGACCCTCCGCTCCTCCGCGAGCCGCTCCTGCTCCTGCACCGCCGCCTTGGCGTTGTCGGCGACGGTCTGTGCCTTGTCCTGACCGTCCGTGACCGCCGCGCGCATGCGGTCCACGTCGGTGCCGCGGAAGGCCGCGAGAGGAAGCGCGGTGCGATCGCTGTCGAAGAGCTTGCTCAGGGCCAGCCCGGAGGCCACCAGCGCCGCGGCGCTGGCGTCGTGCCGCCGCAGCGCGTCCACGTCGTCGGTCGCGATCGCCGCGGCATCCTCCTCGAGCTCGGCGACCGACTCCTCGTACGCCTTGAGCTGGGCGGAGAGCGTGCAGGAGACGTCCGGGTCGTAGAGCCCGACGGCTCCGCGCTGCGCCTCCTCCTGAGCCTGACGGACGTCCTCGTAGAAGCGGTCGTTGGGCTCGTACAGGACGGCGATGCCAAGCCCCGCGCGGGCGATCTCGGCATTCACCAGGGTTTCCTCGACGAAGACGCCGGCCAGTTCCCGGTCGTACTGGTCGAGCCGTTCCTCGTCGAACTCGAGCCGGACCTCGGTGCCGTTCATGAGCAGTCCGCCCAGGAAGTCAGTCGCCTCTCGCGCGAGGCATTCCACGGGCTTGCTCGGGTCGACCGACTCCGGGGTGTCAACGTTGAGCAGGCGCACGCGGTGCGTCGCACCGTCGTAGTCGACATCGATCGTGTCGCCGTCGACCACCTTCGTGACCACCGCCGTCGTCGTCGTGTCGGCCGTGGCGACCGCAACACCGACACCGACACCACCGACGACCACGGCACCGGCGACCACGCTCGCGATCACCTTGTGGCCCGCCACGAAACTGCGCACGTTGCCCACCGCACTACCTTCCTTCCGGTCCGGCCGCCCACGACGGCAGCCGACCGTGCGGAACGTTCTCCGATGAGTTCATCGGCAGCGGCGGCGACCGTGTGAGGGCCGAGACGGCCGGGTGAGCACCGGCACAGCAGCGGCGCGGACGAGCGCACCTCGTCGAGGCGCTCATCAGGGCCGCTGCGTTCTCAGCCCGCGCCCACCTCGTCGGCGACGCCCCGCAGCAGCGCGGGCCAGTCCTCGTAGCTCAGGCCGTAGCGATCGCCCATCCGCACCACGACGACGTCGGTGGCCGGGTCGACGTAGATGAACTGCCCGTGGTTGCCCATCGCGTAGAACCGGCCCGGGCGCTCGGTGTCGACCCACCAGAAGTACTGGTAGTGCGCGGCGGGGTCGGTGGTCGTGTCGTTCGCGGTGGCCTCGTGCACCCACTCGGCCGGCACCACCTGCCGCCCACCCACCGCGCCGTCGTGCGCGAACAGGTACCCCAGCGCGGCGAAGTCGCGGGCGCGGCCGTTGATCCCGCTCTCCATCTTCTCGAAGCCGCTCGCCTCGCTGTCCAGGCTCCAGGATCCGTCGGCCTCGGCGCCCATCGGCTGCCACAGCACCTCGGCGAGGTAGTCGGCCACCGGGCGCCCGGTGGCCCGCTCGAGGATCAGGCCCACCAGCAGCGGGTTGTAGTTGTTGTAGTGCCACCGCTCCCCCGGCGCCTCGACCACCTTGGCGCGCTGTGCCACGGCCCGCAGGTCGGTCGAGTAGTAGGTGACGGCGTCGTCGCTCCAGGGCATGCTGCGCTCGACGTAGCGCAGCCCGGACGACATCGTCACCAGGTCGCGCAGCGTGATGTCGGCGAAGCGTTCGTCCCGCGCGAGCAGCTCGGGCACGTAGGTGGTGACGGCGTCGTCGAGGCTGGCGATCTCCCCGCGGGCGATGGCGATGCCCACCAGCGTGGAGTCGAACGACTTGGCCACCGAGAACGACGTCTGCGTCGCCTCCCGGGAGGAGCCGTTGAGGTACTGCTCGACGACGACGTCGTCCCCGTGCAGCACGAGGAACGCCGTCGTGCCGGTGTCCTCGAGCAGCCCACTCAGCGAGGTCGCGCCGCCGGGCAGCGGCACGCCGTCCAGCGCCCCCTCCGGCAGCGGCGCGTCCCGCAGGGCCAAGGGCGTGGGCCCGGCGGGGACCGGCCGGGCCGGGAAGCGCCGCCAGTCGCCGGTGTCGGAATCCAGCCAGGCGATCGCCCGGGCGGCGCCGGAGCGGTCGAGCATGAGATGGGCCCAGGCCCACGTCCCCGCCAGGACGACGGCGAGCACGGTCGCCACCGTGGCCGGCCACCGCAGCCGGCGCCGCCGTCGGCGCAGCGCACGCCGCACGAGGAGCACCGCGGCCGCCGCGAGGGCCAGGGTGGCGAGGACCGTCGCGGCGGTGATGAGGGCGCTCACCGCGCCGTCACGTCTGTGCGAGTCACGGCGCAAGGATGGCAGGTGAACGTCTCCCGGACCGGCATCCGCGGTGCCACGCTGGTGGCGTGGCGCCCCGCCACCACCCGGGCAGGTCCCGGGCGCCAACCCGTGCGGAAGGGCGAGGGACTTCTCGATGAACCTTGAGCAGCTCGAGAAGATGAGGAACGGCACCGGTTTCGTCGCGGCGCTGGACCAGAGCGGCGGCAGCACGCCCAAGGCCCTGCGGCTCTACGGCATCCCGGAGGACGCCTACACCTCCGAGGAGGAGATGTTCGACCTGGTCCACCAGATGCGCACGCGCATCATGACCAGCCCGAGCTTCAACGGCGACCGGATCCTCGCCGCCATCCTCTTCGAGAACACCATGGACCGGGACATCGAGGGCCGGCCCACCCCGGACTACCTGTGGAACGACAAGCGCGTCGTGCCGATCCTCAAGGTTGACAAGGGCCTGGCCGAGGAGGCCGACGGCGCGCAGGTCATGAAGCCCATGCCCGGGCTGGACGAGCTCCTCGCCCGCGCCACGGACAACGGCATCTTCGGGACCAAGATGCGCTCGGTCGTCAAGCTGCCCGGCGCGGGCGTCGACGCGGTGGTCGACCAGCAGTTCGAGATCGCCCACCGGATCCTGGGCACGGGCCTGGTGCCGATCATCGAGCCCGAGGTCGACATCCACAGCCCGAAGAAGGCCGAGGCCGAGCAGCAGCTCAAGACGGCGCTCGCCGGTCACCTCGAGCAGGTCCCGGACGACCGGCTGGTCGTGTTCAAGCTCACCCTGCCCGAGGAGGACAACCTCTACCGCGACTTCGTCGAGCACCCGAAGGTTCTGCGGGTGCTGGCCCTGTCCGGCGGCTACACCCGCGCCGAGGCCGACGCGCGCCTCGCCCGCAACCACGGCGTGGTGGCCAGTTTCTCCCGCGCCCTGACCGAGGGGCTGCACGTGGACCAGAGCGACAGCGAGTTCGACGCGGCGCTGGACGCCGCGATCGCCGGGATCGCGGAGGCCTCGCTGACCTGAGCCGGCGCACCGGCCGCGCCCGGCGCGGCGTCACGCCGGGCTCAGTGCACCGCAGCCTCGGCGAGCCGGGGCTCACCGCGCCGCCTCGGCGAGCCGGGGCTCAGCGCACCGCCGCCTCGGCGAGCAGGTCGGGGCGGCGGTGCGCCAGCGCGGCCGCGGCCACGCGCGTGGGCACGCCGAGCTTGGCGAGGATGTTCGAGACGTGCACGCTCGCGGTCTTGGTCGAGATGAACAGCTCGGCGGCGATCTCGCCGTTGGACCGCCCGGCCGCGACGAGGGCGAGCACCTCGCGCTCCCGGGCGGTCAGCGCGGCGGGGTCGGCGCTGCGCCGCCGCGGCGCGCCCAGGCCGGCGCGCTGGGCGACGTCGTCGAGGTGCCGGGTGAGCAGGCGCGCGCCGATCCGCTCCGCCTCCCGGCGGGCCGCGGCGAGCACGGGCTCGGCGCCCGCCCGGTCCTCACCGGCCAGGCAGCGCGCCAGCTGCAGCCCGGCATAGGGGCGCAAGACCGCCGGGCCGGCCAGCACGGCCGGGTCGGCGAGCGTGGCGCGCCAGGTGGCGGCGTCGTCGGCGAGCTCCGCCGCGACCATCGGCGCCCAGGTGGGCCGGACCAGGGCGGTGGGGATCTGGGCCACCTGCCCGGCGAGCAGGGCCCGGTCGGCGGGCACCGCGTCGTCCGTGCGCCGCCGCAGCGCCGCGGCGGCCAGGTGCGTGAGCTGCCACAGCCGGTTGGGCGCGTGCCCGCCGGGGGCGCACAGGATGCGCTGGGTGGCGTCCCAGGCGCGCCCGGGGTCCGGCTGCGGGCCGAGCAGCGCGAGCCAGGCGGTGAGCAGCGTCAGCTCGCCCTGGAACTGGGTCTGCGGGCTGTGTCCCTCGACCACCGAGGCGAAGTCGGCGAGAGTCTGCTCGACCTCCTCGGGCCGGTCGTGCCACAGCGCCAGCCACGCCTTGAGGATGCGCAGGTGGAGCACGTAGTTCTGCGGGGGCACCAGCTCGATGGCGCGGTCCACCATGCGCTCGGCCGCCGCGAGCTCGCCGAGGGCGATCATCGGCTCGGCGGCGTTGCCGTAGAGCATGACGCCGCCCGAGCGTTCCAGGCCCTGCACGCGATTCATCTCGACGCCGGCCAGCGCCGCCTCCTTGGCCTCCCGGAACCGGCCGGCGAGGTTGAGCTGGTTGGACCAGTTGATCCAGTACCGCATGGCGATGCGCGAGCGGGCCGCGGAGTCGGCGCGGGCGGCGGCGAGCTCGACCAGGCCGGCCTCCTCGTCCCCGAGGGCGCACAGCGCCATGGCGCGGGTGTTGCGGGCGCTGCCGCGGTAGGCCGGGTCGTCGATGGCGGTGGCGACGGCGATGGCCTCCTCCGCGACGGCGATCGCCTCGCGGTGCCGGCCGGCCAGCGCGAGCTGGGCCGCGAGCAGCTCCAGCGCCATGGCCCGCTCGCGGGTGGCCGGGCGGTCGTGGGTGAGGGCGACGGCCTCGGCGAGCACCTCGGGGCCGCCCGGGCGCATGAGGTTGCCCAGCGCCCGGCCCCGGATCACCAGCCGGTAGGCGCGCACCTCCGGCTCGGCGTCGGCGGGGGTCTCCCGCAGCGCGGCGTCGGCCAGGGCGAGCGCCCGCTCGGCCTCGCCGGCCCAGACGGCGGCGCGGGCCGCACGCTCGAGCACGACGGCGTGGTCGCCGGCCACCGCGGCCGGCTCGCGCACCAGGTCCCACACCTCCAGCGCCCGCTCGTACAGGGCGAGGGCCTCGTGCGGCGCGGTGGCGCGATCCTCGGCGCGGGCCAGGGCGGCGCGGAAGGCCTCGTCGAGGCGGTGGGCGGCGAAGAGGTGATGGACCAGGTCGTGGCCGCGGGCGGCGGACAGCTCCGGGCGCCCGGCGAGCACCGCGGCGTAGCGGGCGTGCAGCCGCGTGTGCTCCCCCGGCAGCAGGTCGTCCTGGACCACCTCGTGGAGCAGCGCGTGGCGGAAGCGGTACCCGGTGTCATCGGGCACGAGGACGACGGCGTCCACCGCCTCGCGCAGCGCGGCGTCGAGGGCCGGCGCGGGGAGGTCGCTGACGGCGGCGAGCAGCTCGTGCTCGAACTGGGTGCCCGCCGCGGCCGCCGTGCGCAGCACGTGCTGGGCCTCCTCGCTGAGCGCGCGCACCCGGCCGAGGAGCGCGTCGCGCAGCGTGCCGGGCATGGTCACGCCGTCGGCGGCGGCCCGGGCCAGCTCCTCGACGAAGTAGGGCACGCCGTCGCTGCGCCGGTAGATCGCCGTAGCCACCCCCGGCGGGGGCGACCCGACCGCCGCGACGAGATCGGCGGTGCCGGCGGCGTCCAGCGGACCGAGGTCCAGCCGGGCGGTGCCGCGCTGGCGCAGCAGCTCGGCGAGGACCGGGCGCAGCGGGTGGCGGCGGTGCAGCTCCTCCTCGCGGTAGGTCGCGAGGATCATCACCGGCGCGTCGGTCAGGGCGGCGCCGAGGAAGCGCAGCAGGTGCCAGGTCGACTGGTCGCCCCAGTGCAGGTCCTCGACGACGACGAGGAGCGGGCGGCGCCGGGCCGCCTCCTCGAGCACGAGGGTGATCGCCTCGTACAGGCGCAGCCGCTCGACGTCGGCGCTGCCGGGGGCGGCGGTGAGCCCGGGCAGCACGGTCCCGAGCGAGGCCCAGCCCGCGCCGGCCCACCCGATCACCTGGTCCTGGCCGTGCCGGCGGACGAGGTCGCGCAGGAGCTGCGCGACGGCGGCGTAGGGCATCCCCTCCCCCGCGAAGGCCACGCACTGGCCGGTGACCACCTCGGCGTCGTCGAGGGACTCGGCGAACGCGGCGACGAGGGTGGTCTTGCCCATGCCGGCCTCGCCGGCGACGAGGGTGAGGCGGGCGCCGTCGGTCAGCGCGGACGACCAGGTCCGGCGCAGCTCGTCGAGCTGGGCGGACCGGCCGACCAGCAGCGGGACCGGGCGTGGGGGCACGGCGCTCATCGTGCCATGCGGTACCCACGCGGCTGGGGGAAGAACGCGCGGCGCACGGCCCACCGGGGCGGGCGGGGGCCGCGGGTGGCCGGCGCGGGGTCGCCGACGCGCTCGGCGAGGCGGCGGGCCGCCTCGGCGTTGGCGGCGGCGCGCCGCTCGGTGTCGGCGGAGAGGAACTCGTGGGTGAAGGCGTCGTAGAGGCTCATGGAACGAGAATCCGCCGATTCCGCCCCCGGAACATCGGGCACCTGCCCAGTTCTGGGCGGGCGCCCACCTCCCTAAGGTGCCTTAGGTGGAGCCGGGCGGTCTCAGGCGCAGCCGGGCGGTCTCAGGCGCGGCTCCGGCGCATGGCGGTGCGCTGGAGGTACTCGCCCCAGGTGCCCGCGCCGCGCGGCACGGCGTCGGTGACGAGACTGTCCGCGCGGAACGCCCGGCCGAGCCGGCCCGGCACGCGCATCCGGACCACCGGGCGCCGCAGGCCGCGGGCGTGCAGCCACTGGCGAGCGATCTCGCCCATGTCGAACACCTCGGGCCCGCACAGCTCGAGCACCTGCCCGGAGGGCCCCGCGGCGACGATCTCGGCCAGGCGCGCGGCGACGTCGTCGAGGTCGACCGTCTGCACGCGGATGCCGGGGTCGACGACGAGCGCGCCCAGCCGCGCCGTCGCAGCGAAGATCTGGTCCGGGAAGGTGTGGAACTGGGTGGCGCGCAGCACCGTCCAGCCGACGCCGGAGGTGCGCACGGCCTCCTCGGCGGCGAGCTTGACCCGGTAGTACCCCCACGGCACGGCGTCGACGCCCACGATCGAGACGTACACCAGGTGCCCGACCCCGGCCGCCCGTGCCGCGGCCGCCAGCCGGTAGGTGCCCTCGACGTCCACCTGGCGGGTGTAGCCGCGCCGGTAGGGCGCCGAGGCGAGGTGGACGACGGCGTCCGCGCCGGCTACGGCCTCGGCGAGGCCCGCGCCGGTCGCCAGGTCGCCGCGCACCCAGCGCACCGGGCCGTCGTCCGCGCGCCCCTCGCGGCTGAGGGCCCGGACGCCGTGCCCGGCGACGGCGAGCGCCGGCGCGACCACCCGGCCCAGCTGCCCGCTGGCCCCCGTCAGGAGCACCTCGCTCATCGTCGTCCCCTCGCGGCGAGATCCATCGTCACGGCAGCGTGCCTGCTGGCCGTCGGGTGCACATCGACCTCCCAGGTCCGATTTCGGACAGCGTAGGGCACCGATCCCTGCCGACACCCGTGTTCGCTGGCATGAAGCGTTGCCGAAAGGCCGGCACGATCCCGCGCTGGGGGGCCCGACCCGCGCCGGTGGCCCGACGCACGATGGCGACGGCCTCCCCGGAGCCGGGGACGACCCGGCCCTCCACCCGTGGTGGGATGGGCGAGTGGGCGGCGTCCTTCCCCGGTCCGGCCCACCCCAAGCAGGATCGTCCGGCACGACGATGCCCCGACGGGGCAGCCGAAAATAGCGTCGGAGCATGATCACCGCGACCACGCCGCACACCCCCGCGGCACCCAACGAGCCCGTCGCCCGCGTCGAGCGCGTCACCAAGCGCTACGGCGAGGGCCCGGGCGCCGTCGTCGCCCTCGACGACGTCTCCCTCGCCATCGCGCCCGGCCGTCTCACCGCCGTCATGGGCCCGTCCGGCAGTGGCAAGTCCACCCTCATGCACGTCATGGCCGGACTCGACACCCCGACGTCGGGACGCGCCTGGATCGGTGGCACCGAGATCACCACGCTGGGCGACGAGGACCTCACGGCCATCCGGCGCCGCCAGGTCGGCTTCGTCTTCCAGGCCTTCAACCTCGTGCCGACCATGGACGTGCTGGGCAACGTCTACCTGCCCTTCGAGCTCGACGACCACATGGCCACCGACCAGCAGCGCGCCTGGGTGCACCAGCTCGTCGACCGGCTGGGCCTGGCCGACCGGCTCGCGCACCGGCCCGGGGAGCTCTCCGGGGGCCAGCAGCAGCGCGTGGCGATCGCCCGCGCCCTGGCCACCCGGCCCGACCTCGTCCTCGCCGACGAGCCCACCGGCAACCTCGACTCCCGCTCGGGCGCGGAGGTGCTCGCCCTGCTCGCCGACGCCGCGGACACCCTGGGGCAGTCGATCGTCATGGTCACCCACGACGCCGCGGCCGCCGCGCACGCCTCCCGCGTGGTCTTCATCGCCGACGGCCGCCTGGTCCACGAGCTCGCCACCCCGACCCGCGCGGAGATCGCCGAGGTCATGCTGCACCTGGAGGAGTCGGCCGCGGCCCGGGCCGCGCACCGGGCCGCCGGCCGGCACGGTCGGCTCGGCCGGGAGCGGGTCGCATGAGAAACGCGCTGCGCGAGCTGCGCGCCGACCCGCGCCAGCACCTGCCCAGCGCGCTCGTGGTCACGATCGCGTCGCTGTTCGGTGTCGCGATCATCGACGGCATCGCCATCCTCTCGGCCTGGCTGCGGCAGGCCGAGGCGGTGCAGGAGTCCGGCACCGCGCTGGTGATGATCTGGATCGTCGGCATCGTCTTCTTCGGCATCGCCCTGTTCGTCTCGGCGCTGGTCATCGCCAACACCTTCGGCATCATCGTGGCCGGGCGGGCCGAGCGCCTGGCGCTGCTGCGCCTCATCGGCGCCTCCGCGCGCCGGCTGCGCCGGTCGGTGGGCGCGGAGGGGTTGCTGGTCGGGGTTGCCGGCGCGCCCGCGGGCGCCGTCGTCGGCACCGGTCTCGCGTCCGCCGGGATCTGGCTCATGGGCCGGCTCGACCTCGCCCACGACCTGGCGGTGAACCTGCTCGGTCCCGGGCTGGTCGCGCCCGTGGTCACGACGGTTCTCATCACCTGGGCCGCGGCCCACGCCGGCTCGCGGCGCATCCTCACTGTCTCGCCGATGCAGGCCACCGGGCAGGCGCGCGAGCCCAACCTCGACGAGGCGCGCAGCGGCCGGGCGCGGCACGTGCTGTCGGTGCTCGCCGCCGGCGGTGGCACGGTGCTGCTGGGGGCCGGGGTGTGGCTGGGGCAGGTCAGCCCCGTCGGCATCCTCGTCGCGCTGCCCGGCGGCATGCTGTCCTTCACCGGGCTGGTGCTCGGCGCCGCCTGGGTGATGCCGCCGGTGCAGCGGCTCGCCGGCGCCGTGCTGGGGCGCGGCCCCGCCGGCCGGTTGGCCGCCCGCAACGCCGCGCGTTACCCCGTGCGCACGGCGCGCACCACGATGGGCCTGGTCATCGGGGTCACCCTGATCGTCATGTTCGCCACCGCCGCGGCGAACCTCAACAAGGCGATGGCCCTGTCCAACGAGGCGCAGACCGAGATGAGCGCCGCCGAGCTCGCCGAGGTCGAGCGTCTCGTCGCCGACGCGCTGGCGTTCTTCGCGGTGCTGCTCGCCTTCGCGGTGGTCATCGCCGTCATCGGCGTCGTCAACAACATGTCCTTGTCGGTGCTCCAACGCAGGCGTGAGATCGGGCTGCTGCGGGCGGTGGGGCTCTCCCGCCGCCGGGTGCGCGCGATGATCCTCGCCGAGGCGGCGCAGCTGACCGTGGCGGCCACGATGCTCGGCGTCGTCCTCGGCGTCCTCTACGGCTGGGCGGGGGCGCTCAGCCTGCTCTCCGCGCTCGACGGCGTGGGCCTGATGGCCCCGGCCCTGCCCTGGGGCGTGCTCGCCGGGGCGGTGGTCGCGGCCGGCCTGGTCGTGGCGGCGGCCTCGCTCGCCCCCGCGCGGCGCGCCGCGCGGGTCTCGCCGACGGCGGCGCTGCAGGCGGTGTAGCACCCCTCGCGGCGGGCGACCGCGGGCCCCGCTCGCGGCCACCGCTTGCACGACGCGGCCACCGCGGCAGTTGCAACTGTCGCGCTCAACGAGTCTCGCTGGAGGCACGCCGGAGAGCTGGGCACTACCGCCGCGCCGTCGGCCACATCGTCTCGGCCGCGGCGTCGTCGGCGTCGCGCAGCACGCGCAAGACGTTGCCGCCCGCGAGCGCCTCGAGCTCCCGGCGCGACCAGCCCCGCTCGGCCAGCGCGGTAAGCAGGCGCGGGTAGCCCGAGACGTCCTCCAGCCCGGTGGGCAGCCGGTCCACGCCGTCGTAGTCCCCGCCCAGGCCGATGTGGTCCACCCCGGCCACCTCCCGGGCGTGCTCGACGTGCGCGACGACGTCGTCGATGCCCACCTGCGGGCGCGGGTGCTCGGCCTCCCAGACCGCCAGGCGCCGCTCCCACGCCGCCTCGGGGTCGTCGGCGGCGTTCTCGGCGGCGACGGCGGCCGGGTCCTCCCCCGGGCGCGGCGCGCGCGGCCAGTGCCAGTCCCCGCCGTCCAGCGCGGCGTGCGCCGCCTCGGTCCACCGGGCGGCGGCGGACGAGACGAACTTGGGCACGAACGTCACCTGCAGCACGCCGCCGTTGGCGGCCAGCCGCTCGAGGACGGCGTCGGAGGCGTTGCGCGGGTGGTCGCACACCGCCCGGCAGGAGGAGTGGGAGAAGATGACCGGCGCGCGCGTCGCGTCCAGGGCGGCCAGCTGGGTGGTCTCGGCGGTGTGGGACAGGTCGACGAGCATGCCGATGCGGTTCATCTCGGCGACGACGGCGCGGCCCTCGTCGGTCAGGCCCCCGACCGCGGGGGCGTCGGTGGCGGAGTCGGCCCAGGCGACGTTGTCGTTGTGGGTCAGGGTCATGTACCGCACCCCCAGCCGGGCCAGCGCCCGCAGCGCCCCGAGCGACCGGCCGATCGAGTGGCCGCCCTCGGCGCCGAGGAGGGAGGCGATGCGGCCGGCGCGGAACGTCGCGAGCACCTCGTCGGCGGTGCAGGCGAGGGCGAAGGTGTCGGGGTAGCGGGCGATGAGCCGGTGGACGGCGTCGACCTGCTCGATGGTGCCGAGCACCGCCTCGGCGCCGGTGAGGGTGGAGGGCACGAACACCGACCAGAACTGGGCGCCCACCCGGCCCGCCCGCAGCCGCGGGATGTCGGTGTGCAGGCCCGCGCGCGGGGCGTCGAGCCCGTCGACGGCGTACCCGGCGCGGCTGCGCAGGGCGTAGGCGAGGTCGTTGTGCCCGTCGATGAGCGGGGTGGTGGTGAGGACCTCGTCGACGAGGGCCGCGGCGGCGGTGGTCATGGACCTCATCCTCCCGCGGCTTCCGGCGGTTCGCCGGGAAGCCGCCTCCGGCGCCGGGGCGGCAGGCACGGGGACGGCCGGCGCAGGCATCCGCGCAGGCGGAGCGCAGGGGGCCGGCGCGGCTGCCCGGCCGCGACCCGCAAGCGCGCCGCCACACCGGCCCGCTACACCGGCAGGTGGGTGCGCGGCGCCATCCGCGGGCCGCGCCGCGGATGGCGCAGCCCGGCCAGCTCGACCAGGCGCTGCACCCGGTAGCGGTGCGGCCGGAACGGCTCGAGCAGCTCGGCGAGGGCGGCGTCGTCGAGCTCCTCGCCGGTGAGGGCGTAGGTGATGTCCCGGGCGACGTGGTAGTCCCCGAAGCTCACCGCGTCGGCGTCGCCGTGGGCGCGGAAGCGCACCTCGGCGCTGGTCCACACCCCGATGCCGGGCAGCGAGCGCAGCCCGCGGTCGGCGTCGGCCGGCGTCATCGCGAGGGTGCGCTCGAGGGAGGGGGCCAGCCGCGCGGCCCGCACGATCGTGCGGGAGCGGGCGGGGTCGACCGGCAGGCGCAGCCACTCCCAGGAGGGGATGCGCGCCAGCGTCTGCGGGTCGGGCTGGACCCACAGGCGCCGGGCGGCGCCCGGCCCCGGGGCGCGCTCACCGAAGCGGTAGACGAGGTTGCGGAACCCGGCGAACGCCTCCCGCCCGGTGACCTTCTGCTCGATGACCGCCGGGACGAGGGACTCCATCACCAGCCCCGTGCGGGGCATGCGCCAGTGGGGGTGCCGGCGCGCCAGCTCGGCGACGACCGGGTGACGGTGGGCGGGAAAGCCCGCCGCGTCGTCGTCGCCGCCGAGCATCGCCGGCACCGCCGCCAGGGCCCACTCCGCCCCGTCGCCCCAGGCGGCCGCGTGGACCGCCGCGCCGGCCGGGCGCGGCTCGAGCCGCAGGGTGGCGGTGCCCTCGGGCGTGCGCAGACCGCGCCAGACGGCGCCGTCGTCGTCGCGGCGGAAGGTCGGGTCGCCGCCGCCATGGCGCAGGACACCGATCACCTGGTGGAGGGGGCAGGGCCACGGGGCAATCCACGTCCGCTCGGCTGCCCGCACGGTCCCAGGATACGAGCCTGGGAGCTGCGGGCCCGGACCCGGCCGGTCAACGGGCCCGGACGCGCCGGTGAACGAATCCGGACGCGCCGATGAACGGGACCGGATCCGGCCGTCGAACCCGGACCTTGGTCGCGTGCCGCCGGGCGCCCGTCGGGGGCACGATGGGGCATGGGCTTCGACGACGAGCACCGCATCACTCCCCTCAGCGACGACGCGTGCTGGGAGCTGCTCGAGGCGAACGACCTCGCGCGCCTGGCCGTGAGTGTCGCGAACCGGCCGGACATCTACCCGATCTCGTACCTCAGCCGGGACCGGAAGCTGTACCTGCGCACCTCCGAGGGCAGCAAGCTGCTCGAGCTGGCGATCAACAGCCAGGTCGCGCTCGAGGTGGACCGGGTCGACGACGACCACGCCAGCAGCGTCGTCGTCCACGGCCGGGCGCGCCGGCTGGAGAAGGAGGCCGAGATCGCGGCCGTCGAGCAGCTGCCGCTGCGTGTGCGGCTGCCGATCGCCGCGCCGGTCTACGTGGAGATCACCCCGGAGATGGTCGAGGGGCGCGCCTTCGACTTCACCCCGGAGTGACCGCGCGCCGGTGAGCGCGCCCGGGCGAAGGGCGCGCTACCGCACCGCGGCGAGCAGGTCCGCGGGATCGGTCACCGCGACGACGGCCCCGCCTCGGGCGCGGTCGCGCACCTCGCGCCCGTCCAGCGGCGCGGCGAGGCGCACCGTCTGCAGCAGCGGCACCGCCCGCGACGGGCAGGCGAAACCGAGCCGGGTGGCCCGGCGCGCGACGGTGACGGCCCGCAGCTCCACGGTCCGGCCGCTCTCGCGCACGGTGACGTCGTGCGGGTCTCCGCAGCCCGGGGCGCCGCCGGTGTACTCCACCACGAGGTCCCGGCCGTCCCCGGTGGCGGCGACGGCGGTCACCGGGGCCGCGTGCAGGCGGTCGAAGCCGACGAAGACCGCGTAGAGCGCGAGAAGGAGCCCGAGGATCACCACCGCGCACACGAGGTACAGGCTCATTGCCCGCACCCGGTCCCGCGCCTGGCGCGGAAGCTCCTCCATGACGGCATGGTGGCCCGCCGCGCGCGCCCGGGCCACACCTGCGTGGTGGTCCCATCCCGGCGTGGGCGGGACCTCTCGCTCGGGCGTGACACGCACCACGTACCGGAACGAGATTGCCACCAGATCCCGACCGAGCTCTCCTCACGCCCTCGGCGGCGCCCCGGAGCGCACGTGAGCCGCATGCACTCCGCCGGCTCGTCCGTGCCGCGACGCCTGCCCTCGCGGCCGGTCGCTGCCAGAATCGGGAGATGTTGCTCGCCGAGCTGGTCGAGACCTCCGCCGCCGTCGCGGCCACCCGCTCCCGGCTGGACAAGCGCGCCCTGCTGGCGGCCGCCCTGCGCGCGGCGGGACCCGACGAGGTCGAGATCGTCGCGTCCTACCTCTCCGGCCGGCCGCGCCAGCGGCGCACCGGTGTCGGTTGGCGCTCGCTGACGGAGCTGCCGAGCCCCGCCGACACCGCCACGCTGACGCCGGCCGGAGTCGACGCGGCGCTCGAGCGGATCGCCGCCCTGGCCGGCGCCGGGTCGCAGGCGGCTCGGTCCGAGGCCGTCGCCCGCCTGTTCGCCGCCGCCACCGCCCAGGAGCAGCGCTTCCTGCGCGCCCTGATCTTCGGCGAGCTGCGCCAGGGCGCCCTGGACTCCCTCCTGCTCGACGCCATCGCCGCGGCCGCCGACGTCCCCCTCGCCGCGGTGCGCCGGGCGGCGATGTTCAGCGCCCTGTCGGGGCCGATCGCGGCCGCCGCGCTCACCGGCGGCGCGCCGGCGCTGGCCGCGTTCCGTCTCGAGGTCGGCCGGCCGGTGCGGCCCATGCTGGCCGCGAGCGCCCCGGACGTCCCGGCCGCGCTGGCCAAGCTCGGCGGCCCGGTCGCCGCTGACGGCAAGATCGACGGCATCCGCGTCCAGGTCCACCGGGCCGGCGACGACGTCGCCGTCTTCACCCGCTCCCTCGACGACATCACGGACCGGGTGCCCGAGCTCGTGGAGCTGGTTGCCGGGCTCGAGACGGACGCCGTCGTGCTCGACGGCGAGGCGATCGCCCTGGACGCGGCCGGGCGTCCGCGCCCGTTCCAGGAGACCGGCTCACGGACGATGAGCCGCGACGGCGCCGCCCTGCGCGAGCAGGTCCCGCTCACCGCGTACTTCTTCGACGTGCTCCACCTCGACGGGGCCGACCTCATCGACGCCCCCGCCGCCGAACGCTTCGCGGCCCTGTCCCGGGTGGTGCCGGCGGCGTCGATCGTCCCGCGGCGGGTGAGCGCGGACCCGGCGGAGGTCCAGGACTTCTTCCGGCAGATGCTCGAGCGCGGCCATGAGGGCGTCGTCGTCAAGGACCTCGCCGCGCCCTACGACGCCGGCCGGCGCGGGTCGGCCTGGGTCAAGGTCAAGCCGCGGCACACCCTGGACCTGGTCGTGCTCGCGGTGGAGTGGGGCAGCGGCCGGCGCCAGGGATGGCTGTCGAACATCCACCTCGGCGCCCGCGACGGCGACGGGTTCGTCATGCTCGGCAAGACTTTGAAGAACAGTGACCGAAGCGGCTGGGTTCCTGTCGGAAAAACTTTCAAGGGGATGACAGACGAGATGCTCGCCTGGCAGACGAAGCGTTTCCTGGAGTTGGAGACGCACCGCGAAGGCCGCATCGTCTACGTCCGGCCCGAGCAGGTCGTGGAGGTAGCGTTCGATGGAGTGCAGCGATCCAACCGGTATGCAGGTGGCGTCGCTTTGCGCTTCGCGCGCGTCGTCCGCTATCGCGACGACAAGGACGCGAGCGAGGCAGACACCATCCAAACATTGCGCGGTCTCTGATCCCAGCGCCGCCCCGTTACCCGATTGATGTTCGGCACCCGGGCCGACAAGAGGTCAATCCTCTACCCGCCTAATGTCGCGTCCTAATCCGTCGGCTTTTCACAGGTTGCCAGCAGACTCCTCACCGCACTTTCGTCGCTTTCTGCGCCACACTCCTTACACGGCTCCGACGGAGACGAGGTGATGAGCATGGCGGAGCACGACGGGCAAATAAAAATGTCGGAGTTAAGAAGCCTCGAAAGGCTGGCCAGAGGGGCCGTTGCCAGAACCGTCCTAGGGTCCTTCAGCGCATACTTGTGAAGCGGCTTGGCCCCGCGACTCAACTCCCCGATTTTTTCGACCGCACCCGCCTCAATCCAGCTTACGATCTTGTTTCGCACGGCGGTCGTCGAGATTTTGAACACGTCGCTCGCCAATCGAGTGTTCGTAAAGGAGGGTTCCGGCAGTCGAGCCAAATCCTTCATGAATCTGCCGAACAGTTCCTGGCTACGCGTTTTCGAGAACTCGTGAATACCCTTGTAGATTGTGCGCTCAGATATCAGAGCAGGGTAGTCGGGTTGACGCGTGTGTTCTGCTACGATCCGCTCACACATTCTGATCATGTCGCGCGGTGAGTCGGGACTTAGATGGGCGAGTAGTCGGTGAACGTCGACGCCGAACGATGGATCGACCAACTGATTGAAACTAGTCACGCGCCCATCGGAAAAAGCAGCAACCCGTCGGCTAAGCATCTCCATCAGTTCTGGCACTGTCCAGTGGAGTTTAGAGACGCCAAGACGATCCCCACGTCCGCCGCTTTCCACAAAGAGATCTTCAAGGAGGTCCCAGAGAAAGAACTTAAACGCCACTCCAGGCTGCTCTACAGTCGTGAGATCCAAGAGAAGCGGGCTAACGAGACTAAAGGCAAGGTCAGGGCGGTTCCCGGTCTTGCTAGTCTCGTCCAACTTATCGACAAGAATGTAAACCGCCTCGAACCCTAGAGCGCGAAACACGTCAACCAGTTTCGGGAATAGATAGGCCAGCGTGGCGGCTTGACCGGTTGCGCTCTCCGCCAGCTCGGAAGGCAACTTTACGCCATCTAAGCCAAACTTGCTCATCAGCGCAGCGATGCCCGCTGCTATGAATCCGCCGTACTTGTGCCAAGTTTCTACCGCCTTGTCTCCTAGGGACTTCACGGACGAGATGGCGGTTTCTAGCTCTTGTTGATTGAGGTCATTAAGTAGTTCGCCTGCAGCATACTTGAGAACCTGCTTATTGTGCTCACTAAGCGAATGTGCACGCCAAGTGTCCTCGGCGAGGTGACTAAGTGCGGCCACCGTCAGCAGGCGGCATATAACCTTCTGATGATCGGCAAGGCTCGCCGTCTTTGGATCGATCTCAGAGAAGTTGGTGTACGTAACGCACGCAAAGTCGGCCTCCTCCCCTGATGCGATCTCGATCATTCGTCGCTGCGCCGTCTTGCCGCTGCCGCGCGGAGCAAAGACAATCGTTGACTTGGGTGACGTGGGAGACCCGAGGACGCTCTCAAAGTAGGGGGGCGGAACGAAGTAGTCTGCCAGGCTTTCTTCATTCTCTGAGTTGGTCGATGCGAAGGGATCGCCGACGAACCCATGGCTGGTAAGGAAGCTCTCAGCGGTCACCTGTGTCTCCAGATTATTGACTGGTCGCGACTTTAACTTACCGACGTGTGAGAGGCACGCTCTGCACGGCGTGTGTCACACGTGCGGTGCAAGACTTTCAAAGGGATGACCGACGAGATGCTCGCCTGGCAGACCGAGCGCTTCCTCCAGCTGGAGACCGGGCGGCACGGCCACGTCGTCGCGCTGCGGCCCGAGCAGGTGGTCGAGGTGGCCTTCGACGGCATCCAGCGCTCCCCGCGCTACCCCGGCGGGCTCGCCCTGCGGTTCGCGCGCGTCCTGCGCTACCGCGACGACAAGACGGCGACGGAGGCCGACACCATGGACACCGTCCGCTCGCTCGCCTGACCAACCCAGGACGCCGGCCTCCTGCTGCTCGGGGCGGGCGGGCTGTCGCCCCCGGTCGGGCCCGACCCGCCGGTGGCCGCATTGTCGCCACGGGCGATGGGCTACTACGGTCAACGGCAGCAACTGCGATGCTGCAGCCAGTGGAACGAGTCGTCCATGCCTCTCCTTCCCGAAGCCCGTTCCGCGGCGAGGCTCAGCCACCAGGCGGCCCGCCGACCGACCCTCCCGGTCGCCCTGCGTCTCGCCGTCACCGGCGTCCCGGCCGCCGCACTCGCGGCACACGCGGCGCCCGCCCTGACCACGATCCGGCCGCTGCGGTTGGCGTTGCTCCCGCGCCTCAGCGGCGTGGGTGCCCCCGGCGGGATCGCGGTGACGTTGGACGACGGTCCGGACCCGCTCGGCACCCCCGCCGTCCTGAACGTCCTCGCCGAGCTGGGCTGGCGCGTGACGTTCTTCCTGCTCGGCGCGCAGGCGGTGCGGTACCCCGAGGTCGCCCGGCGCATCGTGCAGGCCCGTCACGAGATCGGCGTGCACGGCCACCTCCACCGCAACCACCTGGCGCGGGGCCCGCAGGCGCTGCGCCGCGACCTCGCGCGCGCAAAGACCGTGATCGAGGCGGTCACCGGCGTCCGGCCGCGGTGGTTCCGCCCGCCGTACGGGGTGCTCTCCGCCGGCACGGTCTGGGCGGCGCGGCGCGCGGGCCTGCGGCCGGTCCTGTGGACGGCCTGGGGCCGGGACTGGACCGGGCTGCCCGCCGAGACGATCACGGCGACGGTGCTGCGCACCCTCCGCGACGGCGGCACGGTGCTGCTGCACGACTCGGACTGCACCAGCGTGCCGGGGTCCTGGCGGGGCACGGTCCGGAGCATCCCCTTGCTCGCCGCGCGGGTCCGGGCGCAAGACTGGCAGGTGCGCACGCTCACCGAGCACCTGGGGCGGTGAGGTCATGGCCGTGGTCATCGCCCTCCTCGCCGCGATGAGCTTCGCCGTCTCGAGCGTGCTGCAGCATCGCGCCGCCGCGCGCGCGCCGGCGGCCACCGGGCTCGGGATCGGGCTCTTGCTGCGCCTGTTCCGACGCCCCGCCTGGCTGCTCGGGTTCCTCGCGGGCGCGGCGGGCATGGGGCTGCAGGCCCTCGCCCTGTCGTCCGGGCCGCTCACCGTCGTCCAGCCCCTCCTGGTCTCCGAGCTGCTGTTCGCCCTGCCGGCCAGCGCGCTCCTCGACGGCCGGCATCCGAGCATCCCGGAGTGGCTCTACGCCCTCGTCGTGGTGGCGGGACTGGCGACGTTCCTGGTCGCCGCGCGCCCGGCGCCCGGCGATCGCCTCGCCGACGCGTGGGCGCTCGCCGCGGCGACCGGGATCGGCATCCTCGTCGCGGCGATCGCCGTCGCGCTCTCGTACGGTCCCCTCGCACACCACCGGGCGGCCCTGCTCGGCCTGGCCGGCGGGGTCACGTTCGGCCTCATGAGCGGGCTGCTCAAGCAGGTGGTCGACCAGTTCACGATCGACCCCCGACGGGTGCTGACAACGTGGCCGGGGTACGCGATGGTCACCCTGGGAGTTCTGGGAACGGCGGTGGTCCAAAGGAGCTTCCAGATGGGGCGCCTGGCCTCGGCCCTTCCTCCCTTGACCATGGCCGAGCCGGTCACGGCGGTGCTCATCGGCGCCGTCGCCTTCAACGAGGCCCTGGAGCCGGCCCCGCCCGCCGTGGCGGCCCAGGTCGCCGGCTTCGCGCTCATGGCCTGGGGGGTGTGGCGCCTGGCCGCCCTGACCGCACGGCCGAGGGACCGCGAGGCCACCGGCCCGAGCGCCCTTGCGAGCCCGCACGATGCAGCACCCCGCCACCCGGAGGGCCCATGCTCATGACGCCTTCGACCCGCCCGCACCCGGCCGGCCGCGACAGGCCCCCCGCCGACGGCGCTCCCGCCGTCCTCATCCTCTCCGGGAGCGTCGGCGCCGGGCACGACGGCGCCGCCCAGGAGCTCGCCCGGCGCTTGCGCGGCCGCGGGGTCGACGTCGACGTGCGCGACTACCTCGAGGCGCTGCCCGGGTGGTACCGCATCCTCCTGCGCGAGGGCTACACCGCCAGCGTCAACCGGGTCCCCGCAGTGTTCCAGTGGCTGTTCGACAACATCGAGCACAACCGCTGGGTCCGCGGCGCCGCAATCCTGTCCTGCCACCTGGGTGACCGGCGCGTGCGGCACTGGGCCGGCGCCCGGCAGTACGGCGCCGTCGTCTCCACCTACCCACTCGCCAGCCAGACCCTGGGCACGCTGCGCGCCCGGGGCCGGCTCGTCGCGCCCGCGGTCACGTACCTGACCGATCCGGCGGCCCACCGCACCTGGGTCCATCGCCACGTGGACCTGCACCTCACGGTCACGCCGGCCACCGCCGAGCAGGGCGAGGCGACCTATGGCATCCCCATGCGCGCGGCCGGGCCGCTGGTGCCGCCGCGCTTCGCCGGGGACCTCGACCCGGTGCGCCGCGCGCGGCTGCGGGCGGCGCTCGGCATCGGGATCGAGCAGCGGGTGGCGCTCCTGGTCTCCGGGTCGCTCGGGCTAGGAGACCTGGAGGGCACCAGCCGCGCCGTTCAGGAGGCCGGCCTGGTGCCGCTGGTGCTGTGCGGGCGCAACGCCGCCCTGCGCCGCCGGCTGTCCGCGCTGCCGGGAGTGCTCGCCTGCGGCTGGCGCGACGACGTCCACGAGCTCATGCACCTGGCCGACGTCCTCGTCCACAACGCCGGCGGCCTCAGCTACACCGAGGCGCTCGTGGCGGGGCTGCCGGCGGTGAGCTATCGCTGCATCGCCGGCCACGGCCGCGCCAACGCCGCCGTTCTCGAGAGGTCCGGCTCAGCCCCGTGGGCCCGCAGCGCGGAGCAGTTCGCCCGCGCACTGAACGAGCAGGCGAGCCGGTGCCGCGCCGGCGCCCGCCACGGCGACCCGGCCGACCAGGTCCTCGGGCTGCTCACCCTCTCGGCGGCCGGCGACCACCTGCTGCCCGCCGCGCGGACTGCCGGCGTCATCGGCCCAGGTCGGTCTCCGGCCCATGGCCGCGCCGCTGGTCGGCTGTTCAGTCCCGGGCGGCGTGAGGACCCGGCGGCGGGGTGAGACAGACGCCGTCGGGCGCCGTGCGCCGGGCTGGACGGCATCGCTCCACCGGCCCGGGCGAGCCTGGTCATTCACTATGAGTTTCGTGACACATCGTTGACCAATGGCTGCCCAGTCGTATGGTGGAAGGCGAGCTAGTGTCCCCAACGGCGGCTGCACGGCTGGGTGCCCGCACCGCCGGACTCGTTCCTCGTCGCCACGGTTCTGCGATGGCCGCGGCGCGCGCCCAACCGGCCCCGCCCGTGGACTTGGTCCCGAGGCGAAGGAGGAGCGAGTGGCGGCTGACCACGACGTGACACCGACCAACGAAGCAACCCGATCCACGATCGACCGCGGTCGGTTCGGCGCCACGGAGCGACGGAAGACCCGGGGCGACGACGACCGGCGGGCGCCGATCTCCAGCGCCGAGCTCAGCAAGGGGCCCACCGAGCTGGCGGAGAACCGCGGGGCGCGGGTCAACTGGCGGGTCTTCATCATCTCGGCCGCCGTGATCGTCGCCTTCTCGCTGTGGGCGATGCTCGCCCCCACCAACGCCGCGAACGTCATGCGCGAGGCCGTCCTGGGCCTCGCGGCGAACCTCGGCTGGGTCTACGTCGTGACCGTCGTGCTGGTGATCCTCTTCGTGATCTGGGTGGCCTTCTCGAAGGAGGGCCGGGTGCGCCTCGGCCCCGACCACTCCCGCCCGCAGTACAAGCTGTTCACCTGGGTCGCGATGCTGTTCGGCGCCGGCGTCGGCATCGACATGCTCTTCTACTCCGTCACCGGGCCGATCGCGCAGTACATGATGCCACCGACGGGCGACCCGCAGTCCGCCCAGGCCGCCCAGGACGCCGTCGTCTGGACGATGTTCCACTACGGCATCTCCGGCTGGTCGATGTACTCCCTGCTGGGCATGGCGATGGGCTACTTCGCCTACCGCTGGGGCATGCCGCTGTCGATCCGCGCGGCCCTGTACCCGCTGCTCGGCAAGCGGGTGCGCGGCGCCGCCGGCGACGCCATCGACATCTTCGCCCTCATCGGCACCATCTTCGGCGTCGCGACCTCCATGGGCATCGGCGTCGTCCTGCTCAACGTCGGCTTCTCCTGGCTGTTCGGCCTGCCCGAGGGCCTGGCCCTGCAGATCGCGCTGGTGCTGGTCGCCGTCGTCATGACCGTCGCCGGTTGCCTGTCGGGGGTGGACAAGGGCATCCGCCTGGTCTCCGAGCTCAACATCTGGATCGCGGCCGCGATGATGCTCTACATCCTCGTCACCGGGAAGACCGCGTTCCTGCTCAACGCCCTGGTCACCAACATCGGCCGGTTCATCGGCACCCTGCCCGAGCGCACCCTGGAGACGTTTGCCTACGAGCCCGGCGGCGCCGACTGGATGGGCGGCTGGACGCTGTTCTTCTGGGCGTTCTGGCTGGCCTGGGGCCCGTTCGTGGGCCTGTTCCTGGCCCGCATCTCCCGTGGGCGCACCCTGCGCGAGTTCGTCGTCGCCGCCATCACCGCCCCGGTGCTGTGCGACTTCATCATCGTGTCGATCTTCGGCAACTCCGCCCTGTCGGTGGTCATGGGCGGGAACACCGAGTTCGCCGAGCTCGCCATCGCCCACCCCGAGCAGGGCTGGTACGCCCTGCTGGAGATGTTCCCCGGCGCGGCGTTCCTCATCGGCCTGGCGACGCTGTCCGGCATGCTGTTCTACCTCACCAGCGCCAACTCCGGCGCCATGGTCATGGCGAACTTCTCCTCCACGATCCCCGACCCGGCGCAGGACGGCGCGAAGTGGCTGCGCATCTTCTGGGCCGTGGTCACCGCGCTGCTCACGATCGCCATGCTGGTCGCCGGCGGCGTGACCACCATGGAGCACGCGACGCTGATCTTCGCCTTCCCGGTGACGATCATCGCCTACCTCGTCATGGCCTCCTTCCTCAAGGTGCTGCGGATGGAGCGGGCCGAGCGCGAGGGCCAGATCATCAGGCGCCGCTCGGCCGCCGCCCACGGCGGCCAGGTGCCGGAGAAGACGTGGAAGCAGCGCATGGCGCAGCTGCGGTCCTACCCGTCCCGGCGGTCCGTCTCGCAGTTCTTGGACCGCACCGTGCAGCCGGCCCTGTCCGCCGTCGCCGCGGAGTTCCGGGAGCAGGGCTACGACGCGACCCTGTCGACCACGCCGAACGCCGAGACCGGCATCGACGAGCACACCCTGGTCGTCAACATGGCCGAGCACCGCGACTTCCACTACCAGGCGGCCGCGGTCGAGGCGCAGGTCCCGCGCATCGGCGGGCGGCCGATGCCCAAGGGCGACGACGTCTACTACAAGGTGGAGGTCTTCACCCAGACGGGCACCGAGGGCTACGACCTCATGGGCCTGACCCAGCAGCAGGTCATCAACGACGTCCTGGACCGCTACGAGGCGCACCTGTCGTTCCTCAGCTACTCCCGCGAGCACGACTACGCCTCGGTGCTGACCCCCGCGGTCGCGGCGACGACCGGCGCCGTCCCGATCGTGCCGACGGACGCGGACGACGTCGAGCGCGTCGCGGACTGACGCCCCGGCCCGCCACCGCCGGCACCCCCGGCGAGGCGGTCCCGGCGGGCCACTCCATGCGGCCCGCCGGCGCAAGGCAGCTTGCGCCGGCGGGCCGCGTGCGTGCGCGATCAGCGCCGGTGCACGTCCCGCGCGGGGACCCATACCCCGCGCAGCGCCGCGCGCGGGTCGTCGACGAGGACGAGGACCAGCGGGGTGGTCCACGCCGTCGCCACCGCCTCGCGCTCCTCGGCGCCGTCCTGGGACCAGTCCAGGCGCACCCGCACCGGCACCGGCTGCGCGGCCCGGGTGAAGCGCTCGGGCACCGCGCGGGCGTTGAGGATCCGCTGGTGGCCCGCCCACCAGGGAGCCACACCGTCTGCACCGCGCGCCACGCCAGTATCGTACATGCGTTCGATCCGGGGCAGCGTGCGGGGCCTGTGCCCCGCCAGCGCGTGACACCGATGCCCGCTCACGCCCGGGCGCGGCGACCTAGGCTGGTCCGGTCGTGCGACGACGATGGGAGGCCATATGTCGTGGGCCCGGGACCCCCTGCAGCGCTTCCAACCGGCCCGTCCGCCCGGTGCGCCCCTCCCTTCGGGGGCGCCCGACCGCGCGGCCGAGAGGACCGCCGAGATCGAGCCCGTGCTCGCCCGGCTCGCCGAGGCCCGGGCGGAGGCCGACCAGGCACGCGCCGAAGCCGGCCGGGAGGCGGCCGCCGTCCGGGCTCGTTCCGCCGAACGCCTGGCCGGCTGCCTCGAACGCGCGCTCGCCTCCACCCGGGCCGCGCTGGAGCAGCCCGGGCGCTGAGCAGATCCCGGGTCACCGGCCTCGGTCGGGTGGTGAGCAACCGCCGGTGATGGCATGGCGCTAGGGCAGCACGTGGCGCAGCGCCGCCTCGAGGGTGGGGTGCCGGAACCGGAACCCGGCCGCCTCGAGCTTGCCGGACGACACCCGCTGGCTCGCATAGGCCAGCTCCGCCGCCCCCTCCTCCCCCACCACCAGCCGCGGGCCGAACCCCGGCACCGGCAGCGCCGCCGGGCGGCGGAGCACGCGGCCCAGGGCGCGGGCGTACTCGCGGCCGGGCACCGGGGCCGGCGCGACGGCGTTGACCGGCCCGCGCAGCCGGTCGTCGAGGGCGGCGTGGGCATAGACGGCGGCGATGTCGTCGATGGAGATCCAGCTCTGCCACTGCCCGGGGTCCAACGGCCCGCCCAGCCCGACGGCGAACAGCGGCAGCAGCCGGGCCAGCGGCCCCTCCGCCGGGGTCTGCACCAGGCCCGTGCGCACGTTGACCACCCGCACCCCGGCCGCCGCCGCCGGCGCGGTCGCGGCCTCCCACGCCCGGCAGACCGCGGCGAGGAAGCCCGGGCCGGACGGGGCGTCCTCGGTCAGCGGCGCCGGGTCGGGGTCGTCCCCGTGCGGGCGCGGCCCGTAGTAGCCGATGCCCGAGGCGCACAGGAACGCCCGCGGCCGGCCGTCGCCGGCCAGCCGGGCGAGCGCCTCGGCCAGCAGGGTGGTGCCGTCGACCCGGCTGCGCCGGATCTCCGCCTTCGCCTCGGCGGTGAACCGGCCGCCGATGGACCGCCCGGCGAGGTTGACGACGACGTCGACGCCGCGCAGCGCCGCGTGGTCGAGGGTGCCGGCGGCGGGGTCCCAGTCGATCTCGTCCGGCGCGGCCGCGCGGCGGCGCACCAGCCGCAGCACCGTGTGCCCGCCGCCGGTGAGCAGCGCGCACAGCTGGCGCCCGATGAGCCCGGAGGCGCCGGCGACCGCGACCGTGCGCGCCGCCCCGGCGTGGGCGGCGTGGAAGGCGAGGTCGGCGTGCAGCTGGGCGGCGCGGTAGGCGAAGATCCGCTCCAGCGCCGGGCGCATGGCCCGTGCCGCGGCGTCGGCGGCCCGGCCGGGCAGCACATTCTCCCCGGGCACCCCGTAGGCGACATGGTCGGTCATCACCGTGCCGCCGTCGGCGGCGTCGGCGAAGCGGTGGGTGTGCACCCAGTGGCCCAGCGGGCCGCGGACCATGGTGTCGCGGAACAGCTGGGGCGGGTGGTAGCGGTCGTGCCGGGCGGTCCAGTCCAGCTCCGGTCTCCGCAGCCGGGCCGGGACGGCGGCGGGCCAGGGCACGGCGTGGGCCAGCGCCTCGAGGCTGGCGCCCAGCAGGCCAGGCGCGGCGATGCCCAGGCGGGCGACGGAGCCGTCGCGGATGCCGTCGGACGGCTCGGCCAGCACGCTGCCCCCGAACGGCGGGCTGAGCCGCACCAGCGCGCCGGGCCGCTCGAACCAGGCGAACACCTGCGCGCGCGGGTGGGGCAGGACGGTCGTGCGCTCGAAGACGGCCATGACGGTCATCGTGGCAGCCGGCGCCGGGACGGACCCGGCGAGCGGGCGGCCAGCCTCGGCGGTCCCGCCCGCGGATGTTGGCACCCCGTTCGTGCCCCGAACCGAGCGCCGCCGGCCGTGACCTCACCGCCACTCGCGCGCGGAACGCCACAACCGGGACAGGTGATGCGGATGTGACAGCGTGTCGGGGTCCGTGGCGTCACTCCCGCCCCGGTTGTGGCGCTCGAGGTCACGTGCCGTCGGCGAACGCCCAGGCGATGGCGACCCTCCAGCGCCGGATGTCCGCGAGCAACCCCGACGGGCGCCGGGCGAGCGGCCTCACCGCTTCTTCGGCGCCTTGGGCGGCAGCGCCGCCACGTACGCGGCGGCCCGCGCCACGAGCGCGCGGGCGTCGGCGTCGTCGGGCACGGTCACGTAGCCGTCCATCGGCCGCGGCCCCGGCCCGAACCCGCGCGCCCCGCCCGCGCGCAGCTCGTCGAGCTCGGCGGCCGAGAGCTTGACGCCGATGTCTGCGCCGAGCAGCGCGGCGAAGATGGTGCCGTCGATGAAGGCGCCGAGGTTGCCGAACATCGGCCTGATCTCGACGCGCGGGTCGTCGGGGATCAGCGAGCGGAACCGCGCCTTGTCCGCCTCGCTCGGCCGCGGCATCTGCATGGCGGCTCCCCCGGTCGACGACGTGTGCGCTCCGATGCTCCCGCGGTCCCGCGCCGGGCGGCAAGGGGCCGGACGCGCCACGGGCCGCGGCGGGCCGCACCGGCCGCCGCGGCCCGCCTCGAACTGCGGGACCCGGTGACCTACTCGGCGAGGAAGACGTACCGCAGGACCAGGAGCAGCGCGACGACGTAGAGGATCGGGTGGACCTTGCGGCCGCGGCCGCTGAACAGCCGGATGGCGCAGTAGCTGATGACGCCCAGGCTCACGCCGTTGGCGATGGAGAAGGTCAGCGGCATGGAGATGATCGCGAGGAACGACGGCACGCCCTCGGCGACCTCGCTCCACTCGATGTGCCGGATGCCGTCCATCATCATCGCGCCGACGAGGATGAGCGCCGGGGCGGTGGCGGCGCCGGGGATGGCGCCGGCCAGCGGCCACAGGAACATCGACAGCGCGAACAGGACGCCGGTGGTCGCCGACGTCAGCCCGGTGCGCCCGCCGTCCTCGATGCCCGAGGCGCTCTCGACGTAGGCGGTAGTGGTCGAGGTGCCCATGAACGCCCCGAACATGGCGGCGAGGCCGTCCATGGAGAAGGTGGTCTTGGCCCGCGGCATGTCCCCGCGCTCGTCGAGGTAGCCGGCGCGCTGGGCCAGGCCGGTGAGGGTGCCGGTGGCGTCGAAGAAGTCGACGAAGAAGAACGTGAAGACCACGCTGAGGATGCCCAGGCCCAGCGCCCCGGCGATGTCGAGCTGGCCGACCAGGTCACTGGGCCACACCGGGGCGGCCACCACGCCGTCGGCGAAGCCCGGGAAGGCCTGGAGGGCGCCGTCGGGCCCGCCGGCGTAGACCTTCGCGCCGGTGACGATGGCGACGACGGAGCTGAGGAGGATGCCCCACAGGATCGCGCCCTTGACCCGCAGCTGGAGCAGCACCGCGGTGACGATCAGCCCGATGATCGCCACCCACGCCGTCGGGTTGGACAGCGACCCGAGGGAGACCATCGTCGCCTCGTTGGCCACCACCAGCCCGGCGCTGCGCAGCCCGAGGAAGGCCAGGAAGCAGCCGATGCCGGCGGTGATGGCGAGCTTGAGGCTCATCGGGATCGCCATGACGATCGCCTTGCGGGCCCCGACCACGCTGAGCACCACGAAAAGCACCCCGGAGATGAACACCGCGCCCAGCGCCGTCTGCCAGGGCACCCCCATGCCGGCGACGACGGTGAAGGAGAAGAAGGCGTTCAGGCCCATGCCCGGCGCCTGCGCGAACGGGTACCGGGCGATCAGCCCCATCACCAGCGAGCCGAAGGCCGCCGCGATCGCGGTCGTCATCAGCAGCTGGACGAACGCGTTGGGCACGTCGATGGCCGCGGAGAGGACCTGGGGGTTGACGAAGAGGATGTAGCTCATCGTCAAGAAGGTGGTGAAGCCGGCCCGCAGCTCGCGCGGGAGGGTGGTGCCCTCGGCGGTGAGGCCGAAGTACCGGTCGAGGAACGCGGGCGCCGTCGCCCGTGGGGTCGGCCGCGGGGGTGCGGTCGTGCTCATGCTGCCTCCAGTGGAAGGGGTGGTGGCACCGGCGCGGACGGTCCGGAGACCGTCCGTCCGGCAACCCAGACGACAGCGATGTCGCTGGGAGTTCCGAGGGTGAAGATCTTGGCCAGGGCGTCGGGGGCGTCGGCGCCGTGGCGCAGGACGACGTCGAGCGTAGTGCCAGGCTGGGGCCTCACCCACACCGCGTCGAACTGCTTGCCCACCGCCAGGTCCCCGACCTGGTCGCTCAGGCCCAGCGCGAGCGCCCCGGCCCGGGTGGCCAGGTGGAGCAGGGCGGCCGGGCCCAGGTCGACCCCGTGCGGGCCGAGCAGGCGCTGGACGAAGTAGGCCTGCAGCCCCTCCTTGAGCAGGCAGAACCCGCTGCCGGCGCCGACGTCGGAGCCCAGCGCCACGCGCACGCCGGCGTCCAGGTGCGCGGCCAGGGGGAACAGCCCGCTGCCGAGGGAGCAGTTGGACGTCGGGCAGTGGGCGACGGCGGCGCCCGTGCCCGCGAGGACCTCGAGCTCGTGGGCGGTGGGGTGGACGTTGTGGGCCAGGACCGAGCGGGCCGTGACCAGGCCGTGCTGGTGGTAAGAGTCGAGGTAGTGCCCGGCGCCGGGAAACAGGCGGCGCACCTCCTCGATCTCGGTGGGGTTCTCGTTGAGGTGGGAGGTGAACCAGACGTCCTCGCGGGCGGCGAGCAGCTCCGCGCAGGCCTCGAGCATGGCGTCGGAGGTGGACAGCGAGAACCGCGGGGTGACGGCGTAGCGCAGCCGCCCCCGGCCGTGCCACTTCTCCAGCAGCGCCCTGCCGTGGGCGAGCGCGGCGTCCGGGGTGGTCAGCAACGGCTCGGGCAGGAAGCGGTCGCCGACGACGAGCCCGGCGGTCATCCGCAGCCCCACCGCCTCGGCGGCGGCGAACACGGCGTCGGTGGCGCCCGGGAAGTGCGAGCCGAAGACCAGGGCCGTCGTCGTGCCGGCGCGCACCAGGCCGTCGACGAACTCGCGGGCCACCGCCCGGGCGTGGGCGGCGTCGGCGAGCCGGGCCTCCTCGGGCAGGGCGCAGCTGGTGAGCCAGTCGAGCAGCGGCATGCCCAGCCCGCCGATGATCCGGACCTGGGGATAGTGCACGTGGGTGTCGACGAAGCCGGGCAGCAGCACGCCCGCGCGCAGGTCGACGACCTCCTCCTCCGGGTGGGCGGCGGCGACGGCGGCGAACGGTCCGCGGGCGGCGACGACGCCGTCGCGCACGAGCAGGCCGGCATCGGCGTCGGCCCGCAGCGCGTCCGGGCCCTCGACGAGCGGGTCGCGGGGGGTGTCCATGACGGCGGCGCGGTAGAGGGTCACGCGGCCGCCCTCGGTGTGCGGGCACCTTTGCGCGCCTGGTCGCACCGGTCCATCCACGCTCCTCGTCGAGCCACCGCGCTCGGGCGCGGGCATGGTTGGGAATCGGTCCTCCCCGGGCCGCCGGTTATCCATGCGAACGACGACCCCGGTGTCGCCAGGGACCATAGTCCCGGCGCCGCAACGTTGGCAATCATTTCGGAAGACCGTTTTCACTTCGTGGCTGCGGCCGGTCGCATTCCTGGTCGATTCCCGGACAATGCTCGCCGCGGCGCCGCGCCGGTTGTGGGCACCCGTTTCATTTCCGGGGCAGACTGTCATGGAATACCCCCGGGTACTGGCATGATTCGCGCTGTGAACCGCCCCGGGGGCGCACCCCCGCACACCATGGCCGCGCCGTCGGCGCCGTCAGCCGAATCCGCCGACCCCGCCGCGCTCGAGGCGGTGCCGTCGACAGGCTCCGACCCCGACGTCCTGCCGTCTACCGGCCGCGCCATGCCCGGCGCCAGCGCCGCGGTGCTCTACGGGCTCGGGATCGACGCCCTCGTGGCGATCATCGAGACGATCGGGTACGGGGTGAGCATCACGGGCGAGAACCAGGGCTGGACCTACCTCAACCCCGCCGGGGCCCGCATCATGGGCCGGCCGTTCGAGCAGCTGCGGGGGGAGAACTACCTGCGCTCCTTCGTCGAGCACGACCGGGCGGCGCTGCTGGCGCTCGGGCAGAAGCAGCGTGAGGGCGACACCGGCTTCTACACCAACACCGTGGTCCGGCCCGACGGCACCGAGCTGGAGATGACCTGGTCGGGCACCGTGATCAGCGTGGGCGGCGCAGAGCTCGCCCCGGCCGTCTTCCACGAGACCACCAGCGTGCGCCAGGCCCAGCGCGAGGCCGCCGAGCTCGGCGCGGCCGCGGCGCGGATGGCCTCGGGCCGCTCGACGGCCGACGTCCTCGACGCCCTGGTCCGCGAGACCGTGGCGGCGACCCGCGCGCTCGGCGCCCTGCTGCTGGTCGAGGACGGGCGCGGGCTGCTGCGTCCGGCCGCCTCCACCGGGCTGCCCGACGACTTCGCCGAGGTCATGGCGGCCTCACCGGCCCGCCTGCAGGACCTGCCGGCCGGGCCGATGCTCGCGCGCGGGCGCGCCGGGTTCCTCTCCGACGACCGCGAGCGGCTGGCCACCGGCGTGCGCACCCGCCCCTGGGTGGACGCCCTCGACGAGCTGAGCTGGCAGGGGACGGCGAAGTTCCCGGTGTGGCGCGACGAGCGGGTGGCCGGCGTGCTGATGATCGTCGTCCCCGACCGGGTCACCGCGCCCAGCGAGGCGGAGCTGGCGTTCTGGTCCTCCATGGCCGAGCACGCCGGCGTGGCGCTGGGCGCAGACCGGATGCGCCACGAGATCTCCTACGCCTCGGCCCGGGTGGAGCGCGAACGCATCGCCCGCGAGCTGCACGACTCGGTCAACCACGCGCTCTTCGCGCTGCAGACGCGGGCCTACCTGGTGCAGCGGGCGCTGGACTCCGGCGACCCGGACAAGGCGCGGCAGGCCGCGCTGGACCTCGAGGAGCTCGCGCGGCAGGCCACGACGGAGATGCGCGAGCTGCTCGTCGAACTGCGCCCGTCGGGCGACGCCGCCCCGCTGGACCTGCGCCAGGCCCTGCGCGAGCTGGCCGAGTCCGTCACGACGCGCGACGGCCTGCCCGTGCGGGTGACCGTGCCCCAGAACGCGCTGCCGGTGCTGCCCCCGGGGACCGGCGAGCACCTGGTGCGCATCGCCGGCGAGGCGCTGCACAACGCCGTCAAGCACGCCTCGGCGACGGCGGCGACCCTCACCCTCACCCTCAGCCCGCGCCGGCTCGAGCTGGCCGTGGTCGACGACGGGCGCGGGTTCGACACCGCGACGGTCCGACCGGGCACCCACGGCCAGCAGACCATGCGCGAGCGGGCCCGGCTGTGCGACGGCGATCTGCGGGTCACGAGCGTCCCGGGCTCGGGCACGTCCGTGGTCGCCGTCCTGCCCCTCACCGGGTAACGCGTCGAGACTGCGCACGGCATGGCGCGCCGAGGCGGCGCACCGCATCACCTCGCGCGCGGCTGACGCGCGCGCCCGCTACCTGTCGATGGTCGACATGTCCGGATACCGCTGCCCCTGCACCGCCTCGGGCGGCACGGCGCCCTCGAGCGCCGCGAGGTCGTCGTCGCTCAGCTCGATGCCGTCCGCGGCGACGTTCTCCTCGAGGTACCTACGGTGCTTGGTGCCGGGGATGGGCACGACGTCGTCGCCCTGGGCCAGCACCCAGGCGAGGGCGAGCTGGCCGGGTGTGACGCCCCTCGTGGCGGCGAGGGCCTTGACCGCGTCGACGAGGGCGAGGTTCGCCCGGAGGGCCTCGCCCTGGAAGCGGGGGTTGTGCCGGCGGAAGTCGTCCGGGGCCAGCTTGTCCGGGTCGGTGATGGTGCCGGTGAGGAAGCCCCGCCCGAGCGGGGCGTAGGGCACCAGCCCGATGCCCAGCTCGCGGATCGTCGGGAGGATCTCCGGCTCGATGTCCCGGGTCCACAGCGAGTACTCGGTCTGCAGCGCCGTGATGGGGTGGGTGGCGTGCGCGCGGCGGATGGTCTCCGCCGACGCCTCCGAGAGCCCGAGGTAGCGGACCTTGCCGGCGCGCACGAGCTCGGCCATCGCCCCGACGGTGTCCTCGATCGGCGTGTTCTTGTCCACCCGGTGCTGGTAGTACAGGTCGACGTGGTCCAGGCCGAGCCGGCGCAGGCTCGCGTCGCAGGCCTGGCGCACGTACTCCGGGCGCCCGTTGACGCCGCGTTTGGTGGGGTCGTCGGGGTCGCGGACGTTGCCGAACTTGGTGGCCAGCACGATCTGCTCGCGGGGCACGCCGGCGGTGGCGATGGCGCGCCCGACGAGCCGCTCGTTCGCGCCGACGCCGTACATGTCGGCCGTGTCGAGCAGCGTGACCCCCAGCTCGAGCGCCCGGTGGATGGTGCCGATCGCCTGATCCTCGTCGGCGGTGCCGTAGAACTCCGACATGCCCATGCAGCCCAGGCCCTGGGCCGAGACCGTCAGGGCGTTGGCGTCGGTGGTGCCGAGCGTGCGCAGTCGCATGAGACTCTCCTCGCCGGTGGGGTCCTGCCATCGTGCGCCCGACGGCGAGCGGGCGCCTACGGGACGAGCCCACCCCGGTCCGCGCGCCGCGTCAGGCGCCGCGCTCCTCCGACGGGGGCGCCGGCCAGGCGGGCACGGTGAACCGGTCGCCGTACATCGACCAGGACACCGGCGGCACGAGGCCCAGGTTGCCCGTGGCGAGCAGCGCGCGGTGCGCGGCGACGCGCCCGTCCGGCTGCAGGTCGCCCCACTCCTTGAGCACCGCGGCGCGCGCGTCCACGACCGCGGCGAGGTAGCGGGCCTCATCGCCCCCGGCGGCGGGCGTCGGACGCGCCGCCCGGGCGGTCCGCAGGATGCCACCGAAGGACTCCCGGTCCTCGCCGGGGCCGTGGTTGACCGAGACGTCGTAGTAGATCGCCAGACCGAGCGCCCCCGCGCCGTCGGCCCGGGCCGCTTCGAGGGCCGGGGCCCAGTAGAGCTGGTCGCGCAGGTCGCGCTGGGCCTGGCGGAAGGCCGGGTCGTTCGCCGCGGCGCGCCAGGCGGGCACGAAACCCGGGTCGAGCAGCCGGTGGGAGAGCTTCGCCCGGCGTGCGTACGGCGCGGCCACGATCGCCGTGAGCGCCTCGAGGTAGGGCGCGAGGGGGTTGCTCGGCGCGCGCCCGGCGTAGCGTCGGACCAGGGCGAGCATGTCGGCCGTGCCCGAGCAGAAGCCGACGAGCCCGCCGGTGTAGCCGCGCCCGTCGTCGATGTCCTCGATGTAGCCGTACGCGGTGGTCCAGTCCAGGGTGGAGTTCTCGGCCGTGGAGGTCATCTCCAGCGCCAGCTCCTTATAGCTGGCGAGCCCCGGGACCCCCGCTGATCCCCGGTCCGGCTCGCCGGCGGGTGATCCCCGCCCCGCCTCCCCGGCCGACGGGTCGCCGGCCACGTGGCCCGGCTCGCGGTCCGGCTCGGCGGGCGCCGGGCCCTGCGCCCGGCCCCCCGCTCGCGCCCGGCGCCACCACCTCACGCCGTCAGCCTCCTACCAGCACCACTTGACAGGGCCGTTCCACATCAGAGCTGACGGACCGTGTACGCGATGGTCTGGACCTGGATCTGCCCGTCCGCGAAGACGAACGTGTCGATGGCGTCCTGGATCCGCCGGCCGCCGCCGGTGGCATTCCACTCCAGGTACAGCACGTCGTCGACGAAGGTGGTGTCCAGCTCCCACTGGGCCCGCGGGACGTCGCCGAGCAGGCGGGTGAAGACCTCCCGGGCGCCGTCCTTGCCCCGGAACACCTCCTTGTGGAGGACGAGGACGGCGTCCTCGGCGTAGTCGGCGACGATGTCCTCGAGGTCCTCGGCCCCCAGCGCCTGGCCGTGGTGGGCGAAGATCTCTTCCGGCGTCCTGGTCATCGTCGACCTCCCTCGGGCTGGACCGGCCGACCGCCTCGGCCTGCTCCCAGTGTGCAGGCACGGAGCCCGCGCCGGCGGAGAACGGTCGCGGTCGTTACCCGCCGAAGGTGGCGCGTGCCTCCAGCGGGATGAGCGGCCTCTCGGCCCGCGCCCGGATCTGCTGCACCGCCCAGCTGTTGCCGTCCGGGTCCTGGAACCCGAAGAACGTCCCACCGTCGCGCTCGTCGAAGGCGGTGATCTCGCTGCACGGCACGCCCCGGTCGACCAGCTCCCGGCGGGCCGCCGCCGCGTCGGCGACCACGAGCTGCAGCCCGTGGAGCGTCCCCGGCGTCATCGCATTCTGCGCCGGCAGGGTGCCGACGACGATCGAGCAGCCCGAGCCGGGCGGGGTGAGCTGCGCGACGGTCATGTGCTCGTTGACGGTGTGGTGGTCGAGCGCAAAGCCGACCTGGTCGCGGTAGAAGGCGATCGCCCGGTCGATGTCACTGACCGGCACGATGACGACCTCGAGGGTCCAATCCATGGGTGACTCCTTTGTCGGTGGTGGGCCTGCTGCCGCGTTCGTTGCGGCGGTGGTCCTTCGGCATGATTGTGGCGGCTGTCCGAACCACAGCGCTTCACTCCTCGAGCTGCCGGGCCATGCCAGTCGTACGGGGTCCAGCCGCCCCCGGTGGCCCCTGTGCCATGATCGACGTCGAGCGCCAACGACGGCGCGCAGTGGAGACACGCCTGACAGACCGCGTCGTCGAGGCGAACGGTGAGGCGCCGAGGATCCGAGCAGGAGTGCCCCTATGCCGAGCGACACGATCAGGTCTCCCGCCTTCGCCACGTCCTCGCCGCCCGGTAGCGAGGTGCTCGTTCTGGTTCGGCGACTCATCGTCACGGCATTTGTCGCAGGGTTTGGCTACTCGATCCTGTCGACAGGAAGCCAGGGATACTGCCCGGGTGGCATGGACGCCGACGGTGGCTTCGTCGACCGGTTCGGCAACCCGACCGACATTGCCCCGTCGTGCATCGCCATGACGCTTCGCCCGAGCCCTGTGGTCTACCTGCTGCTCGCGTTGGTCGTCGTGTGGGCGACCATCAGAGCCGTGCAGCGGGCGAATGATGCGGCAGCCGCCCTCAGAGCGCTCAGCTGGGCCGGCCCCACCGTGATCTTGCTCGCCGTCGGCGCCATCGTGGTGACACAGACCGCGTTCTTCTCGATCCCGCTGGCGAACTGGGACGGCACGAGCGCGCCGCCCGTCCCGGGCTGGTTAGCGGTCGACGTCGTCATCTCACCGATGCAGGGCGTGTAGCCGTCCCGGTGCTCGCCCCCGCTGGGGCCGTTGAGAATCGATCGTCCGCGAAGGTCGCGCGTCCGGGCACAGGGTCCGGAAGCCGCCTGCCGTCGCCTCCACTTGCGAACCATCCATCGGACAGACAAGGTCCGCTGAGACGACCGCACGAGGAGGACCATGTCGACGACGACCACGACCACGACGAAGGAGGATGAGGAGCCCCGGCTCAAGCGGGTCATCGGACCCAAGCTGCTGCTGCTCTTCATCGTCGGCGACATCCTCGGCACCGGTGTCTACGCCCTCACCGGCCAGGTGGCCGCCGAGGTCGGCGGCGCGGCCTGGGCGCCGATCCTGCTGGCGTTCGCCGTCGCCACCATGACGGCGTTCTCCTACCTCGAGCTCGTCACGAAGTACCCGCAGGCGGCCGGCGCCGCCCTGTACACCCACCGGGCCTTCGGCATCCACTTCCTGACGTTCCTCGTCACCTTCGCCGTGCTCAGCTCGGGCATCACCTCGGCGTCCACGGCCTCGAAGTTCCTCGGCGAGAACTTCGTGGTCGCCTTCGGCCTGGACTGGGGTCAGCGCGGGGTGACGGTGGTCGCGGTGACGTTCGTGGTGCTCCTGGCCCTGGTCAACCTGCGCGGGGTGGCCGAGAGCCTCAAGGTCAACGTGGTGCTCACGGTCGTGGAGCTGACCGGGCTGCTCATCGTCGTGCTCATCGGGTTCTGGGCGATGGGGCAGGGCCAGGCGGACTTCAGCCGCGTCGTCGGCTTCGAGACCCCGGAGGACAAGGGGGTCTTCCTCGCCGTGACCTCCGCGACGGCGCTGGCCTTCTTCTCCATGGTCGGCTTCGAGGACTCGGTGAACATGGCCGAGGAGACCAAGGACCCGGTGCGCACCTTCCCGCGGATCATGCTCACCGGGCTCAGCCTCACCGCCGTGGTCTACGTCCTGGTGTCGGTGGCCGCCGTGGCGCTGGTGCCGGTGGGGACGCTGGCCGAGAGCGCCACCCCGCTCCTCGAGGTGGTCCGCGCCGGCGCGCCGGGGCTGCCGATGGACACGATCTACCCGGTCCTGTCCATGTTCGCCGTCGCCAACACCGCCCTCATCAACATGATGATGGCGAGCCGGCTGCTCTACGGCATGGCCCGCCAGGACGTCCTGCCCCGCTCCCTGGGCCTGGTCCTCCCCCGCCGCCGCTCGCCCTGGGCGGCCATCGTGTTCACGACGGCGATCGCGGCCGGTCTGATCGTCGTCGTCACCACCGTCATGGGCGCGGAGACCGTCACGGCCCTGGGCGGGACGACGGCGCTGCTGCTGCTCGCGGTCTTCACCGTCGTCAACGTCGCGGCGATCGTGCTGCGTCGGCGGCCGGTGAACCGGGAGCACTTCCGCGCCCCGAGGGTGCTGCCCTACCTCGGCGCCCTCACCTGCGTCTACCTCGTCGGCCCGTGGGCACAGGACCCGATCGAGTACCGCATCGCCGGGGTGCTGGTGGGGATCGGGGTGGTGCTGTGGGTGTTGACCTGGTTGTGGAACCGGGGCGTGCGGGCGAAGAAGACCTACTTCCGTGACCCGGAGGCCCTCGGGCGCGAGGAGCACTAGAGGGGCGGCCCGCCGGCGTCCGCGTCAGGTGCGACGCTCGGCGGCACGTCTGGCGGCGTGCAGGCGGCGTCGTCGCGGGTCGAGCAGGCGCCCCGCGACGACGGCGATGGCCGCGATGAGGAGCACCGCCCACAGCTGGAAGGTGCCGGTCACCCATCGGTGCAGCTGCATGGCGACGACGGCGAGGGCCGCCACCGCCGCGGCGTAGAGGCCGCGGCGGGCGAGCACCCAGCGGGCGAGCATCCCCCACCGGCGCGCCGGCGGGTCACCGTGCTGCGCCCGTGGGCCCGGTGCGTCCTCCCGCCCGTGCGTCATGATCGACCGCCTCCGTGGTTCCGCGCCGCCGACGACGGCGCCGCAGCCGTCGCCCGCGCTGCCAGCGTGGCACAGCCGGCCACCATGGTCATCAGGACATGGACGCTTGCCCGCCGACGGCGGCAATGACGTGCGCCCTGGACGCGAATTTCGCGGGACCTGGTGCCGTTCGCACGCTTCAATGCCCTCATGCCCCTTCCCGCCGGCCTGACACAACGCCCCCTCGCCCTCGACGACGCCGCCGCCGTCACGGCGATCATGGCCGCCGAGGAGCTGCGCGACACCGGTCAGGTCAGCATCGAGGAGGCGGACCTCCTCGCCGACTGGCAGCGGCCCAGCTTCGACCTCCCCACGGGCACGGTCGGCGTGCTCGACGGCGACCGCCTCGTGGCGTACGCCGAGCTCTCGGGGCCCGACCGGGCGCACGCCGCCGTCGACCCCGCGCACCACGGGCGCGGCATCGGCAGCCACCTCGCCGGGTGGCTCCAGGAGCGGGCGCGGTCGGTGGGCAGCGCGGTCGTCGGCATGCCGGTCCCGCAGGGGTCTCCCGGCGACCGTCTCCTCGAGGCGCTCGGCTTCCACGTCCGGTGGACCTCGTGGGTGCTCGCCATGCCCGACGGCGCCACCATCGCGGCCCCTCCGCTGCCGGCGGGCGTCACGATTCGTGAGGCGACGCCGGCCGAGCACCGCGCGGTGTGGATGGTGGTCGAGGACGCCTTCCTCGAATGGTCGGCGCGCGCGCGGCAGTCGTTCGAGGACTTCGGCGCCCAGGTGCTGCGTCGGCCCGGCTTCGAGGCGTGGAATCTTCGCGTCGCCGCGGCGCCCGACGGCGCGGTCGTCGGCGCCGCGGTCGTGCTCCTCGCCGGCACCACCGGCTTTGTCGACAAGCTCGCGGTCCGGCGCGACCGGCGCGGCCTCGGCCTGGGCCAGGCCCTCCTCGCTGACGCGTTCGCCGCGGCCCGGGGGCACGGCGCGGTCCGTTCCGAGCTCAGCACCGACTCGCGCACCGGCGCGCTCGGGCTGTACCAGCGCGTCGGCATGGACGTGACCTCGGTCTGGGTCAACCGCGCGATCGCGGTCTGAGCCGGAGATCCCGAACGCCCGGGCATGGGAGCGGCCGCGGTCTCCCGGAAAGGCGGACCGAGCCCAGGCGAGGGGCCCACGGACGGCGGACCGAGCCCAGGCGAGGGGCCCACGGACGGCGGACCGAGCCCAGGCGAGGGGCCCACGGACGGTGCGAGGCGTGTCGCGCCCGTGGGCCGGACCAGGCGTGAGCCGGTGTGGCCCCGCCTACCGAGCCGATCGCTTCCGTGCGGGTCAGCGCCAGAAACTGGTGAGCCGCGGGGCAAGGGCTCTGCCCTGGGCGTAGCCGGCTCGAGCGGCGGGCGGACGCAACGCCGGATCCATCGCACTGGCGCCGAACATGTGCTCGGAGTCGCTGTCGGGGAAGATCGTCTCCACTCGGCTGCCGCGTGCGCGTAGTTCGTCGACCTGCCTCGCGAGGTGCATGCCCCACTCCAGCGGCGTGCGCGTTCGGCCGCCGAAGGGGGACAGCACCAGCACCCGTGCGTATCCGGCTGCCAGGTCGGCATTCTCGGCGTTGGACCGGTAGCCGCCGTCGATGTATCGGCGGTCCCCGATCCGGTGGGGAAGGCCACTGGCGCAGCTGGCGGCGACGGCGTCCACCAGGTCGACTCCGCTGTGGCGGTCGAACACGGCCGGTTCACCCGTGTGGGCATCGACCGCGGTGATGAGCGCAGCCCGCTGTGGCCAGAGATGACTGGGCAGCCGCTCTGCGACCGTGGCGCGCCACTGTGTGTGCCAGGAGCCGTCCGACGCCGCATCCATGTCGAGTGCCGCCGCGCCCATCCTGCGGCGCATGTCGGCCGGGTCCTCGGCGGCGGCGATGATCGCGCTCGTTCTCTCCAGGTGGTTCGTCACCGGCCTGGTCGGACCGCGTCCTCGGTCGGATCGAGCCGGGCCGGTCCGATAACGCGGGGCTGCCGCGAGGATGGCGGCAAGCAGCTCGGGCGGGGTGGCGCCGGCTATCTGGGCCGCTGCCGTCGCTCCGGCCGACGTCCCGATGGTCAGGTCGGGTGTGGTCACGTCCAGCCCTGCATCGAACAGGCCGGCGATCACGCCGATGAGCCAGGCGTTGCCGGTCGATCCGCCGCCGCCGAGGACTAACGCTCGCTCGCCCGCGGCGCGCATCCGGCTTGAGGCGTCGACCTGCGGCTGAACCCGGTCGGACAGCGGCCGGTCGGAGGCCGCCGAGGTGAAGCGCGGACGTGAAGACGGTGTGATGTTCAAGGGAGTCGCCTTTCGCGGATTGCCTGTCGGGCGCTCCCGGTGGCGACTACCTCAGTCGCGCGATCGTGAGCTCCGAGGGAGCGCCCACTGTGGATACTGCGTTCATGGGTCTCACCTCCTACCAAGGAATCACGATCTCGGGGATGATCGCACACCGGTGACGTGGCGCGCAATCGGCATCACGCCGGCTCCCGTGGCGCCGCGGAACGCGCCACCAAACGGCTACACCTTCCATTTGAAAATCTCGAAACGCGTTTGGCGGTCGGCCGAAACCGCCGCGCCATCGAATCGACCACCCGGGCCAACAGCGGGGATACGCAGAAAGGCCCCCACGGGTGTGGGGGCCTTTCTGGAATGGGTGTTCGGCGGTGTCCTACTCTCCCACACGGTCTCCCGTGCAGTACCATCGGCGCTGAGGGGCTTAGCTTCCGGGTTCGGAATGGGACCGGGCGTTTCCCCCTCGCTATGACTGCCGTAACTCTATGGAGATATCCGGCCCGACCGAACCCTTCTGGGGCTGGTTGTGGGGCGTATCTCGGGAACCATACAGTGGACGCAAGCAGTCGTTTGATGCTTAGTTTTGTTGTGGCAAGTTGTCGGCCAATTAGTACCGGTCAGCTCCACGCGTTACCGCGCTTCCACGTCCGGCCTATCAACCCAGTGGTCTGCTGGGG
>NZ_VUKE01000025.1 GCF_009193175.1 Georgenia ruanii | reverse complement strand
GGCGCCTCCCCAGCCCGCGCCCGGCGCGCCCGCCGCACGCCAGCCCGCGCCCGGCGCGCCCGCCGCGCGCCCCACCGCCGCCCGGGTCGAGCCCGGCGCCCGACCGGTCGGCACCGGCAACGGCCTGGGCCGGGCGGTGACCGGGCTGTCCGCCCGCCTCGCCGAGCGCGATGCGGCGGCCCGGCGGCTGCGCCGCGTCCGCCTGGCGGTGGCGGCCGGCGTCGTCGTCGTGCTCGGCGCCGTGGCCTGGGCCCTGCTGGTCTCCCCGCTGTTCGCCCTGCGCACCGACGCCGTCGACCTGCGCGTCACCGGCACCACGGTCGACGAGGCCGAGGTCCGCGACGTCCTCGCCCCCGCGGTCGGCACGCCGCTGCTGCGGGTGCGCGCGGCCGGGCTCGCCGAGCGGCTGGGGCGGGTCGTCGAGGTCGAGCACGCCGAGGTGGTCCGGGCCTGGCCGCACGGCCTGACCGTGCGGGTCACCGCGCGCGAGCCGGTGGCCGCCGCGCCGGCGCCCGAGGGCGGCTGGGCCCTGGTCGACGGCGACGGCGTGCGGGTGGGGTCCGTGGGCGAGGTGCCCGAGGGGCTGCCCGAGGTGACCGTGCCGCTGGGGGACAGCGCCGAGACGGCCCCCGCGCTGCGCGCCGTGCTGGGCGTGCTCGCGGCCCTGCCGCCGGACCTCCTCGGGCAGGTGGCGCAGGCCGGGGCCACCGGCACCGCGCAGGTCACCCTCACCCTCGACGACGGCGCCGCCGTGCGGTGGGGGAGCGCGGAGGAGAACGCGCTCAAGACCGAGGTGCTGCGCGTGCTGCGCCAGCAGCCGGCGGGCGTGTACGACGTGAGCGTGCCTCGCTCGCCGACCACCGCCTGACCGGGCGGCCGGGCACCGGGAGAGGCGCGCGCCACACGGCGCGCGACACACCTGGCGCGGTGATTGCCCCGTCCCAGCCGGGCACCTAGCGTCCTGGGTGGGCACCAAATGACATAAGTCTAACCCTGAAGTAGAGGTTGAGGGTTGGGCTCGGGAAAGACGACGAGAGGGACCGACGTGGCGGCACCGCAGAACTACCTGGCAGTGATCAAGGTGGTGGGCATCGGCGGTGGCGGCGTGAACGCCGTCAACCGGATGATCGAGGTCGGTCTGAAGGGCGTCGAGTTCATCGCCGTCAACACCGACGCCCAGGCCCTCCTCATGTCCGACGCCGACGTCAAGCTCGACGTCGGCCGCGAGCTCACCCGCGGCCTCGGCGCCGGCGCCGACCCCGAGGTCGGCAAGAAGGCCGCCGAGGACCACGCGGAGGAGATCGAGGAGGTCCTGCGCGGGGCCGACATGGTCTTCGTCACCGCCGGCGAGGGCGGCGGCACCGGCACCGGCGGCGCGCCGGTCGTGGCCCGCATCGCCCGCTCCCTCGGCGCCCTGACCATCGGCGTGGTCACCCGCCCCTTCACGTTCGAGGGCCGGCGGCGCGGCGTGCAGGCTGAGTCCGGCATCGAGGCGCTGCGCGCCGAGGTCGACACCCTCATCGTCATCCCGAACGACCGCCTGCTCTCCATCAGCGACCGCAGCGTGTCGGTGCTCGACGCCTTCAAGTCGGCCGACCAGGTGCTCCTCTCCGGCGTCCAGGGCATCACCGACCTCATCACCACCCCCGGCCTGATCAACCTCGACTTCGCCGACGTCAAGTCGGTCATGCAGGGCGCCGGCAGCGCCCTCATGGGTATCGGCTCGGCCCGCGGGGAGGACCGCGCGGTGCAAGCCTCGGAGCTGGCGATCTCCTCGCCGCTGCTCGAGGCGAGCATCGACGGCGCCCACGGCGTGCTGCTGTCCATCCAGGGTGGCTCGGACCTCGGCCTGTTCGAGATCCACGAGGCGGCCCGGTTGGTGCAGGAGGCCGCCCACCCCGAGGCGAACATCATCTTCGGTGCGGTCATCGACGACGCCCTGGGCGACGAGGTGCGCGTCACCGTCATCGCCGCCGGCTTCGACGACGGCAGCGGCCCCGCCGGCGCGTCGGCGAAGCTCGGCGGCCGCGCCCAGGTCGCCCCGCCGCAGGTGCTCGCCCCCGCCGCGGTCACGCCCAGCGCGCCCAGCCCCGAGCCGGTCGAGCCGGCCCACCGCGCCGTCCCGGTGGTCGAGGAGCCCACCGTCGTCGCGCCCTCGCCCGCCGGCGCCACGTCCGGGGAGCAGGTCCCGGCCTTCATCGGCGACGGCGAGTTCCAGCGCAGCCGCTCCTTCGAGGTGCCGCGGGTCTTCGACGAGGAGCCGGTCCGCCGGCGCGACGAGGACCTGGACATCCCCGACTTCCTCAAGTGAGCCCGGCGGAGGACCTCGTGCAGCTCCTCCCCGCCGACCTCGGTCCCGGCGCGCGCGGTGGCTTCACCGCGCGCGCCGGCGGCGTCTCCGGCGGGCCGTACGCCGGCGGGACCGGCGGCGGGCTCAACCTCGGGCTGCGCGTGGGCGACGACCCCGCCGCCGTGCTCGCCAACCGGGACCGGGTCGCCGCCGCCCTCGGGGCGCCGGTGGGCTGGATGGACCAGGTGCACGGCGCCGCCGTCCGCGTGCTCGACGGCGCGCCGGACCCGCGCAGCGAGGGGGAGTGCGACGGGCTCGTCGCCCTCGCCGGGTCCGCCGGGCCGGTGGCCGCCGGGGTGCTCGTCGCCGACTGCGTGCCGGTCCTGCTCGCCGCCGCCGACGGGTCCGCCGTGGCGGCCGTCCACGTCGGGCGCCAAGGGCTGGTGCGCGGGGTGCTGCCCGCCGCGCTCGACCGCCTCGCCGAGCTCGGCGTCCCGCCCGCGGGCCTGCACGCCGCCGTCGGGCCGAGCATCTGCGGGCGCTGCTACGAGGTGCCCGCCGCCCTCCGCGAGGAGGTGGCCGCGCAGGTGCCCGGCACCGCCGCCACCACGGCGTGGGGCACCCCGGCCCTGGACCTGCCGGCCGGCGTGCTCGGTCAGCTGGCCGCCCGCGGCGTCACCCGGGTCCACCACGTCCAGGCGTGCACCCGCGAGGACGCTCGCTTCTACTCCTACCGCCGCGCCGGCGAGCACGGGGCCGGTCCCACGGGCCGCTTCGCCGGGGTGGTCCGCACCGCCGCCTGAGCGCCGCGCGCGGCGGGGTCCGCGCGTCCGGGCGTCCGGGCGCCGGGCGGTCCGCCTCGCCGGCCGGTGTGCCGCGACACGCCGTCGCACGTGCCCGTGCGGCCGACGGCGCTGGTCTAGCGTCGGAACGAGCGGTACGGCGTGACCCGACGTCCTGCCGGGATGAGCGACGAGGAGCAGCGATGGCCGGAACCATGCGCAAGATGATGGAGTACCTCTCCCTGGCCGAGCCGGAGGACGAGCTGTACGAGGACGGCCCCGAAGCGGAGGCCTACCGCGAGGAGGACGACGTGCGGACCGAGGTCACCGAGCGCGCCGAGCACCGCGCCGAGGTCACCCCCATCTCGCGCGCCGTGTCGCTGCACACCGAGGAGCCGGCCGCCGTGGAGGACCTGCGACGCATCGTCACCGTGCACCCCGCCACCTACAATGAGGCGCGGGTGATCGGGGAGGCCTTCCGGGAGGGCACGCCGGTCATCATGAACCTCACCGGCATGAGCGAGAGCGAGGCCAAGCGGATGGTCGACTTCGCGGCGGGGCTCGTCTTCGGGCTGCACGGCGCGATCGAGCGGGTGACCAACCGGGTGTTCCTCCTGTCGCCAGCCACCGTTGAGGTTGAGTCCGACCGTGCCGACGAGCGGATCCCCGGCCGCTTCTTCAACCAGAGCTGAGTTGTGTGAGCATCTTCTTCGAGATTCTTGCTTTCCTTCTTCTGCTGTACATGCTCGTCCTCGTGGCGAGGCTGGTCTTCGACTGGATCCAGGTCTTCGCGCGTAGCTGGCGGCCCACCGGCGTCGTGCTCGTGATCGCCAACGTCATCTACTCGCTGACCGACCCGCCCCTGCGCTTCCTGCGGCGCCTCATCCCGCCGCTGCGCATCGGGCAGATCTCCATCGACCTGGGTTTCCTCATCCTCTTCATCGCCGTGTCGTTCCTGAGGAACATCGCGGCGGTTCTCGCGGCGAGCTGACTGATACCCTCAGCCGACACCCGCCGCCGATGGTCCGCTACGGTTTGTTCCGTGAGTGGGGACCAGGGCTCACGACCGAACGACACGACACCGAGGTGACGACTCATGGCGCTGCTCACGGCAGACGACGTCCTCAACAAGAAGTTCCAGCCCACCAAGTTCCGTGAGGGCTACGACCAGGACGAGGTCGACGACTTTCTCGACGAGGTGGTCAACACGCTGCGGGTGGTGACCGGCGAGAACGAGGAGCTCAAGGCCAAGCTGGCCGCCGCTGAGCGTCGTGTTGCCGAGCTGAGCCGCGGCGAGGGCACCGAGGCCCCCGCCCGTCCCGCCCCCCAGGCCCAGCCGGCGCCCCAGCCGCAGGCCGCCCCCGCACCGGCGCCCGCCGCGGCGGGTGCGACCGAGCCCGAGTCCGCCACCGGGATGCTCGCCCTGGCCCAGCGCCTGCACGACGAGTACGTGCGCAACGGCAAGGAAGAGGGCGACCGGATCATCTCCGAGGCCCAGATCGAGGGCCAGCGGATCATCAAGGAGGCCGAGGACCAGCACAACCGGACCCTCACCCAGCTCGAGCAGGAGCGCTCGCTCCTCGAGCGCAAGATCGACGAGCTGCGCACCTTCGAGCGCGACTACCGCACCCGCCTGAAGAGCTACCTCGAGTCGCTGCTGAGCAACGTCGAGGGCGGCGCCAAGGCCGAGGCGCTCTGACGTCCTGCTGACGCACGGCGGCGACGACCCACCGGGTCGTCGCCGCCGTCGTTCGTGGGACACTTCCCGGGATGGACAACCAGCCTGAGACCCCCGCCGTGGCGCCCGCGCGCCGTCGGCGCCTCCTCGCCCTCCTCGTCGGGCTCGCCGTCGTCGTCTTCGCCGTCGACCAGGTCACCAAGTACCTCGCCGAGCAGCGCCTGACGCCCGGCACGCTCACGCCGCTGCTCGGCGACCTGCTCGGGCTGCAGCTCATCTACAACCCCGGCGCCGCGTTCTCGCTGGCGACCGGGATGACGTGGATCTTCACCCTCGTCTCCGTCGTCGTCGTGGTGGTCGTGGTCCGCATCTCCCGGCGGCTGGGCTCCCTCGGGTGGGCGCTGGCCCTGGGCCTGCTGCTGGGCGGCTGCCTGGGCAACCTCTACGACCGGCTCTTCCGCGAGCCCGGCCTCGCCGTCGGGCACGTGGTCGACTTCATCAACTACGCCGGCTACTTCGTCGGCAACGTCGCCGACATCGCCATCGTCGGGGCGGCCGTCGCGGTCGCGCTGCTGGCCGTGCTCGGCCGCGAGGTCGACGGCAGCCGGGCGCACGGCCGGGCCGACGGCCCCGCGGCCGACGAGGACCTGCCCTCCGGCACCGGCACCGAGGCGCCCGGGGGGAGCGCCCGTGCCTGAGGTCCGGTCGCTGCCGGTGCCCGACGGGCTGGCGGGGGAGCGGGTCGACGCCGCCCTGGCGCGCCTGCTCGGCCTCTCGCGCACCCGGGCGGCCGAGCTCGCGGCGGCCGGGCACGTCACGCTCGACGGGCGGCAGCTGGGCAAGTCCGACCGGCTCGTGGCCGACGCCTGGCTCGAGGTCACCCTCCCCGACGTCGCCGCACCCGCCGCCGCGGCCCCGGAGCCCGTGCCGGGGATGGGCATCGTCTACGAGGACGACGACGTCGTCGTCGTCGACAAGCCGGTGGGCGTGGCCGCCCACCCCAGCCCGGGCTGGGGCGGGCCGACCGTGGTCGGGGCGCTGGCCGCCGCCGGCCACCGCATCTCCACCTCCGGGGCGGCCGAGCGCCAGGGCGTGGTCCACCGCCTCGACGTGGGCACCTCGGGGCTGATGGTGGTGGCCAAGTCCGAGCGGGCCTACACCGTGCTCAAGCGGGCGTTCAAGGAGCGCACGGTGGACAAGGTCTACCACGCGCTCGTGCAGGGCCACCCCGACCCCTCCACGGGCACCATCGACGCGCCCATCGGGCGCCACCCCACCCACGACTACAAGATGGCCGTCGTCGCCGGCGGCAAGGACTCGGTCACCCACTACGAGACCGTCGAGGCGATGCCCGGCGCGTCGCTGCTCGAGGTACACCTGGAGACCGGGCGCACCCACCAGATCCGGGTGCACATGGCCGCGGTGCGCCACCCGTGCCTGGGCGACGTCACCTACGGCGCCGACCCGCGCCTGGCCGAGCGGCTCGGGCTCTCGCGCCAGTGGCTGCACGCGGTCCGCCTGGGCTTCGAGCACCCCACGACCGGGCGGTGGCTGGAGGTGGCCAGCCCCTACCCGGAGGACCTGGAGCGGGCGCTGGAGATGATGCGCGAAGGGGGCTACCGGTGAGCGGAGACCGGCCGACGGGGGACGACCGCGCGCTGCTCGACGGCGGTGGGGCGCTCGACGGCGGTAGGGTGCTCGACGACGGCGCGGTGCTCGACGACGGCGCGGCGGGCGGGATCGCCGTCGTCCGCGTGACCACCCGCGCCCAGCTCGAGCAGGCCTGGCAGGTGCGGCTGGAGGTCTTCGTCGAGGAGCAGCAGGTGCCCGTCGAGGAGGAGATCGACGCGCTCGACACCGCGGCCTCGACCACCCACGTGCTCGCCGTGGACGCGTCCGGGGCGGTGCTCGGGACCGGCCGGCTGCTCAGCGACCCCGCCCACCCCGGCGAGGTGCACCTGGGGCGGCTCGCGGTGCGGGCCGCCGCGCGCGGCCGGGGCGCCGGGGCGCGCCTGGTCGTCGGGATCGAGGCTCTGGCCCTGGCCGAGCACGCCGTGGTCGACGGCGCCGACGCGCTGGCCGTGACCGTCGAGCTGTCCGCGCAGGAGCACGCCCTGGGCTTCTACCGGCGGCTGGGCTACGAGCTGCTGCCCGGGGAGCGCTACCTCGACGCCGGCATCTGGCACCGGGACATGGCACACCGCATCACCGGCTGACGGCCCGGCGGGCGGCGCGCCCGGGGCGTCCCACCCCGTGTGGCGCGCCCCTCCCCGGACACGCCAGCGGGTCGCCCGGGCATGTCACCGGGGCCACCTAGACTGGCCCGCATGGCAGCCGGAGGATCAGCAGACTTCGTCCACCTCCACGTGCACACCGAGTACTCGATGCTCGACGGTGCCGCCAAGCTGGACCCGCTGTTCGCGGAGGTCAACCGGCTCGGGCAGAAGGCCATCGCCATGACCGACCACGGCTACATGTTCGGCGCCTACGACTTCTGGTCCAAGGCCACGAGCGCCGGCGTCAAGCCCATCGTCGGGGTCGAGGCGTACCTGACCCCCGGCACCGCCCGCGCCGACAAGACCCGCGTGCGCTGGGGCGACGACTCCCAGACCGACGACGACGTCTCGGCGCGCGGCTCCTACACGCACATGACGCTGCTCGCCCGCACCACCGAGGGCATGCACAACCTGTTCCGCATGGCGTCCCTGGCCTCGCTGGACGGGCAGATGGGCAAGGCCCCCCGCATGGACCGCGAGCTGCTCACCACCTACGGCAACGGGCTCATCGCCACCACCGGGTGCCCCTCGGGCGAGGTGCAGACCCGCATCCGGCTGGGCCAGTACGACGAGGCGCGCCGCGCCGCCGGGGAGTTCCAGGACATCTTCGGCAAGGAGAACTTCTACGTCGAGCTCATGCAGCACGGGCTCGACATCGAGTCCCGGGTGATCCCCGACCTGCTGCGCCTGTCCCAGGACATCGGCGCCCCGCTGCTGGCCACCAACGACTCGCACTACGTCAAGGCCGAGGACCACAGCACCCACGACGCGCTGCTGTGCATCAACTCCGGCTCCGTGCTCGCCGACCCCAACCGGTTCAAGTTCACCGGCGACACCTACTACGTGCGCTCGGCCGCCGAGATGCGCGAGGTCTGGCGCGACCACCCGGACGCGTGCGACAACACCCTCCTCGTGGCCGAGCAGTGCGACGTGCAGTTCCGCACCACGAAGGACGGCGCGAACTACATGCCGGTCTTCGAGGTCCCGCCGGGGGAGGACGAGCAATCCTGGTTCGTCAAGGAGGTCGAGCGCGGGCTGCACTACCGGTTCCCGAACGGCATCCCCGACGACGTGCGCAAGCAGGCCGAGTACGAGGTCGGGATCATCACCCAGATGGGCTTCCCGGGGTACTTCCTCGTCGTCGCCGACTACATCAAGTGGGCCAAGTCCCAGGGCATCCGCGTGGGGCCGGGCCGTGGCTCCGGCGCCGGGTCGATGGTCGCCTACGCCATGCGCATCACCGACCTCAACCCGCTCAACCACGGGCTGATCTTCGAGCGCTTCCTCAACCCCGACCGCGTGTCCATGCCCGACTTCGACGTCGACTTCGACGAGCGCCGGCGCGGGGAGGTCATCGACTACGTCACCAAGAAGTACGGCGACGACCGCGTCGCCCAGGTGGTCACCTACGGCACCATCAAGGCCAAGCAGGCCCTGAAGGACTCCTCCCGGGTGCTGGGCTACCCCTACGCGATGGGGGAGAAGCTCACCAAGGCGATGCCGCCGTCGGTGATGGGCAAGGACATCACCCTGCACGGGATCTTCGACCCCAGCGACAAGCGCTACGCCGAGGCCGAGGAGTTCCGGCAGGTCTACAACGCCGACCCCGAGGCCCAGAAGATCGTCGCGACGGCGCAGGGCCTGGAGGGCATCAAGCGGCAGTGGGGCGTGCACGCCTGCGCCGTCATCATGTCCTCGCACCCGCTGATCGACATCATCCCGATCATGCGCCGCCCCCAGGACGGCGCGATCATCACGCAGTTCGACTACCCGACCTGCGAGGGCCTCGGCCTGCTCAAGATGGACTTCCTGGGCCTGCGCAACCTCACCGTCCTCGGCGACGCGCTGGAGAACATCGCCTTCAACGGCAAGGAGGCGCCGGACCTCGAGCGCCTCGGCCTGGACGACCGCAAGACGTACGAGCTGCTCTCGCGCGGGGAGACCCTCGGGGTGTTCCAGCTCGATGGCGGCGGCATGCGCACCCTGCTGCGACTGATGCGCCCGGACAACTTCGAGGACATCTCCGCCGTCGGCGCCCTGTACCGCCCGGGCCCGATGGGCGCCAACTCCCACACGAACTACGCGCTGCGCAAGAACGGCCAGCAGAAGATCGAGCCGATCCACCCCGAGCTCGAGGAGCCGCTCAAGGACATCCTGGGCACGACCTACGGCCTGATCGTCTACCAGGAGCAGGTCATGGCCATCGCGCAGAAGGTCGCCGGGTTCACGCTCGGCCAGGCCGACCTGCTGCGCCGCGCGATGGGCAAGAAGAAGAAGGCGGAGCTGGACAAGCAGTTCGCCGGCTTCGAGGCGGGCATGCTCGAGCGCGGCTTCTCCAAGGCCGCCGTCAAGACCCTCTGGGACATCCTGCTGCCGTTCTCCGACTACGCCTTCAACAAGGCGCACTCGGCCGCCTACGGCGTGGTGTCCTACTGGACCGCCTACCTCAAGGCGAACTACCCGGTCGAGTACATGGCCGCCCTGCTCACCTCGACGCAGGACAACAAGGACAAGCTCGGGATGTACCTGGCGGAGTGCCGCCACATGGGCATCACCGTGCTCCCGCCGGACGTCAACACCTCCGCGGCGAACTTCACCCCGGTGGGCGACGAGATCCGCTTCGGCCTGGCCGGCATCCGCAACGTCGGCGCCAACGTCGTGCAGGCGATCATCGAGGCACGCGAGGAGAAGGGCGCCTACGCCTCCTTCAACGACTTTCTCGACAAGGTGCCGGTGGTGGTGTGCAACAAGCGCACCATCGAGTCCCTCATCAAGGCCGGCGCGTTCGACACCCTCGGCCACACCCGCCGGGCGCTGGTGGCCCGGCACGAGGAGGCGGTCGACGCCGTCGTCGACGTCAAGCGCAACGAGGCCGTGGGCCAGTTCGACCTCTTCGCCGCCCTCGGCGGCGACGACGGCGCGGCCGGCGCCGGCTTCACCGTGGAGATCCCGGACCTGCCCGAGTGGGACAAGAAGCAGAAGCTCGCCTTCGAGCGGCAGATGCTCGGGCTGTACGTCTCCGACCACCCCCTCGCCGGGCTCGAGCACGTCCTGCAGCGGGCGGCCGACACCCAGGTGACGTCGCTGCTCGAGGACGACGCGAAGCCGGACGGGTCCAGCGTGCACATCGCGGGCCTGGTCACCTCCCTGCAGCGGAAGATGACCAAGAACGGCAACCCGTGGGCCATCGCCTCGGTCGAGGACATGACCGGCTCGATCGAGGTGCTGTTCTTCCCGCAGACCTTCGCCACCGTCTCCACCGCCCTGGCGGAGGACACGATCGTCACGGTGCGCGGGCGGCTCAACCGCCGCGACGACATCCCGACGATCTACGCCCAGGAGATGACCCTGCCCGACGTCTCCGACGCCGAGGACGGGCCGGTGAGCCTGACGCTGGCGGCGAACCGGTGCACCGGCCCGGTGGTCGAGCAGCTGCGCGGCATCCTCACCAACCACCCGGGGCCGTCGGAGGTGCGCCTGCGCCTGACCAGCCCCGGGCGGGCGACGGTCATGAAGCTGGCGGACAACCTGCGCGTGGCACCCAGCTCGGCGCTGTTCGGCGACCTCAAGGCGCTGCTCGGCCCCAGCTGCCTCGTGCACTGAGCCGCGGGGCGCGCGGCGGCGCGGTGAGCACCACCAGGCCGGCCAGCAAGATGCCCATGCCCGCCCAGCCCAGGGCCGGGAGCCGTTCGTGCAGGACGAGGACGGCCAGGGCGGCGGCGACGGCGGGCTCGAGCAGGGACAGGGCGGTGGCGGTGCTCGCGGCGACGGTGCCCAGGCCCCGGCCGAACAGCACGTAGCCGAGGAACATGGGCACGACGGCGAGGTAGGCGACGGCGGCGACGTGGGGCCCGGCCGCGACGATCGGCCCGCCGGTGAGCAGCAGGACCGGCAGCAACAGCACGCCGCCGAGCCCGAAGATCGCGCCCATCACCGGGCGGGAGGGCAGCCCGCGGCGCATGAGCCGCGCGGCGCCCCAGGAGTACAGCGCGTAGGTGAGGCCGGCCGCCAGGCCCAGCGCGATGCCGAGCGCCGGATGGGTGCCGGCGGCGGTGCCGGGACCGGGCGCCGGCCCGGCGTCGACGGCGCGGGCGACGGCCAGCGTCAGCACGCCCAGAAGGCCGGCCGCGGCGCCGAGCGCCCACCGGTGCGAGAGCGGCTGGCGGTCCACGATGCGCTCGACCAGGGCGGCCGCCACCGGCGCCGACCCGATGGAGACCACCGTGCCCACCGCGACCCCGGCCAGGCGCATGGAGGTGTAGAAGGCCAGCGGGTACACCGCCACCGCGGCGGCGGAGACCGCCAGGGTGCGCCACTGGGCGAGCAGGCCGGCGCGGTGGGCGCGCATGCCGCGGTGCGCGGCCGCCGCCTGCAGCAGTCCGCCGACGCCCATCGCCGCCGCCCCGACGGCGAGCGGTCCGACGCCGGGGGCCAGCGCCGCCGCGGTGCCCGTCGTGCCCCACAGCAGGGCCGCGGCCAGCACGCAGAGGCTGCCGAAGGTCGTCCCGTGTCTCACCGGGCGCTCCCGGCGGCGTCCACCAGCTGCAGGGCCAGCTCGCGCGCCCGGTGCAGCCGGCTGGAGTCGCCCTCCAGCCCGGCGCGGGCCATCGCCCCCTCGAGCAGGAACGCCAGGTGCTCGCCCAGCGCGGCGACGCGGGCGCCCGGCAGGCCGTCGAGCTCGGCGAGGTGCGTCGCCAGCAGCCCCTCCACCTCTTCCTTGTGCCGGCGCACCAGTTCTCGCCCGGGCGCGCCGGCGGGGAGCTCGGCCGCCGCGTTGAGCAGCCCGCAGCCCCGGAAGCCGTGGCGGTAGGCCATCTCGGCGTGGTCGGTATAGGCGTCGAACACGGCGGCGACTCGGTCCCGGGGGCCCGCCGCCTCCGCGAGGCGACGGCGGTAGAGGCCCAGCCACTCCTCGTGCCGCGCGTGCAGGTAGGCCAGGACGAGGTCGTCCTTGCCCGCGAAGTTGTTGTACAGGCTCATCTTCGCCACGCCGGCCGCGGCCGTGATCGCGTCGATGCCGGTGCCGGTGATCCCGCGGTCGTAGAAGCACTCCGCGGCGGCGGCCAGCAGCCGGTCGCGGGCCGACCCGTGCGCGGGCCCCCGCGGAGGGGCCTGCGCGCCCCGGTGCTGCCCTTCGGTCATGGCGCCTCCTGGACTAGACAGACCAGTCTACCTAGACGCTCGGCCCCGAGCCCCGAGCCCCGAGCCCCGAGCCCCGAGCCCCGAGCCCCGAGCGGCGAAACGACGATCTGCGCCATCTCGGACGCGGCTGTAGGGATCGTGCGAGTGTCGGACATATCAGGGGTATGAGCGCGCCACCTCCGACCGGGACCGCCGCCCGGCCGCCCGATGCCACGATGTACGGCATGACGTCGTCCGATATGCCGGGTGCGGCGGTCTTCCGCAGGATCTTCGAGGAGGCCTACGACGACGTCGTGCGCTTCGTGGAACGCCGCTGCGACCCGGCCGGCGTCGAGGACGTCGTCGCCGAGGTCTTCCTCGTCGCCTGGCGCCGTCTCGCCGACCTCCCGGCGGACCCGACCGGCGTGCGCCCGTGGCTCTTCGCCGTCGCCCACCGGACCCTGGCCAACGCCCACCGGGGGCGTCGCCGGGCTCGGGCGCTGCTGGTGCGGGTGGCTGCCCAGCCGCCGGCGCATGTCACCGACCCTTCGGAGGTGGTGCACCGGGTCGACCTCGCCCGCGCCTTCCGCCGCCTCGGACCCCGCGACCAGGAGGCGCTCGCCCTGGTGGCGTGGGACGGGCTGACGCCGACCGAGGCCGCGGTGGTCCTGGGCGTCTCGACGTCGGCGTTCAGCGTGCGGCTGAGCCGGGCGCGAAGCCGGCTCCGCTCCCACCTCGACGATCCCCGCCCGACCGAAGGAGCCCTCGCATGAGCACCGACGACGCCGACCTGCGCGACCTCCGGGTGCTCGACCCCGCCCACGCGCCGCGAGCGGCGACCGGCCGGGAGCCCGCCGCGCAGGTGATGCTGGAGCGCATCCTCGCCGAGGCGCGGGCCGGTGGCCCCGCCGGTGCCGCCCGCGGGGGCGGCGGCGCTGGCGGGTCAGCCGCGCGCGGGCCGGTGCGCCGCTGGCTGCTCGTGGGTGCGGCCGCGGCGGTGGCCGTCGGCCTCGTCGTGCTGCCGCCGTGGGGCGCCCCGGAGCACGCCTTCGCCACCTGGACGGCCGTGCCCGAGGAGCTCCCGGTCGCCCGGCTGCAGGAGCGGCTGGGCGAGCTGCCGTGCGCGACTGGCCGCTCGAGCGAATCGAGCCTGAGCACCGGCGAGGTGGTCCTCGCCGAGGAACGGGGGGACGTGACCTTCATCGTCACGGCCAGCCCCGTGGGCATGGCGCACTGCCTGGTCCTGGACGGGCAGGTCACCAGCTCCGGCTGGGGCAGCTTCGTCGGAGCGGCGGAGCTGGCACCTACCGAGGTGGGCACCGTCCTCGCCGCCGGGGCCGGGGCCGGCGCCGGCGCGTACACCGCGATCTACGGGCGCGTGGGCAGCGACGTCGTCGGCGTCGACGTCCACCCGCTCGGATCGCCCGACGACCCCCACGCGCCGCCACCCGGTGTGGTGCCCGAGTCGGTGCAGGCGACGGTCGACAACGGCTTCTACGGCGCGTGGTGGCCCGGGAGCGGGGGCGGGGCGTTCGAGCTGACGATCCACCTGGCCGACGGCACGACGCTGGAGCGGGTGCCGGCGTTCGAGTAAGGCCGCGGCCTCGCGTGCGCCCGCCCACCGGTCCGCGACGGCGGCGGGCAGCTCACCCCACCCTGGCCGCCACGGTGCCGGTCGGCAGCGACACCTCGACGAGCATCCCGGGCGCCAGCTGCCGGCCCCGGCGCGTCTCGACCTCGCCGTCGACGCTGACCTCGCCGTCGGCGATGAGGTCGCGCGCCCGGGCGCCGGAGTCGGCGAGGTTCGCCAGCTTGAGGAACTGGCCCAGCCGGATGGTGCCCTGCGTGGGGATCGTGGGGACGTCGTCAGCGGTCATGAACCGATCCTGCCAGGCGGGCGGCGAGCACCCGGCGCGGGGCGGCGGCCCGCCGGGCCGGCCGAGCCGCCACCGGCGCCGTCCGAGGCGCCAACTAGGATCGACCCCATGCTCCAGCGCATCGACCTTCGTGGCCAGACCCTGTCCTCCGCCGAGCTCGCCGGCGTGCTGCCCCGCGCCGCGCTCGACGTCGAGGCGGCGATGGCCCAGATCCGTCCGGTCATCGACGACGTCCGGGACCGCGGCGCGGCCGCGCTGCGCGACCTCGGCGAGCGGTTCGACGGCGTGCGGCCGGAGCACCTGCGGGTGCCGGCCGCCGCGATCGCGCGGGCGCTGGAGCAGCTCGACCCGGCGGTGCGCGAGGCGCTGGAGCTCTCCATCGCGCACAACCGCGCCGGCCACGAGGCCCAGCTGCCCCGCGAGACGACCACCGCGATCGTCGACGGCGGCGTGGTGCGCCAGCGCTGGGTGCCGGTGCGCCGGGTCGGCCTGTACGTGCCCGGCGGCCTCGCCGTCTACCCCTCCAGCGTCGTGATGAACGCCGTGCCCGCCCAGGTCGCGGGCGTGGAGCAGCTGGCCATCGCCAGCCCGCCGCAGAAGGCGTTCGGCGGCCTGCCGCACCCGGTGATCCTCGCCGCCTGCGCGCTCCTGGGCGCCGAGGAGGTCTACGCCGTCGGCGGCGCCCAGGCGGTCGCCATGTTCGCCTATGGCGCCCGCGCCGAGACCGCCACCGACCGGGCCGACCTCGCCGCCGCCGGGCTCGACGGCGACCAGCTGTGCGCGCCGGTGGACGTCGTCACCGGCCCGGGCAACGTCTACGTCGCCGCCGCCAAGCGCGCCGTGCGCGGCGTCGTCGGCATCGACGCCGAGGCGGGCACCACCGAGATCGCCGTGCTCGCCGACGCGACGGCGGACCCGGGGTTCGTCGCGGTGGACCTCATCTCCCAGGCCGAGCACGACCCGGCGGCCGCCTCGGTGCTCATCACCGACTCCCCGGAGCTCGCCGACGCCGTCGACGCCGAGATCGAGCGGCGGGTGCCGGCCACCAAGCACGCCGAGCGGGTGCGCACCGCGCTGTCCGGCCCGCAGTCCGGCACGGTGCTGGTCGCGGACCTGGACCAGGCGGTGGCCGTGACCGACGCCTACGGTGCCGAGCACCTCGAGGTCCAGACCGAGAACTCCGCCGCGGTGGCCGACCGGATCCGCAACGCCGGCGCGATCTTCGTCGGCCCGTACTCCCCGGTGCCGCTGGGCGACTACCTCGCCGGGTCCAACCACGTGCTGCCCACCGGCGGAACCGCGCGCTTCGCCAGCGGCCTCAACGTGACGGCGTACATCAAGTCCGTCCAGGTCATCGAGTACGGCGAGACCGCGCTCAAGGAGGTCGCCGCGCCGCTCACGGCGCTCGCCGCCTCCGAGGACCTGCCCGCGCACGGCGAGGCGGTCAACGCGCGGTTCTGACCCATCCGGTGCCGCCCCGCCCCCGGGGCGGCACCATGGGCGGCGTGGCTCGCATCCCTCGTTGGCTGGCCCGGGCGCCCATCCCGCTCCTGCGCGCCGGGCTCGGCCCGCTCCTGAGCCCGTACGTGCTGGTCGAGCACCTCGGGCGGCGCACGCGACGGCGACGCTACGTGGTGCTCACGGTCGTGCTCCGGGAGCCCGGCGCGGTGGTGGTGGCGGCCGGCTACGGGCCGGGCTCGCAGTGGTACCGCAACCTCGTCGCCGACCCCCGCGTGCGGCTGTGGTGGCGCCACGCCGTCGGTGTGCGCGGGCGCGCCGAGCTGCTCGACGCCCCGGAAGGGACGCGCTTGCTCGAGCGCTACCGGCGCCTGCACCCCTGGCGCGCGCGGATGCTCGCGCGGGCTCTCGGGCTGGACCTCGACCGGCCCGGCACGCTCGAGCAGGTCGCGGCGCGCGTGCCGTTCGTCCGGCTCAGCTCGCCGCGGCTGTGACGCTCAGCGCTGGGCGAGCACGAACGGGTGCACGGCCGTGGCGCCGGCCTGACGCAGCAGGCGCGCCGCGACGGCCAGGGTCCAGCCGGAGTCGGTGTAGTCGTCGACGAGGACCACCGTGCGCCCGGGCAGCCCGGCGACCGCGGCCTCCGACAGCCTCAGGTGCAGGCGGCGCTGGATGCCCGCCAGCCGCTGGGCGGAGTTGACGTCGTGGCGGCCGGCTGGCCGGTCCGGGTCGGGGACCACCTCGCCGACGACGGGCGCGCGCAGGATGTGGGCGACGCCGCGGGCGAGGTGGGTGACCAGCTCGGGCCGGGCGGCGGAGGCGAGGACGACGACGCCGTCGACGCCGGGGGACCCGTCTCCGCGGCGGAGGGCTGGCGCCCACTCCTCGAGCACCTGCTGGACCGGGCGGCGCAGCGCCGCGGGCAGGAGCCCGTCCCGGCCGTGCGCCGCCTCGACCGGCCCCGCCGGGGAGGTTGGATCGGCCGCAGGGTCGGTGGGCGCTGGATCGGCCGCGGGGTCGCCGGCCGTCGCCGCGCCAGCGCCGTGGGCCGGCTCGAATAGCTCACGCAGGGGGACGGACCAGCCGAGCCCGTCGAGCCGGGCCAGCGCCCGGCCGTCCTCGGCGCGCTCGGCGTCGGGGATCTTCCCGCGCAGGTCCAGGCCGAGCGCCTCCATGCCGGTGGGCCACTGCCGCCGTGGGGTGACCTCGATGCCGGGACGGTCCATGGCCGCGCGGGCCTGCTGCACGGCGCCGACGTCGACCGACGGGTCCAGGCTCAGGCCGCCGCACAGGTCGCAGCGCCCGCACCGCCAGCCCGGCTCGAGCTCGGGGTCGTCGAGCTGGGCGCGCAGGTACGCCATCCGGCACCCGGAGCCGTCGAGGTGCTCGTAGCCGAGCATCGCCTGCTGCTCCGCCTCGCGGGCGGCGGCGACGCGGGCGTAGCGCTCGCCGTCGTAGACCCACTCCCGCCCGGTGGCCTCCCACCCGCCGCGGACCCGGCGCACGGCGCCGTCGACGTCGAGGACCTTGAGCATGGTCTCCAGCCGGTTGCGGCGCAGGTCCACCTGCGTCTCCAGCCGTGCCGTGGACATGGTGCCGCCGGCCGCCAGGGCGGCCAGGGCATCGCGCACCGCGTGCTCGGGCGGGAACGCGAGCGAGCCGAAGTAGTCCCAGATGTCCTGGTCCTCGCGCCCGGGGAGCAGCACGACGTCGGCCCGGTCGACGCCGCGGCCGGCGCGGCCGACCTGCTGGTAGTAGGCGATGGGGGAGGAGGGGGCGCCGAGGTGGATGACGAAGGCGAGGTCGGGCTTGTCGAAGCCCATGCCGAGCGCGGAGGTGGCGACGAGCGCCTTGACCCGGTTGGCCTTGAGGTCGGCCTCGAGCTGCTCGCGCTCGGCGGTGTCGGTCTGGCCGGTGTAGGCGCGGACGTCGTGGCCGGCGGCCCGCAGCTGCTCGGTCACCTGCTGGGCGGCGGAGACCGTGAGTGTGTAGATGATGCCGGAGCCGTCGTAGCGGGCCAGCTGCTGGCCCAGCCAGGCGATCCGGCTGGGCTGGTCGGGCAGAGGCAGCACCCCCAGGTGCAGCGAGGGCCGGTCGAGGGAGCCGCGCAGCACCAGGACGTCTTCGTCGTGCCGGCCCACGCCGAGCTGCTCGGCGACGTCGGTGCTCACCCGCGCGTTGGCGGTCGCCGTCGTCGCGAGCACCGGGATGCCCGCCGGCAGGTCCCCGAGCAGGGTCCGGATGCGGCGGTAGTCCGGGCGGAAGTCGTGGCCCCAGTCCGAGATGCAGTGTGCCTCGTCGACGACGACGAGGCCGGCGCTGGCGGCCAGGCTCGGCAGCACCTCGTCGCGGAAGGCGGGGTTGTTCAGCCGCTCCGGGGAGCACAGCAGCACGTCCACCTCACCGCCGGCGATCGCGGCGTGCACCGCGTCCCACTCCGTGACGTTGGAGGAGTTGATGGTCACCGCGCGGATGCCGGCGCGCGCCGCGGCGTTGATCTGATCGCGCATGAGGGCCAGCAGTGGGGAGATGATCACGGTCGGGCCGGCGGGCGGGCGGTCGGCGGCGCCGGCGCGCAGGAGCATCGTCGCGACGAAGTACACCGCCGACTTGCCCCATCCGGTGCGCTCGACCACGAGCGCCCGCCGTCGGCGCGCGACCAGGGCCTCGATCGCGGTCCACTGGTCCTCGCGCAGCCGGGCGTCCTCCCGGTCGACCAGCGACCGCAGGGCCGCCTCGGCCCGTTCCCTGAGGGTCGCGGGCGCCTGGGTTCCCGAGCTGGCCACTGCTGACTCCGTCATGAATCGTCCCCTCCGTCGGCGTCCACGCTCTCACAGTCGGCGCGCCTCCCGTCGTCGGGGTGTGGGCGGCGGGGGACCTGCTGGTCCTGCGAGAGACAAGGGTCCGTGAGCTCGCCGGCGGCTTCCGCCGGCTCGGGGTCCTCGGCGTCAGCGGCGGCCAGCTCCTCGGCGAGCGCCCAGCTCTCCAGCAGCACCGTGGTGGCGTAGGCGGTGTCCAGCGGCTCGCCCGACCACTCGGGGGTGAGGGTCGCGGCGTCGACGGCGACGGCGGGGCGCCAGCCATCGAGCCGCCCGGCCTGGGCCGGTACGGGATGGATGATCGCGCCGCGCCGGTCGCGGACCGTCACCGAGCCGTCGGGATCCAGGGTGAGCGAGTACTGGCCCTCGTGGAGGAGCCTGTGGTTGGTGCCGCACAGGAGCACCATGTTGGTGATCACGGTGAGTCCGCCGTCGGCCCAGTGCAGGACGTGGTGGGCCTGCAGGAAGTGCCTGCGCGTGCAGCCGGGGTAGCGGCACCCGCGGTCCCTGCCCCACAGCGCCCGGATCAGCGCCGCGGTCGGCTTCCGCACCTTCGCGCCCACCTCCAGCGTGCGGCCCGAGACGCCGACGCCGTCGTCGTGGACCTCGACGACGATCCCCGCGTCGCACGCGAGGCGGCGGGCGGTCTCCGGGTGCAGGGCCGGGCCGTCGTCGAGGCGCGGTGTCGTGACGAGGGACTCGGTGGCGAGGGCCTGCGGCGGCGGGGCGGCGTCGGACGCCATGAGCGGCGCCGTCCCGTTCCCGTCGACCGCTGGGGCGGTGTCGACCGTGTCCACCGGCGCGGTGGGCGAGCGGAGGTCGGCGAGCGTCACGTGCACGACCGTCTCGGGGGAGCGGCTGGTGCGGGGCCTGTCGTCGCCCGGGACCGGCGCCTCGGCGCACAGCTCCACCAGCGCGTCGGCGAGGGACCTGCGGTCGGCGACGGTCGGGTCCGGCGGCTCGTCCTCCCGCCTTGGGGGGGCGTCCGCCTCGGGTGGCACCGTGTCGGCGAGCTCGGCCTCAGCACGGTCGCGGCGCACCTCGAGCGCCTGGACGATCAGCGCCCCGTCCTCCGGAGAGAAGCGCCCGGACAGGAGCAGCGAGCCGTCGTCGGCCCACCGCCAGGACAGGTGCCGGCGCGCGTGGCGCTCGCGGCTGTCCTCAAGGGTCTGCGTCGTGCGCAGCCCGCGCACGAGACGCTCGAGGTGATGGGCAGGCGCATGCAGGGCGACGTCGACCAGGTCGGCCTCGGTCTGGGGCGTGGCCACCCGCGTGATGGCGCGGACCTTCGAGTAGGAGAGGCGGCCCTGGGCGAAGGCCCGGACCGTGACCGGCAGGGCGCGCAGCGCGCGGGCGACCCGCACGTGCTCCCGGGCGGCCACGGGGCCCATCCCGCATCGCCAGCCGAGCCAGTGCGCGGCGGAGAGGATGCCGTCCTCGCCCCAGGCCTCCCGTGCGTCGAACTCGCCGAGCAGGACCAGGAACCGGCAGGTCGCGGCGGCGATGTGGGCCGCCACGGTGGTCAGCTCGTCGACGAGCGCCTCGTCTGACGCCGGGACGGGGCCGCCCGGCGGGGACGTGGAGTCCGACACCGGTTGATCCTCGGGCATGGCCGTCGCGGGTGGGTCGCCGGTTGCCAGCAGCATCGCACACCTCCGTCGTCGAAACTTCGTTCGAGCCTAGGAGAGGGGGCTGACATCGGTCGCTTGGCCTCGAGAAAGATGTGGAAACTCCTCCGAGGGAACGAGAACGGCCAGGGGCGCCGTGTGCGGGCACGGTGCGGGCGCTTCCGCGGAAACATCGGTGGCGCCGGCGGCGAGGGCTGGCTGCACACGCGGGCAGGCCGCGACCGCGCGTGCAGGGAGAGCAGAACCGGTGCTTCGTCACTCCCCGCCGTCATCCGGACGAGCGGCGGTCAGGCCGCGCTCGATCCGGCGGTCGGGGATCAGCCACACGAGCGCGACCGTGGCGAAGACGGCGACCGCGGCCCGGCTGCTGAGGAAGGACAGGCCGATGCCGATCACGTAGAGCACCGGCGAGAGCTTGCCCTTGAGGTCCCGGCCCACCGCGGCGGCGACGATGGACCCCTCGCCCTGGTCCCGGATGATCAGGCCCTGCAGGGCGTAGTAGGCCAGGGCGGCGGCGAGCAGGACGACGCCGTAGGCCGCGGTGGGCACCGACGCGAAGGCGTTCTCGCCCATCCAGGCGGTGGTGAACGGGACCAGCGACAGCCAGAACAGCAGGTGCAGGTTCGCCCACAGGATCGGCCCGTTCACCCGCGTGGTGGCCTGCAGCATGTGATGGTGGTTGTTCCAGTAGATGCCGAGGATGACGAAGCTCAGCACGTACGACAGCAGCACCGGCCACGCGTCCCGCAGGGCGTGCCAGGTGGTGTCGTGCGGCGTGGGCAGCTCGAGCACCATCACCGTGATGGCGATCGCGATGACCGCGTCGCTGAACGCCTCCATGCGACCGGTCGACATGGATCGACGCTAAGCGACGCCGGGCGGCATGACGCGGCGGCATCGGCAGCCCAGTAGCGCCGGCAATGCCCGCCCGCCGGGCGGGACGATTCCGCGGAAGCGCCCCGGGGCAACCCGCCCGGGAAGAGTGGCCCCGGGCGCTCGCGGCCCGAGCGGGACGGCGGGGCCGCGCGGCGAGCGCCTGCAGGCGCCACGCGCCACCGTCCGTCACTCGGCCACGCGCCGTCGGGCCCGCCCACGGCACCTAGACTCGTGGGGTGACCACCCCCTCCACCGAGGCGACCGAGAGCGTGCGGCTGCCGCTGCGCCCCGAGCTCGCGGGCCTCGAGCCCTACGGCGCGCCGCAGCTCGACGTGCCGGTGCGGCTGAACGTCAACGAGAACCCCTACCCGCCGTCGGACGCCGTCGTCGCGGACATCGCCGCCGCCGTCGCCGAGGCCGCCCACGGCCTCAACCGCTACCCGGACCGCGACTTCGGCGAGCTGCGCGCCGAGCTCGCCGAGTACCTGCGCGTGGAGTCCGGCGTCACGCTCGCCCCGCACCACCTCTGGGCGGCGAACGGCTCCAACGAGGTCATGCTGCACCTGCTGCAGGCCTTCGGCGGCACCGGCCGCGCGGTCCTCTCCTTCGCGCCCACGTACTCGATGTACCCCGAGTACGCCCGCGACACCCTCACCGCGTGGATCGCCGCGCGGCGCGAGGAGGACTTCAGCCTCGACCCCGGCTACGCCGTCGCCCAGGTCGCCGCCCACCGCCCCGCGGTGATCCTCCTCGCCAGCCCGAACAACCCCACGGGCACCGCCCTGCCGCTGAGCACCATCGAGGCGATCTGCGAGGCGGCCGCGACCACCGGGCCGGCCGACGCCGACGGCGGCCCCACCGCCTCGGTCGTGGTCGTGGACGAGGCGTACGGCGAGTTCCGCCGCGAGGGCACCCCCACCGCGCTGGACCTGCTCGAGCGCTTCCCCCACCTGGCCGTCTCCCGGACGATGTCCAAGGCGTTCGGCATGGCCGGGCTGCGCCTGGGGTACCTCGCGGCGGCCCCGGCGCTGGTGGACAAGCTCCGCGTCGTCCGGCTGCCCTACCACCTCTCCGCCGTGACGCAGGCGGCCGCACTGGCCGCGCTGCGTCACCGCGGTGCGCTGATGGGCCAGGTGGCCTCGCTGCGCGCCGAGCGCGACGAGCTCGTGACCTGGCTGCGGGGGCACGGGCTGCAGGTGGCAGACTCGGACGCCAACTTCGTGCTCTTCGGAGTTTTCGAAGATCGCCACGCGGTGTGGAATGGTCTGCTGAAGCGTGGCGTCCTCATCCGCGAGGTGGGGCCCGCGGGCTGGCTGCGCGTCTCGGTCGGGACGCCGCAGGAGACGGCCGCCTTCAAGGCGGCGCTGGAGGAGGTGCTGGGCTGGTGACGCAGCAGCTGGTGGGAACGCGCACGGCGCGGGTCGTGCGCACGACGTCGGAGTCCGACGTCGTCGTCGAGCTGGACCTCGACGGCACCGGGCGGACCGACATCTCCACGTCGGTGCCCTTCTACGACCACATGCTCACCGCGCTGGGCAAGCACTCCCTCATCGACCTCACCGTGCGCGCGACCGGGGACACCCACATCGACGCCCACCACACCGTCGAGGACGTCGCCATCTGCCTCGGCGAGGCGCTGCGCCAGGCGCTGGGGGACAAGAAGGGCATCTCCCGCTTCGGGGACGCCATGGTGCCGCTGGACGAGGCCCTCGCGCTCGCGGTCGTCGACGTCTCCGGGCGCCCCTACCTCGTCCACTCCGGCGAGCCGGAGGGGCAGGAGTACCACCTCATCGGCGGGCACTTCACCGGTTCGCTGACCCGGCACGTGCTCGAGTCGATCGCCCACCACGCCGCCATCTGCCTGCACGTGAGGGTGCTGGCCGGGCGCGACCCGCACCACATCGTCGAGGCGCAGTTCAAGGCGCTGGCCCGGGCGCTGCGCGCCGCGGTCGCGCTCGACCCCCGCGTGGAGGGCGTGCCGTCGACCAAGGGGGCACTGTGAGCCCCGCCGCAGGGCGCCCCGACGACGGCGACCGGCGGCCGGAGGACGAGCGGCCCGACGGCGAGCGCCCGGACGACGCCGCGCCGTCGGTGCCCGGCGACCTGCCGGACCAGGGCACCCCCGGCGACGCCCCGCTGACCGAGGCCGACGTCGAGCGGATGCTCGCCGCGCTGGGCGCGGCCGCCGAGGTGCCCGGGCCGGACGCCACCCAGGTCGGCGGCACCGAGGCCGGCGGCGCGCCCGACGAGGCCGGGGCGCCCGCCGCGCACCAGCGCCCCGGCGCCATCGCGCTCGTGCTCACCCCGGTCGCCTCGGCGCCGGCGCTGGCCGGGCTGTGCGCGATGAGCGGCATCGACGTCGACGTCGTCCCCTCCACCTCCGGAGCGGTCGCCGTGCTCGAGCTCGCCCCGAAGCAGGCCACGGACGAGTGGGACATCAGCGAGCTCGTCGGCGAGGGCGGCGGACCGAGCCTGCCGCCGGAGGCGGAGGAGCTGGCCACCACCCTGTCCCGGCTGGCGCGGGCCGGCGTCGTGCTCCTCGCCGCCGAGCTGGCCACCGACGTGGGCATCGAGGCCGGCCTGTCCGGGCACATCCACGCCCGCCAGTACACCGGCGGGGAGCCCGAGGGCGACATGCCCGCCGGGCTGGTGCTCGCCAACGCCGACCAGGTGGTCGAGGACCTGCTGCTCGGCCGGGTCCGCCCCCAGGACGTCAAGGGCCACCAGCGCTCCGGCACGCTGCCGCGCTGGAAGGCCGCCCGCATGTTCGCCCGCGGTCTGCGACGGAGAAAGCCATGAGCACGGTCGTCGTCTTCGACTACGGCTCGGGGAACGTCCGGTCCGCCGTCCGCGCGCTCGAGCGCATCGGCGCGGAGGTCGAGCTGACCGCGGACCCGGCCGCCGTCGCCGCTGCGGACGGGCTCGTGGTGCCCGGCGTGGGCGCGTTCGCCGCCGTCATGGACCAGCTGCGCGCCGTCGGCGGGGACCGCATGATCGAGCGCCGCCTGGCCGGCGGCCGGCCGGTGCTGGGCATCTGCGTGGGCCTGCAGGTGATGTTCACCAAGGGCACCGAGCACGGCGTGACCACCGCCGGGCTGGACCAGTGGCCCGGCGAGGTCGAACGGCTGCGCGCCGACGTCGTCCCGCACATGGGCTGGTCGACCGTGGAGCCGCCCGAGGGCACCGTGCTGTTCCGGGGGGTCGAGGGCGAGCGCTTCTACTTCGTGCACTCCTACGGCGTCCAGACCGACCCGGCCGCGGCGCTGCGCGGGGACACCCCGCTGCGCGAGCCGCTGGTCACCTGGGCCGAGCACGGCTCCCGGTTCGTCGCCGCCGTGGAGAACGGCGCGCTGTCGGCCACCCAGTTCCATCCCGAGAAGTCCGGCGACGCCGGCGCCCAGCTGCTGCGCAACTGGGTCTCCACGCTCGGCTGAACGCCGGACGACCACGGCTGACCGCCGGAAGAGAAGAGGTACGAACCGCATGAGCACACCGCGCCTGGAGCTGCTGCCCGCCGTCGACGTCGTGGACGGCCAGGCCGTCCGGCTCTTCCAGGGCGAGGCCGGCTCGGAGACCTCCTACGGCGACCCGGCCGAGGCGGCCCGCGCCTGGGTTGAGGAGGGCGCGGAGTGGATCCACCTCGTCGACCTCGACGCGGCCTTCGGGCGCGGCAGCAACCACGACCTGCTCGCCCGGATCGTCGGGGAGCTGGACGTCAAGGTCGAGCTCTCCGGCGGGATCCGCGACGACGAGTCCCTCGAGCGGGCCCTCGGCTCCGGCGCGCGGCGCGTCAACCTCGGCACCGCCGCCCTGGAGAACCCCGAGTGGACCTCCAAGGTCATCCGCGAGCACGGCGACCGCGTCGCCGTCGGGCTCGACGTGCGCGGCACCACCCTGGCCGCCCGGGGCTGGACCCGCGAGGGCGGGGACCTGTGGGAGGTCCTCGCCCGCCTGGAGGCCGACGGCTGCTCGCGCTACGTCGTCACGGACGTGACCAAGGACGGCACCCTGCGCGGCCCCAACGTCGAGCTGCTCCGCGAGGTGTGCGCGCGCACCCAGGCGCCGGTGGTCGCCTCCGGCGGCATCGCCAACCTCCACGACATCGAGGCCCTGCGGGGGCTGACCGACGTCGGCGTCGAGGGCGCCATCGTCGGCAAGGCGCTGTACGCCGGCGCCTTCACCCTGTCCGAGGCGCTCGATATCGCCGGCCGGCCGTGAGCGACGACGACCGGCTGGTGCCCCGCCCCGACGGCGGGCTCGTCCAGCCCGCCGGCCGCGAGCCGCTGCGGATCGCGGAGGGGCTCGCCCACGACCACCTCGCCGGACCCGCCGACTCCGCCGGGCAGCCCTGGGCGGGGCGGATGCTCAAGCCCAACCCCTTCGCGGGCGACGACGGGACGGTCGAGCCCGCCATGGCCGCGGCGCTGGCCGAGGCCGACGACGGCGAGCGGGTGCGCGCCGTCGTGGAGGCGCTGCGCACCGGGCGCGTGCTCGTGCCGGTCGTGGCCCACGAGCACCCCGGCACCACCGACGACGGCGCCGTCCGCAGCCACGACGCCGACGCGTTCCGTTCCGGGGACCGCGCGGCGGACGCCATGGCCTCCGCCGCGATGGTCTCCGTGCGCACCCCCGACGGGCGCGCCGCCCTGCCGATCTTCTCCGGCGTCGCCGCGCTGCACGCCTGGGACGCCACCGCCCGGCCGGTGCCGGTCGAGGCCACCCGTGCGGCGCTGTCCGCGGTGGGGGAGACCGACTCCCTCATGGTCCTCGACCCCGGCGGCGAGGGGACCGTGCTCGTGCCGCGCCCGGCGGTGTGGGCGCTGGCCCAGCAGAAGCCGTGGACCCCGTCCTGGGCCGACCCCGAGCTGCCGCAGCTGCTGACGACCGCCCTGGCCGGCATCGCCGGCCTGGTCGGGGTGCGTCTGGAGCGCGGGGAGCGGGCGGAGCTGCGGGTGGTCCTCGCCGTGCGCGCCGGGCTGTCGGCCGAGCAGCTGCGCGACGCCGTCGGCCGCGTGAGCCAGGCCCTCGCCGAGCAGCCGCAGGTGCGCGAGCGGGTGGACTCCCTCGAGCTCTACCCGGTGGCGGTCGAGGCCGGCTGAGCCCCGCTCAGCGGCACGCGGTGAGCGGCGCGAACGCCGAGGTGTCGGCCAGCAGCGCCTGGAGCAGGCTGAGCGGCACGAGGTAGCTCTGCCCCCGGTCGTCGCCGGCGTAGACGACGCCGACCACGCGGCCGTCGGCGTCCAGCGCGGCGCTGCCCGAGCTGCCGCCGACGACCGCCGCGCTCGTGACGATCACCTGGTCCATCCCGGTGCCCAGCGGGTCCGGCACGGCGCCGAGCACCTGCCCGGCCGACGTCGTCAGCGCCCCGCCGCTGGGGTAGCCGACCACGGTCACCGGCGTGCCCGCGGCCGGGTCGCCCGCGGCGAGCCCGGGCACCTGGGGCAGCGGCTCGGCGGTGCGGACCAGGGCGAGGTCGGCCACCGGCGTCGAGCTCACGGTGACGACGTCCACGTCGCGCCCGTCGTAGGTGGACACCTGGAGCTCGGCGGAGTCGGCGACCACGTGGCGGTTGGTCACCACGGTGTGCTCGTCCAGGGCGAAGCCGGAGCCGACCGAGAGGGACCCGCAGCCGACGTTGCGCACCCGCACCGCCATCCGCTCGGCCGCGGCGACGCCGTCGGGGGTGAGCGAGCCCGACGCGGCCACCTGCGGGGCCGGCGCGTCGGGGACGTAGTCGGGCAGCGGCCCGGGCATCGGGGGCAGCGCCCCGCAGCCGGCCAGCGCGGCGGCGACCACCGCGACGAGCGCGAACCGGGCGCGCCGGCTCACTGGCCCAGCTCGCGCTGCAGCTGGGTGTTGGCCGCCTCCGCCTGGTCGCACAGGCGCGTGACGTCCCCCTCGAACCCGGCCAGGGACGCGGGGTCGTACCGCTCCTGGTCCTTGAGGTAGCCGATGAGCCGCTCCTGGCCCCGCACGCACTCCTGGAGGGCGGAGGCCACCGCCCGGGCGGCCTCCGACACCCGCGCCTGGTACGCCGCGAGCTGGCGCTGGGCCTCCCGGTCGTCGCCGGTCTGGGCCTTCTCGTCGGCCAGCTGGACGAGCCGGTCCTGGGCGGTCTGCAGCTGGGCCTGGACGGCGCCGAGGTCGCTGCTGCGCTGGTCGAGGTCCGCCTCGGTCTGCGCCAGCCGGCGGCCGAGGTCGGTGGCGGTGGTGTCGAGCACGTCGGCCCGCGCCGACCACGCCCGGGCCAGCACGGCGAGGTAGGCTCCGGTCGCGAGCGTGGCCACGAGGACGACGGCGAGCAGCACCGTGAGCCACCGGCGCCGGGAACGGGCCGGTGCCGCGGGAGCGGGCGGTGTGGTCGGGCTCTCGTCGGTGAGCGCCACGCTCCCGTCGTCGTCAGGCTGCATGCGTGGTAGTGTTGCAGACCGACCAACCGGGGTCGGGCTGCGCCATGCGCGGGTCGATCCGGGTGTGCAAGTGGAGATTCTCCCACCTAGGTCTCGACCGTCCGAAAAGGCGGGCAGAGGCCGGGTCAGGTCAGCAAGGGGTCACGACCCCTTGCGCGCGGGTGCCCGCCGGGCGTCCCGCGCCGACCTCGAGGCCTCCGCGTGCACCGCACGGCGGAGGCCTTCTTCGTCCCTGCGGGTCGAGGGCACGAACGAGGCAGAAGGAGCACAGCATCAGCGAGCCCCGCATCAACGATCGGATCCGCGTTCCCGAGGTGCGTCTCGTCGGCCCCGCCGGCGAGCAGGTCGGCGTGGTCCGGGTCGAGGACGCCCTGCGCCTGGCGCAGGAGGCCGACCTCGACCTGGTCGAGGTCGCGCCCGACGCGCACCCGCCGGTCGCGAAGCTCATGGACTACGGCAAGTTCAAGTACGAGTCGGCCATGAAGGCACGCGACGCCCGCCGCAACCAGGCGAACACGGTTCTCAAGGAGATCCGCTTCCGCCTGAAGATCGACCCGCACGACTACGAGACCAAGAAGGGTCACGTCGTGCGGTTCCTCAAGGGCGGCGACAAGGTCAAGGTCATGATCATGTTCCGGGGCCGTGAGCAGTCCCGCCCCGAGATGGGCATGCGGCTGCTGCAGCGCCTGGCGGACGACGTCGCCGAGCTCGGCTCGGTGGAGTCGGCGCCGCGCCTCGACGGCCGCAACATGACCATGGTCATCGGCCCGCACAAGAAGAAGGCCGAGGCCAAGCACGAGCAGCGCCGCAAGCGCGAGGCTGAGCGCGCGGAGAAGAAGGGCTCGGCCCCGGCCGACGAGGCTGCCGCCGACGTGGCCCCGGCCGACGCGGCCGGCGGCGCGGCGCCTGCCGAGCCCACCGCCTCCTAGCGCACCGCATACCTGCAAGACGCCCCGGCGCCCGCCGGCCCGGGGCAGGAGAGATCTGTGCCGCCGGCGCAGCAACCGAGGGACGAACATGCCGAAGATGAAGACGCACTCCGGTGCGAAGAAGCGCTTCCGGACCACCGGCAGCGGCAAGCTGATGCGCGAGCAGGCCAACAAGCGCCACCTGCTCGAGCACAAGTCGAGCCGGCGGACCCGCCGCCTGTCGCAGGACCAGGTCGTCGCCCCGGCCGACACCAAGAAGATCAAGAAGCTGCTCGGCAAGTAACGCCGCCCCCCACCTAGAAGGAGACTGACGTGGCACGCGTCAAGCGGGCGGTCAACGCCCAGAAGAAGCGCCGCACGACCCTCGAGCGCGCCAGCGGCTACCGCGGCCAGCGCTCGCGCCTGTACCGCAAGGCGAAGGAGCAGGTCACCCACTCGATGACCTACTCCTACCGCGACCGCCGGGCCCGCAAGGGCGACTTCCGTCGCCTGTGGATCCAGCGCATCAACGCCGCGGTGCGCGCGGAGGGCATGACCTACAACCGCTTCATCCAGGGCCTCCACGCCGCGGGTGTCGAGGTGGACCGCCGCATGCTCGCCGAGCTGGCCGTGTCCGACAGCGCCGCGTTCGCCGCGCTCGTCGCCACCGCCCGCGAGGCGCTGCCCGCGGACGTCAACGCCCCGGCCGCCTGAGCCGGACTCAGGTCCGCCCCAGCGGCGGAACACCCATGACCGAGCGCCTGGACGCCCAGCTGACCAACCCCCGCGCCGAGCGGGTGCGACGGGTCGGCGGGCTGTCCAGGCGCTCGGCGCGTCGACGGCACGGGCAGTTCCTCGTCGAGGGCCCCCAGGGCGTGCGCGAGGCCGTCGTCCACGCCGCGCGCCAGGTGCGCGACGTCTACCTCACCCCAGCCGCGGCCGACCGGCACCCGGAGATCGTCGCCGCCGCCCGCGCCGCCCGGCTCCACCTGCACACCGCCACCGCCGACGTCCTGGACGCGATGAGCGAGGACGCCCAGGGCGTCCTCGCCGTCCTCGACGCCGCCGGCGCCACCACCTCCGCCACCCTCGAGGACCTCGCCGCCGTCGAGGGCGCCGCGCCCCGCCTCGTGGCCGTCCTGGCCGGGGTCGCCGACCCGGGCAACGCGGGCACCGTCATCCGCGCCGCCGACGCCGCCGGCGCCGACGCCGTCGTGCTCACCGCGGGCAGCGTGGAGGCGCTCAACCCCAAGGTCGTGCGCTCCACCGCCGGGTCGCTGTTCCACCTGCCCGTCGTCACCGGCGCCCCGCTGGACGCCACGCTCGCGGAGCTGCGCGCCCGTGGCGCCGCCGCCGGCGCCGCCCCCACGGTCCTCGCCGCCGACGCCGCGGGGGAGTGGGACCTCGACGAGCTGCAGGACCGTGCCCACTCCGCGGCCATCGGCGCCGCCACCACCTGGGACGACGCCCTGGCCGCCACGGAGCTGCTCGCCCCGGACCTGGCCGCGCCCACCGTGTGGGTGTTCGGCAACGAGGCGCACGGGCTCGCCCCGGCCGAGCGGGACGCCTGCGACGCCGTCGTGCGCGTGCCCATCCACGGCCTGGCCGAGTCGCTGAACCTGGCCACCGCGGCGACCCTGTGCCTGTACGCCTCGGCCCGCGCGCAGCGCCGCGGGGACGGGCGTGGCTGAGCCGGTCGCGCTCGAGGCCGCCCCCCACGACCTCGCGGCGCTGCTCGCGCGCGTCGCGGCGGTGCGCGAGCGTGGCGGCCTGGCGCGGGGCGGCCGGGCGCTGATCGGCCTCGTGGGCGCCCCGGGCGCCGGGAAGTCCACCGTCGCCGACCTGCTCGCCACCGCCCTGCGCGCGGCCGGCACCGATTGCGCCGTCGTCGGGATGGACGGCTTCCACCTCGCCCAGGCCGAGCTCGAGCGCCTCGGCCGGGCCGCCCGCAAGGGCGCGCCGGACACCTTCGACGCCGAGGGGTACGTGGCGCTGGTGCGCCGCATCCGGGTGCAGCGCCCGGACTCGCCCACGGTGTACGCCCCGCTGTTCGACCGGCACCTGGAGAACCCCGTCGGCAGCGCCGTGCCCGTCGTGGCCACCACCCCGGTGGTGCTCACCGAGGGCAACTACCTCCTGCTCGCGGACGAGCCGTGGCACCGCCTGCGCGCCCTGCTCGACGAGACCTGGTTCGTCGAGGCCGACGACGGCGACCGGCGCGCGCGCCTGCTCGCCCGCCACGTGGCCCACGGGCGCAGCCCCGAGGCCGCCCGCGCGTTCGCCGAGGGCTCGGACGAGCGCAACGCCCGGCTCATCGCCACCACGCGGGAGCGCGCCGACGTGGTCGTGCGCTGGCACACCGGGGTCAGCTAGCCGCCCAGCCCAGCGCGCCGGCGAAGCGCACCGAGCGGCTCGCCACCTCTGTCCCGCGTGCCAGCGCATCGCGCCACGACGCCCCGCCGGCCAGGTGAACCGCGACCGCCCCGTGCAGGACGTCGCCCGCGCCGAGGGAGTCGACGACCTCGCCCGCCGGCACCGCCGGCACGTCGAGGGCGTACCGGCGGCCCTCGTCCAGGACCGCCACCGGCCCCGCGCCGTGGGTCTGGGCGACCAGGCCGGGTCCGAGCCCGGCCGCCGCCGCCAGCACGTCCCCGGTTCCGCCGAGTCCGGCGGGCACGACGAAGTCCGCGGACACCACGGCGAGGTCCACGTGCGCGAGCAGCTCCTCCAGCCCCGGCTTCCACGACCCGCCGTCGAGCAGGACGACGACGCCGCGCGCCCGGGCCTGCGCGGCCAGCGCCACCTGGGCGGGCAGGAGGTGGCCGTCGACGAGCAGCGCGCCCGCGCCGTCGAGCACGCCCGGCGGGGGCGGCGCGGTGGGGCGCCCGACGGCGTTGGTCGAGACCACCGCCCGCTCGCCGGTGCCCGCGGTGACCAGCACGGTGGACAGCGCCGGACCCGCGGCGCCGGTGGCGACGTCGACCACGCCCACGCCGGCGGGCGCGAGCTGGGCGCGCACGAGGTCGGCGACGGGCCCGGGACCCAGCGCCGTCACCAGGGCGACGTCCCTGCCGAGGGCGGCGGCGGTGCGGGCGGCGTTCGCGGCGGGCCCGCCCACCTCCACCGCGAGGGAGCGGGCGACGACCTTCTCGTCCGGGCCGGGCAGGCGGTCGACGACCTGGGTGACGTCGAGGGTGATCAACCCGCAGCACACGACTCCGGCCATGCGCCGATCGTGGCACGGGCGGCCGGGGTCAGGTCGCCGGGCGGCCCTGCTGGACGTACTTGAACAGCTCGTCGCGCTCGTCCTGCAGCTCGTCGAGCCGCTGCTTGACGACGTCGCCGATGCTGACGATGCCGGCCAGGCGCCCGTCGGCGATCACCGGCAGGTGCCGCACCCGCCGGTCGGTCATCGTGCGGGCGAGGGCCTCGAGGTCGTCCTCCAGGCCGCAGGTGATCACGTCGGTGCTCATGACGTCCCGGACGCGGACCTCGCCCGGCGCGGCCCCGCGCCCGTGCAGCCGGGTGACGATGTCCCGCTCGCTGACGATCCCGTCCACCCGGGCGCCGTCGTCGGAGACGACGACCGCGCCGATGCGGTGGACCACCAGCAGCTCGACGACCTCGGCGACCGTGGCGTCGCCGCGGATGGTGGTCACGGTCGCGCCTTTGCGCCGAAGAACGTCTGAGATACGCATGCCGAACTGTACCGCACGGTGTGAGGGACGTCACTACTGGGGCGTTGACGACAGCCCGCCCGCGGAGGATCATCCGCGCCATGCGCGTCGTCCCGCTCGCGTCGCACGCCCGCTGGATCGAGGATCCGCGGGGCGGCGGGCGCGGGGTGCGCGTGAGCACCCACGACGACGCCGGGATGGTCGTGCTCAGCATGTGGCGCGCGGACGAGTGCGTCGCGACCGTGCGGCTGCGGGCCGAGGAGGCCGGGGAGCTCGTGGCCGCCCTCGCCGCGGCGCTGGCCCACCTCGCCGACGTCGCCGCCCCGGCCCAGCCCCGGGTCTGCTGAGCGCCGCGGTGCCACGATGAGGCGATGAGGCTCTTCGTCGCGCTCGCCCTGCCGGACGACGTCCAGCGCCACCTGGACCTCGCCACCGCCGCCCTTCTCGGGGACGAGGGGCGCCCCGGCCCGCACCCGCTGCGCTGGGTGCCGCTCGAGCAGCGGCACATCACCCTGGCCTTCTACGGCGAGGTGCCCGAGGGGGTGGTGCCGGAGCTGCGCGGCGAGCTCGCCCGGGCGCTGGCCGGCTTCGCCCCGCTGCGGCTGCAGCTGCGCGGCGCCGGGGTCTTCTCCCGGCGCACCCTGTGGATCGGGGTGCAGCAGCAGCGCCCCGACGACGCGGCCCCGCCCGGTCCCGGCCGCGGCGAGCCGGACGGGCTCGTCACCCTCATGTCCGCCTGCGAGGACGTCGGTGAGCACTTCGCCCGCGTCGAGCGGCGCGACCGGCACCGCGCGCACGTCACCCTGGCCCGGCTCAGCGCGCGCCGTCCGGAGCCGGACGAGCTGGCCGGCCGCGCCCACGCGCTCTCGGTGTACGCCGGGCCGCCATGGACGGCCGGCACCGCCGACCTCGTCTCCTCCCGGCCGGGGGCCGGGAGGAGCGGCGGCCCGCTCTACGAGGTGGTCGACCGCTTCCCCCTCGGCGGCGGCTGACCCTTCCGCGTCCCGCCCGCCTGCCCTAGGCTGGCCCGCCCGGGCGCACCGCGGCCCCGGCGCCCGCGGGCGCACCGCCGCACCGACGCCCCTCGACGCGAGGAGAGGTCATGTCTGGACGCGTGGTGCACTTCGAGATCCCGTTCGACGACGCCGAGCGTGCCCGGCGCTTCTACCGCGAGGCCTTCGGCTGGCAGATCCAGGACCTGCCCGAGCTGAGCTACCACATGGTCACCACCGGCCCCACGCCCGAGGGCGGCGGGATGCCCACCGAGCCGGGCTACATCGGCGGCGGGATGATGCAGCGCCAGGGGGAGATCACCTCGCCCGTGGTCACCGTGGACGTCGAGGACATCGACGCCGCCCTCGAGACGATCGGTGCGCTGGGCGGACAGACGGTCCTCGGTCGGCAGCCGGTGGGCGACATGGGCTTCGCCGCGTACTTCCGCGACCCGGAGGGCAACGTCGTCGGGCTGTGGCAGACCGCCCGGGCTCGGGGGCAGGAGGCGTCCACGGCCACCGGGCAGGCGGGCCGGCAGCCGGGCGGCCAGCCGATGACCCCGGCGGAGGAGCTCGATGCCGCCCAGGGCGGCGGGGCGCAGGAGGGCGGTCCGACCACCGCCGAGCCGACCGGCTGAGCCGCGTGTGAGACGATGACCGCGTGCTCCGCGTCGTGACCGCCGTTTCCCGGCGATTTACCGGGCCCGCCCAGGGCCCGGTCCACGCGCGCTGAGACCTGCCCGGGCGGGCGCTGTTACTAGACTGACCCGCTGGCAGCGTGTGGCCCCTTCGAGGCGTGCCGCCCTGCCGATCCCGACCCGCCCGGAAGGTTTGCATGTCCGCTGACTCTGCCCCGATCTCCCCGCTGGACGAGCAGGCGGTGACCGCCGCGCTCGACGCCGGCCTCGCCGCCGTCGCCGCCGCGTCCTCCCTCGAGGCCCTCAAGGAGGCCCGCCTCGCCCACACCGGCGACCGCAGCCCCCTGGCCCTGGCCAACCGCGCCATCGGCGGCCTCGAGCCGAAGGACAAGGCCGCCGCCGGCAAGCTCGTCGGCCAGGCCCGCGGGCGCCTGACCAAGGCGATCGCCGCCCGCCAGGGTGAGCTCGAGGCCGAGCGCGACGCCGAGGTGCTGCGCACCGAGACCGTCGACGTCACCCTGCCCACCGACCGCGAGCCGTGCGGCGCCCGCCACCCGCTGGAGACCCTCATGGAGGACATCTCCGACTTCTTCGTGGCCATGGGCTGGGAGATCGCCGAGGGCCCCGAGGTCGAGCACGAGTGGTTCAACTTCGACGCCCTGAACTTCGGGCCGGACCACCCCGCCCGGCAGATGCAGGACACCTTCTACGTCGAGGGCCAGAGCCACCTGGTGCTGCGCACCCACACCTCCCCGGTGCAGGCGCGCACCATGCTCACCCGCGACGTGCCGATCTACATCGCCTGCCCCGGCAAGGTCTTCCGCACCGACGCCCTCGACGCCACCCACACCCCGGTGTTCCACCAGGTCGAGGGGCTCGCCGTGGACAAGGGCCTGACCATGGCGCACCTCAAGGGCACCCTGGACCACTTCGCCCGGGCGATGTTCGGGCCCGAGGCCCGCACCCGGCTGCGGCCGAGCTTCTTCCCCTTCACCGAGCCCAGCGCCGAGATGGACCTGTGGTTCCCGCAGAAGAAGGGCGGGGCCGGCTGGATCGAGTGGGGCGGGTGCGGGATGGTCAACCCCAACGTCCTGATCGCCGCCGGGATCGACCCCGAGGTCTACTCCGGCTTCGCCTTCGGCATGGGCGTCGAGCGCACCCTCATGCTGCGCCACGGCATCGCCGACATGCACGACATGGTCGAGGGCGACATCCGTTTCTCCCAGCAGTTCGGCACCACCGGAAGGGGCAACTGACATGCCGTACGTCCCGCTGACCTGGCTCGCCGAGCACACCGCGGTGCCCGCCGGCACCACCGCCGCCGACCTCGCCGCCGCCCTGGTCCGGGTCGGCCTGGAGGAGGAGCGCATCGTCCCGCCGCAGGTGACCGGCCCGCTCGTCGTCGGCCGCGTGCTCACCGTGGCCAAGGAGGAGCAGAAGAACGGCAAGACGATCAACTACTGCCGCGTCGACGTCGGGGCGCACAACGACGCCCCCGGCACCGGGAAGGAGCCGTCGCACCTGCCCAGCCGCGGCATCATCTGCGGCGCGCACAACTTCGCCGAGGGCGACCACGTCGTCGTCGCCCTGCCCGGCGCCGTCCTGCCCGGGCCGTTCCCCATCGCCTCGCGCAAGACCTACGGGCACGTCTCCGACGGCATGATCTGCTCGGCCCGCGAGCTCGGCATCGGCGAGGACCACTCCGGGATCATCGTCCTCGAGCGGATGCTCGGCGCCGACGCGGTCCCCGCGCCCGGCACCGACGCCCTCGGCCTGCTCGGCCTGGGCACCGAGGTCCTCGAGATCAACGTCACCCCCGACCGGGGCTACTGCTTCGCCATGCGCGGCGTGGCCCGGGAGTACTCCCACGCCACCGGCGCCGCGTTCACCGACCCCGGCCTGCCAGAGAACCTCCCGGGCGGGGGCGTGCCGGCGGCGACGCCGGACGGCTTCCCCGTCGAGGTCGACGACGCCGCCCCGCTCAACCGCGTCCCCGGCTGCGACCGGTTCGTCACCCGCGTCGTGCGCGGCGTCGACCCGGCCGCCCCGTCGCCGGAGTGGCTGCAGGAGCGGCTCGTCCAGGCCGGCATGCGGCCGATCTCCCTCGCCGTGGACGTGACGAACTACGTCATGCTCGACCTCGGCCAGCCGCTGCACGCCTACGACCTGGCCAAGGTGGCCGGCCCGATCGTCGTGCGCCGGGCCGTCGCCGGGGAGACGCTGACCACCCTCGACGACGCCGAGCGCCGCCTCGACCCCGAGGACCTCCTCATCACCGACTCGCCCGGCGGCGCCCGCGGCGCCCGCGTGCTCGGCCTGGCCGGCGTCATGGGCGGGGCCGACACCGAGGTCTCCGCCACGACCACCGACGTCCTGATCGAGGCCGCCCACTTCGACCCCGTCTCCGTCGCCCGCACCGCCCGGCGCCACAAGCTGCCCACCGAGGCCGCCAAGCGCTTCGAGCGCGGGGTGGACACCGCCCTGCAGGCCGTCGCCGCCCAGCGGGTGGTCGACCTGCTCGTCGCGCACGGCGGCGGCACGGCGGACCCGGCCGTCTCGGACCTGGACACCACCACGGCGCCCGCGCCGATCGTCTTCGACCCGGCCGAGGCCACCCGCCTGGTCGGCGTGGCCTACCCGCGCGAGCAGGTCCTCGACCTCCTGCGCCAGATCGGCTGCGCCGTCGCCCCGGCCGCCGACCCGGCCACCACCGCCGACGACGACGGCGCCGACGACGCCACCGCCGCCCTCGCCGTCACCCCGCCCACCTGGCGTCCCGACCTCGTCGGGCCGGCCCACCTGGTCGAGGAGGTGGCCCGCCTGGCCGGCTACGACGAGATCCCCTCCGTCCTGCCCACCGCCCCGGCCGGGCACGGCCTGACCACCGCCCAGCGCCAGCGCCGCGACGTGGCCCGGGCGCTCGCCGAGCACGGCCTGACCCAGGTGCTGTCCTACCCCTTCATCGGCGACGTCCACGACAAGATGGGCCTGCCGGCCGAGGACCCGCGCCGCCGCGCGTTGCGGCTGGTCAACCCGCTGGCCGACGACGCCCCGGCGCTGCGCACCTCCCTGCTCGACACCCTGCTGGACACCGCCCGGCGCAACGTCAGCCGCGGCGCCGCCGAGCTGGGCGTCTTCGAGATCGGCCTGGTCACCCGGCCCGACGGGCTGGTGGCCGGGCAGGGACCGGGCGTGGACCGGCGCCCGACCGACGCGGAGCTCGCCGCCCTGCGCGCCGCGGTCCCGGCCCAGCCGCGCCACGTCGCCGGCGTCCTGGCCGGCCCGCGGGTGCCCGACGGCGTGTGGGGCCCGGGCCGTCCCGCCGACTGGGCCGACGCCGTCGAGGCCGCCCGGGTGGTCGCCCGCACGGTCGGGGTGGACCTGGGCGTGCGCGCCGGTGCCCAGGAGCCGTGGCACCCCGGGCGGTGCGCCGAGCTGGTGCTGCCCGGCGACGGGGAGCGGGTCGTCGGCCACGCCGGCGAGCTGCACCCCACGGCGTGCGAGGCGCTCGAGCTGCCCGCCCGCACGGTCGCCTTCGAGGTCGACCTCGACGCGGTGCTCGCCGCGAGCCCGGACGAGCCGCTGCAGGTCGCCCCCGTCTCGACCTTCCCGCCGGCCAAGGAGGACGTGGCGCTGGTCGTCGACGCCGCCGTGCCCGCGGGGGAGGTGCTCGCCGCGGTCCGAGAGGGCGCCGGCGAGCTGGCCGAGGAGGTCCGCCTCTTCGACGTCTTCACCGGCGAGCAGCTGGGCGCGGGCAAGAAGTCCCTGGCCTTCGCGCTGCGCCTGCGCGCCGCCGACCACACGCTCACGGCGGAGGAGACCGCCGCCGTGCGCACCCGGATCGTCAAGGTCGCCGGCCAGCGGGTCGGCGCCGTCCTGCGCAGCTGATGTCCACCCCGGTGCCGGGCGGGCGGCAGGGGCCGGTCGACCCCGTCGTCCCGCCCGCCCGCACCGCCCTGGTCACCGGCGCCTCCCGCGGGATCGGGCGGGCCCTGGCCGTCGGGCTCGCCCGGGCCGGGCTCGACGTGGCGGTGCTGGCCCGCGACGCGGAGAGGCTGGCCGCGACCGCGGCGGAGATCCGCGGCCTCGGCCGGCGCGCCGTGGCCGTGGCCGCGGACGTCACCGACCCCGCCGCGGTCACCGCGGCGGTCGAGACGGCCGCGGCCGGCCTGGGCCCGATCGACCTGCTGGTCAACAACGCCGGGCGCATCGACGCCGAGGTGCCGCTGTGGGAGGCCGACGCCGAGCAGTGGTGGTCGGTGGTGGAGACCAACGTGCGCGGCCCGTTCCTGCTGGCCCGCGCCGTGGTGCCCGGCATGCTCGCGCGCGGCGGCGGGCGGGTCATCGACCTCAGCTCCGGGGCCGGCACGCGCGACAACGCCGACGCCAGCGCCTACAACGTGGCCAAGACCGCCCTGTTCCGCCTCGGCGGCAGCATGCACGAGGCCGGCTACGTGCGCGGGCTGCGCACCTTCGAGCTGGCCCCCGGCGTCGTCGTCACCGACATGACCCGCTCCATGCGCGCCCACGCCGGGCGCACCAAGTGGACGGACGTGGCCGACGTCGTCGAGCTCGCCGTCGTCATCGCCCGCGGGGGCCTGGACGACCTGTCCGGCCGGTACCTGCGCGCCGGCACCGACACCCCGGCCTCGCTGCGCTTCCGGGCCTCCCTCGGCGAGCTGGGGGAGGCCCGGCGGCTGCGGGTGACCGACTGGCCCGACGCGAGGACATAGGTCCCCCTTTCGCCCCGCGGCCGGGCCGCACAGTGGAGGGATGAGAGTCCTCGTCGTCGTCGCGTCCAAGCACCGCGCCACCGCCGAGATCGGCGACGCCATCGTCGCCGAGCTGCGCGCCGCGGGGCTGCAGGTCCGGCGCGTGAGCCCCGCGGAGGTGCGCACCTTCGCCGGCGTCGACGCGGTCGTGCTCGGCTCGGCCGTGTACATGACGCAGTGGATGGAGTCGATGCGCGCCCTCGTGGCCCGCCACGCCGACGTGCTGCGCCGGCTGCCGGTGTGGGTCTTCTCCTCCGGGCTGGCCGGGGTGGCGGCCGGGGGAGAGGTGCCCGACCCGGCGCGGGCGTCGGCGCTCGTGCGCGGCATCGAGCCGTCGGGGTACGCGGCCTTCAAGGGGCGGCTGGACCCCGGGGCGCTGGGGCTGCGGGAGCGGGCGGTGACCCGGCTGGGCAGCGCCGCCGAGGGCGACTACCGCGAGTGGGACACGATCCGGGCCTGGGCCCGCGAGGTCGCCGGCGAGCTGCTCGCTCACGCCCCGGCCGAGCGCCCCCTCCTCCTGCGCTGATGCGTGCCCGAGCGGTCAGGGGACGAGCAGCACCTTGCCGGTGGTGCCCCGGCCCTCGAGCGCCTCGTGCGCCTGGCGCGCCTCGGCCAGCGGGAACCGCGCGCCCACGCGCACCGTCAGGCGCCCCGCGACCGCCGCGCCGAACACCTCCCCGGCCCGCCACAACAGCTCCTCCCGGTCCGCCACGTAGTCGGCCAGCTTGGGCCGGGTGACGAACGCCGACCCGACGCTGTTGAGCCGCTGGAGGTCGAACGGCGGCACCTGCCCGCTCGCGCCGCCGAAGAGCACGAGCATGCCGCGACGGCGCAGCGAGGCCAGCGAGGCGTCGAAGGTGGTGCGGCCCACGCCGTCGTACGCCACGTCGACGCCGGCGCCGCCGGTCAGCTCGCGCACGATCCCGGGCAGCTCGGCGGTGAGGTCGTCGAGCTCGGTGTAGCGCACGACCTCCGCGGCCCCGGCCTCGCGGGCCAGCACCTCCTTCTCCCGGCTGCCCACCAGGCCGATGACGCGGGCGCCGCGGGCGGTGGCCATCTGGGTGAGCAGCAGCCCGACGCCGCCGGCCGCGGCGGTCAGCAGCGCGGTCTGGCCGGGGCCGAGGGGGAACGTCGAGGCGACGAGGTAGTGCGCCGTCATGCCCTGCAGCGGCAGCGCCGCGGCGGTCTCCAGGTCCAGCCCGTCGGGGACCGGCAGCGCCGCCGCCGCCGGCACCAGGACCTGCTCCGCGTACGACGCGCGCGCGTCGGCCCACGCCACCCGGTCCCCGACCGCGACGTCGGTCACCCCCTCGCCGACCGCGGTCACCGTGCCGGCGCCCTCGGCACCCGGGACGTGCGGGAACGGCATGGGGTAGACGCCCGAGCGCTCGTAGGTGTCGCGGAAGTTCACCCCGGCGGCGGCGAGCCGGACGACCAGCTCGCCGGGCCGGGCGTGGGGCTCGGGCATGTCGACGACGGACAGGACCTCGGGGCCACCGGCTTCGGTGGCGTGGATGGCGCGCATGCGCCCAGGATGCCGCAACACCGTGACCGGCGGCACAGCGGGTGGCGGCGCCGTCACATGGCGAGACGCACACGACCGACCATGCATGACCCTGTATCGTTATGCAGGTGACATTCACTGCAGCGGTGGCCGGCGCCTCCGGCTACGCCGGTGGCGAGGTGCTGCGCCTCCTGCTGGGCCACCCGGAGATCGAGATCGGCGCGGTGACCGCGCACAGCAACGCGGGCCAGCGCCTCGGCGAGGCGCACCCCCACCTGCTGCCCCTGGCCGACCGCGTGCTCGCGCCCACCGACGCGGCCACCCTGGCCGGCCACGACGTCGTCGTCCTCGCGCTGCCCCACGGGCGCTCCGGCGAGATCGCCGCCGCGCTCGCCGACGCCGGCTCCGACGCCCTGGTCCTCGACTGCGGCGCGGACCACCGGCTGGCCGACGCCGCCGACTGGGAGCGGTTCTACGGCACCGCCCACGCCGGCACCTGGCCCTACGGCCTGCCCGAGCTCATCCTCGCCGACCAGGGCGCCCGCCAGCGCGACCAGCTGCGCGGCGCCCGCCGCGTCGCGGTGCCCGGCTGCAACGTCACCGCCGTCACCCTGGCCCTCCAGCCCGGCGTGGCCACCGGCGTGGTGGACCCGGCCGACGTCGTCGCCGTGCTGGCCGTGGGCTACTCCGGCGCCGGCAAGGCCGCCACGACCCACCTGCTCGCCGCCGAGGCGCTCGGCTCCCTGGCCCCCTACGCCGTCGGCGGCACCCACCGGCACGTGCCCGAGATCGAGCAGAACCTGCGCGCCGCCGGCGCCGGGCGGGTGCGGCTGTCCTTCACCCCGGTCCTGGCCCCGGTCTCGCGCGGCATCCTCGCCACGGTGACGGCGCCGCTGACCGCCGGCATCATGCCCGCCACCGTGCGCGCCGCCTGGGAGCAGTACTACGCCGACGAGCCCTTCGTGCACCTGCTGCCCGAGGGCACCTGGCCGACCACCGCGATGGTCACCGGCGCCAACACCGCCCTGGTCCAGGTGGCGGTGGACGAGCGGGCCGGTCGCGTCGTCGCCCTGTGCGCCATCGACAACCTCGTCAAGGGCACCGCCGGCGCAGCGGTGCAGTCCATGAACCTCGCCCTCGGCCTGCCCGAGACCGCGGGCCTGTCCACCGTGGGGGTCGCCCCGTGAGCGTCACCGCACCCCGGGGCTTCCGCGCCGCCGGCGTCACCGCCGGGCTCAAGGCGTCCGGCAAGCCCGACCTCGCCCTCGTGGTCAACGACGGGCCCGAGCACGTCGCCGCCGGCGTCTTCACCTCCAACCGGGTGGTGGCCGCCCCGGTGCTGTGGTCGAGGACCGCGGTCGGCGACGGCGTCGCTCGCGCCGTCGTCCTCAACTCCGGCGGCGCCAACGCCTGCACCGGCCCGGAGGGCTTCGCCGACGCCCACCGCACCGCCGAGCACGTCGCCTGCGCCCTCGACCTCTCCGCCGGGGACGTCCTCGTCTGCTCCACCGGCCTGATCGGCGAGCGGCTGGACCTGCCGGCCCTGCTCGCCGGGGTCGACGCCGCCGCGCTCGCGCTCGCCCCCGACGGCGGGCCCGCCGCGGCGACGGCGATCATGACCACCGACACCGTGCCCAAGGAGGTCGTCGTCGAGCGCGGCGCCTGGCGGGTCGGCGGCATGGCGAAGGGGGCCGGCATGCTCGCCCCCGGCCTGGCCACCATGCTGTGCGTGCTCACCACCGACGCGGTCGTCGCCGCCGCCGACGCCGACGCCGCGCTGCGCGCGGCCACCGCCGTGACGTTCGACCGGGTCGACTCCGACGGGTGCATGTCCACCAACGACACCGTGGTGCTGCTCGCCTCGGGCGCCTCCGGCGAGCGCGTCGGTGCCGCCGAGCTCGGCGAGGCGGTCACCGCCGCCTGCGCCACGCTCGCCCGGGCCCTGGTGGCCGACGCCGAGGGCGCCAGCCACGACATCGCCGTCACCGTCCGCGGCGCCACCACCGAGGCCGCCGCGGTGGCCGTCGCCCGGGCGGTGACCCGGTCCAACCTGTTCAAGGCCGCCGTGTTCGGCAACGACCCCAACTGGGGCCGGGTGCTCTCCGCGGTGGGCACCGTGCCGGTCGAGGTCGCCCCATTCGACGCCGACGCCGTGGACGTGGCGATCAACGGGGTGCTCGTCTGCCGCGCCGGCGGGGTGGGGGAGGACCGCGCCCTGGTCGACCTCGCCGCCGGCCGCGAGGTGCGCGTGGACGTCGACCTGCACGCCGGCGACGCCGCGGCCACCGTCTGGACCAACGACCTCACGCACGACTACGTCCACGAGAACAGCGCGTACTCCACATGAGCGAGCACACCACCTTCAGCCCCGGTCCCTCCGAGGACCTCGACACCGAGCGGGACCTCTTCGCCTTCCAGAAGGCCGAGGTCCTCATCCAGGCGCTGCCCTGGCTGCGGCGCTTCTCCGGCGCCCGCGTCGTGATCAAGTACGGCGGCAACGCCATGGTCGACGACCGCCTCAAGCGCGCCTTCGCCCAGGACGTGCTGTTCCTGCACCAGGTGGGCCTGCACCCGGTCGTCGTCCACGGCGGCGGGCCGCAGATCAACCAGCTGCTCGACCGCCTCGGGCTCGTCTCGGAGTTCCGCGGCGGGCTGCGGGTGACCACCCCCGAGGTCATGGACGTGGTGCGCATGGTGCTCACCGGGCAGGTCCAGCGCGAGCTCGTCAGCCTGCTCAACGCCGAGGACGCCCACGCCGTCGGCCTGTCGGGCGAGGACGGTCAGCTGCTGGTCGCCGAGCGGCGCCCCGCGCTCGTGGACGGCGAGCCGGTCGACGTCGGCCTCGTGGGCGACGTCGTCGCCGTCGACCCCCAGGCGGTCGAGGACCTGCTCGCCGCCGGCCGCATCCCTGTGGTCTCCACCGTCGCCGTCGACGCCGGCGAGCCCGGCCAGGTGCTCAACGTCAACGCCGACACCGCCGCCGCGGCGCTGGCGGTCGCGCTCGGCGCGACCAAGCTCGTCGTGCTCACCGACGTCGAGGGCCTCTACGCCGCCTGGCCGGACCGCGCCTCGCTCATCAGCCAGCTGCGCGCCGGCGAGCTCGAGGCCCTGCTGCCCGCGCTGCAGTCCGGGATGGTGCCGAAGATGGAGGCGTGCCTGCGCGCGGTGCGCGGCGGCGTGCCGCAGGCGCACGTCATCGACGGGCGCCAGGAGCACTCGATGCTGCTGGAGATCTTCACCGATGCCGGGGTGGGCACGCTCGTCCTCCCGGACGAGGAGGGACAGGCATGACCGAACCGACCACCACCTCCGCCGCGACCGGGCCGGGCTGGGCCCAGCGCTACGGCGCGGCGCTGATGAACACCTTCGGCGCCCCGCAGCGGGTGCTCGTGCGCGGCGAGGGCGCCTACGTGTGGGACGCCGACGGGCGGCGCTACCTCGACCTGCTCGGCGGCATCGCCGTCAACGCCCTGGGCCACGCCCACCCGGCCTACGTCGCCGCGGTGACCGAGCAGCTGGGCACCCTGGGGCACGTGTCGAACTTCTTCGCCACCCCGGCCCAGGTCGGCCTGGCCGAGAAGCTCCTGGCGCTGGTCACCCCCGGCGGGGCGCCGGCCGGCTCGCGGGTCTTCTTCGCCAACTCCGGCACCGAGGCCAACGAGGCCGCGCTCAAGATGGCCCGCCGCCACGGCGGCGCCGCCCGGCCGCGGGTCCTGGCCCTGGAGGGCGCCTTCCACGGCCGGACCATGGGGGCGCTGGCCCTGACCCACAAGGCCGCCTACCGCGAGCCGTTCGAGCCGCTGCCCGGCGGGGTGGAGTTCGTGCCCTTCGGCGACCTCGCCGCCCTCGAGGCGGCGATGGGCGACGACGTCGCCGCGGTGTTCCTCGAGCCGATCCAGGGCGAGGCCGGCGTGCGCCCGCTGCCGCCGGGCTACCTCGCCCGGGCCCGGGAGCTGACCAGCGCCGCGGGTGCCCTGCTCGTCCTCGACGAGATCCAGTCCGGGATGGGCCGCACCGGGACGTGGATGGCCCACCACCTGCCGCACGTCGGCGGCGGGGTGGTGCCCGACGTCGTCACCCTCGCCAAGGGCCTGGGCGGGGGCTTCCCCATCGGCGCCGCGGTGGCCCTCGGCGAGCACGCCGCCACGCTGCTCGGCCCCGGCCAGCACGGCACCACCTTCGGCGGCAACCCGGTGGCCGCCGCCGCCGCGCTCGCCGTCATCGGCGTCATCGAGGACGAGGGCCTGCTCGCGCACGTGGCCGAGCTGGGCACCTGGCTGCGCGAGAAGCTCGCCGGCCTCGGCCACGCCCGCCTCGCCGGGGTGCGCGGGGAGGGCCTGCTCATCGCCGCCGAGCTGACCGAGCCGGTGGCCGCGCAGGTGGCCGCGGCGCTGCTCGACGCCGGGTTCATCGTCAACCCGGTGCGCGCGGACGCCCTGCGCCTGGCCCCGCCGCTGGTGCTGACCACCGCGCAGGCGCAGTCCTTCCTCGACGCCCTGCCCGCCGCGCTCGACGCCGCCGGGACCCGGCCGTGAGCGCGGACCTGGGGGAGCCGACCAGCCGGATGCCGGCCACCAAGGCGGCCCGGCACGCCGTCATCGCCGAGATCCTCGAGCGCACCCCGGTGCGCTCGCAGTCCGAGCTGCGCGAGGCGCTGGCCGCCCGCGGCATCCAGGCCACCCAGGCCACGCTCTCGCGCGACCTGGACGAGCTGCGCGCGCTGAAGGTCCGCGGGGTCGACGGCGAGCAGGTCTACGCGCTGCCCCCGGAGGGCGGCACCGCCCAGCCCGTCAGCGAGCAGGAGCAGATCGCGGCGCGGCTGCAGCGCTGGTGCGCCGAGGTGCTCGTCACCGCGGACACCGCCGCGAACCAGGTGGTGCTGCGCACCCCGCCGGGCGCCGCCCAGCTGCTGGCCTCCGCCATCGACCACTCCGTCCTGCCCGGCGTGCTCGGCTGCATCGCCGGGGACGACACCGTCCTCGTCATCGCCCGGGACGCCGCGGCCGCCCAGGCGCTGACCACCCGCCTGCTCGCCCTCGCCGGGCGCGGGCGGCCCCAGCCTCCGGGCCCGGGCGCCACGCCCGCCGCCCTCTGACACTCCCGCGGGCACCAGCCGCGCGGGACCGAACCACCAGGAGAAGACCCCATGACCGCCACCCAGACCCAGCCCGAGTCCACCACATCGCCGAAGAAGGACCGCGTCGTCCTGGCCTACTCCGGCGGCCTGGACACCTCCGTCGCGATCGGCTGGATCGGCGAGCGCACCGGCGCGGAGGTCATCGCCGTGGCCGTCGACGTCGGCCAGGGCGGGGAGGACCTCGAGGTCGTCCGTCAGCGGGCGCTGGACTGCGGCGCGGTCGAGGCCTATGTGGCCGACGCCCGCGACGAGTTCGCCGAGGAGTACTGCATGCCGGCGCTGCGCGCCAACGCCCTGTACATGGACGCCTACCCGCTGGTCTCGGCGCTCTCCCGCCCCGTCATCGTCAAGCACCTCGTGCGCGCCGCCCGGCAGTTCGGCGCCACCACCGTCGCCCACGGCTGCACCGGCAAGGGCAACGACCAGGTCCGCTTCGAGGTCGGCATCACCTCCCTCGCGCCGGACGTGCGCTGCATCGCCCCGGTGCGCGACCTCGCCCTGACCCGCGACGTCGCCATCGAGTACGCGAACAAGCACGACCTGCCCATCGCCACGACCAAGCACAACCCCTTCTCCATCGACCAGAACGTCTGGGGCCGGGCCATCGAGACCGGCTTCCTCGAGGACATCTGGAACGCGCCGACCAAGGACGTCTTCAACTACACCGACGACCCCACCTACCCGCCGGCGCCGGACGAGGTCGTCATCTCCTTCGCCCAGGGCGTCCCGGTCGCCATCGACGGCCAGAAGGTCACCCCGCTGCAGGCGATCCAGGAGCTCAACCGCCGCGCCGGCGCGCAGGGGATCGGCCGCATCGACATCGTCGAGGACCGCCTGGTGGGCATCAAGTCCCGCGAGGTCTACGAGGCCCCGGGGGCCATGGTGCTCATCGCCGCCCACAAGGAGCTCGAGAACGTCACCCTCGAGCGCGAGCAGGCCCGCTTCAAGCGCGGAATCGGCCAGCGCTGGACCGAGCTCGTCTACGACGGCCAGTGGTTCTCCCCGCTGAAGAAGTCGCTCGACGCCTTCATCGACGACACCCAGCGCTACGTCTCCGGCGACATCCGCCTGGTGCTCCACGGCGGGCGGGCGACCGTCACCGGCCGGCGCAGCGAGCAGAGCCTGTACGACTTCAACCTGGCCACCTACGACACCGGCGACGCCTATGACCAGTCCCAGTCCAAGGGCTTCATCGAGATCTTCGGGATGACCTCGAAGCTCGCCGCGGCCCGCGACGTCAAGTTCGGCAACGGCGTCGAGCTCGGCACCGGCGACCTCGCCGCCGAGTAGCGCCTCCGGGCGCGAGAGGTCATCTGCTCGGTGAGACGCCCATCTCACCGAGCAGATGGCCTCTCACCGGCGGGCGGGGCGGTGTCACGACGCCGGCGCGGCCAGCGTCGCGACGAGCACGGCCTTGATGGTGTGCATCCGGTTCTCCGCCTGGTCGAAGACGATCGAGGCGGGGGACTCGAATACCTCGTCGGTGACCTCGAGGGCGTCCAGGCCGGTGCGGGCGTAGATGTCCCGGCCCAGCGAGGTGCCCAGGTCGTGGAAGGCCGGCAGGCAGTGCATGAACTTCACGTCCGGGTTGCCCGTGGCGGCCAGGAGGTCGGCGTTGACCTGGTAGTCGCGCAGCAACGCGATGCGCTCGTCCCACGCCTCCTTCTTCTCGCCCATGGACACCCACACGTCGGTGTAGACGAAGTCCACGCCCCGCACGCCCGCGGCGACGTCGTCGGTGACCGTGAGGCGGGCGCCGGTGCGGGCGGCCACCTCGCGGGCCTGGGCGACCACGCCGGCCTCGGGCTGGAGCCCGGCCGGGGCGACCAGGCGCACGTCCATGCCGAGCATGGCCCCGGCGACCAGCAGCGAGTGGGCGGTGTTGTTCCGGGCGTCGCCGACGTAGGCGAAGGCGATCTCCTCGTCGGCCTTGGCCCGGCCGTCGACGGCGGCGTGCTCGCGCATCGTCAGCTGGTCGGCGAGCATCTGGGTGGGGTGCCACTCGTCGGTCAGGCCGTTGAAGACGGGCACGCCGGCGTGGGCGGCGAGGGTCTCGACGTCGGCCTGGCGGGCGCCGCGGTACTCGATGCCGTCGAAGAAGCGCCCCAGCACCCGGGCCGTGTCCTTGAAGGACTCCTTGTGCCCGATCTGGGAGCCGGCCGGGTCGAGGTAGGTCACGTGGGCGCCCTGGTCGTGGGCGGCGACCTCGAACGCGGTGCGGGTGCGGGTGGAGGTCTTCTCGAAGATCAGGGCGATGTTGCGGCCGGCGAGGCGGCGCTCCTCCCGGCCGGCCTTCTTGGCCGCCTTGAGGTCGGCCGCCAGGTCGAGCAGCGAGCGCCACTCCCCGGGCGTGAAGTCCAGCTCCTTGAGGAAGCTCCGTCCGTGCAGGTCGCTGGTCACGCCTTCTACCCCTGTTCGCCTCGGTGTCAGATGCCCTCCCGGATCGTAGGGCAGCTCATGCAGTGCGGGCCGCCGCGTCCGCGGCCGAGCTCCCCGCCCGGCACGACGACGACCTCGATGCCCATGTCCCGCAGGTAGGCGTTCGCGGTGGCGTTGCGGTCGTAGGTCACGACGAGGCCGGGGGACAGGGCGAGGGCGTTGCACCCGTCGCCCCACTGCTCGCGGGCGGCGGCGTGGGCGTCCTGCTCGGGGGTGAGGATGCGCAGGCCCGTGACGCCCATCGCCTCGGCGATGGCCGCGTGCATGTGCTCGGGCTCGTGGTGGACCACCCGCAGCCCGTCGGGACCGGGGGTGAGCGTGGAGGACGGCAGCATGCCCAGGCCCGCGTACTTGAGGAAGGAGCGCTGGTCGACCATGGTCATGACCGTGTCGAGGTGCATGAACGCGCGCGCCTTGGGCATGGTCAGCGCCACGACCCGGTCCGCCGCCCCGGCCGCGAACAGCCGGGCGGCGAGCAGCTCCACCCCCTGCGGGGTGGTGCGCTCGCCCATGCCGACGAGCACGGTGCCGCCCCCGAGCACGAGCACGTCCCCGCCCTCGACGGTGGCGCGCGCGTCGGCCAACGGCGCCGACCAGCGGTGGTGGGCACGGCCGGCAAACCTCGGGTGCCAGCGGTAGATCGCCTCGTAGTGGACGGACTCGCGCACCCGGGCGGGCATCCGCATGTGGTGGACGGCGACGGCGTCGTACACCCACGAGGAGGTGTCCCGGGTGAACAGGTGGTTCGGCAGCGGCGGCAGCACGAGGGCGTCGAGGGCGAGGTCGTGGAGCACGAGCGAGCGGGGTGCGGCGATGCGGTCGAGCATCTCGCGCTTGGTCAGCCCGCCCAGGAGCACCTCGGCGAGCTCGGCGTCGTCCATCGCCTGCGCCATCTCCCGCAGCGCCGGCGCGGCGCTGGGCCCGTAGAGGCGGCCGCCGAAGGTGTGGTCGACGACGTAGGCCCGCGCCTCGGGCACCGCCAGGGTCTCGCGCAGCAGATCGCTGAGGTGGAGGACCTCCGCCCCCACCCCGGCCAGCGCCGCGGTGAACTCGTCGTGCTCCTCCTGGGCGCGGCGGACCCACAGCAGGTCGTCGAAGAGCAGCTCGTCCTTGTTCTGCGGGGTCAGCCGCAGCAGCTCGCGGCCGGGTCGGTGGACGATCACCTGACGCAGCCGCCCCACCTCCGAGGCGACCTCGAGCGGCGGGGACGACGGCGCGGGCGCCTCGGCGGGGACCGGCTCCGGTGCGGGGGTCTCCCTCAGCATGTCTCCTCGCTCGGCTGGGCGGCGGTGCTCGTGGCACACCGTCTCACGGCCCACCGACGCGGGAAAGGCGAACAGCTCGGCCGCGAGCGTCGTCGGCGGCGTGGACGGGTGTGCGCCGCACGGCCCGGGCACGGCAAGATCGCCCCATGGACACCTCCTCCGCCGACCAGCCCACCCCCGCCGCGCACCTCAGCCTGTGGGGCGGGCGCTTCGCCGGCGGGCCGGCCGACGCCCTGGCCGCCCTGAGCAAGTCCACCCCCTTCGACTGGCGCCTGGCCCGCTACGACATCGCCGGCTCCCGCGCCCACGCCCGGGTGCTGCACCGTGCCGGCCTGCTCGACGACGCCGAGCTGGCCGGCATGCTCGACGCCCTGGACCGGCTCGACGCCGACGTCGCCTCCGGCGCGTTCGCCCCCGCGCCCGACGACGAGGACGTGCACACCGCCCTCGAGCGCGGGCTCATCGAGCGGGCCGGGGCGCACCTGGGAGGCAAGCTGCGCGCCGGCCGCTCGCGCAACGACCAGATCGCGACCCTCGTGCGGCTGTACCTGCGCGACAGCGCCCGGGACCTGGCGGCAGGCGTGCTCGACGTCGTCGACGCCCTCGTCGCCCAGGCGGCCGCCCACCCCGACGCCGTCATGCCCGGGCGCACCCACATGCAGCACGCCCAGCCCGTGCTGCTCGCCCACCACCTCCTCGCGCACGCCTGGCCGCTGCTGCGCGACGTGCAGCGCTGGGTGGACTGGGACGTCCGCGCCGCCGTCTCCCCCTACGGCTCGGGGGCGCTCGCGGGCTCCTCGCTCGGCCTGGACCCCGACGCCGTCGCCGCCGACCTCGGCTTCGCCGCGGCGGTGGAGAACTCCATCGACGGCACCGCCGCGCGCGACGTCGTCGCCGAGTTCGCGTTCGTGGCGGCGATGACGGGCGTGGACCTCTCGCGGCTGAGCGAGGAGGTCATCGTCTGGGCCACCAAGGAGTTCGGGTTCGTGCGCCTCGACGACGCCTACTCCACCGGCTCGTCGATCATGCCGCAGAAGAAGAACCCCGACGTCGCCGAGCTGGCCCGCGGCAAGGCCGGCCGGCTGATCGGCGACCTCGCCGGCCTCCTGGCCACCCTCAAGGGCCTGCCCCTGGCGTACAACCGGGACCTGCAGGAGGACAAGGAGCCCGTCTTCGACGGCGTGGACACCCTCGAGCTGCTGCTGCCCGCCGTCGCCGGGATGGTCGCAACCCTGACCTTCGACACGGAGCGGATGGCGGCGCTCGCGCCGCAGGGCTTCTCGCTGGCCACCGACGTGGCGGAGTGGCTCGTGCGCCAGGGCGTGCCCTTCCGTGAGGCCCACGAGGTGGCCGGCGCGTGCGTGCGCGAGTGCGAGGGCCAGGGCAAGGAGCTGTGGGACCTCACCGACGCCGAGCTCGCCGCCATCAGCTCGCACCTCACGCCGGCCGTGCGGGAGGTCCTCACCGTGGAAGGCTCGATCGCCTCGCGCGACGGGCACGGCGGCACCGCGCCGGTGCGGGTCGTCGAGCAGCTGGCCCGCGCCGCCGACCGCGCGGGGACCCTGCGCGTCTGGGCGGAGGGCGCCGACGAGGAGACGCGCGACGCGGAGGAGCCGACGACGGCGTGAGCGGCGCGGCCGACGGCGCGGAGGCCCGGGGCGACGGCGGGTTCGTCGCCGCCCCCCGGGGTCGCGGGGAGGACTGGGCGGCGCTGCTGCGCCGCCCCGCCCTCGACGTCGCCCCGCGCCTGCTCGGGTCGGTGCTCACGGTCCGCGAGCACGCCGGGCCGGGCCGCGCGGCGCGGCCCGCGGACGCCGCGGGCCACGGCGACCGGGGCCCGGCCGGGGTCGTCTCCGTCCGCCTCACCGAGGTCGAGGCCTACAGCGGGGAGCTGGATCCCGGCTCGCACGCCTTCCGGGGCCGCACCACCCGCAACGCGCCGATGTTCGAGGTCGGCGGGCGGCTGTACGTGTACTTCTCCTACGGCATGCACTGGTGCGCCAACCTCGTGTGCGGGCCCGCCGGACAGGCGTCCGCCGTGCTGCTGCGTGGCGCCGAGGTGGTCGCCGGGCACGACCTGGCCCGGGTGCGTCGCCGGGCCGCGCGCTCCGACCGCGACCTCGCCCGCGGACCGGCGCGGCTGGCCCAGAGCCTGGGCCTGACCGGCGCCGACAGCGGCCTGGTGCTCGCGCCCGGCGGCCGCGCCGAGCTGGAGCTGCGCGCCGCGGTGGACCCCGCGCGCCTGCGGACCGGGCCGCGGGTGGGCGTGGCCGGACCCGGCGGCGACGCCGGCCGGTACCAGTGGCGCTTCTGGATCGACGGCGAGGCCACCGTCTCCACGTACCGGCCGGCCGCGCCGCGCCGCCGATGACGCGGCCGGCGCCCGCGCCGCAACCGGTCGAGCCCGCGCTGGGTGGGGCAGCTCAGCGAGCCTCGGACCGACCGAGGTTCGGCGGCGGCGTGACCCGGCTCCCGGGGCCCGGATGCGGGGCTTCGCCGTCGGGCGCGGCACACTGGTAGGCGTGTCCGGGGACAGGTCCCGGGCGGAACGACGAGAGGCACAAGAGTGACTGACATCCTCGACGAGCTCCAGTGGCGCGGGCTGCTGGCACAGTCAACCGACATCGACGCGCTGCGCTCGGTGCTGGCCGAGGGTCCGGTCACCTTCTATTGCGGTTTCGACCCGACGGCGCCGAGCCTGCACATCGGGAACCTTGTCCAGATCCTGACGGTGCGGCGCCTGCAGCTGGCCGGCCACCGGCCCCTGGCGCTCGTCGGCGGGGCCACGGGCCTCATCGGCGACCCGAAGATGACCGGCGAGCGCACGCTCAACGAGCGCGACGTCGTCGCGGGGTGGGTCGAGCGCATCCGGGCACAGATCGAGCCGCTGCTGGACTTCGACGGACCCCACGCCGCCCAGATGGTCAACAACCTCGACTGGACCGCCGGGCTGTCAGCGATCGACTTCCTCCGGGACGTCGGCAAGCACTTCCGGCTCGGGACCATGCTCGCCAAGGACACGGTGGCACGCCGGCTGGCCAGCGACGACGGGATCTCCTTCACCGAGTTCAGCTACCAGATCCTCCAGGGCATGGACTACCTGGAGCTCCACCGCCGCTACGGGTGCGTGCTCGAGACCGGCGGCAACGACCAGTGGGGCAACCTGCTGTCCGGCGTCGAGCTGGTCCGCAAGGTGGAGGGGGCCGTCGTGCACGCGCTCACCACGCCCCTCATCACCAAGGCGGACGGGACCAAGTTCGGCAAGACCGAGTCCGGCACCGTATGGCTCGATCCCGAGCTGACCACGCCGTACGCCTTCTACCAGTTCTGGCTCAACACCGCCGACGCCGACGTCGTGCACTACCTCAAGGTCTTCACCTTCCGCTCCAGGGAGGAGCTCGAAGCGCTCGAGCGGGCCGTCGCCGAGCGCCCGCAGGCGCGCGAGGCGCAGCGTGCGCTGGCCGAGGACGTCACCGCCCTCGTCCACGGCCCGGGGGCAGCCGAGCGGGTGCGGCGGGCCTCGCAGGCCCTGTTCGGCCGGGACGACCTCCGCGAGCTGGACGGCGTGACCCTGCGCGACGCGGTCGCCGAGCTGCCCCGCGGCGAGGTGGCGGTGGGGGAGTCCACCGTCGTCGACCTCCTGCTGTCCACGGGCCTGGAGAAGGGACGTTCCGCGGCCCGCCGCACCATCGCGAGCGGTGGGGCCTACCTCAACAACGAGAAGATCGAGGACGAGGACCGCGTGCTCACCGACCAGGACCTCCTCGACGGGGGCTACGCCCTGGTCCGCAAGGGACGCCGGCACCTCGCGGTCGGCGTGGCCGCGCAAGGCTGACAGCCGCGGGCGGCCGCTCGCATCGGCGACTGACATGGCGGGTCGGGACCACGGTCCCGACCCGCCATGTTGCGTACTGCCGGCCCGGGGATCAACGGGGACGCGGTTCGGCCGACGCACGGGACGCGGACATGCACCCCGGTGCGGACGCAAGCCGGCGCGCCGGGCGTCGCCGTGTGCGGAGCGTCTCGCCCGCTCCCAGGCCCGTCAAGAGGGCCGACCGGGACCGCGGAGCGTGTAAAACCGCAGGTCAGGAGCGCGTTCACGTGTCGGCCACCTCGGTGAAACCTGAAGTTGACGCCCCCTGCGGAGCCCCGTAATGTACTTCCTGCTGCTCCGGACGGGAGGCACGGACGAGAGGCCGACAGGCGCTCGAGGCCGGTTCCACCAGACGCAGAACCTCCAACAACAATGCACCGGTGACATCGTCGTCGGTAAATGTCGTGCGAGGGACCATCTGAATCGCGGCCTAACCGCCGGTGAGATCACATCACCGGGTTTTGACGGCCGGGAATCGAATGGTTAAGATAGAGAGGTTGCCCCGGAGGGGTCGGGAACGTGGTTTCCGGGTCTGATGGTGTGTGTCTGTTCTTTGAGAACTCAACAGTGTGCCAAGTTTTTGATGCCATATGGATTCGTGGGCGTCGCTGGCCGGGCCGAGGGTCTGGTGTGGTGGTGTCCGCGGGTTTTGTTTTGTTTTGGTTACGCGCCTTCTGCCTGCCTCGTCGGGTGGGGGTGTGATGCCATGGATTGACCCGTCCGGGTTTGCCCGGGGGGTTGTCTTCGTATGGTTTGTCGCCCTCTTTTGGGGGTTTGGCAGCATTTTTTTACGGAGAGTTTGATCCTGGCTCAGGACGAACGCTGGCGGCGTGCTTAACACATGCAAGTCGAACGATG
>NZ_VUKE01000024.1 GCF_009193175.1 Georgenia ruanii | reverse complement strand
GGAGTCCGCCCCTCCCCAGGACGAGGCCGTCGAGCGGTTCTGGGCCCTGGCAAGCAAGGTCGCCGACATCACCGGCCTCGACGTCGTCGTCGGGAAGAGCGAGCTCGCCGCGCTGACACCGCCCGCGTGGTCCTTCGGCTCGACCCCCGAGGAGGCGGACCAGCTGCTCGCGCTCGTGCTGGCGGGCGTGAAGACCGCGACCTCGAGCAGCCTGTGGGAACGGCAGGAGCAGGGCGAGGAGCAACCGAACCCCGGAGACCTGTCGATCATCTGCGACGGCAACGGCCAGCCGCAGGTGCTCGTGCGCATCGAGACGGTCGACGTCCGGCCCTTCGACCAGGTGCCGGCCGAGCACGCGGCCGCCGAGGGCGAGGACGACCGGAGCCTGGAGCACTGGCGCCGCCAGCGCCAGCGCGAGTTCACCGACACGCTCGCCGCCTACGGACGGACGTTCCGCGCCGACATGCCCGTGGTGCTGGAGACCTTCACGGTGCTCTATCCGGGACCACGCCGCCGTTAGCGCGGATAGACGAATCTACGAGGTGGCGTCTGCGGCATGGCCAGCAGCGGCCCGCCATCATCGCGGCCACCGTCCGCGACGGATGAAGAGGTTCCCGGTGTCGTCACGCATGCACCATGCGGTACCGCCACGCGGTGACCACCACGCGACGATCACGGCATGGAAGCAGGGCTCAAGGCGCCTGCGTCCGGGGTTGAACAGGCGCCGATCCGTGGGAAGTTGGACCGCAATATCGTTGGCTCCGGCGATCGGGGCACGTGCCCTGACCGCGCCGCACCACCTGCTGCGAGCCCGATGGAGACGTCATGAACACACACCACGCCCTCGCCCTGCCGGCCGCGAAGCACCCGGCGCTCGTCGAGGCGAGGTTGAAGCGCGCCCAGAGCGTGCAGTTGCGGATCGCCGACCAGATCACCAAGTTCGCCGGGTCAATGCCCTTCGTCTACGTCCACGTCGCCGTCTTCGCGGTGTGGATGCTCGTGCTCGAAGACAGCCCTTGGCCCACCCTCACCTTGGCCGTGTCGCTCGAGGCGATCTTCCTGTCGACCTTCGTGATGATCGGTCAGAACCGACAAGCCTCCTTCCAGCAGGCCAAGGCTGACCACGACTTCGTCGAGCAAGAGCTCGAGTTGAAGACCAACACCGACCTCACCCGGGAAATACACACCATGCTGGTCGGAATGAACGACAAGCGCGGCCGGCCGGTGGAACAGGGGCCCGAGCATCGCGGCAAGACCACCTGAGGAACCGTTCCCAAGCGAGCGAGTGAGTCAGCCGGTTACGGCCGAAGGCAGTCATGATTGTCTCGTCCGAAGGGTCCGGAACGGTTGGAACTCTGCGGATTCCGGTTCCGCTGTACGGCGCTCGTGCCCCCTGCGTGCCACTACAGGATGACGACGACGGCACGCTCATCGGCCAAGGGCACAACGATCGGGTACGCCAGCGGCAAACTCTGAGCGCTGCGACCCAAGTGGACGGCAACGGGGTGTACGTCGGCTCGGCGGGGCTTGGGGGCGGGTGCCCACGGCGCGCTCCAGACTCGGAGCTCCAGGATCAGGAACACCTACCCCGGCGCCGCAGACACCGACGCTTAGACGTTGAACTGTTCGAACTCGCCCTGACCTGCGGATTCGCCGTGAGCCGGGCCCGTGGGGGAACCCTGGGGAATCGGGGCGCGTGCGCACTCCCCCGCCGAGACGGAGGTGGCGAGACCCTGACGGTCACGTCGTGATCTCGAGTGGGCAACACAGACCCGCCACTGGCAACCCTACCGAGCCACGGGTCATCCGCAGCAGCGCATCGTTCTTAGGTTCCCTCATAGCCGACGTTCGCGCTCTTCCCCGAAGGCGCCCCATTGGTACCGACCAGCCCCGCTCTCGAGGCCCGTCTGATCGCCTCGGCACCTACTCGGCGATCCTGCAATCGTTTGACTCAAACTGCCTGGCGTGACGACGCGCACAATGTGCCCGCAACAGGGGCCGGTCGAGACCGGCGGCGGCATTGGCGAACGGGGGCGCGACCAAATCGCTGTGACGGAGGCTGAGCCCCAGCGGGATGACTGTCCGACCCAGGGTGCTGGTTGCGACCTGCCAACCGGAGAATGGTGCCGCCTGCGACCATAATTGCCCGCCCAAGCAGCCCGTGAACCGCCGAAAACGGGCGTCAATGCACGGCTATGAAGCCCGAGATCTCTGTACTGGCGATTCCCCGCTCTCGGGCATGCCCATCAGCTTCGTCAGTCGGGTCAGGCCGTCGACAGTTGCGTCGTGATACGCATAGTTGTACGTGGGCGTGTTGAGCGCGAGTGTCAAGAACATTTCGATCCTGCCACCAAGCTGGAGGACCACGTGGCCCAGGCCGACCACCTCGGAGGCGATGTCGCCGAAGCAGTGGACGCCGAGCAGTTTGCGGTTATCGGCGTGGAAGATGAGCTTGAGCAGTCCACCGTGTCCGGCGATTGCTCCGCGTGGGGTGGTGGAGAGGTCGCAGCGGCCCACCGCGTACGGGATGCCGCTGGAGCGGATCTGTTCTTCGGTCGCACCGGCGCTGGCCACTTCGGGTAGGCCGTAGACAGCGGTACTTACCGTCTGGTCGATCTCGACACCGAAGACCAGTCCGCAGGCGTGAGCCGCCGCTGCTCGTCCTTGTTGCATAGCGCTGGAGGCGAGGCCGGGTCGCACCACGTCGCCGGCTGCGTAGATTCCTGGAGCGGTCGTCCGGTAGTAGCGGTCGACGATGATCCGGCCGGCGGCGTCGAGTCGCACGCCGGCCTGTTCGAGACCGAGGGCCTCCGTGTTGGCAGTGCGACCAGCGGCGAACAAGACCGCGTCCCCCTCCAGGGCCGTGCCGTTCGAGAGCGTGACCAGGAGCCGGCCGTCGACGCGCCTCACCCCGTCCGCGCCCGCGCCCAGTACCAGCCGGACTCCGCGCCGCTGGAACTCCTCGGCCAGCAGCCCGGCCAACTCGCCGTCGACGGTCGGCAGGAGGCGATCGGACTTGTTGACAAGTGTGGCGGGGATGCCGAGGGCGGTAAACACGGTGGCGAACTCGACGCCGATTGGGCCGCCGCCGACGATGACGATGTCTGTCGGAGCAGCGGGCAGCGCCCAGATCTCATCGGAGTCGTAGACGTCCGGGTCGTCGAAGGGAATGCCGGAGTAATGCGTGGGGCGTGACCCCGTTGCGATCACAACCGCGCGAGACGCGACCGCGTGCGCCGTTCCATCAGGTGAGGTGATGTGCACTGTGCGGTCCGTGTCGATTCGGGCAACTCCCTGAAGGTACGTGATGCCGCGAGCGACGAAGCGGCGTGCGACAGCGTCCTGCAGGACATCGCGGACCTGCTCGATCCTGACACCCAGAGTAGGCATCACGGCTTGCAGCGGCGCTGCGGCCCGTACGCCGTAAACCTCCTCCTGGCGGTAGCCGGTCAGGTAGAGCGCGGCTTCGCGCAGGGCCTTCGTAGGGGCGCCGCCGGTGGTCGTAACCACCCCGCCTGGCGTGCTCCGCTCGACGACGAGCACAGCGCGCCCGAAGGCGCTCGCTAGCTCGGCCGCGACTTCCCCGGCAGGACCGGCGCCGATCACTACCAGGTCGTAGCTCTTGTCCATGGCAGCATGCCTAGGCTTGGTCGTCGAGATCGGGTAGCCATCAGACAATTGGAATGTCGCCGTGCGGCATGGCGAGCCTTTGAGCTGCCCGGCTCGCGTGGCTCTGCGACGCTAATCGGAGAGCTTTTGGCTGATCGGCCCCCACGGTGAGCCAGAACTCGACCGCATGGTCCACGTAGGCCTCCGGATGGTGTAATACCAATTCGTCGTAACGGGACGCTGCGATGCTGCGCCAGTGCTCGGCCTCCTGAATCTGCTCGGCGTCGCGAAGCACGCCGGCGAGCTCGGCCGCGTACTCGGGGTCGTCGCTGAATTCCGCCAGGCGGCGCAGTCGGCCGATGGCCGCCTCACGGGCGCCCAGGGCCGCGTCGACCTCGGCGAGGTGACCCAGCGCCGGAGCGTAGGCCGGCACTAAAGTTACGGCGGCGCGGAACCAGGCACGGGCGACCGTGAGATCCCGCTCGCCGAGCCACATCAGCCCACGCCGGAAATTCAGCGAAGCCAAGGGGAACGGCGAGACACCCCGGTAGCGGTGGCTCGCCTGCGTGAAGAGGCGTTCCGCCCGGTCGACCCGCCCGCGCTCCGCCTCGAGCACGGCCAGCGCACCGAGCGCCGCGAAGTCGGGTCGGCGCTGCGCCGCGTCCCGGCGCAGCGCTAGGGCTTCGGCGTAGCAGCCGACAGCCTGGAGGATCGCCGCCCGCTCCGCCTGCACGGTGGCCCGGTCGGCACCGCACCGCCCCGCGGCATCCAGGTCGGCGAGTGTGCGCGCGAACTGGTGGAAGATCGCTCGCGTCCTGGCCCGAACCAACCACGACGTGCTCTCGTCCGGGGCGTCCCGGACCAGTGCCTCGGCCAGAGCCGCGGCGCTTTCGTAGTCCGTGATGCGGCCTGACACCTGCCCGCGCAGGATGAGCAGGTCGACCAGAAGCGCCCGTTCGGCCACCGCCGGAGATGACAGTGCCGTCCGCGCGAATCGTGCAGTGGGGAGACGAGCCACCAGACCGTCGACTTGGGCCTGGAGGTTGGCCACGGCGATGACCCCGCTGGTGGTGGGTACTCGGCGGCCGTCCTCGATCATCCCGGTGATGATGCTGCCTCCTTCGGTGGCGCGGTCGCCGCGGCAAGCACCGCCCTCAGGTCCGGCGGATCGGGATTGGGGCTGACCAGGTAGGGGAAGCTGCGAGCGGCCGGCTGGGTCGGCCCGTCGACACCGTCGCTGATCCGCGGTCCGTCGAGGCCGCCGACCAGGAGCGTGTAGAGAAGGTCCACGATGTCGTCGTCGGGCGACCTGCCGCCGCGGGTCATGTGCGGACGGCCGGCGAGCACGGCACGCTCGATCTCCAGGAAGCCGTCGTCGGAGAACGGCTTGGACGCGTCGACTACGAGGAAGTCCGCCAGGAGCAACTCGGTCAACGGATGGACACCCTCCTCGTCCGCTGGCCAGTCGATCCTGCCGTCTAAGCGGTCGAAGAAGGCCAGGTTGGCGTTCAACCGGGCGCGGTACGCGCCGACATAGTCCTGGCGCAGGTCGAAGGCGTCCTCCGCGTTGTAGAGGTCGCGGATCTCAAGGTCACGGTTGACGGTGTCGTACTTCTTGTCCTGCAGGATGAAGTTCTTGATCTCCGGCCGGCCCATGCGCTCCATACGGACGTGGTGTTCGGCGGAGGCCACGGTCTCACCGACGACGCCCAGCAGCGTTCCGGTGTCGCGGTCGAGCACCGTGGCGACGTCGAGCTCGAGGACGATGCTCAGCACGTTGGCGCCGTTGACGGCGTTCACGCCCTTGGGCCTGAACATCAGCCGCTGCGACGCGTGGGTGGCCTGCTCCGCGGCCAGGTCGATGAAGAACGGGTCCAATCGAGCCCCGGCGAAGATGCGCACACCGCGGCTTTCGGTCATTTCGGTCGGCTCCCGTTCGCCGACCTGGAACGAGACTTCCGCCCCCAGGGGCGTGATGCAGGTGCCGCGCTGCACCACGCCGTCAGCGCTGTCCTCCAGGGTCGGAACGGCGAAGCGGAACTCGAACAGATACTCCTCGGCCCCGGTCACGAAGGTCGGTGTGCCGCCCGCCGTGGTGGCCGTCACGGGCCGGAGGCGCAAGCGATAGATGAGTGCGTCGGAGAACAGCGCCCCCGCAGCGGCGGCCGGGAACACGTTCAGGGCGAGCACGAGGTGACCGGGCCGCTCCGGGCTTGGGAAGGCATAAACGTCGGTAATGTCCGAGGCGGGATCGGCCAGAGCCCGCGGGCCGGAGAAGTGATCGGCCATGACAATCTCCCGAAATCAGGCGGCGGGATCGGCGAGCCATTGGAGCGCCCGCAAGCCGGGCATGAAGCAGTACTCGCCGCCCCGGTTGACGACGAAGTCAGGCAGTCCCTGCAGGCGACGGCGGATTGGCCGCTTCGGAATGGTGAACTGGCCGCCATCGTGAACACCGACCAGCGGGTCCCGCTCGGCGGGCGCGCCGATGAACTTTCCGTCGTTGACCCACTGCCGCTGAACGAACTCGAACTGCCGGCCCAAGTGCGCGCCGACGAAGGCGAACATCAGTCCGCGGTCAGCGCCATCGTCCTCCAGCACGCCGGGCGGCAATGACGGACCGTAGTTGGCGCCGCGCCGGATCATCCGATGCAGCCGAACCTCGCCGGTGATGGCCGCGTCGCGGGCGTTCATCCGTCGGGCGTGCGCCCCGACCGGGCACTTCAGCCCCCGTGGGTCGTCGCCGTACATGAAGGCGTTGTTGCGTTCGGGGTCGGCGCCCAGCTCAGGGTCGTCCTTGTCCGGCGCCAGGGCCAATGGAGCACCGCTAGGCCAGCGCCCGACGAACTTGGCCGCCAACCACTGTTCGTCATCGTCCGCGGCGTTCTGACGCAGATAGGTGCGGAAGGCCGCCACGCGCTGATGCAGTTTTCGGAAGGCTACAAACGTGCCGTTGCGGCCCAGGATCTCCGGCTGCGGGATCGGCGGCAGGTCTCCGTTTTCGTCCTCGTAACCCAGGACGAACTCCCCAGCCTTCAGCGGGGCTTCGTGCGGGTTGCTGCCAAGGATGCCAGTGCCCTCGACCGCCGGCTCACTGATGCTGTCCTTGAAGCCGAACTGTTCGCGCCCGTCCGGCGGGACGTGCACGTCCAACTGCCAGATCGGCGAGACGCCCGGTAGGTCCCGGATGGCGTCTTGGGCGAGCATGACCAGAGCCTCCATCAGGGCGGTGTCCCGCGCCAGGGCGGCCACCACGAGATGCAGGTCCTTCGAGCCCAGGGGCGCCTCCCAGTGTTCGGGGGCGTTCTCCCCCACATCGCCGAGGTAGGCCGCGCGAGCGGCCATGCCCTGCCGGAACTCGGATGGGAAGCTGGACAGCGAGTCCGGCGGCACACCGATCGCCTCGAGCCCCGAGAAGCTGAACCCGACCCCGAGCGAGACCGGCCGTTGGGGATCGAACGAGGCGACCGGATCGAGCAGGGGTATCAGTCGCCGCAGCAGCTCCCGCCCGGTGTGCCGGTCGTCGATCCGCACGGCCACGTACGTGCCCGCATAGGGATTAGGCCGGGGCATCAGGGCGGCGGCCTGGATGTCGCTGACCTCCAGCGCTGTGTCTGTCTGCGTTGTCACGGCGCCCCCTCGGCAGTCGCGTGCGGCAGTGATTGCCGCCCCGCCGGCTCACTCAGCGGCCTGGTCAAGCAGGGGCTTCAGCGCCGGGTGCTGCAGCGCCTCCTCGGCGGCGGGGTCGTCGAGCACCTGTTGGAACGCCTGCTGCACACGCATCGCCTTGACGATCTCCGGCATCGTCCACGTGCCCGTGTTGTTGACGTAGCCAGTTGCCGGGCTCTGCACTGACTGCACGATCGCCTTGAGCCCGCCGACGCTCCGCTTCAACTGGGCCTCGAGATCAGGGTTGTCCAGCCGAAAAGTCTCCACTCCGCCGGAGCTCTCCAGCCACGCTGAGACGTCCTCGTATTGGGTGGTGTGCTGCATCCAGTCCAGGAAGTGCTCGATGCCGATCTGGACGAAATCGTCGAAGTAGGGGTCCCATTCCGTTTCGAAGGTCGTGGCCCACATCAGCCGTTCTCCGCCGTCGAAGATCACGTGGCGTTGGTCCCGCAGGCCTGTGTGGATGTTCTTCTCGAGACCGGCGCTGTGCAGGATGTCCGCGAACCGCTGAGTCGCCGCCCGCAGCTCCTCTTCGTGTCCAGGCAGGACGTTCCAGTAGGTCGCCAGCTCGGAAACAACTCCATCGGTGAGGCCCTTCCCTGACTTCTCGCTGGTCGTGCTTGCCATGGCTTCCCCCAACACGAGTTCGCGAGACACTCCTCGCGTTGACGCGAGAGGTGTCCTGCCCCCGGTGGCTACGGCCGCGTAGTCCGGTGTCAACAAGGTAGGGCGCGACGGACGGCGTGGAATCCATGAAACGCCCAGTCGGGCTCCAGGATGTCGATGCGTCGGGCAGGCCACGTGCCGACCTGTCGGCCATCGGGGGGCCTCACCGGTTTCGGTGACTGCCGCAGACCGCCAGGGCGGAGCACCCGCCCGGCGCGCCGAAGCCGTTACATGCGCCGGCTCGGTCAAGCTTCGAGCAGCGGCTTCAGCACCGGGTGTTAGCGCGCCTTCGCAGCGCCGGGGTGTCTTGGCCCTCGCCGTTGGGTCGAAATCGCAGATGCAGGGTCGGTGGCGGCCGAGGTGTGGGCGCTCGAGGCCGGGAGTAGGGCCACGGCGCCTGAGCCCTGATTGATCACGCGGTGGGCGAGCTGGGTGCGCGAGGTCACGCCGAACTTTCGGAAGACCTTATGCAGGTGGTACTCCACAGTACTTGGACTGACGAACAGCTGGGCGGCGATATCGCGATTCGCCGCACCCTGACTGACCAGGGCGGCGACCTGCGCCTCTCGGGGGGTGAGGTCCTCGGGCGTCTCCGTCTCCCGCTTCGGGACGTGCTCGCCGGTGGCGCTCAACTCCAGGCGCGCCCGCTCGGCGAAGGCGTACATGCCCATTCCATCGAACATGTCGTGTGCGGTACGCAACTGGGCGCGTGCCTCACGCCGACGGCGCTGCCGACGTAACCACTCGCCGTATAGGAGGAGCGTGCGAGCGACCTCGGAGGCGGCTCGGGTCCGGCCAAGCCTGTCCAGGGCGTCTTCGTACTCGTCAAGGGCCTGGGCCGGGGTGGCCAGCAGAGCTCGCGACCGGGCGAGCAACCCGAGGGCTAGGGAAGTGCCGGTCGCGGTCGCACGGTCCTCCAAGCGATGGAGTGCGCGTTCTGCCAGGTCTCGGCGACCGGAACGGACGGCTGCTTCGACCAGGTCGGGCAGTGACCGGGTCCCGACGAGCGGCGTGTCATCGGTGTAAGCCGCATCCAGGCACACCACGGCCGAACCATAGTTGCCGAGACTGAGCTCCAGCACGCCAAGGAAGGACGCCGCCATGGCCATCTCACCGACGGCCCCCCTGCCCGGGGCCTCCCCTGCCACTGCCGAGGCTATGGCTCGCGCCTCCGCCTCGCGGCCGCTGAGCGCAAGGGTGAGCAGGGTGTGAGCGCCCGTGGGAGGGACGATCGCAGGGTTGCCGGTCGCCTCCGCCAGTTCGTGCGCTTCCGATTCCGCGACCCTGGCAGCGGCGAGCCGTCCAGCGGGCCCGTCGACGTAGACGCCCCGGAAAGCGAGCGCGGCCGCGAGCCTGGGCAACGCACCGATCCCACGCGCCCGGTCGATCCAGTCAGCGGCCAACTGTTCGACCGCGGAGTCGTCCCACAGATCAGCGGCAAGGACGGCGGCGAGTTCCACTCGTTGGAGCGCAACATCCTGGTCTATCTCATCCGCGAGGAAGGCCTGGACCGTGCGACGCAGCGTCGGCACCGCCGCCACATAGCCACTCGTCAACCGCGTGATGCAACCCTGGAGCAATAATTGGGCCGCCGAGTCTGGAGGATCACCGGTGTGCGGCAGATGCTGCGCCGTCCGCGCGATCTCTTGCAGGAGGGGGGCGCTGGGCGCCCATCCGGCGAACACGGCGGCCTCCAGTGCGGAGAGCAGCGCGTCCCGCGCCTCACGCGGGTCGAGCGACCGCAATCGTCTCGCCGCGCAGAGAAGCGAGAAGACTGCTTCGGCTACCCGCCCGCGGTGGAACCGAATCCTGCCCTCCAGCTGCGTCGCCTGCGCGGTCGACCGTGGATCGTGCAAACCCGTGGCAGCCTCGCCCAATAAGGCCTCCGCCCGGTCAAGTGCCCCAGCGGCAACGTGGGTTTTCGCAGCCAGCAGCCGTCGTTCGGCTCGCCGTTCCTCCAGCGGGGTCAGTAAGGCCGCGCGCTCAAGGAGCGCAGCCATGGCGGAGTAGCCACCACGGCTCTTGGCCCGGTCCGCTGCCATTTCGAGCTGGACTGCGACGCCTTCGTCAGGCCCGGCAGTGGCCGCGGCAAGATGCGAGGCCCGGGGACCCTCGTCGATCTGCGGATCGCAAGCCCCCGCGAGGGCGCGGTGCGCCTCCCTACGCTGTCCCGGGGCCGCGCCGTGGTAGACCGCCGAGCGGACGAGTGGGTGCGAGAACCGCACCTCCGGCCCAAACACCACCATTCCTCGGCTCTCCGCGGGAGCTGCGGCGAGTTCGGTGACACCCAGCGACCCCGCCGCCTTCCAGAGCCGGTCGCCCCTGCTCGGAATCTCCGCCGCCGCCAACAGCAGCAGCGTCTGCGTATCCCTCGGAAGCTCACGCACGCGCCGCAGGAAAAGTTCTTCGAGTTTGTGACCCACAGGCAAGGGCTCGGATAGCGGCGCGCGTCCGATCAGTTGCTCCGAGGACAGCTCGCGGGCGACTTCGACCACGGCGAGCGGATTGCCGCCGGTCTCTGCAATGATTCGTGCCGCTACTCGTACGTCGATCGGCCGGCCGACCGAGGTTTCCAGAAGTTCGTGTGCATGCTGGGCTGGCAGGCCGGCGAGTGGAAGACCGGGTAACGCTTGCAGATGAGGGTCCGGCTCCATGGTCTCGCGGATCGCGAACAGCATCCCGACCCTGTCGGCCAATAGCCGGCGCGCCACAAAGGCAAGGACGTCGGCGGACTCGTCGTCCAGCCACTGCGCGTCGTCGATGACACACAAAACCGGCTGAAACGCGCCGATCTCGGCAAGCAGTGTCAGCACCGCCAAGCCGACCAGGAACGGATCGGCCGGGGGCCCGGCCTGCAGCCCGAAGGCCACGCCGAGCGCCCGCCGCTGTGGCTCAGGCAACCGGTCCGCGACGGACAGGAATGGAAGGAGCAACTGGTGGACGGCGGCGAAACTTAGGGCCGTCTCCGACTCGACCGCCACCGTCTTGGCGACCCGCAGGTCGGACGCACGCTCGACCGCGTAGTCGAGGAGGGCGGATTTCCCAACTCCAGGTTCCCCCCGAAGAACCAACACCCCACTGGCTCCGGCGCGCACACGGTCGAGCACTTGGTCGAGGGTCCGCTTCTCTTCGCCGCGGTCCAACAACGGCACCCGGCTACCGTAGTCCCGTCAGGGTCGTTCAACCAGGGGCGAGGGATGGCCCCTTCGGATGGACTACTGGTCGCCTCGTCTCGCTAGGTGTCCACGACGCCCCAAGACATGAAGAGGCCCGGATCCGCTAGATTCCGCGGATCCGGGCCTCTGACCAGGCTTAACGGCCGATAACGGCCGAGCGACCGACTAGAAATTGATCATGTGCCCGGTCAGGCCGTGGAACGCCTCCTGCAGCGCCTCGCTCAGCGTGGGGTGGGTGTGCACGTTCCGCGCCAGCTCGGCGGCGGTGAGGTCCCACTTCTGCGCCAGGGTCAGCTCGGGCAGGAGCTCGGAGACGTCCGGACCGATGAGGTGGCCGCCGAGCAGCTCGCCGTACTTCGCGTCCGCGACGAGCTTGACGAAGCCGGACGCGTCGCCCAGCCCGTGCGCCTTGCCGTTGGCGGTGAACGGGAACTTCGCGACGAGGACCTCGTGGCCCTCGTCCCGGGCCTGCTGCTCGGTGAGCCCGAAGCTGGCCACCTGGGGCTGGCAGAATGTCGCCCGGGGCATCATCCGATAGTCGCCCAGCGCCATGGTCTCCGCGCCGGCGATCGTCTCGGCCGCCACCACGCCCTGCGCCTCGGCGACGTGGGCGAGCTGGAGCTTGGCGGTGACGTCGCCGATGGCGTAGATGTGCGGCACCGAGGTGCGCATGTAGTCGTCGATCGCGATGGCGCCGCGCTCGGTCAGCTGCACGCCGGTGCTCTCCAGCCCGTACCCCGTGACCCGGGGGGCGAAGCCGATCGAGATCATCACCCGGTCCGCCTTGAGCTCGCCCGGCGCGCCCTTGGCGTCGGTGTACGTCACGCGCACCGAGCCGCCGTCGTCCGTGACGGTCTCGACCTTGGTGGACGTGAGGATGTCGACGCCGAGCTTCTTGTACTGCTTGGTGATCTCCTTGGAGACCTCGGGGTCCTCGTTGGGCAGGGCCCGGTCGAGGAACTCGACAATGGTGACGTCCACGCCGTAGTTACGCAGGACGTAGGCGAACTCCATGCCGATGGCGCCGGCGCCCACGATGATCATCGAGCCGGGCAGGTCCCGGTCGAGGATCTGGTTCTCGTAGGTCACCACGTTCTCGCTCAGCTCGACGCCGGGCAGCATCCGCACGTCGGTGCCGGTGGCGATGATGGCGTGGTCGAAGGTGATCGTCTCGGTCTCGCCCGAGCTCAGCGCCACGCGCAGGGTGTGGTCGTCGGTGAACTCCCCGCGGCCGTCGTACTCGGTGATCTTGTTCTTCTTCATGAGGAAGTGCACGCCCTTGACGCGGCCCTCCGCGACGGTGCGGCTGCGGTCGAACGCCGCCCCGTAGTCGAAGGTCGCCTCCCCGGAGATGCCGAAGGTCTTGGCCTCCTTGGTGACGATGTGGGCCAGCTCGGCGTTGCGCAGCAGCGCCTTGGAGGGGATGCAGCCCACGTTGAGGCAGACCCCGCCCCAGTACTTCTCCTCGACGACGGCGACGTTCAGCCCCAGCTGGGCCGCGCGGATGGCGGCGACGTACCCACCGGGGCCCGCGCCGAGGACTACGACATCATGGTGTGCGCTCACCCGACGCACCCTAATGGCGCCGGGGCCCGCGGCGCACCCGACGCCCACGCGCCCGGGGACGGCGTACACGGCCCCCCGCGGAGTAGGCACGGCCGCCCCGGCATGCTTGGCTCGTGCCCGTGAACGACGACGTCACCGAGACCCACCGCACGGTGGAGGCCGTCTGGCGCATCGAGTCCGGCCGGCTCATCGCCGGGCTCACCCGCATGGTGCGCGACGTGGGCCTGGCCGAGGACCTCGCGCAGGACGCGCTGGTCGCCGCGCTGGAGCAGTGGCCCACCCAGGGCGTCCCGCGCAACGCCGGCGCGTGGCTCATGGCGACGGCGAAGCACCGCGCCGTCGACCGCATCCGGCGGGACCAGAACCTCCAGCGCAAGTACGCCCAGCTCGCCCGGGACCTCGAGACGGTCGAGGAGGACGGGACCGCGGCGGTGGACGCCGCCGTCGACGACCACGTGGGCGACGACCTGCTCCGGCTGATCTTCATCGCGTGCCACCCGGTGCTCACCACCCCCGCGCGGGTGGCGCTGACGCTGCGGATGGTCGGCGGGCTCACGACCCGCGAGATCGCCCGGGCCTTCCTCGTGGCGGAGGCGACGGTCGCCCAGCGCATCGTGCGGGCCAAGCGCACCCTCGCCGACGCCGGCGTGCCGTTCGAGCTGCCGCCCCCGGCCGAGCTCGACGCCCGGCTGGCCTCGGTGCTCGAGGTGGTCTACCTCATCTTCAACGAGGGGTACGCCGCGACGTCCGGCGAACGGTGGACGCGCCCGGAGCTGTGCGAGGACGCCGTCCGGCTCGGTCGCGTGCTCGCGCGCCTCGCGCCCGCGGAGCCCGAGGTCCACGGCCTCGTCGCCCTCCTGGAGATCCAGTCCTCCCGGATGCGGGCGCGCAGCGGGCCGGGCGGGGAGCCGGTGCTGCTCCTTGACCAGGACCGCTCCCACTGGGACCGGGTGCTCATCGACCGCGGGCTGGCGGCCCTGGCCCGCGCCGAGGCGCTGCTCGCCGCCGAGAGGGCGGCGCCGGGGCCCTACGCGCTGCAGGCGGCCATCGCGGCCTGCCACGCCCGGGCCCGCACCCCCGAAGAGACCGACTGGGCGAGCATCGCCGCCCTGTACGGGCGCCTCGCGGCGCTGACCGGCTCGCCGGTCGTCGAGCTCAACCGCGCGGTCGCCCTGGCGATGGCGTCCGGCCCGGCGGCGGGGCTCGCGCTGGTCGACCGGCTCGTGGACGACCCGGCCCTCGCCGCGTACCACCTGCTGCCGAGCGTGCGCGGGGACCTCCTCGCCCGCGTGGGCCGCCACGCCGAGGCGCGCGCAGAGCTCCAGCGGGCGGCCGACCTGACCGAGAACGATCGCGAACGCGCGCTGCTGCGCGAGCGCGCCGATGCGGCGGGCCGGGCGGCCGCGGAGGCGGACGGCGGCGCGGCCGCACCCGCCCCGGCGGCTACGACGCGTCGGCGATGAGTCCGGCGAGCACCGGGCGCCTGCTGTCGACGGCCCCGGCGACCCGGTCGACCGCCGCGCGCAGCCGCCCGGCCTCTTCCGCGTCGAGGGACGCGAGCACGCTGTCGAGCAGGCGCACCTGGAGCGCCTCGGCCTGCTGGAGGGCCACGGTGCCCGACGGCGTGAGGTGCACCAGCGAGGCGCTGCCGCCGGCGGGCTCGGCCGGGTGCGCATGGCACGCGAGCAGGCCCCGCCGCACGAGGCCGTCGAGGGTCACCTCGGCGGCGGCGTCGACCTGGCCCGTCGCCCGGGCCACCGCCCGGGCGTGATCGGCGCCGTCGGCCACGGCGCTCAGCGCCTGCAGCTCGCCGAAGCGCAGGCCGGTCAGCCGGTCGATGACGGCGTAGATCTGCTCCTGGGAGCGGGTGACGGCGGCCATCTCCTCGACGAGCTCGAGGGTGTCGGCGAGCCGGCCGGTGGGCTCCGACCGCTGCACCGCGGTGCGGAGCCGGCGGCCGTGGACGACGTCGTCGGCCAGGGGGTGAGCTAGGGGCGGGAGGTCCTTGTCGCTCTTCACGTCCTGAACAACGGACGGCACCGCTCTGAAGTTCCCGGTGGGGCGCGTCGGCGGGGTCGCCGGATCAGTCCGCGGCCGGCGCGGGAGCCCCGGCCCGGCGGCCGGAGACCTCGGCCACCGCCCGGAGCTTCTCGAGGTCCAGGGCGTCGCCGCGGGCGACCGCGAGGCGCACGGGCGTGAGGGCCAGCAGGGTCGAGGGACGGGCGGAGCTCTCGAGCACCGCCTGCTCGCCGAGCACCGCACCCGTGCCGAGCTGGGCGACCGGGGTGCCGTCGTGCTCGACCGCCAGCACGCCGTCGAGCACGAAGAAGATCTCCTCCCCCGGCTCCCCCTCCCGCGCGACGACGGCGCCGGCGGGCAGCCGGCGCACCTCGAGGGAGCGCCCGGGGTGCAGGAGCCCGGCGGCGAGCTGGCGCTCGACGGCCCGCTCCGTCTCCGCCACCACCCCGTCGGAGTCCTGGTCGCCCCAGGGGGTGCGCCCGGCGAAGGCGTGGGTCATCCAGCCTTCCTCGTCCGTCAGCCCGGTGCCCTGGAGCAGCGCGCCGTCGGGGCCGTAGACCCAGTGCCGGGGGAAGGCGCTGGCGCCCGGCATGGCGACCTCGGCGGTGCCGTCCGGGCGCAGGGTCAGCGCCAGGGTCGTCCACACGATCGGCGCCTGCCACAGCACGAACGGCGCGTGCGGCAGCGCGCGCGGCAGCGGGACCCCGGTGCGCCCGCCCACGGTCTGGGTGACGTGCGCAAGGCCCGGCTCGAGGATCGGGTCCTGCTGCAGCGTGGGCAGCGCGTACCCGCCGAAGGTGGCCCCCACGGACGCCAGGCGCACCGTGGTCGGGCCGACCACGCCGCCGGAGTCCGGGCCGTAGCCGCACGCGGTGGGGGTGCCGTCGTCGTCGAACTCGGCCCAGGCCGTCAGGACGTTGGCGAAGCGGAACCGGTCGTCGGCGCGCAGCTGCTGGACGGCGTCCAGGCCGGGCAGCGCCGCGAGCGGCGGCTCGGCGTAGTGGGCGAGCCCCCCGTCGAGTCCGTTCCGGAGCCACGCCGCGACGGAGTCGGCGGGGATCCACGACAGGGACACCACGCGCGACTCGACCCTCATGTCCGCCACCGCCCCCTCGCTGCCCCGCGGCCCTCGCCCCACCGCGGGTCTCGGTGCCCGTCATTCAACACGACATCGCCGGGCCAGGCACCCCCCCTGTCGCCGCCGCGCGGTCCCCGTGCGGGCGGAACCGTGGGCGACGTCGCCCGCCCGGTGAGGGGGTAACGACGTGGCGGCGGGAGACGCCGGGGCGCACCTGCCCACGTTTCCGGCCGTGTCGTCCCGATGCTGCTAGTTTGTGCGCGATTCACGCCGATGTGAGTCGCGTCACACGCTAGGGGGAAACGTATGTCCGACAACCCAGAGGCACACCTGCCACCGCGCCACTCCCCGCTGCCGGAGCTGGAGGAGTCCGGCCCGACCAGGCGGATCGCTGCTCCCGAGGAGTTCGCGCGGGTCCAGACCTCGCCCGAGTTCGCCCAGCTGCGCAGCAGGTTCCGGGCGTTCGCGTTCCCGATGACCGTCGCGTTCCTCGTCTGGTACTTCCTCTACGTCCTGCTGTCGACCTACGCCGAGGACGCGATGTCCACGCCGCTGCTGGGGCACCTCAACGTCGGGCTGGTCTTCGGCCTGCTCCAGTTCGTCAGCACGTTCCTCATCACGTGGCTGTACGTGCGCCACGCCAACCGCTCCCTCGACCCCGTCGCGGCGCAGCTGCGCACCGAGCTGGAGGGAGAGGCCTGATGGACGTCGGTAACCCGTACCTCAACATCGCGATCTTCCTGGCGTTCGTCGTCGTCACCCTGGTCATCGTCGTGCGGGTGTCCCGCACGACGACGTCGGTGGGCGACTTCTACCACGGCGGCCGGGCCTTCACTGGGCGCCAGAACGGCATCGCCATCGCCGGCGACTATCTCTCGGCCGCGTCGTTCCTCGGCATCGCGGGCGCCGTGGCCATCTACGGCTATGACGGACTGCTGTACTCGATCGGCTTCCTCGTCGCCTGGCTGGTGGCGCTGCTGCTCGTGGCCGAGCCGCTGCGCAACACCGGCAAGTACACGATGGCGGATGTCCTGAGCTTCCGGATGCAGCAGCGTCCGGTGCGCACCGCCGCCGCCATCTCCACGCTCGCCGTGAGTTTCTTCTACCTGTTGGCGCAGATGGCCGGCGCCGGCGGGCTCGTGGCGCTGCTGCTGGGCATCGACGGCAAGGTCGGGCAGTCGCTCGTCATCGCCGTCGTCGGCGCCCTCATGATCGTCTACGTCCTCGTCGGCGGCATGAAGGGCACCACCTGGGTGCAGATCATCAAGGCCGTCCTGCTCATCATCGGCGCCGGCGCGATGACCCTATGGGTTCTGGCGCTCAACGGGCTCAACCTCTCCAACGTGCTCGGCGAGGCGGTGGCCGTGCACCCCGAGGGCGACCGCATCCTCGAGCCCATGCTCCAGTACGGCGCCTCCGCCACCTCCAAGCTCGGCTTCGTGTCCCTCGCCATCGCGCTGGTGTTCGGCGCCGCGGGGCTGCCGCACGTGCTCATGCGGTTCTACACGGTGCCCACGGCCAAGGAGGCGCGCCGGTCGGTGACCTGGGCGATCGGCCTCATCGGGGCGTTCTACCTGTTCACCCTCATCCTCGGATTCGGCGCCGCCTACCTGGTGGGCGTCGAGGCGATCAAGGCCTCCCCCGGCGGCGCGAACTCCGCGGCGCCGCTGCTCGCGTACGAGCTGGGCGGGACGCTGCTGCTCGGCATCATCGCCGCGGTCGCCTTCGCCACCATCCTCGCGGTGGTGGCGGGCCTGACCATCACGGCGTCGGCCAGCTTCGCCCACGACGTCTACAACGGCGTGCTCAAGCACGGCCAGGCCGACCCGGCCCAGGAGGTCAGGGTGGCCCGGCGCACCGCGCTGACCATCGGGGCCATCTCGATCGTCGGCGGGGTGCTGGCCAACGGGCAGAACATCGCCTTCCTCGTCTCCCTCGCCTTCGCCATCGCCGCGAGCGCGAACCTGCCCTCGATCCTGTACTCGCTGTACTGGAAGCGGTTCAACACGCGCGGGTCGGTGTGGAGCATCTACGGCGGCCTGCTCAGCGCGCTGATCCTCATCGTCTTCTCCCCGGTGGTCTCCGGCTCGGAGACGGCGATGATCCCCGGCGCGGACTTCGCGTGGTTCCCGCTGTCGAACCCGGCGCTCGTCTCGGTGCCGCTCGGTTTCTTCCTCGGCTGGCTCGGCGCGGTCACCTCGCCGGAGCACGACGCCGCCAAGCAGGCGGAGATGGAGGTGCGGTCGATGACCGGGGCCGGCGCGGAGCGGGCGGTGACGCACTGACCCCCTGAGGGCCAGCGACCGAACCTCGACGACGACGACGAGCGGCCGGCCTCCGGGCCGGCCGCTCCGTCATGTCGCGCATGTCGCGCTCGGGGAGGTCACTCCCCTTCGGGCTCGGGCAGGTCCTCGGGCTCCGGCAGGTCCTCGCCCTCGGGCGGGTTCTCCGGCTCCGGCGTCTCCCGTTCGACCAGGGCCTCCAGCGCCGCGCGCAGCAGCACCGACATCTCGGTGATCCCGGTGAGGACGGACGCCTCCTTGAGCAGCTCGCCGTCGAGCGTGACGGTGATGCGCACGAAGCCCTCCAGGTTCAACCAGGAGCCGGACGGGTCGGAGCGCTCACGCTACGCCCGGGGGCCGGCTGACGCATCGCGCCGACCGGCGGAGGGGCGACCGGGCCGTCGGTGCTCGATCGGCTGGCTCTCTCCGCACCGCCGCGCCGTACAATGGGGCCGTCCTCGATCCCCGACGAGGGGGCTGGCGACGACGCCTCGCGACCGACGCCGTCGCCGGAGCGAGCACCCGGTCGCAGGACTCGATGTCTCACTGAGAGCCGACACCGTCACGGCCCGTCAGCCCGTGAGCCTGCTGGACGCAGCCGCCCACTCCCTCACCCGCCGCCGCGCTCGGTGCCGGTCGGAGGGTCGACATGTCTGACGAGATCTCCCCGCTCGCCGTCCGGCGCGGCAGCGGTCTGCGGAGCCGTGGAGGCCTGTGGGGCGAGTGCCTCGCAGAGTTCCTCGGCACCTTCGTGCTCATCGCGTTCGGCTGCGGGTCCGTGGCGATGGCCGTCGCCGCCCTGCCGGGGTCCGGACGCGCCGCGACCCCGACGACGATCTTCCTGGCCAGCGGCGACTGGCTGCTCATCGCCTTCGGGTGGGCCTTCGCCGTCGTCTTCGGCGTCTACGTCGCCGGGGGCGTGAGCGGCGCCCACATCAACCCGGCGGTCACGCTGGCCTTCGCCCTGCGGCGCAAGCTGGGCTGGCACAAGGTGCTGCCCTACTGGCTCGCGCAGCTGCTGGGCGCGTTCGCCGGTGCCGCGCTCGTGCTGCTGGTCTACAACGCCGCCATCGGCGCCTACCAGCGGGCCATCTCGCCAGGGGGCGGGCCCAACCTCGCGACCTTCTCCATCTTCGCGACGTTCCCTGCGCAGTACTTCAACGGCGCGGTCTGGGGGCCGCTGATCGACCAGATCGTCGGCACGGCGTTCCTGCTCATGCTCGTCGCCGCGGTGGTCGACGCGCGCAACACGGGCGTGCTGGCGAACCTTGGGCCGTTCATCATCGGCCTGGTGGTCGCCGCGATCGGCATCTCCTTCGGCGCCAACGCCGGCTACGCCATCAACCCCGCCCGCGACTTCGGCCCCCGCCTGCTCGCCTGGGCCGGCGGCTGGGATGGGTTCGCGATGCCCGGCAACGGACCCTGGTTCAGCAACTACTGGTGGATCCCCATCGTCGGGCCGCTCATCGGCGGTGTGATCGGCATCCTGATCTACGACCTCTTCATCGGTGACGTGCTGTACGCCCGCGAGCGCGCCGGCAAGGAGGAGCCGCCTCCGGGTCGCGCCGAGCCCGAGGGGACCGAGCGCCCGGTGCAGACGCCGGCGCCCGGTCCCGGCGAGACCGAGATGCCGGGGCGGCGTCCGTGAACACGTGACCAGGCCCGGGCAGCAGCACTCGCCCGGCGCGTGGTGGGCCCGGCGGCACACGCCGCCGGGCCCACGCGCTCAGAAGAGCGCGACCTTGGGCAGCTGCGGGAACATGGCGTCGAGCTCGGCAAGGTCCTCGGCCGTGGGGCGCCAGTCGGCCGCGCCGGCGTTCTGGGTGACCTGTTCGGGCCGGGTGGCGCCGGCGATGACGGAGCCGACGGTCGGCTGCGCCGCGAGCCAGGAGAAGGCCACCTGGACCTCGGTGAGCCCGCGATCGTGGGCGAAGTCGGTGAAGCGCGCGAGCTGGTCGAAGTCCGCCTGCTCGAGCAGCTGGCGCCGGCTGTGGGTGAGCCGGCTGCCCTCGGGCGCGCTACCCCGGCCGTACTTGCCCGTGAGCAAGCCGTTGGCCAGCGGGAAGTACGGCAGCACCCCGAGCCCGTAGTGCTCCGCCGCCGGGATCACCTCGAGCTCGGCGCGCCGGTCCAGCAGGTTGTAGTGGTTCTGCGCCGAGACGAACCGGGTGAGGCCGAGCTCGCGGGCCACGTGCTCGGCCTCGGCGATCTGCCAGCCGGTCCGGTTGGAGTGGCCGATGTAGCGCACCTTCCCGGCGTGCACGACGTCGTCGAGCGCGGCCAGCGTCTCGTCGATCGGGGTCAGCGGGTCCGGCGTGTGGAACTGGTACAGGTCGATCCAGTCGGTGCCGAGCCGGCGCAGCGAGGCCTCCACCGCCCGGACGATGTAGCGGCGTGAGCCGCGCGCGCCGTGGTCGGGGCCGTTGGCGCCCCTCATGTCCATGCCGAACTTCGTGGCGACGACGACGTCGTCCCGGCGCCTGCCCAGGGCGGCACCGAGGAGCTCCTCGCTGAGGCCGGGCTCCTTGCCGTAGGTGTCGGCGGTGTCGAAGAGGGTGATGCCGGCGTCGAGGGCGGCGTGCACCACCGCCGTGGTCCCCTCGAGGGCCTCGGTGGCGGTGCCCGCCCGGCCCAGGTTGTTGCAGCCGAGGCCGACGACGGAGACGGTGAGGCCGGAACGGCCCAGTCGGGTGTAGTCCATGCCGTCGAGCGTAGGACGCCGCGCCCCGAGGACCCGGGGCGGCGCGGCGGCACCGGCTCACCCGCCCAGGCGCTCCGCGGTCAGCCGCAGCGCCTCGAGCACCCGCACCCAGTTCTGCCGCGCGTGCTCCGCCGCCTCCGGGGTGGCGTTGTTGTCCTGGACGAGCGTGACCCGGGTGCCGTCCGGGATCTCCTCGAGCGTGAAGGTCAGCGTGTGGCGGTCCTCCGGGGTCTCGGCCCGCCCGCCGGAGCTGACGTGGGTGTAGCGCAGCAGGCGAGGCTCCTCGGCGTCGAGGACCGTGCCGTGGTCCTCGTACGGGCGCCCCTCCCACGTCCCGGCGAAGGTGATCGCGCCACCGGGCTCGAAGTCGCTGGTCACGGTGGCCCCGAACATGTACGTCGCGGCCAGCTCCGGGGTGGTCAGCGCGGTCCAGACGGTGTGCGGCAGGGCGGCGACGTCGGTGGTGGCGCTGGCCTCGTAGCCCGTCATGGTGCCTCCGGCGGTCTCGGGGGTCTCAGCCTGCCGCCGCCGCGTGGCCCGGGCAAGGGTGCGCCCCGAGGGCGCGGGGCGCCCGCCGTGGGCGGCCGGCGCGAGCCGGGTCAGGCGGTGAGGGCGGCGACCAGCCGGGCGTCGGCGAGCTGGAGGCCCAGCCAGGGGCTGAAGGCGAAGGGGGCGGCGCGGACCGCGGCCACGAGGTCGGCCGGCTCGACCCAGCGATGCTCGGCCACCTCCGTCGGCTCGGGCGCCGGCTCGGCGGGCACCCGAGCCAGGTACACCGGGCAGATCTCGTTCTCCACCACGCCGGAGGCGTCCACCGCCCGGTAGCGGAAGTCCGGCAGCACCTCGACCGGCTCGGTGACCTCCAGGCCGAGCTCGAACCGGCCCCGCCGCGCCACCGCGTCCTCGACGCGCTCCCCCGGCCCGGGATGCCCGCAGAAGGCGTTGGTCCACACGCCCGGCCAGGTGAGCTTGGACAACGCCCGCCGGGTGACGAGGACCCGGCCGGCGCCGTCGAGCACGTGACAGGAGAAGGCCAGGTGGAGGGGCGTGTGGTCGGTGTGGACGCGCGCCTTGTCGGCGAGGCCCACGGGCCGGCCGGCGTCGTCGAGGAGCACGACCTCCTCGCGCACGCCCGCGATGCCGGGGTCACCCAGGTCCGTCATGGGGGCCGTGTCCTTCCTCGGTAGGCGCCGGTCGCCCGAGCCTATCGGGCGCCCCGGGCACCCTGCGGGACCGGCGCGGCCGGGCGGGCGCTGTGCCCGGGCGGCGGGCACCGGGCCGGGCACCGGGCCGGGCACCGGGCCGGGCTAATCCCTGGGCGGTGTCGGTGGCCCCCGGTAGCGTTCCTGCCATGACCCACGCCATCGAAGCCGTCGGGCTGACCAAGCGGTACGGCGACGTCCTCGCGCTCGACGCCGTCGACCTCACCGTGCCGACCGGCACGGTGCTCGGCCTGCTCGGGCCCAACGGGGCGGGCAAGACCACGTGCATCCGGATCCTCACCACGCTGCTGCGCCCGGACGCCGGCCGGGCCACCGTGGCCGGCGCCGACGTGCTCGCCGAACCGGCGACGGTGCGCGAGCGCATCGGCGTCTCCGGGCAGTACGCGGCGGTGGACGAGTACCTCACCGGGTTCGAGAACCTCGACATGATCGGCCAGCTCTACCACCTGCCGCGGCGCCGAAGCCGGCAGCGGGCACGCGAGCTGCTCGCGCAGTTCCGGCTCGAGGACGCCGCCGACCGGCCGGCCCGCACCTACTCCGGGGGCATGCGCCGCCGGCTGGACCTGGCCGGGGCCCTGGTGGCGGACCCGCCGGTGCTCTTCCTCGATGAGCCGACCACCGGCCTGGACCCGCGCTCGCGGCTGGACATGTGGGAGGTCATCCAGACCCTCGTCACCGGGGGCACCAGCGTCCTGCTGACCACCCAGTACCTGGACGAGGCGGACCAGCTCGCCGACGAGATCGTCGTCATCGACCGCGGCCGCGTCATCGCCCGCGGCACCAGCGACCAGCTCAAGGCCCAGGTGGGCGGCGAACGGCTCGAGGTGGTCGTCAGCGACGCCGCCGCCCTGCCCGCCGCGCGCGACCTGCTGGCGACGCTGGCGGTGGGCGCGCCGAGCACCGACGTCAAGGTCCGGCTGCTGGCCGTGCCCACCACCGGGGGCACCGGCGCGCTGGTCGAGGCGCTGCACCGGCTCGACGACGCCGGGATCGCCGTGGACGACATCGGCATCCGACGTCCCACGCTCGACGACGTCTTCCTGACCCTCACCGGCCATACCGCCGACGACGTTCCCCAGGGCGAGGATCTCCTCCCCGCGACCGAGGGGGTGCGATGAGCCTGCGCACCGCCGTCCACGACGGCAGCGTCGTCGCCCGGCGCAACCTCATCAAGATCAAGCGCGTGCCGGACCTGCTGGTGTTCACCACCATCCAGCCCATCATGTTCGTGCTGCTCTTCGCGTACGTCTTCGGCGGGGCGATCGGCCGCGAGGCCGGCGGGGCCGCCTACCGGGAGTTCCTCATCGCGGGGATCTTCGCGCAGACGGTGGTCTTCGGCGCCACCATCACCGGGGCGGGGCTGGCCGAGGACGTCAAGAAGGGCATCATCGACCGGTTCCGGTCCCTGCCGATGAGCTCCTCGGCGGTGCTCGTCGGCCGCACCCTGTCCGACGTCGTCAACAACGTCCTCGTCCTCGTCGTGATGGGTGTGACCGGGCTGGTGGTGGGCTGGCGGATCCGCACGTCGGTGCCCGAGGCGCTGCTCGCCGTCGTGCTGCTGCTGCTCTTCGCCTACGCGATCTCGTGGATCATGGCCTGGATCGGCATGCTCGTGCCCACGCCCGAGGTCGTCAACAACGCCGCGTTCGTCGTCATCTTCCCGCTGACGTTCATCGCCAACACCTTCGTGCCGCTCGAGACGCTGCCCGGGCCCTTGCGGGCCTTCGCCGCGTGGAATCCCGTCTCCGCGGTCACCCAGGCCGCGCGCGACCTGTTCGGCAATCCCGACCCCACCGGCACGGCGCCGCCGGCGTCGTGGGCGCTGGCGAACCCCGTGCTCTACACCGTGCTGTGGGCGGGGGTGATCCTCCTCGTCTTCGTCCCCCTGGCGACCTGGCAGTACCAGCGCTCCACGAGCCGTTGATGTCTGGCAGGAGCGCCTGCGCGCTCGGCTCGGGCACGACCCACGGCTGACCGGCGCTACGCGACCCGGACGTCCACGCGATGCCAGCCCGTGGCACCGTCGGGCACCGGATCGGTCCGGCGGCCGGTCTGGACCTGGCCGTTGCGGTCGGTCGCCCGCACCTCCAGGGTGTGGGCGCCGGGCGTGGCCGTCCACGGGTAGCGCCACTGGCGCCAGGTGTCGATGCTGACGTCGGCGGCGAGCTCGGCGGGCTGCCAGGCGCCGCCGTCGACCCGCACCTCCACGGCGGCGATCCCCGTGTGCTGCGCCCACGCCACCCCGGCCACGGTCACCGGCCCGGCGGGCAGCTGCCGGCCGGCCCGCGGGACGTCGATGCGGGACGAGAGCTTCACCGGCCCCCGCGGCGCCCAGCCACGCTGGGTCCAGTACGCCGCCGCGTCCGCGAACCGGGTCACCTCGAGCTCACTGACCCACTTCGTCGCCGAGACGTAGCCGTACAGCCCGGGCACCACCATCCGCACCGGGTAGCCGTGCTCGGGCGGCAGCGGGCTGCCGTTCATGGCGACGGCGAGCAGCGCGTTGCGCCCGTCGGTCAGCACCTCCAACGGGGTGGAGGCGGTGAAGCCGTCGACCGAGCGCGAGAGCACCATGTCCGCCCCCGGCCGCGGGCCGGCCTGGGCGAGGACGTCGCGCACCGGCAGGCCCAGCCACTCGGCGTTGCCCACCAGGTCCCCGCCCACCTCGTTGGAGACGCAGCACAGGGTCACCCACGCCTGGGTCAGCGGCGCGGCCAGGAGGTCCACGAGCTTGAGGCGGACCTCCCGGTCCACCAGCCCGTGCACGCGCAGCTGCCAGCTCGCGGCGTCCACGCGGGGGACGACGAAGGCGGTGTCGATCCGGTAGAAGTCGGCGTTGGGGGTGCGATAGGGCGCCAGGCCCGGCACCCCGAAGTCGGCGCCGACGGTCGCCGGGGACGGGGTGGCCGGCGCCGGGGTGGCCGGCGGCGGCAGCGCGATCGGCGCCGCGGCGGGCGCCCGCCCGACCCGGCGGGACACGCCGGCGCCGACCACGGCCGCCCCCACGAGCAGGCCCGCGCCCCGCAGCAGCTGGCGCCGCCCCGGTCCGGTGGGCGGCGCGTCCGCCTCGGACGGCGCCCCCTCCGCCGGTCGCGCGGCGGCGCCCGGCGTCGGGTTGACCACCGCCACGAGCACGAGCGCCCCGGCGACCGCGCTGACGAGCACGGGCCACGCCGCGACCCAGCCGCCGTCGGGTCGGGTGACCGTGGCGAGGGCGGCGACCAGACCGAGCACCACGACGACGGCGCCGCCCGAGTAGCGCCGTCGGCGCTCCTCGAGACCGGCGGCCACCGCGAGCAGCAGCATGACCACGCCGATCCCCACGCCGAGCGCGAGCTTGTCGTGGGTGCCGAACCAGCCGATCGCGAGCTCCTTGAGCCACAGCGGCGTGTTGTCGATGAAAACCCCGGCGACGGCGGCCACCGGCCCCGGACCGGTCCCGCCCACGCGCGTGAGCACCTCCGCCAGGGCCACCGCCCCGGCGGTGACCGCCACCCCGAGGAGGGCGGCGACCAGGGCGGTGCGCGGCGGCGTCGGCCTCGTCTCCGTCGCTGAGCTCCTCAGGCGCATGACCCCTCCTCGCCACCACGGATTGTCCTCGTCGGCGGCGACGGGGAGAAGGGGTGGGGGCGGAGCGGGCGAAAGTCGAGCGGCTAGGGCTTGAGCGGGCCGCCGCGCTTGGCGAGCATGTCCCGCAGCACGGTCAGCTCCGAGGTCTGCGCCTGGACGATCGTGGTGGCGAGATGGCGCACCGCCGGCTCTTCGGCCTCGTTGGCGGCGTACTCGGCCATCTCCACCCCCGCCTCGTGGTGGGGAATCATCAGCTGCAGGAAGATGCGCTCGGCGTCGCGTCCCTGCGCGGCGGAGAGCTGGTTGATCTGGGCGCGAGTGGCCATGCCCGGCATGAGGCCGGGTGCCGCCGGCGGCATCGCGTGGCTCGTGTGATCGCTCATCCACGCCATGGTGGGCTCGGAGGAGCGCTGCGGCAGGTCCCACAGCTCCAGCCAGCCGTACATCTGCCCGAGCTGGTGCTGCTGCGTCAGCGCGATGTCGAGCGCGAGGCTGCGGGTCTCGGGGTCCTCGGTGCGCTCGCGCACGATCGTCGACATCTCCACCGCCTGGGCGTGGTGGGTGCCCATGTCCCGGGCGAAGCCGGCGTCCACCGATGCCGTCGACGGGTGCTGCGGCCCCGCGGCCAGCCGGGAGCCGGCGATGAGTCCGATCACCGCGGCGAGGGCGAGGAGGAGCACGACGGCGGCCACGGTCATCCCGCGGCGGGTTCCCGCGGTCGGGGTCGCGGCGTCGTCGTCGGCGGGCCCGGCCACCGCGGTGGCGCCATCGTCCCCGACGGTCGTGTCGCCGTCGTCGGCCCCCGCGGCAGGGCTGTGCTCACGCACGGGCCGGCTCTCGCGCGACATCAGGCGACCGGCGTGCCGACGCCCCCGGTGCAGGCCGCGCCGGGCTCGGGGGTCTGCTCGCCCTGGAGGTAGCGCTGAAGGAATACGGGGATGCGCTCGTCGGCGGCGTCGTCGAGCTTGAGCTGGTAGCCCCAGGCGCTCATGACGATCGGCGAGTCCAGGCCCTCGTACGGGCTGAGAAGGGCGTAGTTGTCGCCACGGACCGCGTCGCGCAGCGCGGCCAGCTGGTCGGCGGGCAGGTCGGGGTTGTAGGTGATCCAGACGGCGCCGTGCTCGAGCGAGTGGACGGCGTGCTCGTTGGTCACCGGGGTGTCGTAGACGCCGCAGTTCTGCCAGACCGCGTTGTGGTCGCCGCCCACCGGCGGGGTGGTGGCGTAGTCCACCGTGCCCTCCACGTGGTCGCGTCCGAGGTCGGAGAACTCCTCGACACCCTTGATGGGCGCGTTGGCGGCGGCCTCGATGGCCGCCTGCTCTCGGGAGTGGTTGACAAGCGGGACGGTGACCGCGCCGATCAGGGCCAGCGCGACGGCGCCTGAGGTGCCGTAGATGAGCCACTTGCGCCGCCGGTCCTTGCGCTCCTGCTCGGCGCGCATGGCGGCGACTCGGGCGGCGCGCTCCTGGACCTGCTGCTTGCGATTGCTCACGGGGCTCCTCGGGGACGACCTTCGTTGCCTCTTCAACTAAGGCCAGCCCAGAGTAACCGACCACCATTGCCCGCCGGAACCTCCCCGAATGCGTGACATGTCCGACCGGCGGCGCCGCCGAAGCCGCTACCCGGCGAGGCGGGTGGCGCGCCACGTGCCGTCCGGGTTACGGACGTACTCCAAGCGGTTGCTCGGCCCGGTGTCGTCGCCGCGCCAGAAGCTCAGTCGGTGCGGACGCACCGCGTAACCGACCCACCACTCCGGCCGGGCGAGCGGTCCGGGGTGGGCCGCCTCGAAAGCGGCGAGGACCTCGCGGCGCTCCCCCGCCGGCCGGGCGGCGAGCGCGTCGTCATTGACCCAGGAGAGGACCTGGAGGTAGCGGGAGAGCCGGCCGAAGTCATCGTCGAGGGTGGCCGCCGGGACCGGGGCGGCGCGGCCGGCGACGACCAGCTGCCGCAGGGGCTCGGGCCAGAAGATCGCCAGCGCGACCCGCGGGTCGACCTGCAGGTGGACAGCCTTGCGCGAGCGGGCGTCGGTGTGGAACCGGATCGCCTCGGTCCCGATCGCGAAGAGGTGGACGTGCCGGGCGTCCGGGGCGCCGTCCTCGGTCACGGTGGTCAGCGACATCACGAGAGGCCGATCCGGTTCGCCGACCCACGCGCGCGCGAGGGTCATCGGGTCGGGGGCCGCGTCGGGGTCGACGTCTGTGCCGAAGGGATTGCTCATGACGCTCCTTCTCGCCCAGGTCGGCCCCGGGCGTCGGGCCATCCAGCGGGCGTTGCCACGGCCCACCATGGCGGCACGCGAGGGCCGCGGCAACCGGCCGGAATACCACCGGCAGCGCGCGGGTTCATCGGTCGATACGTCTGCATGGAAGAGAGGGCCCCGTGGCACCCCAGCTTCAGCTCGGTCTGGACACCTTCGGCGACGTCACCGTCGGCGCCGACGGCGTCCCGCTGTCCCACCCGCAAGTCATCCGCAACGTCGTCGCCGAGGCGGTGCTCGCCGAGGAGGTCGGCCTGAGCTTCTTCGGCGTCGGCGAGCACCACCGGCCGGACTTCGCCGTCTCTGCGCCCGAGGTCGTGCTGGCGGCCATCGCCGGTCAGACCCGCCGGATCCACCTCGGCTCCGCCGTCACCGTCCTCAGCTCCGACGACCCGGTGCGGGTCTTCCAGCGCTTCGCCACGCTCGACGCCGTCTCCTCCGGGCGCGCGGAGGTGATCCTCGGTCGCGGCTCCTTCGTCGAGTCCTTCCCGCTCTTCGGCCTCGACCTGCAGGACTACGAGGTGCTCTTCGAGGAGAAGCTCGACCTGTTCGGCCGGCTGCTGACGGAGGGGCCGGTGACCTGGTCGGGCACCACGCGCGCCGGGCTGGACCACCAGAAGGTCTATCCGTTCACCGACGCCGGCCGCCTCACCACCTGGGTGGGCGTGGGCGGCAGCCCACAGTCGGTCGTGCGCGCCGCGCGCTACGGCCTACCGCTCATGCTCGCCATCATCGGCGGGGAGCCGGCACGGTTCACGCCGCTCGTCGACCTCTATCACCGTGCGCTGTCCCAGCTCGAGCGGGCCGACCAACCCGTGGGCGCCCACTCCCCCGGCTACGTCGCGGCAACCGACGCTGAGGCGCGCGAGGAGATGTTCCCGCACTACCGGGCCATGCAGGAGCGCATTGGCCGCGAGCGGGGCTGGCCGCCGATGACCGTGGACCGCTTCGAGCACGAGCTCGGCCCCGATGGCGCCCTCTTCGTGGGCTCACCGGAGACGGTGGCGACCAAGATCGCCCGGGCCGCCCGGACGCTCGGGCTCTCGCGCTTCGACCTCAAGTACTCCCTGGGCACCCTGCCCCACGAGAGGCTCATGAAGAGCATCGAGCTCTACGGGACGCGTGTGGCGCCGCTGGTGCAGGAGATGCTCGCGTAGGGCCTGTACCGCCGCGGCGCTGCGGTTCAGGCGGTCCAGACGAAGTCGGCTCGCATGCGGTGTTCGAGGGCGCTGTCGGTGGCGCGGGCACCTGGTGGCGTGTCGGCGTGTCGGCCTGGGGGTGCGGGCGGACCAGCCGGGGGCCTGCCTGGCGTAGTTGCAGGCCTCGCAGGCCCCGCGCAGGTTGTGCCCGACACGGCTATGCCCCAGTAGGGGCGCCGAGGTTCGGGCCCACGACTTCCCACCCGTCCTCGAGCTGCCCGGTGAAGTCGTCCGGCAGGAGCGTCGCGGTGCGGTGCTGGCCGAGCCCGCCGACCTCGACAGAGACGCCCCGCCGGGCGAACACCGCGTCGTCGGCACAGCTCCCGCCCGCGACGGCGTCGTCCTCGGTGGGGCCATCGACGACAACGACGATGCACCAGGGATGCTCGACGGGCCCTTGCGCGGCGTATACCAGTGCGCCGTCGACCTCTCCGATGCGGCGGAACGAGGCGAACTCCTCGAAATCCCGCCCGTCGGGTAGTGCGTCCTCGGCGGTGGCGGGCTGGTCGAAGGCTGCGAGCTGGGGCGGCGCGGTGGCTTGGGAGGCGCCGCATCCGGTCATGAGCAGCACGCCGGCAACGACCGCAGCGGCCTTCGGCAGGACTCTCATGCCCGGAAGGTACCGGCCCTCCCGGCCCGGGACCGGTGAATTGGACTAAATCGTCTAAAAGGGGCCGGTATTGCTCCCGCTGCCGAAGTAGAAGGGGCGCGGGTCTGGCGGGACCTCGGGCGGCTGAGGATCGCCGCCGCGACGATTGCCAGGCTTGCCGGCCCACAGCCCGACGACGGCGAGGACGAGGAGGGCGATCCCTGCGATCCAGGACCACATGGTGAACCCTCCTTGGTCGCTGCCGCGGTCGTGCTCTCGGGGAACCGCTCCAGGGAACCGTATCGTCGCGGCCGTCGCGGCGGCGGTCTTCGACGCCGGGCAATCCGTCAGCCCGCCAGGTCGCGCGCGGCGAGCTCCCTCAGCTCGCGCAGCCGCCGCTCGCAGCCGGCCACGATGTCGCGCACGATCTCCCCCGCCGGGCGCAGCCGAGTGAAGGTCCCGACGACCTGCCCGACGAAGAACGACTCGAGCTCGCGGGCGCGCTCGTCGCCCGCCTCCGCCGCGAGGTCGATGCGCTCCCACGCCTCGCGCACGAGCGTGGACTGCCACGGCATCGGCAGCGGCGACGGCGCCCCGGGCCGGCCCCATGCGTCCAGCCACGCGCTGCGCAGCTGCCGCGCGGGCTTGCCCGTCCGCGTCGGGGAGACGACCGTGTCGGTGCTGCGGGCGGCCAGCAGCTTGTCCTTGATGACGCCGGCCGCCGGGTCCTCGAGGCTGGAGAGCCACACGGAGCCGGTCCACGCGCCGGCCGCGCCCAGCGCGAGGGCCGCGGCGAGCTGGCGGCCGGTCGCGATGCCGCCCGCGGCGAGCACCGGGACGTCCCCGGCGAGGTCGACTACCTCCGGCGTCAGCACCATGGTGGCGACGCTCCCGGTGTGACCGCCGCCCTCGGTGCCCTGCGCGACAAGGACGTCGACGCCGGCGCTCAGCTGGCGTCGCGCGTGCTCCCCGGTGCCCACCAGCGCCGCCACCGGCACGCCGGCCGCCCTGGCCCGCGCGACCATCTCCGGCGGCGGCGTGCCGAGCGCGCTGGCGACCAGGGCGACCCGGTGCTCGAACGTCACCTCCAGCAGCTCGTGGACCACGCGGGCGTCGGTGTTGGTCTCCAGGCTGAGGTCGATCCGCCCGGTGCGGTCCAGGTGGGCGTCGGCCGGCAGCGGCGGGATGCCGTAGGCGGCGAGCAGGCGCTCCACGAAGTCTCGGTGCTTCGGTGGCACGTCACCCGCGTCGCCGGCGCCCACGGAGCCCGGGACGAGCAGGTCGACCCCGTAGGGCCGTCCCTTGAGGCGCTGGTCCATCCAGGTGAGCCGGGCGTCGAGCTGCTCGGTGGTGTACATGGTCGCGCCGAGGACGCCCAGCGCGCCCGCGCGGGAGACCTCGACGACGACGGCGGGCGAGCGGTTGAAGCCGACGAGCGGGTGCTCGACCCCCACCAGCTCGGTGAACGCAGTACGCATCAGCCCTCCTCGGTGACGGTGAACAGCGGCTGGCCCAGCTCGACCTGGTCGCCGACGGCGGCGGCGACCTGCGTGACGGTGCCGGCGCAGGGCGCACGAAGCGGCACCTCCATCTTCATGGCCTCGAGGACGCCGAGCATCTGCCCCACGGTCACGGCCTCCCCGGCGCGGACGGCGACGGCGCGCACGAGTCCCGGCATGGGGGCGCTGACCAGGCCGTCGGCGGGCGCCGCGAGAATCGTCACGAGCCGGTCGGCGACGGCGAAGCGGTAGGCCTCGCCCTCGTGCACGACGGCCACGGCCTCGCTGCGGCGTTCGACGACGGCGCGGTGCCAGGCGCCGTCGGCCTCCACCCGAACCAACTGCCCCGCACCGGCCGGCCCGGTGTCCGCGGGATCGGTCTCCGGGTGGACGGTGGCCGCACGCCGCACGGCGCCGTCGTCCCCCACGAGCGTCACCCGCGCGCCAGCGGGCGCCGCCTGCCCGCCCGGCTCGATGAGAAGTCGGTGCTGCGCGCCGTCGTGGGTGAGGTCGACGACGACGGGCGCGGGCGGTCCCCCCAGGCGCCAGCCGTCGGCGACGGCGAAGGGGTCGGTGGCCCCCCGGTCAGGAGGGCGGGTGAGCGCCCACGCGCCGGCACACAGGGCGAGGTCCGGCGGGCCGGGCGGGAAGGCGCCGGGGTGGGTGTCCAGCCAGGTGGTGTCGAGCTCGGCGCGGGCGAACGCCTCGGAGCCGAGGAGGCGGCGCAGCACACCGGTGTTGGTGGCGACCCCGAGGATGGCGGTGTCGTCCAGCGCGGCGACGAGGCGCCGGCGGGCCGCCTCCCGGGTGGCGCCGTGAGAGATCACCTTGCCGAGCAGGGGGTCGTACCAGGTGGTCACGTCCTGGCCGGGCTCGAGGGCGGCGTCGACGCGGGCGCGCTCGGGCCAGCGCACCGTGGTCGCCCGCCCGGCGCGGGGCAGGAAGTCCGCACCCTCGGCGTAGACGCGGGCCTCGATCGCATGCCCGCGCACGGTCACGTCCTCCTGGCGCAGCGGCAGCGGCTCGCCCTGGGCGACGGCGAGCTGGAGGGCGACGAGGTCGAGGCCGGTGACGGCCTCGGTCACGGGGTGCTCGACCTGCAACCGGGTGTTCATCTCCAGGAAGTACGCCTGCTCCCCCGCCACCAGGAACTCGACGGTCCCGGCCCCGACGTAGCCGATCGCGGCCGCCAGCCGCACCGCTGCGGCGGTGAGCCGGGCGCGCAGCGCCGCCGAGACGGTGGGCGCCGGCGCCTCCTCGACCACCTTCTGGTGGCGGCGCTGGACGGAGCAGTCACGCTCGCCCAGGTGCACCACGCGCCCGTGGGTGTCGGCGAGGACCTGGACCTCGACGTGGCGCCCGCCGGGGACGTACCGCTCGACGAGCAGCGCCCGGTCACCGAAGGCGGCCGCGGCCTCGCGGCGGGCGGCGGCCAGCGCGACCGGCAGCGCGTCCGGGTCGGTCACCAGGTGCATGCCCTTGCCGCCGCCCCCCGCGGCGGGCTTGACCAGCAGCGGCAGGCCGACCTCGGCCAGGGCCCGCGCGGCGAGGGCGGCGTCGTCCGGTGCGCCGTGGTCGCGCGCACCGGGGTCAGCTGCGCCGCGGGCGCCGTCGCCCGCCTCGCCGCCATGCGCGGGCGGGTCGTCGTCCTCGGCGACGGCGGGCAGCACCGGCACCCCGGCGGCCAGCGCCGCCCGGCGGGCGGCGTCCTTGCGGCCCATCCGCTCGACGACGTCCGGGGGCGGCCCGATCCACACCAGCCCGGCGGCGAGGCAGGCGCGGGCGAAGCCGGCGTCCTCGGCGAGGAAGCCGTAGCCGGGGTGGACGGCGTCGGCGCCGGTGGCCCGGGCCGCGGCCAGCAGCGCGGGCACGTGGAGATAGGACGCGGCGGCCGGCGCGGGCCCGAGGCGGACGGCGGCGTCGGCCGCGCGCACGTGCGGGGCCTCGACGTCGGCGTCGGAGTACACCGCGACGGTCCGCAGGCCGGCGGCCCGGGCCGCGCGGACGACCCGGAGGGCGATCTCGCCGCGGTTGGCGACCAGCACGGTGGAGAACATCGCTCACATCCGGAAGACGCCGTAGCCGGGCGGCGGGACGGGCGCGTGGGCGGCGGCGGCCAGGGCGAGCCCGAGCACGCGCCGGGTGTCCACCGGGTCGATGACGCCGTCGTCCCACAGCCGGGCGGTGCCGTAGTACGCGGCGCCCTGCTCCTCGTACTGGGCGCGGATGGGCGCCTTGAAGGCCTCCTCCTCGTCGGCGGACCAGGCGCCGCCGCGGGCCTCGATGCCGTCGCGGCGCACCGTGGCCAGGACAGCCGCCGCCTGCTCCCCGCCCATGACCGACACGCGCGCGTTCGGCCAGGTCCACAGGAACCGCGGGTCGTAGGCCCGCCCGCTCATGGCGTAGTTGCCCGCGCCGAAGGACCCGCCGATCACCACGGTGAGCTTCGGGACCACCGAGCAGGCGACGGCGGTGACGAGCTTGGCGCCGTCCTTGGCGATGCCGGCGTTCTCGTAGGCCCGGCCCACCATGAACCCCGCGATGTTCTGCAGGAACACGAGCGGGATCCCGCGCTGGTTGCACAGCTGGACGAAGTGGGCGCCCTTCAGGGCGGACTCGGAGAAGAGGACGCCGTTGTTGGCGACGATGCCGACGTCGTAGCCCCAGATGCGGGCGAAGCCGCACACCAGCGTGGCGCCGTAGAGGGCCTTGAACTCCTGCAGCCGGGAGCCGTCGACGATCCGGCGGATCACCTCGCGCACGTCGTAGGGGGTGCGCACGTCGGCCGGGACGACGTCGTAGAGCCCGGCCGGGTCCTCCTGCGGCTCCTCGGGCGGCTGCCAGCGCAGCGTCGGCGGGCCGGGCGTAGCGGTGGTGGCTACGGCGGCGCGCAGGAGGGCCAGGGCCTCGGCGTCGTCGGCGGCGAGGTGGTCGACGACGCCAGAGGTGCGGGCGTGCACGTCGCCGCCGCCGAGCTCCTCGGCCGTGACGACCTCGCCGGTGGCGGCCTTCACCAGCGGCGGGCCGCCGAGGAAGATGGTGCCCTGGCCGCGCACGATGACCGACTCGTCGGCCATCGCCGGGACGTAGGCGCCGCCGGCGGTGCACGAGCCGAGGACCGCGGCCAGCTGCGGGATGCCGGCGGCGGACAGGCGGGCCTGGTTGTAGAAGATCCGCCCGAAGTGGTCCCGGTCCGGGAACACCTCGTCCTGCAGCGGCAGGAAGGCGCCGCCGGAGTCGACGAGGTAGAGGCAGGGCAGCTGGTTGGCGACGGCGACCTCCTGGGCGCGCAGGTGCTTCTTGACGGTCATCGGGTAGTAGGTGCCGCCCTTGACCGTGGCGTCGTTGGCGACGACGACGCACGCGCGCCCGGCCACCCGGCCGATGCCGGTGACGATCCCGGCGGCGGGCACCTCGTCGTCGTACATGCCGGTGGCGGCCAGCGGGGAGAGCTCGAGGAAGGGCGAGCCGGGGTCGAGGAGCCGGTCCACCCGTTCGCGCACGAGCAGCTTGCCGCGGGCCACGTGGCGCGCGCGGGCCGGCTCCGGGCCGCCGCGCCGCACGAGGGCGAGGCGCTCGCGCAGGTCCGCGGCGAGCTCGGCCAGCGAGCCGGTGCGCTGCGGGGTCCTCGTCATGCTCACCACCGAGCAAACGATGAAATGATGGCCCGAACGTTAGCAATCGTTAACGCCGCTGTCTACGATGACCGCATGTGCCCACCGTCGGAGCCACCCGCACCGTCGCGGCGCGAGCAGATCCTCGCGGCGGCGGCGGACCTGTTCGCCCGCCACGGGTTCCACGGCGTGTCCATCGACGAGATCGGCGCCGCGGTGGGGATCTCCGGACCGGCGCTGTACCGGCACTTCCCCGGCAAGGACGCCATCCTCGCCGCGATGCTGATCGGCATCAGCGAGCACCTGCTCACCGGCGCCCGGGAGCGGGTGTCCGCCGCCGGCGACGGCGCGGGCCTGGCCGCGCTGGTCGACTGGCACGTCGCCTTCGCCCTCGACCACCCCGCGCTCATCACCGTCCAACAGCGCGATCTCGATGCGCTGTCCGAGGCCGACCGGGAGACGGTCCGCCGGCTCCAGCGCAGCTACGTGGACGTGTGGGTCCGCGAGATCCAGGCGGCCGGTGCCGACGGTGCCCGCCGACCCACCGCCGTCGCCTCCGCCCACGCCGTCCTCGGCCTCATCAACTCCACCCCGCACAGCGCCCGGCTGAGCCGGGCGGGCACCGGCGACCTGCTGCGCCGGATGGCTCTGCGGGCCCTGCTCGCCGCCGACCCGCCGAGCTGACGGCCCCGCGGCCGCGAGAGGAGAGCAGCGTGGCTCACCGTGCCGCCGGCGCCGGCCGGCCCCTGCGCATCGCCAACGTCTCGGGGTTCTACGGCGACCGCCTGTCCGCCGCCCGGGAGATGCTCGACGGCGGACCCGTGGACGTACTCACCGGCGACTGGCTGGCCGAGCTGACCATGGGGGTGCTCGCCCGGCAGCGGGCCCGCGACCCGGCCGCGGGCTACGCCACCACGTTCGTCACCCAGCTCGAGGACGTCCTGGGTGACTGCCTGGACCGGGGCGTGCGCGTGGTCTCGAACGCCGGGGGCCTCAACCCGCACGGCTGCGCCGCCGCGGTGCGCCGGATCGGGGCGCGCCTGGGCCGGGAGGTGCGGGTCGCCGTCGTCGACGGGGACGACGCCACGCAGGCGCTGGCCCGGGCGCGCGACGCCGGCTGGGCGGCGCCGCACCTGGACACCGGCGAGCCGCTGCCGGCCGGGGCGGTCCCGGAGGCGGTCAACGCCTACCTGGGGTGCTGGGGCATCGTCGAGGCGCTGGCCGGCGGCGCCGACGTGGTGGTCACCGGGCGGGTGACGGACGCCGCCGTCGTGCTCGGGCCCGCGGCGTGGCACCACGGCTGGGCGCGCGACGACTGGGACGCCCTGGCCGGCGGGGTGGCCGCCGGGCACGTCATCGAGTGCGGCGCGCAGGCCACCGGCGGGAACTTCGCCTTCTTCACCGAGCTGCCGGGCACGGACCGGGTGGGGTTCCCGCTGGCCGAGGTGCACGCGGACGGCTCGGCGGTCATCACCAAGCACCCGGGCGCCGGCGGGGCGGTGACCGTGGAGACGGTGACGGCGCAGCTGCTCTACGAGGTCGACGGTCCGCGCTACCTCACCCCCGACGTCGTCGCCCGGCTCGACACCGTCCGCCTGGAGCCGGACGGGCCGGACCGCGTCCGGCTGTCCGGCGCCCGCGGCGAGCCCGCGCCGACGACGGTCAAGGTCGGGGCCGTCGTGCCGGCCGGCTGGCGCACCAGCACGACGTTCGTCCTCACCGGCGGCGACGTCGAGGCCAAGGCCGCCGCGGCGCAGGCGGCGCTGTGGTCTGGCGTGCCCTGCGGGCGGGAGGCGTTCGACGACGTCGCGGTCCGGCTGCTGCGCGCGGACCGGCCGGACCCGGCGAGCATGAGCGAGGCGGTCGCGCTGCTGACCGTGGCGGTGCGCGGGCACGACCGCGACCGGGTGGCGCGGTTCGCCCGCACGGCGGTGGAGACGTGGCTGACCGGCTACCCGGGGCTGTACTTCACCGGCCCGCCCGGCCCGCCCAGCGCCTGCTCGGTGTTCTGGCCGGTCCTCATGCCGGCGGCGCACTTCCCGCAGCGGGTGACGTTCGAGGGGCGGGCGTGGGAGGTGCCGGCGGGCACGGCTGCGCAGGCCGAGTGCGGCGCGGGCGCGGGCGCGATGCCGTCGGAGGTGACGGCGTCGGGCAAGGGGGCGCCGCCGGACCAGGGCTGGTCCGGGCACACCGTACGGGTCCCGCTCGGCGCCCTCGTCGGGGCGCGGTCCGGCGACAAGGGCGGCAACGCCACCCTCGGCGTGTGGGCGCGCACCGACGCGGCGCACGCCTGGCTCCAGCGGTTCTGGACCGCCGAGCGGGTGCACGAGCTGCTGCAGGAGGCCGCCTGGCTCGAGCTCCGGATGTGGGAGCTGCCGCACCTGCGAGCCGTGGGGGCCACCATCGTCGGGCTGCTCGGCCAGGGCGTCGGGGTCAGCCTCGCCCTCGACTCCCAGGCCAAGGGGCTCGGCGAGTACCTGCGGGCCAAGCACGTCGACGTCCCGGTCGAGCTGCTGCCGCCAGAGGTCCGCCATGGGCGCTGAGGTCGTCCGCCTCGAGACCGACCGGGGCGTCGCCACGATCACCCTCGACTCCCCCGCCAACCGCAACGCCCTCTCCCGGCCGCTGCGTGCCCAGCTGGGAAGCCGCCTCGCCACCGCCCTGGCCGACCAGGCCGTGCGGGTCATCGTCCTCACCCACGCCGGTCCGGTGTTCTGCGCCGGCGCGGACCTCGCCGCCGGCGGCGCGGGGGTGGGCGGGGGTGCCGGCGGCGAACCCGCCGACGACGCGCCCGACCTGCCCGTCCTCATCGCGACGCTGTGGCACTCCCCCAAACCCGTGGTCGCCCGGCTGGCCGGGCCGGCACGCGGGGGCGGCGTCGGCCTGGTCGCCGCCTGCGACCTCGCCGTCGCCGCCGACACGGTCACCTTCGCCTTCCCCGAGGTGCGCCTGGGCGTCGTGCCCGCGGTCGTCGCGGCGCCGCTGCGCCGGCGCGTGGCCCCGCACGCCCTGCACGAGCTCTTCCTCACCGGCGAGCCGTTCGACGCGCGGCGGGCGGTCGCCATCGGGCTGCTCACCGCCGCCGTGGCGGGCGAGACGCTCGACGCCGAGGTGCGCCGGTACGCGGACCTCCTGGTGCGTGGCGCGCCGGATGCCCTCGCGGCGACCAAGACGCTGCTGCGGGAGGCGCCCGCCGGTCCGCTGACCGCAGCCGAGCTGGCCGCCCTGGGCGAGCTCTCCGCCCGCCACTTCGCCTCCGCGGAGGGACAGGAGGGCATGCGCGCGCGTGCCGAGCGCCGCGACGCGGCGTGGGTGCGCGAGCCGCCCACGAGCTGAGGGTCACCGCCGGAGCTCGGCCGGCGGGAACTTCGGCGGGCCCCCGGGTCGGCGACGTTCGCGGAGCTCGTCCCGCTCGACGCGGGACGGCTCCTGACCGGTTGATACCAACGCCCGCGTTACCGGCCCGTCACCACCGCGTGTCCGGGCTGCCCCGCGTCCGCGCCCGGGCAGCGGACCTAGGCGGGCAGCTCTACGCCGAGGTAGGCCAGCTGCGCCTGGACGGTGTGCCGCGCGGCGGTGGCCCGAAAGCCCTCCAGCTCGCCGTAGACCGCGGCGACGACCGCTTCGACGGTGGCGGCGCCGTCCTCCAGCGCCGCGAGCAGCTGGGCGAGGCGCTGCTCGCGATGGGCGCGGTAGCCGGCGATGACGCCGGCGGGGTCGGTGACGACGGGGCCGTGGCCGGGCGCGAGGCGCTCGACCCGCCCGGCGGCGACGAGGGCCGCGAGTCGCTCGAGGGTGGCGAGGTAGCTGGTGAGGTCGCCGTCCGGCCAGGCGATCGCCGTCGTGCCGCGGCCGAGGACGGTGTCGCCGGTGAGCAGCAGCCTGTCCCCCGGCACGAGCAGGCTCACCGAGTCGGCGGTGTGCCCCGGCGTGGCGAGCACCTCGAGCGCTAGCGTGCCGACGGCGAGGCGCTCGCCGTCGGCCAGCGGCTCCCCGCGCCCGGCGCCGCGCACGGGCGCACCGGTGATCGCCGCGAACCGCTCGGCGGACTCGGCGTGGTCGTGGTGGTGATGGGTGAGCAGCACGAGCGCGACGGACCCGCCGTCCTCGCCCGCCACCCGGCGGATCTCGGCCAGGTGCGCCTCGTCGAGCGGGCCCGGATCGACGACCACCGCCTCACCGGCGCCCGGCTCGCGCAGCACCCAGGTGTTGGTGCCGTCGAGCGTCATCACCCCGGGGTTCGGCCCCAGCACGCACGCGGCGCGCGGGGTGACCCGGCCCCCGGTCCACAGCTCCGACGTCGACGTCATCGGCCCTCCTCGCTCTCGGGCCGCACTGTAGCGGCCGCCGCCGGCCCCGCGAGAATGGCGGGGCCGGCGGCGGCGCGACCAGGGTCAGCTCCAGTCGACGCTGAGGTACTGCGTCTCCTGGAACTCGCGGATGCCCTCGCGGGCGCCCTCGCGGCCGAGGCCGGACTGCTTGACCCCGCCGAACGGGGTGGCGGGGTCGGAGACGACGCCGCGGTTGACGCCGACCATGCCGGCCTCGATCTTCTCGGCGGTCTGCATCGCCCACTTCAGGTCGCGGGAGTACACGTACGCCGCGAGCCCGAACTCGGTGTCGTTGACCAGCTCGACGAGCTCGGCGTCGTCGTGCCAGGTGGCGATCGGGGCGACGGGTCCGAAGATCTCGGTGCGCAGGATCTCGGCGTCGGCGGGGACGTCGCGCAGCACGGTGGGGGCGTAGAAGTACCCGCCGTCGGTGGCCGCCGGCAGCTCGGCCCGGTGGGTGACGCGAGCCCCGGCCGCGACCGCGCCGTCGACCAGGGCGGCCACCCCGGCGACCGCCTTGGCGCTGATGAGCGGGCCGATCTCGGTGCCCTCCGCGAACGCCGGGCCGACGGTGAGCGCGGCGACGGCGGCGCCGAACTTCTCGGTGAACTCCTCCACGACGTCGGCGTGGACGTAGAACCGGTTGGCCGCGGTGCACGCCTGGCCGCCGTTGCGCAGCTTGGCGATCATGGCGCCGGCGACGGCGGCGTCGACGTCGGCGTCCGGGCCCACGACGAAGGGGGCGTTGCCGCCCAGCTCCATCGAGCTGTTGACCACGCGGTCGGCGGCCTGCTTGAGCAGGATCCGGCCGACCGGGGTGGAGCCGGTGAAGGAGATCTTCCGGACCCGGGGGTCCTCGAGCCAGGCGGTGACCACCGTGGAGGAGGACTTCGTCGGGACGACGTTGACGACGCCGTCCGGCACGCCGGCCTCGGTGAGGATCTTCGCGATGGCGAGCGCGGTCAGCGGGGTCTCGCCGGCGGGCTTGAGGACCACGGTGCACCCGGCGGCCAGCGCCGGGGCGATCTTGCGGGTGGCCATGGCGGCCGGGAAGTTCCACGGGGTGATCAGGGCGGCGACGCCGACCGGCTTGTGCGTCACCACGGTGCGGGTGCCGCCGGCGGGCGAGGGGCCGTACTCGCCCTCGGTGCGCACCGCCTCCTCGGCGAACCAGCGGAAGAACTCGGCGGCGTAGACGACCTCGGAGCGGGCGTCGGCCAGGGACTTGCCGTTCTCCCACGAGATCAGCGCGGCGAGCTGCTCGGTGCTGGCGATCATCAGGGCGAAGGCGCGGCGCAGCGCCTCCGAGCGCTCCCGGGCGGCGGTGGCGGCCCAGCCGGGCAGGGCGCGGGCGGCGGCGTCGACGGCGGCGAGGGCGTCGGCCACCTGCCCGTCGGCGATCTCGGCGATGACGGTGCCGGTGGCCGGGTCGGTCACGGCAAAGGTGCCGTCGCCCTGGGCGGCGGCCCCGCGGCCGTCGATCCACACGCCCTGACGGGGGGCGAGGGCGTCGACGTAGCCGCGCAGGTCGGTGCCCGCGGCGGGCGTGACGGTGATGCTCATGGGGTCCTCCGGGTGGTGGGCGGCCGGGCGGGTGCCGGCGCGCGAGTGGGGGCGCCCGGCCGGGCCGGGCGGGCAAGCAGCCCAGCGGGAGCCGGGCGGGCAAGCGAGGGGGCCGCCCGGCGGGCCGGACGGGCGGGTCGGCCGGCGCGGGCGGGGGCCCGCGCCGGCCGGTCGATCACGGGTACAGGCCGCGCAGGGTGTGGGCCGAGGCCACCCGCTCCACCGCCATGGCGGTGGCGGCGGTGCGCAGCGAGAGCTCCTTCTCGGCGGCGTAGGCGCTGACCGCCTCCCAGGCGCCGAGCATGCGCTCCTTCAGGCGCGCCTCGACCTCGGACTCGGTCCACCAGTAGGCCTGGTTGGCCTGGACCCACTCGAAGTAGCTGACGACGACGCCGCCGGCGTTGGCGAGGATGTCCGGGACGACGAGGATGTCGTTGCCGGCCAGGATCGCGTCGGCCTCGGGGGTGGTGGGGCCGTTGGCGCCCTCCACGACGAGCCGGGCGCGCACCCGCGGGGCGTTCTCGGCGGTCAGGACGCCCTCGACGGCGGCGGGCACGAGCAGGTCGACGTCGAGCTCGAGCAGGGCCCCGCCGTCGAGCACCTCGCCGCCGGCGAAGTCCACGACGCTGCCGGTGGCGTCCACGTGCCGCTCCAGGGCCGGGACGTCCAGCCCGGCGGCGTTGACGACGGCGCCGTACTGGTCGGACACGGCGGTGACGCGCACGCCGGCCTCGGCGAGGAAGCGGGCCGCGCCGCGGCCGACCTTGCCGAAGCCCTGCACGGCCGCGGTCGTCGTCGCCGGCCGCAGCCCCCGCGAGGGCAGCGCCGCCAGCGCCACGTCGACCACCCCGCGGGAGGTGGAGCTGGCCCGCCCGAGCGAGCCGCCCAGCGCGACCGGCTTGCCGGTGACCACGCCGGGGACGGTGTACCCGGAGGCGACGGAGTAGGTGTCCATCATCCAGGCCATGGTCTGCTCGTCGGTGCCGATGTCCGGGGCCGGGATGTCGTGCGCGGGCCCGATGACCGGCAGGATCTCGGAGGTGAACCGGCGGGTGACCCGCTCGAGCTCGGCGGCGGAGTAGTTGCGCGGGTCGATCCGCACCCCGCCCTTGGCGCCGCCGTAGGGCACGTCGAGCAGGGCGCACTTCCAGGTCATCCACATGGCCAGCGCGCGGACCTCGTCCAGGTCGACGTGCGGGCTGTAGCGGATGCCGCCCTTGGCCGGGCCGCGCGAGAAGTTGTGCTGGACGCGGTGGCCGATGAACAGGTCCTGGCTGCCGTCGTCGCGCCGCAGCGGGATGGAGACGGTCACCTCCCGCCGCGGCGTGGCGAGCATGCGGTGCAGACCCTCGGGCAGCCCGAGCACCTCCACCGCCTCGGCGAGCTGGGCGCGGGCGTCGTCGAGCGGGCTCGCCGACGTCGTCGTCGACGCGGGGGCGGTCACCGGGTCTCCTCGAAGGCGTGGACGAGCACGTCGAGCCCCTCGGCGAGCAGCTCGTCGGAGATGGACAGCGGCGGCAGGAAGCGCAGGACGTTGCCGTAGGTGCCGCAGGTCAGGACGATGACGCCGGCGGCGTGCGCGGCGGCGGCGACGTTCTTGGCCAGGGCGGCGTCCGGGTCCTTCGTGGCGGGGTCCACGAGCTCGACGGCGACCATGGCGCCGCGGCCGCGCACGTCACCCACCCGCGGGTCGCCCTGCTGCAGGGCGCCGAGCCGGGTCATGAGGATCTCGCCGACGGCGCGGGCCCGGTCGAGGAGGCCGTCGCTCTCGATGGTCTCCAGGGTGGCGAGCGCGGCGGCGGTGGCCAGCGGGTTGCCGCCGTAGGTGCCGCCGAGGCCGCCGGCGTGGGCGGCGTCCATGATCTCGGCGCGGCCGGTGACGGCGGAGAGGGGCAGGCCGCCGGCGACGCCCTTGGCGGTGGTGACCAGGTCGGGGACGATGCCCTCGTGCTCGCTGGCGTACCAGGTGCCGGTGCGGGCGATGCCGCTCTGGACCTCGTCGGCGATGAAGACCACGTTGTTCGCCCGGGCCCACTCCACCAGGGCGGGAAGGAAGCCCTCGGCCGGGACGATGAAGCCGCCCTCGCCCTGGATGGGCTCGATGACGAGCGCCGCGAGGTTCTCGGCGCCGACCTGCTTCTCGATGACGGAGATGGTGTGCTTGGCCGCCTCGGCGCCGGAGAGCCCGTCGCGGAAGGGGTAGGACAGCGGCGCGCGGTAGACCTCGGGGGCGAACGGGCCGAAGCCGGACTTGTACGGCTGGTTCTTGGCGGTCAGCGCCATGGTGAGGTTGGTGCGGCCGTGGTAGGCGTGGTCGAAGGCCACGACGGCGTTCTTCTTGGTGTAGGCGCGGGCGATCTTCACCGCGTTCTCCACCGCCTCGGCGCCGGAGTTGAACAGTGCGGTGCGCTTCTCGTGGTCGCCGGGGGTCAGCGCGTTGAGCCGCTCGGCGACGGCCACGTAGCCCTCGTAGGGGGTGATCATGAAGCAGGTGTGGGTGAAGGAGGCCACCTGCGCGGTCACCGCCTCGACGACCTTGGGGGCGCTGTTGCCCACGGTGGTCACGGCGATGCCGGAGCCGAGGTCGATGAGGGAGTTGCCGTCGACGTCGACGACGACGCCGCCGCCGGCCGCGGCGGCGAACACCGGCATGGTGGTGGAGACCCCGCGGGCGACCGCGGCCCGCTGCCGCTCGGCCAGCTCGCGCGAGCGCGGGCCGGGGATCTCGGTGACCAGGCGGCGCTCCTGCGCCAGCGCCGGGCCACCGGTGACGGCGGGGGTGAGAAGGGACATGCGAGGCCTCCAGGGAGTGAAACGTCCGGCGCCCGGTGGGGCGTGGTTCACACCGTAGGACCAACGTCCCCGCCGCCACAGTGGCAGACCTGCACAATATGCCGTGCCATGCTGTGCAAGACTGTCCGTCATGGTCGCCGTGCAAGACGTGCTGGCCCAGCCGGCGCTGGCGCTGCGCGGGGTGGTGGTGCCGCGGCCGCTCGCGCCGGTGCGCTGGGTCGCCACCAGCGAGCTGGCCGACCCCAGCCCGTTCCTCGAGGGCGGCGAGGTCCTGCTCACCACCGGCCTGCGCGCGGAGGGCTGGGACCACGAGTGGGAGGGGTACGTCGCCCGGCTGCGGGCGGCCGGCGTGGCCGCCGTCGGCTTCGCCACCGGGCTGACCCACGCGGCCGTGCCGCCGCCGCTCGAACGCGCCTGCCGCCACCAGGAGGTCAACCTCTTCGAGGTGCCCCACCGCACCACGTTCGTGGCCATCAGCCGGCTGACCGCCCAGCTGCTGGAGCAGACCGAGCAGGCCGACGCGCGCCGCGCCGTCGCCGTCCAGCGCGAGCTGACCGAGGCCGCCGCGCGCGCCGGGGACCCGGCGGCGCTGCTGCGCGTCCTGGCGGCCCACCTCACCGGCGGCGCCGCGCTGGTGTCCGCCGGCGGCGCGGTGACGGAGGCGGTCGGTACCGCGGTGCCGCCGGGCCTGGACCTCCCGGCCGAGGTCGCGCGGCTGCGCCCGCAGGGGCTGCGCGCCTCGGCGTCGGTGGGCCTGGCCGGGCACGCGTGTCTCATCCAGCCGATCGGCCTCAGCGACCGACCCGACAGCTATCTCGTGGCGTGGACCCCGCACCAGCTCTCGGACGGCCAGCGCGGCGCGGTGACCACGGCCGTGGCGCTGCTCGGCCTGGCCGCCGAGCGCCGCCGCGACCGCCTTGACACCGACCGGCGGCTGCGGGCGCGCGCCCTCGAGCTGGTCCTCACCGGCGACGCCCGCACCGCGGCGGTGCTGCTCGCCGCCGTCGAGGACCTGCCCGGGGAGGTCCGGCTGCCGGCGCGGCTGCGCGCGGCGTGGGCGAGCGGGCCGGCGGACCGGCTCGACGACGCCCTCGCCGCGCTGGAGGCCGAGCTGGGCGCCGGCGCGCTGGCGGCCCGCACCGGGGACGTCGTGCGCCTGGCGGACGCCCCCGAGCGCACCGAGCGGGCCGCCGGCCTGCTCACCGAGCTGGGCCTGCAGGCCGGGGTGGGGGCCGCCGTCGGGCTGGACGACGGCGAGCGGGCGGCGACCACCGCGCGCTACGCGCTGGCCCAGACCACGCCGGCGCTGCCGCTGGTGCGCTGGGACGACCTGGTCGACGACGGCGTCCTGGCGCTGGTCGGCGCCGAGGCCGCGGGCGCGTTCGCCGCCTCCTACCTCGCCCCGCTGGCCGGGCGGCCGGACCTGGTCCTCACCCTGCGCGCGTACCTGCGCCACCACGGCTCGCGCGGGCGGGTCGCCGCCGAGCTCGGCGTGCACCGCAACACCGTGCGCCACCGGGTCGAGGAGATCGAGGCGGCGCTGGGCCGCTCGCTCGACGACCCCGGCACCCGGGTCAGCGCGTGGGTGGCGCTGCAGGCCGACGCCGCACGGCGGCTCGAGGGCTGACTCCCCAGCAGCCAATCCGCCATTCTGGCTGTAGCCACAAACGCCACTCCGGCTGCGACCAGCGTGCCAATCCGGTCGTTGGGCGCCACGCGACCGAAGGGGCTGTCGCCCGCGTCACATGTATGCCAAAGTGACCACTATTCATTTAGTGCGCGGACCCCGTCGCGCACCCACCGCAGAGAGGATGAGCTCCGTGGCGCCAGAGGCCGTGGTCCTGAAGAACTTCATCAACGGCGAGTTCGTCGACGCGATCGGCGAGGGCCGGCTCGACGTCGTCGACCCCACCACCGCTGAGGTCGTCGCCGTCTCCCCGATCTCCGGCGCCGCGGACGTCGATGCCGCGATGGCGGCCGCCGCGACCGCCTTCCGCACGTGGCGGCGCACCACCCCCAGCGAGCGGCAGCGGTTGCTGCTGCGCCTCGCCGACGCGCTCGAGGCCAACGAGTCCGCCCTCGTGGAGGCCCAGCACCGCAACACCGGCCAGCCCCGCGAGATGATCGGCCAGGAGGAGGTCGGCGCCGGCGCGGACAACCTCCGCTTCTTCGCCGGGGCGGCGCGCACCCTCGAGGGCAAGGCGGCCACCGAGTACCTGCCCGGCCACACCTCCTACGTGCGGCGCGAGCCCGTGGGCGTCGTCGCCCAGGTCACGCCCTGGAACTACCCGCTGATGATGGCGATCTGGAAGATCGGCCCGGCGCTGGCGGCGGGCAACACCATCGTGCTCAAGCCCTCCGACACCACCCCGGAGTCCACCCTCGAGATCGCGCGCATCGCCCAGGACATCCTGCCGGCCGGGGTGCTCAACGTCGTCCTGGGCGACGCCTCCACCGGCGAGCTCATGACCGAGCACCGCACCCCGGCGATGGTCTCGATCACCGGCTCGGTCCGGGCGGGCAAGGCCGTGGCGGCCAGCGCGGCGAAGAACGTCAAGCGCAGCCACCTCGAGCTCGGCGGCAAGGCACCCGCCGTCGTCTTCGCCGACGCCGACCTGCCCGCCACCGCCCAGGCGCTGGTGGAGTTCGGCACCTTCAACGCCGGCCAGGACTGCACCGCCGTCACCCGGGTGCTGGTGCAGGACTCCGTGCACGACGAGTTCGTCGAGCTGCTCGCCCAGGCCGCACGCGAGACGACCACCGGCGACCCGGACGACTCGAAGAACTTCTACGGCCCGCTCAACAACGCCCGCCACTTCGCCACCGTCAAGGAGAAGGTGGAGTCGCTGCCGGCACACGCCACGGTCGTCACCGGCGGCAAGCCGGCCTCGGACGTCGGGTACTTCTTCGAGCCGACCATCGTCACCGGGGTGCGCCAGGACGACCGGATCGTGCAGGAGGAGACCTTCGGCCCGGTGCTGACTGTCCAGTCCTTCGCCACCGAGGCGGAGGCCGTCGAGCTGGCCAACGACGTCGACTACGCCCTCGCCTCCAGCGTGTGGACCGCCGACCACGGCACCGCCATGCGGGTCTCGCGCGACCTGGACTTCGGCTGCGTGTGGGTCAACACGCACGTGCTGCTGACGTCGGAGATGCCGCACGGCGGGTTCAAGTCCTCCGGGTACGGCAAGGACCTCTCGCTGTACTCGGTGGAGGAGTACACCCGGGTCAAGCACGTCATGCACGCCCTCGGCGAGGAGTAACCCGCCCCCGCGTCGAGACGTAGGAGCGCTGGGCTGCGGCGCCGGGCACGTGCCCGGCGCCGCAGCGGCCTCCGGGGTCGGCGCGGCCATGGCGGCGGGCAGTGCGCTACTCAGCGCGCTCCCACCGGTCTCGCCGGCTGGCGTCTCACGGCTGCAGCCGGGCGAGGCGGGCGCGCAGGCCCTCGAGCAGGGCGGTCAGCCCGACGTCGAAGGCCGCGCCCGCCGGGTCGTCGGCTCGGCGCGCGGCCACCGCCGCGGCGAAGACCGGCGCGGTGGAGGCGAGGTCGCCGACGTCGAAGATGTCCGGCGGGGAGGTGGCGTCCAGCGCCGAGGCGAGCACGAAGGACTCCACCGCGACGATGACGTCGACGACGGCCTCGGCCGGCCACCCGCCCGTCTGCAGCCCGGCCGCCACCCGCTCGTACATCGCGATGGTGTGCGTCGCCCCGGCGACCGGCGCGACGGCGATGACCGGCACGAGGGGGGCGTGGCGCGCGTAGGCGTCCCGGTAGGACCGGGCCCACCGCTCCAGCGCCACGTCCCACGGCTCCGTCGCGAAGCCCGAGGCGTCGATGCCCTCGTTGACGTGGTCCTGGATCCAGCGCAGCAGGTCCTGCTTGGCACGCACGTGGTTGTACAGCGCCGACGGCGAGACCCGCAGCTCGCGGGCCAGGGCCGCCATCGTCAGCGCCCGGTACCCCCGGGACTCGATCAGGGCCATGGCCGCCGCGGTGATCTTCGCCGGGGAGAGCACCGGCGTGGCCGGGCGCCCCCGCCGGCGCGCGCGGTCCGGCCGCGAACTCTCGGGGCGGTCACGCGCTGGGGTCACGGCCCACCATCCTTCCGTACCTCGGGGCGATCCGCGGGCGCCGTCGCCCCGCGTGGCGGGGTTGACGAAACACCCCCCGCCCGGCATAAATGATCTACGTTCATATCGGGGTGGGCCACCGGGCCGGCCCCGCGTCGCCGCACCCGGCGCCAGGCCGGCCGGGTTTGTCACCCATCACGGGCCCGAGCGCCAGGCCGGCGCGGGCGGAGGCAACCATGACCACCACCGATACCGCACAGATCTCCCGTCAGCGCATCGCCGAGCTCATCGCGCGCGAGGCCGAGCGTCTCGACGCGCGCACGCAGCGCTCGCGCGAGACGTACGCCCGCGCCAGCGCCCACCTCGCCGGCGGCGTCGCGTCGTCCTACCAGCTGCGCGACCCCTGGCCGATCTACCTCGAGGGCGGGCAGGGGCCGCGGGTCCGCGACGTCGACGGCAACGAGTACTGGGACTTCCACAACGGGTTCGGCTCCATGGTGCAGGGCCACGCCCACCCCGCCATCGGCGCGGCCGTGGCCGCGCGCTACCCGCTGGGCACCCACTTCGCCGCCCCGACCGAGGACGCGATCGTCGTCGGCGACGAGCTCGCCCGCCGCTTCGGGCTGCCGAAGTGGCGCTACACGAACTCCGGGTCCGAGTCGACGATGGACGCCATCCGGATCGCCCGCGCCTACACCGGCCGGGACACCGTGATGAAGATCTTCGGCTCCTACCACGGCCACCACGACACGGTGATGGTCTCCATCGGGGTGGAGTACGACAAGATCGGCGACCCCGACAACCTCGCCTCCCTCCCCTACGGCGCCGGCATCCCCCAGGCGGTCGTCGACATGACCGTGGCGGTGCCGTTCAACGACGCCGGCGCGATGGAGCGGCGCATGCAGCGCCTCGAGCAGGAGGGCCGCCTGCCCGCGTGCGTGATCATGGAGGCCGCCATGATGAACCTCGGCGTGGTCCTTCCCGAGCCGGGCTACCTCGAGGCGGTCCGCGAGATCACCTCCCGCTACGGCGTCGTCCTCATCTTCGACGAGGTCAAGACCGGCCTGTGCATCGCGCCGGGCGGTGCGACGGAGAAGTTCGGCGTCACGCCCGACATGGTCACCCTCGCCAAGGCGCTCGGCGGCGGCCTGCCCGCCGGGGCCATCGGCGGGTCCGCGGAGGTGATGTCGGTCGTCGAGGACGGCTCGGTGTACCAGGTGGGCACGTACAACGGGAACCCGCTGACCATGGCGGCCGCCCGGGCGAGCCTGCTCGACGTCCTCACCCCCGAGGCGTACGCGCACCTGGACCGGCTCAACGACCGCATCGTGTCCGGCTGCCAGGACATCGTCGACCGCTACGGCCTGCCCGGCTACGCCGTCGGCATCGGCTCGAAGGGCTGCGTGACGTTCTCGCCGCAGAAGGTCGTCGACTACGAGACCTTCAAGGCCAACCAGGACGCCGACCTGTCCGAGCTGGCCTGGCTGTTCAACATGAACCGCGGGATCTTCATGACGCCGGGCCGTGAGGAGGAGTGGACGCTGTCGGTCACGCACACCGACGAGGCGATCGACGCCTACCTCGCCTGCTTCGAGGAGCTGGCCCGGGACCTCACGGCCTGAGGCTCCCGCGCAGGCGCACCGGCCGGCCGGGGTGGTTCGCGGCCGCCCCGGCCGGCCGGCCGGCACCTCACACCCCGCCGCCCCACCGCCGGCGCAGCAGATGGGCCGCGGCCTTGGGCTCGCGGTCGCGGGTGAACGCCCCCTTCTTGTTCCCGCCAACCCGGGTCGGTCCGGCGACGGTGGCGAAGTCGGCGAAGTTCCACATCTGCTCGCCCACCACCGCCCCGACGCTGTCGAACACGCGGTGGTTCATCTCCAGGTACTCCACCTGGTACTCCTCCGACCACGGCTGCGGCACGAGGTTGTGCAGCCCCGGGAAGGTGTCCGCACCGTACTCGGTGATGATGATCGGCTTGCCGTCGCTCGCCCAGCCGGCCAGCTCCTCGCGCCAGGCCCGCTCGGCGCCGGCCAGGTCCCCGCTGTAGACGTACCAGCCGTAGTACCGGTTGAGCATGAGCACGTCGGAGAACTGCGAGACCCGGCACTGCCCGTGCGGCGCCAGCATGACGTTGACGAACCCGACCGGGCGGGTGGGGTCGGCCTCGCGGGCGACGTCGAACAGCGGCCGGAAGTACTCCTCGGCCGCCGCCGTGTGGGACTCGGGCTCGTTGGCGATGCTCCACAGCACCACGCAGGGGTGGTTCTTGTCCCGGACCACGAGGTCGCGGATCACCTGGGCGTGCACGGCCTGGGTCTGGTCGTTGATGGTCTCCGGCGAGTACGTCGTGTACCCCTGGGCGCCGAAGATCCCGCCGCCGAGCCCCATGTTCAGCCCCACGGCCGGGGTCTCGTCGATGACCACCAGCCCCTGCCGGTCGGCGTACTCCAGCACGTCCTCCGAGTACGGATAGTGCGAGGTGCGGAAGGAGTTCGCGCCGACCCATTCCAGCACGGCGACGTCGTGGACGAGGTGGGCGTCGTTGTGCCCCTTGCCCACGGTGGCGTGGTCCTCGTGCATGCCGAAGCCGCGGAAGTAGAACGGCTGGCCGTTGATGAGGAAGTCCGTGCCGCGCACCTCCACGGTGCGCACGCCGACGGCGAGGGGGTAGCTGTCCGCCGTCGTCTCGCCGTCGAGCAGCCGGACCTCGAGGTCGTAGAGGTACCCGTCGCCCGGGGTCCAGCGGTGCACGTCCGGCACGGTCAGGGTGCCGCTCGCGCCGTCGACCGCGGCGATCTCGTGGCCCTCCCGGTTGCGCAGCACGACGGCGAGCCGGGCCTGGTCCGCCGCGTCGCCGCCCGCCTCGAGGGTGTAGTCCACGGTGCCGGCGGCGCCGTCGAGACCGGTGACGACGGTGATGTCGGCGACGTAGGTGCGCGGGGTGGTGTAGAGCCAGACCGAGCGGTGCAGCCCGGCGTAGTTGAAGAAGTCGTGCCAGTAGCGCAGCGTCTTGCCGGTGGGGGTGTCCTCCATGACCCCGGGCGGGATGGTCTGGAAGGTCAGCTCGTTGTTGACGACGGCGGTGACCCGCACCTCCTCGCCGGGCGTGACGAGGTCGGTGACGTCCGCCTCGAACGGCAGGTAGCCGCCCTCGTGCGTCATGACCTCGGTGTCGCCCACCCACACCGTGGCTTTGTGGGTGGCGGACTCGAAGTTGAGCACGATGCGCTGGCCCGTCCAGCCGCGCGGCACGCGCACCGTGGTCTGGTACCAGACGTCGCCGACGTAGTCGCGGACCTCGGGGTCGGCGAACAGGTCGTTGAAGCTGGCGGGCACCGCGATCTCCCGGGCGCCCTGGAGCGGGCGGGACTGCCAGCCGGTGGACCGGCCGAGGCCCTGAAGGTCGAGCGCGAAGCTCCACAGCCCGTCCAGCCGCTTGCGCTCGCGGGTGGCGGTGTCCCTGGGTCGGAGCATGAGGACCTCCTCGGCGCCGTCGCTCCGCCCATTCACGCACACCCCACCGACACCGGCACGACGGCGGTGCTCGCGCGCCGGCGCCGGCGAGCCGCGGGCGGGGATCGTCAGAGGGCGCGCGCGAGGCTGCGGCGCAGCAGCCAGGCGCCCAGGCCCAGCAGCACCGCGGCCATGGCGGCCAGCACGCCGAGCTGGGGCAGGACGTCGGCCAGCGTGCCCTCGTGCCGCTGGATCTGCGCGAAGGCCTCGTACGCCCAGGCGTGCGGGGTGACGTTGGCGACGGCGCGCAGGGTGTCCGGGAAGACCTCCAGCGGCACCATGCACCCGCCGAGCGCGCCGAGGATCAGGGCGGCGCCGACCCCAATGCCCGTGGCGGCGCCATCGTTGTCCATCACCGAGCCGATGACCATGCCCGCGGCGGCCGAGACGACGCTGAAGACCGCCAGGACGAGCAGGGACAGGCCGATGCTGCCCCAGCTCACCGAGAACAGCAGCGAGCTGCCGGCCATGACGTAGGCGCCCTGGAAGAACGCGATGACCCACCGCCCGATCGCCTGCCCGGCCACGAGCTGACCGGTGGAGACGGGCGCGGACAGGACGCGGGAGACGACGCCGTAGCGGCGGGCCTGGATGAGGGTGGCGGACCCGGCGAGGGAGGTGAGGAAGACGAACAGCAGCGTCATCGTTCCCGCGCCCAGGTCGAACTGGCCCAGCCCGGAGAACGCCTGCGCGACCTCGTCGACGTCGGTCACCCGCACCTGAGGCGCGCTGACGGCGCCGGCGGCGTCAGCCAGGGCCGTCCGGGCGTCGGCCGCCGGGATCCCGGCGGCCACGAGGGCGGCCAGCTGGGCCTGCTCGGTGGCGAGCGCCTGGACGGCGGTGCGCACGCGCTGGACGACGGCCTGGGCGTCGGCCTGGCTGCCGGCGATGACCTCGAGCTGCGCCGGCTCCCCGGCGTCGTAGGCCGCCGCGGCCTCGTCGGACACGAGGATCCCCGCGTCCGTGCGCCCCCGGGCCAGCTGCTCGCGCACGACGTCCGGCTCGGCCAGGGTGACCGCGACGTCGTCGTCCTGCAGGGCGGCGACCAGCGCCCCGCGCAGCGCGGTGTCCGCCCCGGCGACGGCGGCCCGGCCCTGCATGGCGCCGGCGCCGAACTGCGAGCCGATGAGCACGACCAGCAGCAGCGGGAAGATGAACGCGAAGAAGATGTTGGACCGGTCCCGCAGGAAGCGCCGCAGCTCGACGCCCGCGACCGTCATCGCCGCGCTCATGCCGCCACCCCCCGGTTCGGCACGACGCGGGCGATCGCCCAGCACACGACGGCGAAGCCCAGCATGATCGCCACCGGCACCCCGATCGCGGCGAGCCCGCCGCCGCCGGCGGTGATGCCCAGCCCGCGGATGAACGCGGCGACGGGGTTGAGGTCGAGGAGCTGCCCGGCCAGCCCGGTGGCCGCGATGGGGAAGAACGCCCCGCCGCCGACCCCGAGGACCATCGCCAGGATGGACTGGAGGATGTTGGCCTGCTCGGCGGTGCGGGCCACTCGGGCGATGACGAACATCAGCGACGTCGCGGCGGCGACGACGCACACGATGAGCACCGCGACCGCCGCCGGCGAGCCGAAGCCGACGCCGAAGAAGGCCGACCCGGCGGCCAGCAGGACCGCGGTGGCGACCACGCCGAGCACGAAGCTCGTCAGGCCCTTGGCCGTGACGATGCTGCCGCGCCGCACCGGCATCGACAGCAGCCGGGTCAGCGTGCCCTGCTGGCGCTCGGCGACGAGCCCGAGCACGCCGAACCCGACGGTGAAGAGGAGGAACAGCCCGGCCTGGCCGGCGACGAGGGCGCCGGAGGCGGTGAGCTGCTCGCTGGACGCCTCGCCCTCGGTGAGGGTGATCGCGCCGGATTCGCGGGCCACGGCCTGGGCGATGGCGGCCGCCCGCTCGGGCGGCAGCCCGGCCGCGCCGGCCGCGTGCGCGACGATGGTGCCGGCGGTCAGCTGGTCGACCACGCCCTGGACGACGGCGACGAGCACGTCGGTCTCGAGGCCGGCGCCGTCGCCCTCGATGAGCTCGACGGTGGTCGCCTCGCCGCGCTGGAGCGCCCCGCCGAACCCGGCCGGCACGAGCAGGCCCAGGCCGGCGTCGCCGCTGCGGGTCAGGGCGCGGACCTGCTCGGGGTCGGTCCGTTCCACGGTGACGTCCAGGCCGTCGATCTGGGTCAGGGCGCCGACGACCGCCGCGGCGATCGGGTCGCCGTCGGCGGCGCTGGCGGCGACGGTCACGGGCTCGAGCTCGGGGTCCTGCGCGCCGCCGAAGGCGAGGTTGAACACGAACATCAGCCCCAGGGGCACGACGATCGCGAAGATCAGGACCGACTTGTCCCGGACCCGCTGGCGCAGGTCCGACGCGGTCATGGTGAGGATGTCGCGCATCAGTCCCGCAGCGCCTTCCCGGTCAGCTGGAGGAACACCGACTCCAGGTCCGGGCGGGTGATCTCGACGTCGCTCAGGGTCAGCCCGGCCGCGGCGGCGCCGGTGACGATGGCGGCGACCGCGGTGGGCGCGTCGTGGACCGTGAGGACCAGGGTGCGCCGGTCGGCGTCGACCCGGTCGACGGCGGGCAGGGCCCGCAGCGCCTCGGCCGCGGCGGCGGTGTCGCCGGTGCCGCTGAGCCGGATGTGGTCCAGGCCGCCGGTGAGGCGGATCAGCTCGTCGCGGGTGCCCTCGGCCTGGATCCGGCCGGAGTCGACGATGGCGATGCGGTCGCAGAGGCGCTCGGCCTCCTCCATGTAGTGCGTGGTGTACAGCACCGCCATGCCCTCGACGGACAGCGCCTCGACGGACTCCAGGATGGCGTTGCGCGACTGCGGGTCCACCCCGACCGTGGGCTCGTCGAGGATGAGCAGCAGGGGCCGGTGCAGCAGGCCCACGCCGATGTTCAGCCGGCGCTTCATGCCGCCGGAGTACTCCTTGGTGGCGTCCTTGGCGCGGTCGGTCAGGCCGACCAGCTCGAGCACCTCGTCCACGCGGGCCGCCAGGGCCTTGCCGCCCAGGCCCTGCAGCCGGCCGAAGAAGGTGAGGTTCTCCCGAGCGGTGAGGTCGGGGTAGATGGCCAGGTCCTGCGGGACGAGGCCGATGTGCCGCTTGACGGAGATGGCGTCCGGGCCCATGGGCTGCCCCGCCACGGTCACGCCGCCGGCGTCGGGGGCGAGCAGGCCGGCGATCATGGAGATCGTCGTCGTCTTGCCCGCGCCGTTGGGCCCGAGCAGGCCGTAGGTCTCCCCCGCGCCGATGCGGAAGGAGACGCCGTCGACGGCGGTGAGGTCGCCGAAGCGGCGCACCAGCCCGTCGACGACGAGGACGTCCCCCTGGCGGGTGCGCGCCTCCTGGGTCATCACGGCGCTCGGGCCGGCGTCGCTGCTCACGTCTCCCCCTCGGGGTCTCGTCCGCTCCCACCTGCGGCGACATGCTCCCACGGGCGCGGCGCGGGTCACGGTGACGCGCCGCAGCGGTGCGGCCTGTTCACCTTCGTCTGTGTGGGCTTGTCCTTGTCGGCCGGGGCGTTGGGCACGTCAGACGGCGGTGAGCCGCCGTCGACGAGGTGGTAGCTGCCGGTGATGAAGGAGGCCTCGTCGGAGAGCAGGAAGCACACGAGGTGGGAGACCTCCTCGGGGCGGCCGAGCCGGCAGGGGGTGGCGGGTGCGCAGCACGCCGAGCACCTCGGGGGTGAGGTTGTTCTCCAGCAGCGGGGTCATGATGTAGCCCGGCCCGACACAGTTGATGCGCAGGCCCTGCGGGCCGTGCTCGGCGGCGGCGTTCTTCGTGATGCCGACGACGCCGTGCTTGGCGGCCGGTGTAGGCGCCGTTGCCGACCGCCGCGACCGTGCCGTGGATGGAGGCAGATTCGTGACCTCGTCGTCCCGCCGGATTCGTGCCCTCATCGTCCCCGTGGAGACGGGCAGGCGCCACGGACCTGGAGTCATGACCCGCACGGCGCTGCCGTCTGCACGGTGTGTCCGCCGTCGCCATCCACAGGGCCCCGGCGCGATGTCGGTGCCACGCGGTTGGCTGCCGCCAAGGAGGCAATGCCATGTCACTGGAGACCTTGCAGACCCTGAACACCCAGACCCTCATCGGCAACACCACCCACCGCGGCACCGCCTGGCACTACCGGGCCGAACTGCAGGGCGAGGAGCCCAACCACTACCCCGGCCCCATCCCGGTGGAGGACGTCGCCCGTCGGCTCTTCGGCTGGCAGGCCGAGTCGCGGGCCATCGCCGTCGAGCGCCCGGCCGACGCGCGGACGATGACGCACCTGAGCCCGGAGGGCGCACCGATGCGGTGGATGCTCGTCCCCGGCCGGCAGGCCATCGTCCGCTCGGACCGGCGCGACGGCCACGTGCTGGGCGTCTTCACCGACGCCTACGTGCCCCACCCGTACACGGAGTACCTCCTCACCTCGCTCGCCAACATCCTCGACGACTCGTTGTCCGTCAGCTCCGCGGGCCTGCTCAAGGGCGGCGCCGTCGCCTGGGTGGAGGTCAGCGTGCCCGAGTCCATCACCACGCCCGAGGGGGTGGAGTTCCGGCCGAACCTGCTCGCCACGACCACCCTGGACGGCTCCCTGGCCACCACCTACAAGCGCACCGTCACCGACGTCGTGTGCGACAACACCCGCAACGCGGCGCTGCGGGAACGGGGCCAGGATCTCAAGATCCGCCACTCCCGCAGCTCGCGCCTGCGGCTGGGCGCAGCCCGGGAGGCGCTCGCGCTCGTGCACACCACCGCCGACGCCTTCGCCGCCGAGGTGGCCCGGCTGTGCCAGATCGACGTCTCGCGGCGCACCTGGGACCGCTTCCTCGACGCCTGGGTGCCCACGACCGGCGCGCACGGGGAGAAGCTGCCGCCCAAGGCGCTGCGCCACGCCGAGAAGAAGCGGGAGGCGCTCGCCGGGCTGTACCGGCACGACCGCCGGGTGGAGCCATGGGCGGGCACCGCGCACGCCGTGCTCCAGGCCGTCAACACGTACGAGCACCATCACAGCCCCACCCGCGGGGAGACCTCCCGAGCCCAGCGCAACATGCTGCGCACGGTGACCGGCGCCTATGCCGCGCTGGACACCACCGTGTGGAAGACGCTGCAGCGGGTGCTCGCGGACGAGCGGGCGGCGGTGTGAGCGCGATGGTCACGACGCCGGGGCGAGCGCCTCCAGCACCGCGTGCGCGCGACGCATCGACGCGACCGGGTCGGCGTCGGGGTGGCCGACGGTGGGGTCGAAGTTGAGGTCGACGAAGACCTCGGTGATGCCCTGGGCGGCCAGCTCCGGCAGGTCCGCGCGGACCTCCTCCAAGGACCCGGTCAGCGGGATGGTGCGCGGGGCCTCGCGCAGGACGCCGCGGCAGACGAAGCGCAGCCGGTCGGGATCCCGGCCCGCGGCGCGCGCCCCGGCGCGGACGCGCTCGATGGGGTCGGCCAAGTCGGCGGGGTCGGCCCGGCTGCTGCTGATCCACCCGTCGGCCAGGCGCCCGATACGAGCGAGCGCGCTCGGCGCCGAGGCGCCCAGGAGGACAGGGGGCGCCGGGCGCTGCACGGGCTTCGGCTGCACGCTTGCCCGGGGCACCCGATAGAACTCGCCCTCGAACTCGACCGGGTCGGGCCCCCACAGGGCAAGCAGGCACGCGAGGTACTCCTCGGCGCGGGCACCGCGGCGCTCCATCGGCGTGCCCGAAGCCTCGAACTCTTCCGGTTGCCAGCCGAGCCCGAGGCCGACGTCGAGCCGGCCGCCGGAGAGCACGTCGAGCGTGACCATCTGCTTGGCGAGGAGAACCGGCGCAACGAACGGCAGGTTGACGACCGCGGTGCCCAGACGCACGCGCTCCGTCACGGCTGCGGCGAAGCCGAGGGCGACGACGGGGTCGAGGACGCTGGCGTACACCGGCGGCAACCGGCTGCCTTCGGGGACGAGCAGGCGCTGGAAGGTCCACAGCGAGGCGTAGCCCAGCTCCTCGGCCCGCCGCGCCACCGCGGCGATGTTGGCCGGCGTGGCCCAGGCGCCGGAGACCGGCAGGGCGAACCCGATGTCCATGCGTCCTCCTCGCGTCGTTTGGCCGGTCGGCATCGACGCCGGCCGTAACCAGGGTGGTGGGCGCCCCGTCCGCCGGCCTGGGCGCTAGCCTCGCCGCTGAGCGACCCCAGCGCAAAGGAGCAACCGTGCTCGACACCTGGCTCACCGACACATTCGACCTCAGGGTCCCGGTCATCGGCGCGCCCATGGCCGGCCCGGGCGAGGGCCCGCTGGCCGCGGCCGTGTCCGCCGCCGGCGGGTTGGGCATGGTGGGCGTCAATGCGTCACGCAGCGGCGACTGGGTGACGGAGCAGGCCGATGTCGCCCACGCGGCCGTCCGTTCGGCGTGGGCCTCATGGCGTGGGCCCTCGCGGACCGGCCCGAGCAGCTCGACGCGGCCATCGCCGCCCGGCCCGCGCTCATCTCCATCAGCTTCGGCCCACCCGAGTCGTACGTCGGCCGGGTCAGGCAGGCAGGCATCCGGGTCACCGCCCAGGTGGGGACCGTGGAGGAGGCGCGGCGCGCGGAGGCCGCCGGCGTGGACCTCGTGGTGGCCCGCGGCGCCGAGGGCGGCGGGCACGGGCGCGGCGAGGTCGCCACACTTGCGCTGCTGCAAAGCGTCCTGGACGCGGTGGCCGTTCCCGTGGTCGCCGCGGGCGGGATCGCCGGGCCCCGGGGGCTGGCGGCGGTGCTGGCCGCGGGTGCCGTCGGGGCGTGGGTGGGCACGGCGTTGCTTGGCTGCACCGAAGCGGGCACCTCTGCTACAGCGCGCCGGCGATTGTTCGACGCCGCTGAGACGGCGACGGCGTACGGACGGGTCTTCGACGTGGCCCAGGGGCTCCGCTGGCCCGCCGAGTACGGCGGGCGCGCGCTGCGCAACGCCTTCTTCGACGCCTGGCATGACCGGCTCGACGAGCTTGCCGAGAACGCCGACGCCGCCGAGCAGCTCCGCCAGGCGCGCGCGGCTGAGGACTACGACACCGCCGTCATCTACGCCGGTGAGGGTGTGGGCCTGCTGCGAAGTGAGCGGTCCGTGGCCGAGGTTCTCGCCGAGTTCGGCCGGGCCGAGGACCTGCTGCGGCGGTTCTGACGTCTCGGAGCACGGTGAAGGCCGGGCGACCGCACAAGCGGCGCCCGGCCTGTCTGCCCTACGCCCGGTTAGCCAGGCACGGCCGATCTACCGGCCGAAGGTCTCGTAGTACTCCCACGAGGCCGGTACGCGCCCGAACGCGCCATGCGACGGGGTCATCCCCCTGCGCGCCGCGGCCAGTGCGGCGGTGTGCGAACCGCCGAACAGGGAGATGAGGGCCAGCACCAGGCCGAAGCACATGATCACCGCGAGGATGCTGGAGAGGAAGGGCATGCTCGCACCAGCGGCCGCGAGCATGAGGGTGACCGCCAGGCTGCCGCCGAGGAGCACCCACCCGCGCTGCGCCGTCGTCAGGCGGGCCAACCAGCCGGGGCGACGAGAAGCTCTGAACGGGGTCATGGGGCACCTCCGGAGGGCCAAAGGGGAGTCTGGTTGGGACCATAGTCCCGCCCGCAACAAAACGCCAGGTGTTGTCCAAAACGTCCGGAAAAGTCGCCGAGAGTGCCCGGTTTCATGGCTCTTCGCAGTTGAGGGTGTAGCGGGGGTGGGCGCGTCGTTGGCCGGATAGAGGTCGAGGTCTTCCGAAGATGGAGGTTCCTACGCCAGCCATCTGAAAGACCTCGACGTGCCCGACGCTACCT